>CALUWN010000008.1 GCA_944324495.1 uncultured Mucispirillum sp. | reverse complement strand
CACCTTTAGATGCTGCAGGTGATAGTGGCTTATAGCCAAAGAGCAAACTACCCGTTTAACGGGTAGTTATGATTAAACAATAATAAAAATTAAGGTGTTTTAAAAAAATGGGGGTGAAGCAGCTAAAAAAATCTTGACAAAGAAATATTTTTATGTCAGTACTTGAAAAGATTACTATAAAGGTAATATAAATTTATTTTTATGGAGGAAAACATGAAAAAAGTTTTAATGTTTATGCTTTCAGCATTAGCAGTTTTTTCACTTGCAGGCTGTGCAGATGACAGCAGTAATGCAGACGGGGGGGGGCTCAGCCACCAGTAGTAACTAAGCCAGATGGCAAATATAACCTTACCAAATTCCCATTGGTGCAAACAGCAAACACTGACCTTAACACATTACCATTCGTGTTAAAATTCCCAGGCAGTAACGGTATTCTTTATTATTTAACAGCAGAAGGTAAAGAAGAAACATTTATTAGAAGTAATGAAAATATTAATGATGCAATCGGTAACTATCCATTTGAAGTAATTGGTAGGAATGGTGAAAGACAAACTGGTGGATATTATGATGCATTAATACAAATATCTAAACAATCACTGACAAAAGATAATACAGAAGCCGTTAAAAAAGTATCTACCCTATTAAATAATAATTTAGCAACATCAGGTGTTGAAAATTTAGGTAAATTTAATGAATTTGCAAGAGGCTTTGGCACATTAAAAGAAAATGCTGAAACTAAAAAAATTGAATTTACTCATAATGAAGAATTTTTATTTGCAGATGCAGAAAAAGCTTTAGCTGAAATTTCTACAGTAACAAATAATAATGGCGAATATACTTTCACTTTTAAAGCAGCAGCAAACTTTATTACAGAAGATAAAGAATATTATACTTTAAAAAATGGCAGTAAATTAACTGCTAAAAAAATAGGTGATGTTTATATAAGTTACCCTACTATTACAAATGATGGAGGTGTATCAAGAGATGCAGAAATTATAATGAAAGAAATTGTAAAAGAAGCTGAAATTGTATTTTCTGCAACAGCATCAGAAAATGTAAAAGCAACAGTTGGCTTAACTGTTGATGTTACTAAATCAGCAGATACTTACACAGTAAAAGTAACAAATGAAACAGGTGCAGAAATCAAAGATGCTAAAGTACAAGTTGTAATAGGTAAATCAGGTATTGTTGCTAAAACAGTATCTTTAGGTAATGTTCCTGCAAAACAACAATAAAATAAGGAAATAAGTACTCATCTGAAGAGTATATTATTTACACAATCCTTATCAGTTTAAAACTGAGGCTCCCTTTTATGTTTTAAAAGGGAGTTTTCTATTATTACCATATTATCTTTTAGTAACTGGTATATTGTATGTGAAATTAAAACTTAGTGCTTGGTCATATCTGCCACCAACTTCACCAGTTTCTGTTAAAAATATACCATTTATAAAGCCAAGAGATAAGCTTATACCGTTATCAAATACAAATTCTTTTTTAATATTAAGCCCTGCATAAAATGGTACTCTAAAAAACGGGTCGCCTTCCACACTTATAAACCTGTGGTCATGGTTTAAATACCAGCCTGAAACAAACATTAAAGGCTCTATTTCAAACCAGTTTTTAACAGGGATTGTACCGCGAAGATATAAGCCATGCCCAAACTGTGTAACATTATTATCTCTATCTGGTATATTATAGCTTGCAAGATAAAGTATAGATAACCATTTACTATTAATACCTATTGCACCTGTATAGTTTTCAGTAATAGCAGGAGTGCGTTCACCTGTTGTAGTATTTACCACAAGTGGAAATTCATGGCCGCCATTATGCCAGTAGTGGATGCCAATATATGGAGTAAAAATAGGTGATACAAAATCTAAAGCATAAGTTAACCCCACATCAAAACGTTCCCTGTGGCGTTCAGTATGCAGCATCTGCCAGTTCATATATATTTCGCCTCTGCCACCTTTAAACCATTCAAAAGATGCACCATATTCATAATAACCATGGGTAAATTTATCATTATATTTATATGTTTCAGGGCCGTCTTTAATTAAAGTATTATCTATTGTAGAGCGTACAACAGGAGTCATATCTATAAGCGGGTCGCGAATTGGAGCTGGCAGGTTATGGCCGCCTTTTAATGTACCAATACGAAGCTGTACAGCATCGTTACCTATCCTTGAAGTTACAATAGGGAAAAAACGCACATTGTCAGGAAATTCAAATGTAAATGGTAAAAGAACAGCTAAACCTAAATCTACATCTATAAGCTCATTAAATTTAATTTTAAATGATGCTTCAGTGAAATTTTCAAAGTAGGTAAGTGTTGTCCTTGTTTCTTCCCACTGAGTATTTTCTCCATTATAAGCATAAGAGCTTGTATAAAGGTTAAAATCTACTTCAGGGGCAGAATATGCAAAACTGAAAGAAGAAAGAAGTATAAAAGCACTAAATATTAATTTTTTCATTAGAATTTAATACCTCCTGCAATATAATATCTGCCATTAGTTGAGCCTTGGAAACCCAACGTAAATTCTGCTGTTGCTGCTTGAAATTTACCATAAATGGCATACTCTAAATAAGCTCTTGTAACACCATCTCTAACCTGTATTATTTCGCGAAGTGCTACATTTAACATATAATATTCTATAGACTGCTCTAATCTAACATAGTGAGCATCTGGAGCAAAATTGGAAGTATCACCTGTAAAACTAGCCTGTGGAACTTCTCGCACATCATTTTCTCTCCATGTATATTCTGCAATAGCATTAACCCATAATTTATTATTTAAAAATGGGTATCTAAAAGTGGAAGAAACCTGCACTAAAGAGCTTGAAAGTTCATTTGACCAGCTAGCAGGTGCATTTCTATTTTCATGAGCATATAAAAACCTGTACTCCATATTAGGAAGATTAAATTTTGCAAGCACTGCTTTTGGTATGCCGTGCATAAAGTCCCCTTGAGAGTATGCTATTTCATAATGTTTGCCAATAAAACCAACCCTAATACCAGCACCATTCATATTCTGTGGCAGGTAGTAGCCCGGTACATCTGTATAAAATGGAGCATTATCATTAAACACATCAAGTGTTGTATCATAATAGTGTGGCATAAGCATAAAAGTATTAGTATTAATATCAAAAGTAGCTCTGCCTCTAACAGAAACTAATATTCTATCTAAAAATATGGCTTGAATACCACCGTCATACAGCCCAACATTACCTTTTACATAGTTATAATCTTCTGCTGGGTCGTGAGTATCAAAATAACCGTTTGCTGTAACAAAACCAGTAATCTGCATATAATCGTTATGAAATGTTTGACCTAATGTAGCATACATTTCTCGCATATTAAATGTATTTGCAGGTATGGAATAAGTAAAATTAGATGTTAAGTGAAACTCAACTGGGTATTTTTGAAAAAAACCAAGTGACTCATTATCAGCATCAGGAAGCACCCTTTTATAATCATCACGTATAAAATCTGGCTTAATATACTGTGGTAAATTATTATTTTTTTCTGCTTTTCTTGAAATGAAAAAGTCATAAGCAGATGGATAATCATAAGCATAAGTTGTGCTTACTAAAATTGTTGATAGTAAAAATAGTGATATAATACATATTTTATTCATAAACCGCCCCTTAAAAACAAGTGGTGTTATTATATATAGTACTATATATTTGTCAAGAAAATTTATATTAAATTTACCCTTGACAAAATTAGTAAAAATATGAAAATACATTATGAAAAAAATCATTAGAATATCACTTATAATATTTGTATTTTTGCTTGCAGGCTGTGAGAAATATTTTTTCTATCCGCAAAAAATATTATACTATATGCCTGAAACCTGTATGTATGACCCTGAAAATATATTAGTAGAAACAGATAAAGGCAAACTTCTTCACGGCTGGTATTTTAAAACAAAAGTAAAAAACCCAAAAGGCACTATATTATTTTTGCATGGCAATGCTAATAATATAAGTACAGAAAGTGTTGGTATGGTGTGGGTTATAGATAAAGGATATAACCTTTTAACATTTGATTACAGGGGCTATGGTTTATCAGAAGGCAAGCCAGATATTGAAGGTGTACTTTATGACGGCTTAGAATTTGTGGATGCCATAATGAAAGATAATAAGGTATATAAGAAAAATTTAATACTTCATGGGCAAAGTCTAGGTGGGGCTGTGGCTTCTCATATTGCAGCTTTTTCTCCCCATGCAGATAAATTTAAGGTGCTTATTTTAGAATCAACTTTTAAGTCATGGAAAAGTGTATCAAGGGAGATAGCTTCAAAAAACTTTTTTACATGGGCTTGGCAGTACCCTATAAGCTGGGGGATTACTGGTAAATATTCATCATTAGAAAATGTAAAAAATAGTCAAATTAAAAACACAATAATCATACACTCAAAAAAAGATGAGATGATAGGCTATGATAATGCAGAAAGCCTGTACTCTCAGGCTCATGAGAAAAAGGCAATTATAAACGATGATTTTTCACCCCATGCAGCAATTATGCAAAACCCAAGAGTTCAAAAGGAGTACTTAGATTATTTATCAAGATTTACTAAGTAGTTACTAGAAAAAATAATGATTACTATAATTATTTTATTGACAGTATCATTTTATTTGTATAATCTATACTTATTAAATAGTAGGAGTTTAGTTATGAAAAAATTTTTATTAGTTATTGTTGTTTTTTCTATGATGACATCACTTGCATTTGCAGGTACTGTTAGAAATAACGCAGGCTGCGGTGTAGGTACATTATTAATGGAAACTGTTGGTAAACCAAACGGTGGTTGGGTTCTCCAAACAACAGCTTTCACTACAAACGGTATTCTTTCTAATACTTTCACAATGTCAACAGGTACTATGAACTGTAGAGGTCATATTAATAAAGCTGTTAGTATAGAAGTATATGAATTTATTACTGCAAATATGGATAACTTAGCAAAAGATATTGCTATGGGTCAAGGCGACACTATTAACTCTTTAGGCTCTATGCTTGCAGTATCTGATGTTGATGCTTTTGCTTCAAGATTACAATCAAACTTTGGTGAAATTTTCCCTAGTGCAGATGTTCAATCTGATTCAGTTGCAAATAAAATTATAGCTTTAAGCTAATCAAAAACATATGAGGGCGTTATATGCCCTCTTTTTTCTCTATGCAAAAAGTATTATTTTTATTTTTATTATCGTTCTTATTCTATTCTTATTCTTATGCAGAGCCTAGCCAGTATGGTAAAGAGATTGCCAAAAAGGCAATAGAAGAAGAAGCATACCTTGAAAGGCAGTGGAATGTTTTAATGCAGTATAAAAAACCTGCTGGCAGAAAGATTAGAAGTTTAGTTGATGATGAAAGGTTTTTTTTAGCAGAAAACGGTAAATATTCACCAAAAGATGAGCTTGAAGCAACTATTTTATCGCTTTTTGATAAAGATTTATCAAAAGATGATGATAATAAGCACCCTGTTTGTTTATTTGCAGGCAGGCGTGAATGGATAATTGAACGTTTTAATGTGGATAGAAATAAACTCCCCAAAAAATCTTGTTCTGATTATGAAAAGGTAAGGGAAAAAATAGACCCAACAAGCATAACAGTTATATTTCCATTTATGTATTTAAAAAACCCTGCCAGTATGTTTGGTCATACTATGCTTCGTATTAATAACAGCAGGAAAGACCCACTTACTTCATACAGTGTAACTTTTGCAGCCAGTGTGGAAAGTGGTACAAATATGTTAAAATATGCAGTACTTGGACTTTTTGGTGGGTATGACGGATATTATACAGTAAAAGAATACTACAAAACCATATATGAATACGGTAATGCAGATAACAGGGATATATGGGAATATGACTTAAATTTTACAAAAGAAGAAACCGTACGGCTTTTTAATCACTTATGGGAACTGCAGGATATAGGAAGCCAGTATTTTTTCTTTGATGAAAACTGTTCTTATAGTATGCTTATGCTTTTAGAATCAGCACGCCCTAGCCTTAATCTTTCTAAAAGTATATTATGGGAAGCCCCAACGGATAGTATAAAATTAATTAGAGATGAAGGCTTAATTGTAAAAAAAGAATACAGACCGTCACATATTAAGCTTTTAAATATTTATACTCGCGGTATGAGTAGAAGTGCTATTGCATTAGCTCATGATTTAGCACGCAGTAAAAAAACAATAGATGATGTAAATAACAGCCCTTATTCTTTAGAAGAAAAAGTAAAAATATATGATTTAGCCATTGAAACCATGCGGTTTGAGTTTATCCAAAGGGATAAAGTAACTGATGAAATATTTGATGAATATAAAGAAAAAACTATTATGCTTTTATCAGCAAGAGCCCGCCTTGGGGTAAAAAGTGTAAATAAAATAGATGTACCCTCATCGCCAGATATGGGCCATGATATAAGCCGTGTAAAAATCGGGTTGGGTGTTGAAAATTTTAAGGATTTTTATACAGAAGCAGGGTTTCAGCTTGGTTTTCACAGCCTTGATGATATAGATAACGGTTTTATTCCTAACAGCCAGTTAACAGTATTAGATATTAATGTTAGGTGGAACACAAACACAGGTTATGTAAATATCCCAGAAGCCTCTTTAATAAAATTTGGAGCATATACTCCCCTTAGCCATGTTTTAAAAAATGTATCATGGAAATTTGAAATAGCAGGGGAAGAAAAAGAGTTTAGAAGTGGCAGTAAATATTTTACGCCATATTTAAGAGGAGGTGTTGGTATCACTTTAGGTGCTGGTGGGTTTACAAGTTATTTAACAGCAGATGTGGACTTAGCTTTTGCAAAAGGTTATAACCCATACTATACAGGGCTTGGATTTGGTGGAAATCTAGGCTTAATGTATAGTTTTAAAGGTGGCAAATTATTAGCAGAAGGTTATTACAGATATTATGTGCTTGAAAATCTTGGAGCTGAGTTTGGAGCAGAAGCATTATACGCCATACCTGTAACACAAAATAATTCCATAGAAATAAACTATAAATATAAAAACTACTGGGACAGGCAGAAGCACGATTTAGGGCTTTTTTGGAGAGTTTATTTTTAAAACATATGTCATTTTGAATGACAGTGGTTATTGGGAGCTATTAATACTTTGTCTGGAACAAATTCATAATGACAGTGATATGTTTGACAAATGTAAGAATAATATAAAAATTTAACAATTGTAAAATATAGTATCAAATATCCAAAAATGCTGTAAAAGTGTGATAAAAAAGCGGTCTTAACAATCTTTTAAAAAAGTTATATATTTTATCAAAAAAAAACTTGCTATATAAAAAAAGATGTGGTAGTATAATAAGCAAAATCTATAATAGGAGAATTGTTATGAGAAGGTTTATTAACTTAGTAATGACACTGTTAGCAATACCTATGATATTACTTAGTTGCGACGCAGTGCAGGACGGGGGGGGGTAGACTCTTCTGGCGGTGGTAATTCAGGTGGTATTTCTCAGTCTGACCAAATAGAAGCTACTGTTACTGATTATACAGTTAAGTTTTCTGTTAGGGGTGATGACCTTGTTATACCTGAAAATGCAGTGTATAAGTGGTCATTCGGTGATAATACACCAGTATCGGGAGAAAGAGCACCGGAGCATACTTATGCAGAAGCTGGCACATATCCTGTTTCAGTTGAAATAACTGGCACATCATTAGATGGTACAGCTTTTAATCGTACTTTTACTACATCAGTTATAATAGAAGAGGTGACTAAGGAGGCATCTAATTCTTATCTTTATGCTGAAAAAAATCAAGATAATCCATTACAGTATTCATTTTACACACCTTTGACATTTTCAGGTGTTCCTTCAGAAAGTGTTACATATGAATGGCAGTATGATACTACAATTGCTGGCATTTCTTCTGAAAAAAATGTTTTTAATCACACTTATGATATATATGGTAAAACTTATAACGCAAGAGTTACTGGAAGAACTGGTGAGTTAACAAGCAGTGCAGATGTAACTATAACTATTCCAAAGCCAGAAGTTAATCTTGTTTGTTCTTCACAAGGTTTATCTGTAACGTGTTATCCAGAAATCACTCTTGATGGCGAAAAAGTAGATATCCCAATGGATTTTGAATGGGATTGTGGTGATAATGGAGAAATAACAGTTACTAGTGGTACAGAGCCAAAAACATGTTTCTATGAAGAAGGTGAAGGCGAAAATAAAAAGACTATCACAGTTACAGGCGAATCTGAAAATATAGAAGGAACAATTACAGATAAAGAAGAAGTATCTATATCTAAAATATTAAATGTAGCTCCACTTAAATGTAATTTGAGTGCAGGTTCAGACCGTTTAACTTGGGCTTGTTCTATCAATACAACTCTTAAAGGACAAGATGGTGCTAAGCCTACAGGCAAACTTGAATACCAGTGGCATTTTGGCGAAACAGATGGTGAATGGACACCATTAGAAGAAGCACAAGAAGGCTATCATTCAAAAACTTATACATATAAAAAATATAGAAATATAGATAGTTCACCTTATAAGGTGCAGGTAAAAGTGAAATATACAGGTGATGGTTACCAAGAAGAAGGTGCTTCTTCTTATACAATTACTATTGACGCACCTACTGTTCAAATAAGTCAAACTCCTGCAAGCAATAATAAGTTTGAAAGAACATTTTCAGTAATATGGCCTGAATACACTCCAGCAGGTGATTTAACATACGTTTGGGATTTTGGTGACAAAACAAGAACAGAAGGCGAACGTACTATAACTCATACTTATAAAGCAAATGGTGAATATGAAGTTAAATTAGAAGTTAAGTCTAAAGATGGTGTATTTGCAGATGGTTTTGTAAAACCTGTTACATTACTTTTAGATATTAATGAGAATTTAGATGTGCCAACTGGTCCAAATGCTATTAAGAAAACTCAGCATAAAGATAACCCATTAATATGGGATTTTAAAATAGATGGTGTATCATCTACTACTGGCGAAATAGTATATCAATGGAAAAAAGATGGTCAAGTTATAGGCACTAACAGCCCAGAGTTGAAAAATATAGAGTTAGAGAAATTTGGTCAATCATATCCTATAACTGTAGATGTATCTATTAAAAACACTAATATTAAAAAAACAGTATCTACTAGTGTTATAGTAAATCCACCAGTTGTAGAAATTGTTTTACCAAAAGAAAATATAGTAGTAGATACTGCTGCTACATTTGATAACACTATTCTATATAACGGTCAAGATGCTAGAAAGTGGCTTAAAGATATTAAATATCAATGGACAATTGATAATACAAACTTTACAACTCAACAAGCCACTAAAACATGGACAGAAGCGGGAGATGGTAAAAAAGCTAATCTTACTATTACAGCAAGCAATGTGGTTGGTGATATGAGAGCACAGCAGAAAACTTTTACTGTTAATGTTAAGCAAACATTTGGTTCAATAGAAGCAAGATGTTATACTCCAGATGATAAGATTAATACTATTCGTCATATATGTACTGGCTTTGCAAAAGATACAGAAGGCAAAAAAATGGAGCTTGATAACCCAAATAAATATCGTTTTGTTTGGACAGCAGAAGGTGGAATAGATAGTAGTGGTAAAGAACATTATAATAATGGTGAAGCTGCAATTATCTTAAACTGGCCTGATGAAAAAAGAGCAAATAAAACAGGTGAACAGGCTCAAAAAACATTTAGAGTGTTTTTAAAAGTTTATGATACAGAAAATAGTGATGAAATAGTTTGGGGTAAAAACAATAATGTTTATGTAGACCTAAGAGTTAAAAGAAATATAGGCTATAAAGCTACTGTTCGTAACAGCGGTAATGGTCAAGGAGAAAATATTCAAAACATTATTGATATAAAAGAACTTACAAATATTGAAGGTGCAACATATAAATGGATACACCAGCTGAATACAAATAATTATGGTAAATCAAGCTCTAATGTTAATAATCCATTTCATACAGGTCAAACAAATGTACTTGATTTTACAAATGAAGTAAATCAATATGGATTTATCGGTAAAGTGTCATTTAATCCATTTGATAATGCTAATGGTATAGGTCTTCAAATATCAGGTGGCCCATTATCTGCACCAGTAGAGATATGGGGCTTAGATGTAGCTGATGGTGGGTATCAGATGTTTGGTCCATCAATTACATGGTGTTCAACTAGTGGTGAGATTATACGTGTGACTCCGTATGAATCTGGTGCAAGAATACAACAACCTAATGGTGACTGGGGTGATCCTCGTGGGGGATATAATGGTAAATTGATATATCTCTGGCAGGCTTATCAAATAAATACAAGCGCAAAAGTATCAAAAGATTCTGGAGCATTTGCAGAGATTACAGCAAACAGTCATGGTGCACAATCTTTAGGGGGTGCTGGTCTATCTGTAGATGGTACATATATCAAAACTATTAACTATACAGTTCAGATAAATAGTGAAGGTGCTACAAGTTTAGGTAATGGTATAGCCTTCTATTTTAATAAAACAGATCCAAACAGAATAGAAGGGAATATGCCTTTATTATTAAAAGTAAAGGATACAACTAAGGGATATTATGGTCAGTGGTACACATATGGCACATGTGTTCGTGCTTATAATGTACGCAGTGGTTTTTAATAGTAACTAAATAAATTAACTAACCAATGAGCACTAACTAAGTGGACCCTCCCCTGAAATTGTGACTAAGTCTCAGTGATTGGGGGGGGGAATTTTTATAATGGAGAATTAAGAATGACAAAAAGATTAAAGAAAAATATTTTATTAATAGTAGTATGTTTAATAAGTTTTTATCCGGGCTTAATTTTAGCCCAGCAAAATGGTCAGCTTCCAGGCGGCATGCAGCTGCAGGAAGGCGAAGAAGCAGTATGGTATACAATCAAAAAAGGCGACTACCTAAAAGGCATAGCTGATATGTATGGCACAACATATCAGGAACTGCATAAAATCAACCCATATATTAAAAATGTAAATCTTATATATCCGGGTAATAAGATCCTTTTTATCGATAGAAAGGGAGTAGAGAAAGCAAGGCGGGCAAGAGAAGCGGCAGCACTTGATGCAGAAAGGAAAAGGCTTGCAGAAGAGAGGAGACTAGCGGAAGAGCGTGCAAGACTTGATAAAGAGAAAGCAGCCGAAGAGAGACGCCTTGCAGAAGAAAGGAGAAGATTAGAAGAAGAAAGACGCCGTATGGAAGAAGCAAGGAACAAGCCGGTAAGCATCGAAGAAGAATACCCAATGTATATAGCATTTCGTGGTTTTGCGAAACTTCCGGGCGATATTAATGCAATGGATGTAGCTCCATTTGGCTATGGCGGTGGCTTTGACTGGAATATCCAAATCAATAAATGGTTTGCATTTATGTTCTCACTTGATGGCAGTTACTTATATGGCAATAACCACACAGTAACAGATAAAGGTCAGTCATTAACAGAGGCAGAAAGCATAGGCTTTGCAGTTAAGCCATATTTCCTTTTACAAAGAAATATATCATTGCAGGACAGCGGTATCCAGCCATATATAGGTGTAGGCCCAAGCTATACATTATCAGTGCAGAATGTAATAGAATCACAAACAAGCAACTGCAATTTAATCAAAAACCATATGGGAGTATCAGCAGTTACAGGCTTTAACTATGTATATAAAGATTTTCTTTTTGGTATCAACCTTGAATATAACTATGTATTACCATTAAGCCGAGACGAGCAGGCGATACATACAGACTTATCAAGTGGTTTTACAGCAGGTATCCGTTTAGGTTACAGGTTTAAGGAGTAAATAAAAAGGTAATGTGATATACATTGTGTCATTAAGAGTGCTGGATATGGATAAAAAACATATACCATTTTGAATGACAAAGGTGGATGTGTTCAATAATGACACAGTGTATAAAAAACATTTTATTATAGTTTTAATAATATTTGTATTATGTATGGAGTAAATATATGATGAGAAAGTCGTTAAAGATACTTCTTGCCACTATGATATTGATACCATTTGTTATTTCCTGTGAAAACAGGTATCATATATCTCCAGAAGATATAGAGGCGGGAGCATACTGGGGCACAGAAGGAGTTATGCCAACAATTGGCTTTGTATATAAAGAAAGTGTAAATGTATTAGATAATGGTGATACCAGCACACCACAGAAAATGCAGGAAGCACATTTACAATATTCATTAAGTGCAGACCTTATAGTAGATGATTACAGCAAACTAGAGGGCGGCACATGTGAATGGTCAGCAGAAGATGGCAGCGGTGTAAGTTTTCAAAGCACAGGTGGTTTAACAGCAGTAAGTGCTCTTAAAGCTAACCCAGATACAGGCAGTTATGAATGTGAGCCAGTTAATGTAGAGCTTCAAAAAAATGGCACAGAAGCTGACTTTGACCCAGACGGAGTAGTGGTAGTAAAGTTTAAAGATGGCAATGGCGAATATGTTACTCAAACAATAAGTATAGATGCAATAACTTCAGCATCAACTGACCAGAATATAACTGGTGATAATGATTCAGATGCTACTACATCAGCCAGCCGGCCAGCCAATATAGGCGAGGCATACTCAGCTAATGTGGTATTAAATACAGCAGACAGGCATAATATAATAACAGTAGCAACATCGCCATCAACAGTTCTTTTCCACAGAAAAGATGGTCTGTTTCAGGCAGGCTTTACAGCATATAGAGGCATGCTTGACTTACAGACAAAGATAGGCTCAGCAATGTATGAAGCGGCAGTAAAAGCTCCCGGCGGTGCAGAGCATGTAAGTTCTACTAATTCAAAGAACAACTGGGCAGATAATATTACTAAGGATAATAATAGAATAACAGCATGGCTTGCTAACGGTGATACTGTAGATGAAGCAAATGGTATAAACAGTAAGGCAGCCTTTGTAGCATCTTATGGGCCGCCTATAGCTCTGCCGGCATTTAGAAATGATAAAGTTATCAATTATAACAGGCTCCGTGTAGCACTTCTTCGTCATAATAACTACCCAGTAATTATTACTGATGACAAAAAAATGTATACCATAGGAGCAGTAACTAACTTTACAACAGCAGAGTTAGTAAACGATTACCAGTATCACATTAAAGCCAATAACAGCTGGTTTGGTTACTCTGGTATAGATATAAGCGATAACCCAGCAGATTTATATAAAATGCATGCTGGCCGAGTTGTAACGAATAACGGTGTAGACGGCAGGTTTGTTAACACTATTGCCTTAACATCAGATTTAGATACAACCATATCATTAAATGAAACAGATAAGGAATATTATATTATAGGCAATGCCAACTATAACGAAACCTTTTGCAACGAAAAATCAGAGTTTGAAAATAATGTATTTAACCATAATAAAGGCTGCACATATCAGGCAGAAAGTAAAGGCAAGATAGGAGCAGTAAAAGTACCCGGTCTTCAAAGGATATTAGGTGCCGGTCTAACAGCAGTGGCAACAGATACAGAAATATATTATACAGGCCCTAACGGCAAAGGTTATATAGTAGATTTAGATGTAGATTCTGAAAACTATTATAGAATCAAACGAGGGGAGACAGTTCAGCCTAAATTAGTTACTTTTGAATGTACCGAGCATGACCATTCAGCAGAAGAGCTTTATGCAGTAGGCTTTGCATTTGCAAATATGAACCATGCACTTCTTCCTACTATGCTTTTAAACGACGGCAGTATAGTATTTACCATAAGATATTATGAAGATGGTCAGGTAAAAGAAAGACTACATCATTTTTATGTTAATAAAGACAGCATAACAAATGACCCAAATGCAGAAGGCAACATAAAAATCACTCATCTTTTGGGGCCAACTCACGGATATTCATTAGAAACAGGGAAAATGTATTACTGGACAGATATCCCAGCACTTGGAGTATCTTATAACCCTAGCACAAATGCAGAAGATGATGATTTTCTATCATTTGTAGAGGCAGACCCTGTATCATATATAGATACATTTGAAGCGGCAGAAAAAGCAAATTTATTTAAGTTTGTATATGGTGAGATGGACATAGATGGTGCGGCTACAAGGTTAGCTGGAGAAAAAGTAATGCCAAACTTTGCAGTTCTTCCATATAACCCTTATAACGAAGCACGGGAGACAGTAAGCTATAACGATGATAACACAATGAATATTACCACTCTTCCTTACAGACCGTATAGGACGAATGCATTTTTATTTGTGAATATGAATGCAGGTTCAAAATATTCATATATATATTTTCCACATTATTTTTACGGCCTTTATGACCAAAGTAAAAGGAAATACAGTGATTTAGTAATGAAAAAACATGGTCTTACAGCTGCAGAAGTGAAACATGGTTCAATATCCAAAGTGTTTGGTGCCGGTATAAGAAACAGTGCAGGCTTTAAATACAGCCCTAACGGCAGGAACACAACATTTTTTGCAAACAAAAAAGGTGTTTTTACTTTTGTAGATTATGATGTCCGCAAAACTAAATCAAGCTGTCCAGATAGTGAAGCAGCCTGCGTTAATGATGAATTTAAGGATACTATGCCAGATTTCTTTTTTAGAAAAAATAGAGGCACAGCCGATTTACCGTCAGCAGATGGAAGACACAAGTTTTTTGCAACACCATTTGTAATGGAAGCTAGAATGAGTAACTTCCCAAATACAAAAGATTATGGGACTAGTGGTTTTCAGCCACAGCTTTTATCAAGCTCTATGCTGTATGAAATAGAAAGATTTCCAGATGAAACTCTTGGAGATATTACAGCATCACACCCAGTATTACCGGGATATGTGCTTGAATACTGGTATAACAATATAAAAGGAAGGTTTACTAATGGAGATACTTCTTTTGGAACCGATTTTAATGCTTTTACAAATCCAGGTAATAGTGATCCATCAATTAGTAACCAGTATAACTATGGTATAGGCCTTTACAGGTATTACACAGTAAATGCAACACCAGTATGGCGTGCAAGGAAAAACAATACAGAAATATTACAGTATCTAACAAGGTATGGAGTATATATGCCATTATCACATGGTGCAACTGCTGAAAATATTTGGAAAAATGCAGTAAAACTTTTTAATGATAATAAAATAGTAGGTGAAGGTGTTGACAGTGAAAACTTGGTTACCCAAAGGCACTATGTTACATCATTATATGCATTATATGATAAAGATGCAATTGCAGCAGGAACAGATTTAGGAACAAAAGTATTTGGCGATATAACAAACAATAACATCACTGGCAGGAATGATATTACAACAAACGGTATAGGCTATATAGCAGATAAAGGCAACTATATGTGGCGAAACCAAGCACCAGATAAAACTGGTACAGGATATCTTGGTTTAGATGCATTTGACTTTGTAGTATATCATAATGGCGAATAATTAATATTATCACAGCAGGTGCAGTAAAATATACTGTATCTGCTGTGTGTGGTTATTGGTATAAAAAACATATGTCATTTTGAATGACATTGGTTGTTGTGGACTATTACTACCTATTATAGAAGAGGTATCAATTGAAATATATTACAAACTTATTTATAATATTTGTTTTTTTAACTTTTTCAGGCTGTAAATCGAATGAAGAAGAGCTTGTCAATAAGTATTTTTTTGAAATGGGTACAATAGTTCATGTAGCAATAGAAGCAGGTAAGGAAGAAGAATATTATAAAATAGTAACATTTATCAAGGAGCTGACAAATAAGATAAATAATGACCAGATAAAAATAGGAGAAAGCCGTGCAGGCAGTAAAGTATCAGTATCAGATGAATTTATAGAGTTATATCAATATGCGAGCAAATATTATAAAATGAGTAATGGTATATATGACCCTACATCTATTACAGTATCAAGAGAATATGGCTTTCCAGATAAGCCATTAAGTATGCCATCACAGGAAGCATTAGACAAAGCTAAAAAAGCAGCCGGTTTTGAAAATATTAAACTAGAAGACGGTTTTATAATTAAATATGCAGATACTTATATAGATGTAAGTGCCAATTCAAAAGGCTATATAGTAGATAAGACAGTAGAGTATATGAAAGAAGAAGGTTTTAAAAACTTTATAGTAAGTGCAGGAGGTGATTTATATACCCATGGTATGAAATATGGTAAATTACCTTATACTATCTCTATAGAAGACCCTGATAAAAAAGGCAGTGCTGCAGAAATACTTAAACTAAGTAATAAAGCTGTAGCCACAAGCGGGAACTATGAAAGATATTTTATAACATCAGATAATAAAAGGATAACCCATATATTCAGCGGAGTAAGTTTTGAACCATGCAATAATTATAAATCAGTAAGTGTAATAGCGGATACAACCGAACAGGCAGACGCTTATGCAACACTTTATTTTTTATCAGATATAGCTGAAATAAAAAAATACTGCAATTTAAATAAAACACCAGTATTTATAATAACATTAGATAATAAGAGAGTAAAACTCTGCCAGTGGGAAGAGTATGAAAGATAATTGTATCATTAATTATGTAATCTGATAAAAGTAATATAAAAAGACTAAAAATGGTATGTGCAGGGATAAAGTAATAAGTATGTATAAAAAAAGAAATTTAAATGACTAAAACTCATATTCTCTACCACTACAAATAAAAACTATACATATCACAAGTTATAGCATTTATATAATGTATCTACATCTTATTCTTTTCCTGCATATACCTTTAAATTTATAAATGGAGTAACAAAATGGGATATAAACATAGACAGCTGGCCAATACCTTATTACAATATCCCTACTTAAATAAGTATATCAATGATGTATATACTTATTATATGCTTCCCGAAAATATACTGTATATATTAAGTAATAAGAAGAATTATAAAATAGAATATGAAATAATGGAATCACTGCTTCAGCTTTTTATGTCAGAAGTAGAGCATGAAAAAATCCTTAGCGGCAGCCCATCTAATATAATGAATATAATGTATAAAAGAGCTCTTGAAATATCACAGGAGCTTGTAAGAAAGCTGCAAAAAATCTACCCGGAAGGAGATTATTCCTTTCTAAATAATACAGAAAGTATGCCCCTGATAGAACAGCTGGTGTATTATAATAAAGTAATAACGAATATCAATAAGACCCCTAAGCAGTTTAAATTTAAAACATATGATGATATGCATATAGACTATGAATTTGATTTTTCAAAATTACGTAAATATATTAAACTGTTTTACTATATAGTGCAGCTTTATGAAAATATATATTACAGTATATGCGAAAAAGAAATAAAAGATAATTTTAGCAGTTATAATAGATATTTAGAATATTATTATAAATTTTTAACACATTTTATAATAAGCTTTAAAATGGACTCATTAATAGAATGTGATAATAATATAATAGCCTATACAGTATATCACTTAAATAGAAGTGAAAGATATTTAGAAAGGGCAGTAGTAAGTATAGTAAAATATATAATAGGGTTTATAGTAGAAAATATAAAAATAGAAAACGAACTTATGCATCAGCTGTTAGCGATAAAACAACAAAACTTTTTTGATATATCAATAAATACAAGCAAAAGAATAAAAGACTATATTATCTGGATACAACACTTTGAAATGATTTATGATAAAAAAAATATCAATTATATCCTAGATAAAATCACAGAAATAATATAAATGGTAGTGGTAGGATATTATCATCTTTTTACTCGTAGGCAAGCTTCTAACAAAGCCGAAGAGTCTGTAAATTTTACTAACTTGTATATTAGAAGATTGAACTTACCTAATATTATAAGCTATTTTCTTTTCCTTTTCATAGTCATATACCAAAGCCCATAAATAATGCAGGCAGCAAGAATTATAGAGAAAAGGTATTTTATAATAGTTAATGGGTAATTAATATGAATTTCTGGCATATTAGGTTTTAAGCCGTCACTAGTTCTAATCACTGGGTTAAAATAAGCAATTGAGCCGTTATCAAAATAAGCAGTAGCTCGCAGGTAGCTTTCATCAGCATTAAATTTATAGCTTGCATTATCAATATTTTCAAAACTTGCTTTTTCTTTGCCATTATCTGATGTAAATGTTATTTTATCAACTTTTCTATTTAATTTAATATTAATAAGCCCCTCATCATCAACCTGTAAAGATAAAAGCTGCGGGTGGCTTTCTAATACTTTTAATTTTTCATCTCTATTAAGCATAGCTATTGCATGAGGAACAGTTATGCCATAAACTGAGCCTTGCTTTAAAGTATCATATAAGAGTTCATATTTACTTGGTTCAAGTGGTATCATAGTAATATTTCTACCAATATCTGTATTTATAAATACATTATGAGTATCATCACTTGCCAGTAAAAATGCAGGTCTGCCACTAGTTAATGCTGTATCCCAGTGAGATACAGAGTGGGCAAAAGTATTTACTACTTCCATTAAGTCATAGCCTGTTAATTTTTTCATATGCTCCACTTCAATACCGTTTAAGAAAGCAGGGTGAGCAAGTGTTACTATTTTTGTGTGTGGTTTTACCATGTTTATACGAAACTGAATAGTATTAGCATCTTGAAGTAAAGGCTGGTCATAGTATTCTTTTCTTGTAGAGCCTACTAATAAAAGGTGAGTTTTAAATATGTTTACACCATATTCTTGGGCAGGGATTAATGGAAAACCATAGAAAGATTTAGGTGTAATATGGTGATAGTTAGAAACGGTAGCATACCCATATTTTAAATCATGGTATGCTTTAAATACATCTTCTAAAGAGTTATCTTTACCGTTTGTAAGCCCACCTGTAAGCCTTGAATGACCATGAAAATTTGCTCTATAATAATGGGCGTTGTCATAATCTTTATATGGATTATAAAATTTATCTCCACTAAATTTTTGTTCTTCTGGAAAATTATAAACTGGTATCACTGCCCATAATACAAAACTTAAAATAAGAGCAAATGCAATTATACCTACAAGTGTATATGATATTATTTTCAGGATTTTTTTAACCATTATTCCTCCAGTAGATGATAAATATTATCAAAAAAATACATGTTAGTCAATTTATATTTAATAGTTATAATTAAGTGAGTAAATTGTAGTCATATTCTTTGTTACGACAATGCAGTTATAGAAAGTTTCTTTGCAACTTTAAAATGTGAATTTGTTTATATAAATAAATTTAAAAATATAGAACAGTTTAAATATGAACTTGAAAAATATTTAGATTTCTATAATAATCATAGAATTAAAAGCAATGGACTTACACCTTTACAGGAAAGAGAATTATTTGAAATGGTTTAGTACAAAATTTTTGGGTAAGTTCACCCATGAGTTTCACTATTCCAAAATGGATAATGAAAGTAATGACTGCTTTATGCAAAAGCCTAGCAGCACTAAAAACTGGGTTGGAGCAAAGTTAGAAGATAATCTATATGCAGGATACCCTCATTTATATTATCTTGGAAATATAAATATAGCAAAACGGTTTATTGAAAAAGCATTAAATTATAAAGTGGATAATATATGATATATTTAATATCAGGTGGTGTTAAAAGCCATAAATCAAAAAGGGCAGAAAGTATAGCAGGCAGCTTTAATGGTGAAAAACTATATATTGCCACTATGGAAAATAAAAGCGAAGAATCAAAAAAACGCATAGAAAAACACAAAGCTATGCGAAAGGATAAAAATTTTAAAACATTAGAAATTGAGAAAGATTTTGAAAGTATAGATTTATCATGCTTTAGTGTGGTGCTTTTAGAATGCCTTGGAAATTTATGTGCTAACCATTTATTTAATGGGGGCAGTATAAATGGGTTTTATAAAGATATAGATTATTTAATAAAAAATGCAAAAAACTTGGTTATAGTAACAAATGATATAAGTTATGACGGTCTGTATTACAGCAAAGAAGTTCAAGAATATATAAAAACATTAAATAATGGTGTAAGTTATATTGCAGAAAGGGCAGATAGTGTTATTGAAATGGTCTATGGTAATATGATAATCCATAAGGGTAATTTATGAGTATTATAAGAAGTTTTTTCATATGTGTATCCATGTATTCTATAATCCCTGTGCCAAATACTGCGTGGCAGGAAAAGGATATGAAGTATATATTTTATATGCTTGTGTTTTTAGGGATACTTTTAGGGCTTGCAGAATACGGAATATATATAGTAGCAGAGCATTTTCAAATATCATCAATACTTTATGCAGCACTTTCCACTGCCCTAATAGTATTTTTTACAGGGGGTATTCATTTTGATGGCTATGCTGATACAATAGATGCAATATTTTGCCATGGAGATAAGGAAAAACGCCAGCAGGTTTTAAAAGACAGTAATTCTGGTGCTTTTGCTGTTATTTATACTATTACATATTTTATGATTATGTTTGCAGCATTTGAAAATATGTATAAATCAGTAGAAATGTATAAATTAATATTTATATTCACTTTAAGCAGAATATTTGTATTATACTTAATAGTTTATACAAAAAGTGCAACAGAAAGCGGGCTTTTATACACTTTTTCTCGTGCAGAAAATAAGAAAGCGTTACTAATATATGCTTATCTTGTAACTATTTTTGCATTTATTTTGCTTTATTTTATAGTGGGTTTAAAATCATTAATAATCATTTTATTGATTTTAACATCTATATCTATTATACTAAATAAGTATTTTATAAAAGTTTTTGGTGGCTTAAGTGGTGATTTAGCAGGCTTTAGCATATGTATATATGAAGTCTGCCTGCTTTTATATTTTAGTATGTTTGGCGGCTTTATATGATTTTAATAATTGGTGGAGCATATCATAATAAACTTGCTTATGCTCTTAAAACATATAATATTTCAGTAGAAGATATGCAAAATGGGGCAGATTGCAATATTGATGAAGCATGTAGTAAAAAGGGCATATATAATCTGCACTTGCTTATAAAAAGATATATAAAGCAGGGGCTTTTAACAGGCGATAATTATAATTATATAACAGAAAAAATAACATCATCAAATATAGAAATTATAATATGTGATGAAATAGGCTCAGGTATTATCCCACTTGATAGGTTTGAAAGAGAGTATAGAGATATGGTTGGGAGAATAGTTTCAGAAGTAAGTGAAAAAGCCTGTAAAGTAATACGCATATATTACGGCATACCAACAATTTTAAAGGGGTGATAATATATTATGAAAACAATTTACTTTATTCGCCATGGAAAAACTAAATATAATATTAAAGGCAGGTTTGTAGGCTCTACTGATTTGCCACTAACAAGTGCTGGCAGGCAGGAAATTTATGATTTATGGCATGAAAGAAGTAACCATGTGGAAAAAGAAGTAGTATATTCAAGCCCTATGAAAAGATGTATAGAAACAGCTCATATTATTTTCCCAGATGAACATCTTGAAATTATAAAAAATATGGCTGAAATGAACTTTGGTATATTTGAAGGCAAAACCCATGATGAATTAATGGACATGCAGGCATATAAAAATTTCCGCAGCTCAAAAGGAAAAGAAAAAATCCCTAAAGGTGAAAGCGGTATAGAGTTTGGAAAACGCGTATTAAAAGGGTTTTTTGAATTAATTAACCATATGAATAAAAATAATTATGAAACATCTGCCCTTATTTGCCATGGTGGAGTGATTATGGCAATATTTTCCATGATGTGCAGAGAAAGTGATGATATATACCATTATCATGTAGATAACGGGCAGGGGTTTAAAGCCCATTATGATGAACATAGAAAAGAACTTATTATATTAGAAAAACTATAAACTTGAGGCAGTATTATGAAAATAGGATTTATGCTTATTGTTGCTTTTGTACTGGATTTAATATTTAAAGACCCAAAAAATATTCCACATCCTGTTGTATATATTGGAAAACTCATAAAATATGGTGAAATATTTTTAAGGAAGATATTTAGAAGGGGAGCAGTCGCTGAAACTATTGCAGGGGTAATATTAACTATTTTTGTAGTTGTTGTATCCTTTTTAGTGCCTTATATAATTTTAAGCATATTTTACAGCATAAATATGGTGCTTGGTATTGTGGTGGAAATATTTATGTGCTATCAAATACTTGCTCTTGGCTCATTAAAAGAAGCTGCCATGAAAGTTTATGGTGAGCTGTATACTGGCAATATTGAACAGGCAAAAGAAAAACTTAGCCATATAGTTGGCAGAGATACTGAAAATATGCACGAAAAAGATGTAATAAAAGCAACTGTAGAATCAGTTTCAGAAAACACAAATGACGGCGTTGTAGCACCTTTATTTTTTATGATAATAGGTGGAGCAAGCCTTGGAATGCTTTATAAAGCCGTAAATACTCTTGATTCTATGATAGGCTATAAAAATAAAAAATATGAATACTTTGGAAAAGTAGCTGCAAGGCTTGATGATGTATTAAATATTATCCCTGCACGAATTACTGGGTTTTTATATGTGGCAGCTGCATTTTTATCTGGCTTTAATTATAAAAACGCATACAAAATATTACTTAGGGACAGGTGGAACCACTCAAGCCCAAATAGCGGTTATCCAGAATCAGCAGCAGCTGGTGCGTTAGATATTCAGCTTGGTGGCCCTGCTTCATATTTTGGTGAAATGGTAGATAAAAAATATATTGGTGATGATAATAAACAGCCAAATATGGAAGATATACCAAAAGTATGTATGCTTATGACTATTGTTTCTGTTTTAGCTCTTATTTTATTAATACTTGCGAAATTTGCTATTATCTCAATAGTTTATTATGAGCTATAATATGAAAGAATATTCTCATGGGGGCGATATATACTCCCATTATGAAAAATATGGTGTATATCCTGTTGATTTTTCCAGCAGTTTAAACCCACTTATTGCACCTATTGAAGTTAGTAATGCTTTTATATCATCATATGCTAAAAGTTTTGCTTACCCGCCCCATGATTATAAACTATTACGGCAAAAATTAGCAGAAAAAGAAAATGTAGCAATTGAAAATATAATACTTTCTAATGGGGCAAGTGAAATCATATATTTTATACCTCAAGCTTTTAATAAAGAAAATGCCCTTATTACTGCCCCAGCATTTAGCGAATATGAAAAATCACTTCATAATAAAAATATAGACTACTATTATTTAAAAATAGAAAATCAATTTAAAATTCAAAAAGATATTATAGATTATGTAAAAAAAGACAGCATAATATACCTTACAAACCCAGATAACCCTGTGGGAAATGTAATGGATGAAAAAATAGTATGTGGTATATTAGAAAAAGCAAAGAAATGTAATAGTTTTGTAGTGCTTGATGAATGTTTTATTGATTTAACTTATAATGGCACATCATATGTATCATTTATTAAAAAATATGATAACCTTATACTTATAAAAGCTTTTACAAAAACATATGCTTTTGCAGGGCTTAGGCTTGGATACTGCATAAGTAGTAAAAAAAATATTGAAATATTAGGGGACTTTCTGCCCCCTTGGAATGTTTCTATGCCTGCTTATATGTGCGGGATAGCTGCTTTAAAAGACAGCACATTTTTAGAAAATTCTATTTCCTATATTGAAAAAGAAAAAGAGTATTTATTATATAATTTAAAAGATTTTGGGTTTTTAATATACGGCTCTAAGGCAAATTATATATTTTTTTACTGTGATGAATATAATTTAAAAGAAAAGCTATTAGAAAAACATATATTAATAAGAGATTGCAGCAATTATAAAGGCTTATCAAAAGGCTATTTTCGTGTGGCTGTAAAAAAACATGATGAAAATGAAAAATTAATCAATGCTTTAAAGGAAATATTAAATGGCTAAAAGTATAATGGTGCAGGGCACAGCATCTAATGCTGGAAAAAGTTTAATAGCAGCAGGCTTATGCAGGAAAACATAAATATGAAAAAAATATATGAGATACTTGAAAAGGGGGTATAATACTATGGCAAAAGATAAAGGGCTTATACATATCTACTGCGGTGAAAATAAAGGTAAAACAACGGCTTGTGTGGGGCAAGCGGTCCGTGCATTTGGTTCTGGGTTTAAGGTGATATTTTGCCAGTTTTTAAAAACATCACCAAGTGGTGAATTAAAAAGCTTAGAGCAACTAGGCATAAATTCATACCGCATTACAAAACCAAAAGGCTTTACATGGGAAATGAATGAAGAAGAACTTGCATTATTAAAAGAAGAACATAATAAACTTTTTAAGGAAGTAACATCTTTAGTAGAAGGCGATGGCGATAAAACGCTGCTTGTTTTAGATGAACTTGTGGGAGCATACGTTGGGGGCCATATTGATAAAGATATGGTTATGGACTTTTTAAATAACAAGCCAAAAAATTTAGAAGTAGTATTAACTGGCAGAAACCCAAGTGAAGAGTTAATGGAGATTGCAGATTATATTACTGAGATGAAAAAGATAAAACACCCTATGGATAAAGGTATAAATGCACGAAAGGGCATAGAGATGTAAAAGGGGAGCATATGGGCGAAATTATAAAACCTATGGATATTGAAAAGGAAAGCTTTAGAATAATAACTGAAGAATTAGGGCAGATAGATTTAAGTGATAAAGAACTTTTAGTACTAAAAAGGGTAATACATACTACTGCTGATTTTGAATATAAAAATAATCTGAAATTTAACCATAATGCAGTAGAAAAAGGTATAGAGTTATTAAAAAACGGATGTGTTATTGTAACAGATACTACAATGGCTTTATCAGGCATTTGAAAGGTAGAATATGGAAGAATTACAAAAGATAATAGAAAATATAAAAGGTGCAGATGAAGAAGCACTTCAAAAAGCAATAGAGAGGCAGAATAATTTATTAAAACCAAAGGGCAGTTTAGGTGCGTTGGAAGATATAAGCATAAAACTTGCAGGTATTACTGGCAAAATAAATAACAGTGCAGATAAACGTATACTTTTCCTTTTTGGTGCAGATAATGGGGTATATGATGAAGGGGTGGCAGCAACTCCACAGTATTTTACAAAAATCTTAATAAACAGCTATGCAGATAATGTGGGAACAGGTATAAATGTTATTACAAAAAGCTGTAATACTGATTTAAAACTTATAGATATGGGTATAAAAGGCGGCATTAATCATAAAAATATTGATAACCGTAATTTGATGATTAATGGCACAAATAATTTTGCCATTGAAAAAGCTATTCCTTATGATGTAGTTATAAAAGCCATAAAAATAGGCATAGAGTATGCAAAATATGCTAAAGATAAGGGCTATAATGTTATAGGCAACGGGGAAATTGGTATGGCAAATACCACTACTGCTGCAGCCTGCATTATGGCATTAGTTAAAAGCAGTAACAAAAAACTTGTAGGCAGAGGGGCAGGCTTAACAGATAACCAGCTTGAAAAAAAACGTGAAGTTATAAGAAAAGCTATTACAAAATATAACCTTTTCCACGCAGAACCTTTTGAAATATTATCATGTGTTGGTGGGCTTGATATTGCAGCTATGACAGGCTTATACTTAGGAGCTGCTTATTACAGACTGCCAATAGTAATAGACGGGCTTATATCTATTTCAGCAGCTTTAATGGCATATAACATAAAAAATGAAGTAAAAGATTTTATGTTTACATCTCACCATTCAGAAGAGCCGGCATATTTAAGGGCAGTAAATGCTTTAGGGTTAGAGCCTATGCTTAATTTACATATGAGACTTGGCGAAGGCAGCGGCTGCCCTATTGCTATGCAGATAATAGAAAACGCCTGCCATATTATGAATAATATGCAGACATTTCAAGATATTAATTTAGAAGATGAATATAGAAAAGATATTATAATGAAGTAAATAAAAACGGGGAAAACATCAATTTTCCCCTTATATTATTTTTTACCATGCTTTTCATATGCAAGGCATACTTCTTTTGATTTGCCTTGCATTATTATTTTGCCTTTATCAAGCCATATAGCATTAGTGCAAACTTGTTCAACTTGTTTAGCATTATGTGATACAAAAAGGATAGTTGCACCATTTTTACGCATTTGCTCTATTTTTGCTTCGCATTTTGCTTTAAATCTATAGTCACCTGTAGATAATACTTCATCGGCTATTAATACATCTGGGTCAAACATAATAGCAGTTGCAAAGCCAAGGCGGGCACGCATACCTGAAGAAAAGTTTTTAATAGGCACATCTATAAAATCATGAATTTCTGCAAAATCAACTATTTCATCGTATTTTTCTTCTATATAATCTCGTGGTATAGCACGCAGTGCACCGTTGAAAAATATATTTTCTTTAGCTGTTAAGTTAGCATCAAAACCTGCTCCAAGCTCAATTAAAGGGGCGATAGTGCCATAGACTTTTGCACTGCCTTCATCAGGACGCAAAATACCTGCAATTACTTTTAAAAGGGTACTTTTTCCAGAACCATTAAAACCAACAATTCCTAAAGATTCACCTTTTTTTACAGTGAATGATACATCTTTTAAGGCTTGAAATTCTTGATATAAAACCTGCCCTTTAAAAAGTGATATTATATATTCTTTAAGGCCATCATATTTTGCCATGGCAAGGTTAAATTTAACAGAAACATTTTCAACTTTTATTGCGATGTTTTCATCAATTATATTTTTTTCCATAAGCCACTTCTTAAATATAGAGTATAAATTTTCGTTCTAAAAGTTTAAATATTAAAGCACCTAATAAAAATGTGCCAAAAGCAAAACCTGCACATATTAAGTGTGCTTCTAAAGAAGGAATTTGGCCGTTTAGTATTATCACCCTAAAATAATCAATAAAATGATATAATGGGTTTAATTTCATTATAGCCATCATTTTAGGTGTAAGAATACTCACGGGGTAAAAAACAGGTGTTGCATATATAAAAAGTTTTATAAATACGCTGTATAAATGGCCAATATCTCTAAAATATACATTTAATGATGCAAGTATAAATGATAAACCTATAGAAAATATTAAAACAAATATAAAAGGCACAGGTATTAAAAGCCAGCTAATATGCGGAGTTATTTGAAACCATAATATTACTGCAATTAAAGCAAATATGGAAACAGATGTGTTTATAAATTCAAACAAACATTTTTCAATAGGAAAAAGATATTTTGGTATATACATCTTTTTGATTAAGCCTGCTGCTCCTATAATAGAGTTAATAGAGCCACTTGTAGAGGCTGCATACATAGTAAAAAGAATATAGCCTGTAATATAGTAAACTGGGTAGTTTTCAATCTCAAAACGAAAGAAATAAGAAAATACTGCACTTATAACAATCATCATAAGCAGTGGGTTTAATACACTCCAGAATATACCTAAAATGGAGCGTCTATATTTAACAATAAAATCACGCTTCACAAGGTTATAAAGAGCAGTTTTATATTTATAATGCTGATAAAATCTAGACCTTTTTATAAAAGAGCCATGTTTAGCATTTTCAAGATTATTGCGTTCATTTTCCATATATTTACACATCCCTATAGGAAACTACACTAAATTTTTTAAAAAATCAAGTGTAGTTTAAATTTTAAGGCAGTTTTATGTGTATAAATATAATAAGGGAAATAATATTTTACATGAAAGAAAATATTACCTTCTAACTATATCTGGTTTATTTGGGTCAATCCAAATACTATCCACGATTTCTCTATTTACTTTATCATATATTACAAAATTTAAACCATACTTATTTTTACTTCGCGGTTTACCGCTGACACTTATTGTAGCTTTACCATCAGAAGATATAAGCAGGTTTACAATATTTTTCATCCTACCTTTATATGTTACAGATTTATTTGATATTTCTTCAAAAAATACTTTATTATCATCAATTATAGCAGCATAACGCATATTTGCTTTATCTGTATTATATTTATTAAGCCCAAAAGATTTTAAATCATTTTTTAATGTATCAGGTAGTTTTCTTAAAACATCACCATTGGCAGAAAGCAAAACAGTATAGTTATCGTAAAAAGCCTGTTTTTTCCATTCTACAAAAGATGTTAATTCTCTAATCTCTTCTCTATTTATAGCTCTTGCATATTTAATATAATCTTCATTCCATGAAGCATAAGCAGGGTCATTTTTACGGTTTGGGATATTATAATGCTCTATAATATATGGCATAAGGTGGTCCATAACTTTGCGAGCACCATATAAATTAAGGTGATGTGCATTATCTTTAAAGTCATTATTAAAATCAAGATTTATTTCATTATAAATAGTATTATAATCAATGAAGTTGATTTTATTTTGTTTAAGATAATCACCAAAAGATTTATTCATAGCCAATTCTTTATCATTAGTAGGGTTTGGCGGTTTAATAAACAGCAGATTTGTATTATGGTCTTGTGCTAATTGTGTAATCATATTTGTGTATTTAATAGTTTCAGCATCAAGTTGAGATGAAGTAATATTATCATTTTGATACATTTTTTGCTTATAAATTGAGTGCATTTTATCCCACTTAGAATCATTAATATAAGCACCAGAAAATTTACCTTTCCAATATGTTTCATATGTAAAATCATATTTATTTAGTTCTTTCCATCTATAATGGTATGTATTAATGGTATTCAAATTATTAAAAAAATCACTACCAAACCCATATATATATTTAACAGCATAGAGTTTAAATAAAAAATCATCTAAATTAGATATAGCTACTTTAGTTCTATAAGTAGTATCTCTTTTTAAATAATTTAGTGCAGTTGTATCTATAATAACAAGTTTTGGCGAATGGTTGCGAAATATTTCTTTTAAAAATACATAAGTAACAGGCAGAGTTTGTACGGGCGTACCTCTGTTATAGCTTGTGATGCCATATTTGTCCCATATTTCCATAGGTGACATAGAGTAATATATTCTACTTGTTCCAAGAAAAAAAACATCTATATTGGCTTTCTCATGATAGTATTGTTTGATGTTATAAATATGGTCTTTATTACGAAATATGTCTTCATAATTTATTAATAAAGCAGTAGTTAATATAATAAATATAATGAGTAATACAATTTTTTTCATATACCACCACTAAAAGCCAAAATATATAAATTGTGTTGCATCATATTCTGGTCCATAAATACCAAAGGTTAATATTCCAAAAATAGCTATCCAGTATATAATCCACCTAAAAATTAAGTTTTGTTTTGATAGTTGTTCTCTTATTTTTACGCCACGCTCCTGCATAAAAGATACTACAAATAATATGATTATAGAAAAACATAATACCCAGAAATCTTTTCTATCAAGCCCCATATTATAAAGAGAGTTATCAAAAAATATCCATGGGTTCCACAGGCTAAACATTTGTTTTGTCATTATAAGAGCTGTTTCAATATCTGGAGCTCTAAAGAATAACCTTGAATAATTTATAATTAGAAATGCCATGATGATTTGAAAAAGCCTGTAACTAAAGCACTGTGTATTAATATTAAAAGTTGTATTTATTTTTTGAAAAACTGGTTTGAAAATATCAGCAAGTACAATACTTATGCCATGTATCATACCCCATACAATAAAAGTCCAATTTGCACCATGCCAAGAGCCACTTACAAAAAAGGTTACTAATATATTCCTATATTTTTTTAATTTTGAGCATCTGCTTCCACCAAGAGTAAAATATATATAATCTCTTAACCACATGGAAAGCGACCTGTGCCACCTTCGCCAGTAATCACCAACAGATGTTGCAAAAAATGGGTGGTTAAAGTTTTGTATTAACGTAAATCCCATAGTTTGGGCAGCACCTAGAGCAATACAGGTGTAACCGAAGAAATCTGCATATATTTGTATTGAATATATTGTAACAGCAATAAATATTTCAAGCCCCATATATGCTTCATAGTTATCAAATACAAAGTTTACGAGTATTGCTGCTCTATCACCAATTACCATTTTTAAAAAATAGCCATAAAGCATTAGTAGTAAACCATTTTTAAGGTTATCATAATTAAAAAATTTCTTTTCCTGCAACTGCGGTAAAAATGTGGTAGTTCGCTCTATTGGCCCTGCTAAAAGTTTTGGAAAAAATGAAATAAATAATGCATATTTTATAAAGTTTTTTTCTGCATTAGTCCCTCTATATACATCAACTATATAAGCGATTATCTGCATAGTATAAAATGATATACCAAGTGGCAGTATAATATTGAATTGTGGCTGTATTAATTTAATATGAAGAGCTGAAAGTAATAAATTTATATTATCTACAGCAAAGTAAAAATATTTAAAGAAAAATAGTAGTGTAATATTAAATAATATTGTAATGACAGCTATATATTTTCTAGTATTTTTAGCTTTACGCCCCCCCCCAACTTCACTTGTTACTTTATTTAGTGGTATTTTATCAATAAATATACCACCAATATAAGAAATAAACGTGGAAGCAAACATAAGGAGCACAAATACAGGGTTCCAAGCCATATAAAAATAGTAGCTTGCAATTAAAAGCCAGATATACCTAAATCTATGTGGTAATAGGAAATAAACTAATATAACAATAGGAAAAAATACTAAAAATTCAATGGAGTTAAAAAGCATTATTACCTCTAAAAATGCTTATATCACTAAATATTTTCTATTGTCAATAAATTTTAATTTAAAGGCATATAAAATAAGGTTATGTATTGACATGATAGTTATACATATGGTAAAAATAAGCTAATTAATATATGGGGTAGTGTTTTGGGTAAATTAAAATCATTACTAGTAAAATTATATTCAATTGGTGTAATAAAAAAATCTAATTTTTTTGATAAAGAATGGTATATAAATGAATATTCAGATTTAGGTGGTATTTATAGAGTTTTTCCTGCTTTACATTATGCTTTTTTTGGTTATAAAGAGGGTAGAAACCCTAGTAAGTCTTTTGTTACTGATTATTACTTAAATGCTTATGAAGATGTAAAAAAATCTGGGCTTAACCCACTTTATCACTATGAACGTGTTGGAAAAAGCGAAAACAGGCGTATAAATGGTTCATCACATATTTATAATCTTATAAATACATCCTTATTTTTTAATAATGACTGGTATGTTAGAAACTATATGATGTACACTAAAGGTCAAGCTCCAGTTGTTGATTATTTACTGCAAGCATCAGCAAAAAATCCCGGCCCTATATTTTATTCAAAAGAATATTTATATCTAAATCCTGATGTTGCAATTCATAATATTAACCCACTAACCCATTATCTTAATTATGGCAGGTATGAAAACAGACTGCCTGCATTAACAGAGCTTAAAGAATATAATGCTCCAAAAGGGACAGTTAGTATTGAAAAAGACTTTTTTGTAAGAAAAAGTAATGATAAAAAAATGGTTACGGTTTTAGCTAGTTTTTCTGCCAGCGGTAAAATTGAAGATTTCCAAATTTATCTTTTAAAAGGTTTGCAGAAAATTAGTGACTATATTGTAATAGTATCGGATAATCCAGTATATGAAGAGGAACTTACAAAAATAGATGAAATATGTAATCATTGTATTTTTTTACGCCATGGAGAATATGATTTTGGCTCATATAAATATGGTTATAACTATTTAATAGAAAATAAAATATTAGAAAATGATGATAATTTGTTATTTATAAATGACAGCAACTATGGTCCTGTCTATCCATTTGAAAATGTAATGGATGATTTTAAAAGTAAACAGTGTGATTTTTACGGTTTAACATATGGTAATAATTATAATTTAGAATTTTTACAAAGTTTTTTTTATATTTTTAAACCAAATGTATATAATTCAACTATTTTTAAAGATTTTATAAGTTCTGTTAAGAAACAATTAGCACAGGCATGGGTAGCTTTAGAGTATGAATATACTTTTACAAATATTTTAGAACAAGGGCATTTTTCATATACAAGCTATATTCCAAAAACATTTATGAGCGATATAAACAAAGCAATACCTACAAAATATGGTTATACATTAATGAATGAATACAAATATCCACTTGTAAAACGTAAAGTATTGCAGGGTTCTACAGTTGATAGTGTAGATGATATACTTGAGCACATTAAATTAAATAATCGTGAGCTTTATGAAATTATTATAAAACGAGAAAATATAGATGGTTATGTTAAAGAAAAATATATAGATATTCCATCTAAATACTTATTACTAAGCAATTATGCTAAAAAAGAGCAGGAAATAAAAGAAAAAATACAAAAAGGTGAAAAAGTTAATGTTATATTTTTTGCATATTCTACTGAGACTTTTATAGCAGAGCAGGTAATGCTGCAAATGATAGATGACAGTATTTATAATGTAAAACTTTATATAATACCAGATTTAAGATTAGATGAACATGAAGCTGTAATGAAATATGAAGAAACTTATGATTTATTATCTACAAAATATCCTTTTGCATTAAAAACTTGTGATGTAGATGTTAAATTAAAATCACAACAGGAATATAATGAGGAAGAAGATTTTAAAAAAGAGAATAAATTGCTTACCAAAAAAGCAATGTGTGAGATGAAAAATATTAATGGGATACTTTATTATGAAGAAAACTGCTTTATTAATCATAAAAATGTAATAAAGGATAGCGATATAATTTTCTTTCCAAATATACAAGATATTTCATTTTCACTATACAACCCTTATTATGCAGTAAGGCTAAATATATTATCTATATATATACCTCATGAAATATACCCATTTAAGTTTGATAGAAATTATTATCGTATGGATAATTTTAATAATTTTTGGAAAGTCTTTTTAGATAGTAATATAAGTTTTGAGGAATATAGGCAATATGGTCAATGCCATGGTATTAATGTTGTTGTTACTGGTTTAAATAGTGATTATTATTGTGCTAAACATGAAAGCATTACTAATGAAAGAAAAAAAATAGTTATAGCACCTTATTTTAGTATTCAAAATAGAAGTAAAATGCTAAATAACTATGCTCTTGAAAACTTTGGAAAAGAGTTATTTCAACTACCTGCAAAATATCCTAATATAGATTTTATTTATATGTTTTCTGATGCATTAGATAATATGCTATTAAATACAGATAATTCAATACTTAGTCAAATTGTTAGCTATAAACAACAAATGATACAATATAGTAATGTGCAAATATTGGGTGAAAAAAACTATAAAGATGTATTATCACAAGCTGATGGTATAATTTTAGATAGTGGTTTATTATTTATTGATACTGTTTTACTTAGTATACCATGTTTATATATTGTAAAAGATAAAATTCAAGAAAAAAATAAATTTAATGAAATAGGTTATTATATGTATGAGGCAGTGTATAAAGCAGAAAATGAAAAGGAAATATACTCATTTATTAATAATGTAATAATAAATAACAAAGATACAATAAAAGAAAAACGCAGTAATGTATTAAATACTGTTAAATTAGAACGTACATTAAGCAGTAAAATTACTGATTATCTGAATAAGTTATTATGTAACTAGGCTAGGGATGCTACAATGGGAATATTTTCTTCATTTAAAAGAATTATTAAGAATAAAAGTGAGTTAAAAAATCTATTTCTTATTAAAAAATCAAAATATTTTAATAAAAAATGGTACTTAAATACATACCCTGATGTTAAAAAAGCAAAAATAGACCCAGCATTACATTATTTAAAATATGGTTGGAAAGAGGGAAGAAATCCTTCTGGTATGTTTGATAATAACTTATATTTAAACAAATATAAATATAATGCTAATCCTCTTGTACATTATGAATGTAATAAAAAAAGTGGTAAATATAATGTTGGTTATAATAAGGTTGCCTATAAATTAATCAAGAAAAGTAATTTATTTGATGCACAGTTATATGAAACAAGGTATGGCATTAATGGCAAGTTAAATATTGACCCAATAGTACATTATTTAACATTAGGCTGGAAAAAAGGCTATAATCCATCAGATAAATTTAATACTAATTATTATTTAGAAAATAATCAAGATGTAAACAAAGTTGGCATATGCCCACTTGTACATTATATAAAATATGGAAAGGCAGAGGGTAGAAGTCCATTAAAAAATGGTATTTTAGAAGAATATAAAGAAAAGAAGTTTATACCTTATTTTGCAAGAAAATTTTACAGATTTATAAATTATGGTAAAATTAAACGTAATAAAGATAAAAATATACTTGTATGTTATCATCTTTATTATCCACTTTTATGGGAGAATATTAAACGATATTTAAAAAATTTATCATGTTATAATTATACATTGTTTATTACCCATACAGATGAAATACCGGATAATATTATAAAAAGCATTAAAGAATTTAAACGAGACTGTATTATTAAATATGTAGAAAATAAAGGGTTTGATATTGGGCCTTTTGTATATACACTTAATAATGTAGAACTAGAAAAATATGATGTTATTTTTAAAATACATACAAAACGAGATGTAATCGGCAAAAATTATTATGGTACATATTTAAAAGGGAAGGAATGGCGTGAATTATTGCTGTCTGCCTGTATGGGTGAAAGAAGTATTCATTCAAATATAGATTTAATAGTAAAGAATAGTGATATTGGAATGATTACAGAGTCAAGGTTTATTACAAAGCATGATTTAAGGTATAATAAATCTTATGTATATTCAGTTATGAATCAATACAATCTTGAAATACCAGATGAGTACAAATTTATCATGGGAAGTATGTTTGTAGCAAATCCTAAGATTTTTAATAGGTTATTAAGTGCAATTAGTTATGATGTTTTTGAACCATCTAAACGTGGCTTTTTTACTATTGCTCATGCCTATGAAAGGATTATATCGCTATATGCTCTGGCTCAAGGGTACAAAATATTAGGTAGAAGAATATTTTATTATTATACTCCTATTCGATATTTTCAATCTAAGTTTACTAAGTTTCATTCAATATATTTTGTTGATAAATCATTTATTAATGATACTAAATTTTATTTAAATAGAGTAAGTTCTAAGACAATCGCAGTATCTTCTTTATTAAAGCAAGTTAATGAAAAGTTGTATAATGATTTATTAGATAAGGGAAGAATGGAAACAACAGAAGAATATATGGTTGCCCCTGATAGTATGCAGTATGCGTATTTAATTACAAAAATGGTGAATGATAATATTTTAGCAGAAATTAAATCAAGAGGTGAAACAACCATTTTTAGAAAATTGGGTGATTTAATTACTGTAGAAAAAATTAATGCATATAAGACATATTCAAGAATGATAATTAAATCACAAAAAGAGCAGCGTATATATAAAGGGCAGTATATGTACGATTTATTAAGAAATGATATAATAGAATTTAATATAGATAATATTGTAAAACAGTTGATACCATTTATAGAGTATTCATTTAACTATTTTAAAAGCAATAAGAAAGGATTGTTAAAACCAGAATCATGGGATGCAATGCCTAATAATGCAATAATAGAAAATGAAAAATATAAATATTATGATACAAATATCATAAAGCTATCAGGTGTTAGTAAAAATTATTTTATATTTCGTACTGCCTTATGTATTAATACATTAGCACAAGACTATGGCTGTGAAAAAAGTAAAAATAATGGTTATACAAGTGAAATATATAATGCTTTAATAAATCACTTTAATATGAAAAATAAATATGAACAAATGAAACAGGAAGAAAGTTTTTGTCAGCTTTCTTTAAAAAGGGCGTTACCTATTAAAAAACGCTACATAGAAGTATTGCGATATTATTTATATAAAATATATTACTATTTTATACATAAAGAAAAAATATAATATATGGTGTAATATGATTAGAGTTATTACTTATGGTACATTTGATGTGCTTCACTATGGTCATGTTAATCTTTTAAAACGTGCAAAAGCACTGGGGGATTATTTAATAGTAGCATTATCAAGTGATGATTTTAATAAAATAAAAAATAAAAAGTCATATTACACATATGAGCAGCGTAAAATGATATTAGAAGCCTGCAGATATGTAGATTTAGTAATACCAGAAAATAACTGGGAGCAAAAAATTGATGATGTAAAAACTTATAAGGCAGATATTTTTGTAATGGGTGATGACTGGGAAGGTAAGTTTGACTTTTTAAAGGAATACTGTGAAGTGGTATATCTTCCACGTACGCCAGATGTTTGTTCTACAGAAACAAAAAAATATTTGCAAAATAAAAATGAATAAAATTAAAAAATATTTATCACTTATCAAAAAATTAAAGCGTATTGCTAAAGATGCATATGTTGTTGCAAATTCAACACAGTTTGATTACGCATGGTATAAAAATAAGCGCTGTAGCAATATTATTACAAAGTTTTTTTATAAATATTATTATGCACTGCATTACATAGTAAAAGGTTCAAAATTAGGGCTTAATCCTTCAAAAATTTTTTATACAAATGAATATTTAATAATTAATCCTGATGTGGCTCTTAATGGTATAAATCCCCTTGTGCATTATGAAAAATATGGCAAATATGAAGGCAGAGCTGTTGCACTTTCTGATGTTAAAGAATATAAGGCATCAGAAAATACAATAAGTATAGTCAAAGAAATACATAACCGTAATGAATATTCAAACAAGTTAATAACAGTATTTGCTATGTTTTCCTCAAATGGAAAAATAGAAGAATATCAGCTTTATTTATTAAAAGGTTTAAAAGAAATAAGTGATTATATAATTGTAGTAGCAGATAATACTATTTATGAAGAAGAGTTAAAAAAATTAGATGGCTTATGTAATGCATATAGATTTATACGCCATGGAGAATATGATTTTGGCTCATATAAATATGGCTATAACTGCTTGATAGAGCATAATATTTTAAGAGAAGATGACAATTTATTATTTATTAATGACAGTAATTATGGTCCAGTTTATCCATTTAAAAATGTAATGGATGATTTTAAAAGTAAAGAATGTGATTTTTATGGATTATCTGTAGGAACAAACCCTGAAAAATATATACAAAGTTTTTTTATAATATTAAAGCATAATGCTTGGAATTCAGATGTTTTTAAAGGATATATAAATAAGATAAAAAAACAATTAAGCCCTGCGGCAGTAGTTGTAAATTACGAATTTACTTTTACAAAAGAAATGATTACAAATGGGTATAGTTATGAGGTTTATTGTAATATAAAAAGTGATAAAAACGAATTTATACCTACCAAATATGGTTATACATTAATTTCAGATTATAAATACCCAGTAATAAAAAGAAAATATTTGCAAGGCTCATTTGCTGAAAATCCTAAAAAAGCATTAGAATATTTAAAAAATATTAATCCAGAATTATATAATATTATAACCACTAATCCACTAGAGAGAAAAAAAGTAAAGGAATATAAGCAATTCAATATAGATGAAATTCATAAAAGATATAAAATTAAAGAGCAGGAGCTTATAGGTAAAAAAGAAATCAATATAGTATTTTTAGTAAATATGGCAAGTATGTTTGCAGCAGAAAGCCTTATGAATGAGATGAAGCAGAATAAAAAATATAATGTATCACTATATATTATCCCTGATGTACGCTTTACAAGAGAAGAAAATTATAGAATATATGAAGAAACATATAAAGAGTTAAAAGAAAAATATGATTTTGCAGAAAAAGCAGTAATAATAGATTATGAAAAAGATGAGGTAAAAGAATATAAAAATATAGTAAAACAGGCAGATATTGTATGCTATCCATCACCTTATGATGTATCATATTCATTATACAACCCATATTATGCAGTACAGGAAAATATATTATCAATCCATATAAATTATGGTTTTTTCAGGTCTATTTATGACAGGTTTATATATGCACTAGATAATTACAACAGCTTTTGGAAAGTATTTTTAGAAACAGAATATAATATGGCAGAGTATAAACAGTATGGCAGATGTAATGGCATAAATGCAGTTTTAACTGGTTATGCTAAGATGGATAGGTTAAGTGAGTATATGGCAACAAAAAAGGAATATAAAAGGAAGCGTATAATTATTGCACCACACCACAGTGTAGATGGTGGAATGAATAAGATGCTTGCATTGTCTAATTTTGAAAAATATGCTGATTTATTTTTAGAACTGCCTTTAAAATATCCGGAAATTGATTTTATATTTAGACCACACCCTGTATTATTTTCTACATTAAAAAATAATAATAAATGGGGCGAAGCAAAAGTAGAAAATTATATAAATAAACTTAAATCATATAAAAATGTAATCTACAGTACAGAAGGAGATTATTTAGAAATATTTGCAAATTCTGATGGTATAATCCAAGATAGTGGCTCTTTTTTAGTGGAATACTTTTATACTGGTAAACCATGCTGTTATATGCTGAAAACTAAAAAGGATATTAAAGAAAAATTTAATACTTTAGGTATAAAATGCTTAGAAAATGTATATATTGCGTATGAAAAGCAAGATATACTTGACTTTATAGATAATGTAATTATAAATAAAAATGACAAATTAAAAGAAAAAAGAAATAACATAATGAAAGAGATAATGGTTGGTTATCCTGAAGTGAATAGGAAAATCATAGAGATTATATGATTCATAACATATTTGCAGGTGCAATATGCTTGATACAATTTATGTTATTTATAAAAAGAGGTCTGTTTAATGAAAAAATATATTATCAATAACATATTCCTAATATTATGTTCATTGCTTTTTCTTTTTTGGATAATTTTTCAGATAGTAAATCCTAAAAGTCTCTCAACAGGCGATACAGGTGCCTTATTTTTATATTCTAAGCTTATTGCAGAAGAATTTAGTGTGTTATCACAAAATTATTATTATCCTACTGAATTAAGATTTCTATGGTCATCTACATTCTATGCACCTCTGTTTTATATTTTTAATGATTATGATTATGTGAGATTAACTGCAAATATAATAATGTATGTATTATTATTACTTTCTTTCATTTATATTTTAAAACAATATAATATTGAAAGTAAATATGCCTTTTTATCTATGATAATATTTTTTATACCTATATCAAACCATTATTTATATATAAGTATAATATCATCATTTTATCCTGTATATTACATACTTTATATTATGTATTTTGCTCTTTTACTTAAAATAGTTGATACATCATCAAAAAAATGGCTTTATATTGCTATATACAGCCTACTTATATTTATTGCCAGTTTAAATGGTATTAGAATACTTATTTATATATTTGTTCCATTACTATGTGCAAGTATTTTATTATTTTTAGTTTATAAAATAATTTATAAAAAAGATATAAAAGCAAGTTTAAGTTATATAATCTATAGTTTTGTTGGTCTAATGGTATCATTAATTGGATACTTAATAAATGACATATTTTTAAGAAATATGGTTAATTTCTATGATTATACTCAAGGGAAATTATATTCTTTTGTAATAACGGCAAAAAATATAGATAAATTTATACATCATTTTAAGCAGACTTTCTCAATATACTATTGGAATGATTTAATATCTATAATTTCAAATTTAAGTATATATATATTAATAATATTATTTTTTTATATGATGTATTATATTGTTAGAAATAATAAGGATATAAAAATTAATTTTATAGTAATATTTTTTGTAGTTTTACTAATAGAACAAATTTGCATGGAAATATTTTTTAGAGACTATAAACCACGTTACTTATATACGGTAACTATTTTTATACCAGTAATAATCGCTATATATGCTTGTATTTCCAAGGAAAGTAGAAAACAAAAAATACTTTTACTTATTTTTGTGATTTTGCTATTATTTCATGGAAGTGCTGTATTATATAACACATTTAGTGCAGACTATAAAGCAAAACAGAAGTATGCAATATATACTCCTACACCAAAGGCTACTTTTGAGCCAGTTATAAAATATTTAAAAGAAAATAATATTAAATTTGGATACGGCTATCATACTGAAGCTCATTTGCTGGATGAATTAACAAACGGAGCAATAGAGGGAGGCTCTGTAAAAGTAATGAAATGCCAGTTTTATAAAATGAAATGGGATACTTTAGTTAAATATTTTGATAATACAGATTTACATCAGCAGGTATATTTTATATTAACAAATAAAGTTAATGATTATTGCAAGGATAAAAATACACTCTTAAAAGAGCATAATCATCAGTATAAAGATAAAAACTATACTGTATATATACTTGAAAAAGGCGAGATATTAAAAAATTTGAAATAAATAACTACTAGGCAAGGTTTTATAATGAATTACGATGTAATAATTATTGGGGCAGGATTATACGGCTTATATTCTGCCGAATTAATTGGAAGAATTAGGGGGGGGGGAATTTGGCAAGCGCATATTAGTGCTTGAGCGAGATGCTGCGCCTTTTATGCGTGCAACTTATATAAATCAAGCACGCGTTCACATGGGTTATCATTACCCTCGTTCTTATTCTACCGCTATAAAATCACGCAATTATTTTGAAAGATTTGTAGAAGATTATGGGTTTTGTATAGAAAAAAACTTTAAAAAAATATACGCAACAAGTACAAATTTTTCATGGACCAATGCTAAAGAGTTTAGAAAATTTTGCATAGATACAAACATAAAGTGTATGGAAACAAATCCCCTTGAATACTTTAATGCTGGTATGTGTGATGGTGTATTTGAAACACAAGAATATACTTATGATGCAAAACTACTATTAGAATATCTATATAGTAAAATAAGTACATATAAAAATGTGGAAATTAAATACAATGCGTATATTGATACTATTATCCAAGAAAATGATAAATATATTATATCATTAAAAGATGGAAGTAAATTTGAAACAGAGTTTATACTAAATACTACATATGCTTCAGTAAACCAAATTATAAATAAGCTTGGTTTTCAGCCCTTAAAGATAAAATATGAATTATGCGAAATAATACTTTGCAATACTAATGGTGCATTAAAAGATGTGGGTATAACTGTAATGGATGGGCCATTTTTTTCTATTATGCCATTTGGTAAAACAGGGCTTCACTCTCTTACATCGGTAACATTTACGCCACATATAACAAGTTATAATGACCTGCCAACATTTCAGTGCCAAAAACAATGTGATAATAATTTTTGTTCAAGTGAGTTTTTGGGAAATTGTAATGAATGTCAATTTAAACCAGAATCAGCTTATCCATATATGTCCCGTCTTGCAAAAAAATATTTAAATGAGAAATATTCTAATTTCACATACAGCAACAGTTTGTTTTCTATGAAGCCAATATTACAGGCTTCAGAAATAGATGATTCAAGACCAACTATTATTAAAATTTTTTCTGAAAAACCAAAATTTATTAGTGTGCTTTCTGGTAAAATAAATACAGTCTATGATTTAGATGAGGTGATATTATGATTTCAGATAAAGAAAAAAATTTTATTTCTGCAGTAGTTTATGTACATAATAATGAAGATGAAATAGAATATTTTTTAAAATCAATAAATGAAACACTTGCTTCTAACTTTGAAAAATATGAAATAATATGCGTAAATGATTATTCAACAGATGATACAGTAAAAATAATCAATAATATTTCAAAAGAATTTCAAAATACCACAGTGAATATTATTAATATGAGTTATAAACAAGGGCTTGAAAAATCAATGCTTGCAGGTGTAGATTTTGCAATTGGTGATTTCGTGTTTGAGTTTGACTCATGTATTATAGACTATGATTTATCATTAATTATGGATATTTACCACAAATCCCTTGAAGGGTATGATATAGTAGCTGCCTCACCTAATAAGAATAACAGCCTGTTTTCAAGTATTTTTTATACATTATTAAATAAAATAGGCGGGCAGGATAAATTAAAAAGTGAACGCTTTAGAATACTTTCAAGGCGTGGTATAAATAGAATTAACCAAAACACATCAAATATAGTATACAGGAAAGTAGTATATTACAGCTGTGGATTAAAATATGCTCATATTACTTATAAACCATTAAGCAAAAATAATATAAATAAGGGGTTTTTGTATAATCAAAATTTGGCAATTGATTCTATTATTGCTTTTACTAATATAGGATATAAAATATCTATGGCAGCAACATTTATAATGATGTGTTTAATGATTGCAACAATGATATACAGCCTTTTTGTAAAAATATTAGGTTTAGATGTATCTGGTGGCTGGATGACTTTAATGTGGATAGTATCCATATCGTTTTTTGTATTATTTGGTTTAGCTTCTATTATTATAAGGTATCTTTCTATGATATTAGGGCTGGTTAATAATAGAAGTTCATATTCTTATGATTCAATAAATAAAATTAATAAAAATTAAGAGGATATATGAAAACAGCATTAGTAGGTTACACAGGTTTTGTAGGCTCTAATTTAGATAAATCATATAGTTTTACAGATTTATTTAATAGTAAAAATATTAATTATATTTCAGATAATACTTATGATATTGTAGTTTATGCAGGCGTAACTGGGACAAAATATTTAGCTAATTTATATGCTGATAAAGATAAGCAGCATATAGATGATACAATATGTAATCTTCAGAAGATTAAAACAAAAAAATTGATACTTATTTCAACAGTTGATGTATATCCTTCACCTGTAGGGTTTGATGAATTATATAATATTAATCCAAGTGATAACCACACATATGGAAAAAACAGGTTTTATCTTGAAAATTGGGTAAAGGAAAATATTAATGATTATGCTATTATCAGAATACCTGCATTATATGGTGATAATCTTAAAAAAAATTTTATATATGATATAATTAATATTATTCCACCAATGATTAAGGAAGAACAGTTTAATAAATCAATTAATGATGATTTTATTCGTTCTATATACACATACGATAATAACTTTTATAAATTAAATACACAAGATAGAAACTTATTAATAAAGGCTAGGGAATTATTTTTTCAAAATAGTTTTAATGCCCTAAATTTTACTGATTCTAGAAATTTATATCAATTTTATAATCTTCACAAATTATGGCAAGATATATGTATGGTTATTGATAAAGATATAAAAGTAATAAATATTGTATCTGAACCAATACAGGCAAGTGAATTGTATTATAATGTATTTAAAAAAGATTTTAATAATATAATACAAGATAAACCAACCATATACGATTTAAAAACAATTTATTCAAAAGATAAAACTGGTTATTTATATAACAAAGCAAATACAATGAATGATTTATTGATGTATATAAATGAGAATATTAAACGTAAATATGAGGTAAATGAAAATGAATAGGGAAAACCCTGTATTAGCTATTATTGTTCCATGCTATAATGAGGAAAATATATTACATGAATCACATAAAGTTTTTTATAATATTTTAAATGATATGAAAGATAAAAAAATCATATCAAACAAAAGTTATCTCTGCTATGTAAATGATGGCTCAAAAGATTCTTCATGGGAAATTATAAAATCTTTTATAAGTAAAGATGATGGTGTAAAAGGTATTTCTTTGGCAAGAAATTTTGGTTTACAAGGAGCATTAACAGCAGGTTTATATACTTGTGAAGCAGATGCCTATATAACTATTGATTGTGATTTACAGGAAGATCCAGAAGTAATATACCAACTTATTAATGAATATAAAAATGGCAATGATACTGTATATGCAGTTAGAAAATCAAGAACAGGCGATGGCTGGTTTAGAACTTTAGCTGGTAATTTATTCTATAAAATCATGGATATATTAGGCAGTGAAACAATTAAAAATCAAAGTGAAGTGAGATTAATTAGTAAAAGGATTGTAGAAGTATTAAAAGAAACAAACGAAAAAAATCTTTATTTAAGAGGTATGATACCTTCTGTTGGTTATAAAAGCACTAAAGTATTTTATGATAGAAAAGCAAGAATAGGTGGTTCTAGTAAATGGTCTTTTATAAAGTTATTTGATACTGCAATAGATGGTATGACAACAACAACCACCAAATTATTGACTTATATTCTATGGTCTGGAATATTTCTTTCTGCTATTTTTGTATTATTTTTTATTGGATTTTTAGTTATTTCAATATTAAATAAAGCAGTACACTGGAATTTACTGATATTAAGTATAATTAATATGGTTGGAGCAATTATCACATTATCATTAGGAATAATTGGAGCATACATAGGAAAAATTTATAAAGAGGTTAGAAATAGACCAGCATTTATTATTGAAGAAAATAAGACTAAATAGCATTAAAAATATTAAACCTATTTTACAGTTTATTAAAAAAATATCAAAAATATATTGATATTATATTTTATAAGTTTATACAAAATATAGACATTTTGTTGCACCAATTGTATAAATCAAAAATATATAAGTCATATTCTATTTCAAATATTAATTCTATAAATCTGTAATATAGCCCTATAAAGAAAACAGGAGGTATATTATGGATACTATTACAAAAGAAATTTCTGATGTAGTTTGTACAGCAATTACATTAGGGCATATTGTACAATTTAAACATACAAATAACAAAAATATACAGATTGTATGTGAATCGGAAGATGATGAAAAAGCACATAATACACTTAAAGATACATTATCAACATATGGGTGTAATATTGATGTTTGCAAAATTATGCCAAAAGAAAGAAAAGAATTATTAATAACAGCAAAGGATAGAACATATACAAGTGAAAGCTTGAAAATATATACTGAAGATATTAATAGAATATTACAAAAATACAACCAAATGATAAATAAAGAAAAAGGTAGTGCTATTCTATATGGAGCATATATCGGTGGAAAATATAATGTTGTAGCTAACGTGTTGCAACTGCTGTGCCCTTCTCAGCTAATTATTAAACCAAAAAATTATGAATTAGATGGGATAACATATAACCAATTACAAACAAAATATGATGAAAATATAAAAACAATAAATGATATTATATCTGCATTAAACAGTGTAAAAGAGAAAGATATCACATTAAAAAGTGTAAAAGAGAAAGATATCACATTAAAATTAGATGAGATAAAGATAGTGGATAATGAAGCAAAGATAACAGACAAAGATATCTTTGGAAGTGTGCATGGGCTTATAAATGCAATAATACATTATAATATATATAATTCAACGGATAAAGATTCTATTGCATGCGAACTTGCCTGCAGTGATGATACTACAAAAGTAGGTTCATGTGTGCCATGTTCTATATTTGCTTCATCAAATAAAACTCCAGCAAACTATACTCATTTTGGCAGAGGTGATTATTGGAATCTGCCACAGAAAAGTGAGGGTTATAATGCTTTAGGTATGAAAAGAGGTGAATGGGAAACATATGTTATAGAATGTTTTAAAACAGGTATAGAGATAGTAAATACCATGAAAGATAAACATAATATAAATATTCAAAATGCAATAAATGCAATATGTAATGTTAACACTGATAAGATGCCAGAAATATTTTTACACAGCCTTATGTTTGAGGGCAAGTTTATAGAAAAAATTAATAGAGTGATATAATAAAAAAGGCAGGTAGCGGTTATGGCAAAGGGTATATCATCATTAGGGGATATTATAGTTTCTATTGCAAAAGCAGTAGCTCAAGCACAAAGCGATGTGGAAGAATCCCAACTTTCCCATATATTTACTTTTTTTGAAAGAAAGTTTGAAAAAGATGAAAATGGGGAATATACAGATGAACTTTTAAAAGGAAATTTTCCCAAAAATTTTACAATAGGCATACCAGATTCAGATGATGAATATTATAGGACAAAATACTATAATGTGCCATATCTTGCTATGTTGCCTATCACACCAATACATATAGATACTTTAAAAACTGAGTTTGATATAGGCTTAGTAGGGCTTGCAGAAGAAGGTAGTGAAAAAGGCGATAGTATGACAGGCTTTGATAACCTGCCTTCCCTGCAGATTGATGTTTTAGGTGGTGGTTTAAAAGAAAAAGGGCTTTCTGCCCATGTGAGCTTAACAATGTGTAAGCATGAGCTTCCAGAGGGCACAGCCAGAATGATTAATGAGTTAATAAACCGATGCCAAAAATATGAAAAAGAGCAAACCCTAAAAAAAGCCGATAAATGACCATAAAAATAGGAGGAAACTATTATGGCAGCAACAGAAATAGCAAAACAGTTTGGTGCATTACCAATGGATTCATTAATAGGTGGACCGTTACAGGCGGCCTGTAATGCACAAGTGCAGCTTGCAAATGCAACATCAAACTTTATTAAAACAGTTGGTTTAACTCCAAGAGATCCGCAGGATGAAAACTCTGAGCTGATAGCAAGAACAGTAGAATTTAAGTATAAAAAAGCAAAAGAAGATGGCTCTGGTTTTGATGATATGGTTATTGAAGCTCCACTTTTAGCTATTGTGAAAGTTCCTAATCTTTCTATTACAAGTATGGATATTACTTTTGATATGGAAGTAAAAACTGCAGATGAGCATAAGGACAGCTCTGATAAATCTGCCTCTATTGATGCAAATGCACGCTTTGGTGGTTTGTTTTTTAAAGGTAGTGTGAATATTAAAGGCTCAATCAGCTCACATCAAGAAAATACTAGAAAAACAGATACAACAGCAAAATATCATGTGGAACTGCAGGCAAGGGATAATGGTATAAGCGAAGGGTTATCAAGGATACTTGATATGATGTATGCAGCTATCCAGCCTAAAAATTCAAATGGCATAGAAGGTGGCTCACCTGATGCTGTTGAAAGTAAAAGCAGTGAAGAAGCAGCATAATAATTATGGAACAAACATTTGATTTATCTTCAATACGATATGTAAAAAGAATAACTATAGGGCAGAAAGACCCACAGGTAATATATACCGAAGAAGAAGCATCTAAAGATATGGCATTACTAAACAGATGCTTAAATGATTACCCAAAAGGGCGGATAATTGCCCATGAAAAAAACTTTACAATACTAAATATTGGAGAGCATCAAGTAGTTCAACAATGGGTTACATACCACATAGGCTTTATAAAAAAGCCTGTGTGGCTTAAAGATGCTTATGAGTAAAAACTTTAGTTTATATCATTTTTACATTGGTATTGAAAACTACAGAAAAAAAGCAGAAAAAACAGCAGAAAATATATTAAATAACAATAAAATAAAAACTGCTGTTTTTCTGCAAAATAAATATAATTTACCTATAAAACAGGCTCTAGAAATGCTTTATTTTATACAATACAAGGCAAATTTAGAGATAGAGATGTTACTATACAAACATAAAGGAATATATTATTTAAAAAAACCATCTTTATGGAAAAGAATATTTAGAAAATATGAAAATATAAAAATAAAAATATCAGAAGATAATATTTTTTTAGACAATAAACAAATAAATTTTGAAGATGCAAAAGAAATATTTATCTATGGTTGATATAATAAGGAGAAAATAATGAAGTTTAAAGTATTTACACTATTTATAGCTTTTATTCTATCTACTTATTTCACTGTAAATAATGCTTATGCAGAAGCAGCATTAGTAGAATTACAAGCGATGACAGATAACTGCAATAAATATGCAAAAAAGGTTTATAAAAACTCAATAACAGAAAAATATACTGAGTTTGATGAAAAAAAACATAATTTTCAAAACAAAGAAGGATTTAAATATTTAGATCCAAATACAGTAAAAGATAATAATGGAAACTTACAAAAAGTTAGAATTTATGAACTAGATACAAAAAATGTTGATGAAATATATGAAAAAGTTCTTCAAATAGTTAATAATAGACAGAAAAAAACATATAGTTTACGTAAAACACTACCTGAAAAGAGTGCTGAAGATATTGTAAAACAAACAGAAAGCGTTAAACAAGAAAATGCTGGATTTACTTGTTACATTAAGAAATCAGATACAGAATACTGGATAAAAACAGAACCATATAAAAACAAAAAAGCTGTATTTATAATTGATGGTAATACTGGTAAACTTTATTACAGAGAAAATATTTTACCAAATGACAACTAAAATAATTACAGCCATTTTAGTACTGTAATTTCATCATCCTCACTTACAAATTGGGCAGGAAATTTCCTGCCCTTTATATTTTTAAAATATAATATATGTAAATTAAATAAAAGTCATAATTTATTTCATATAATCTTTAAAATAAATATTAAATATATAAATAACATAATGTATATTTAATATATTAAAATCTTATGAATATATAGTAAGTATTATTATACCCAAATATGTTATTCATTGGAGAATGCCATATGAAGAATAAATTAGAGATGGAATGGCTGCGAAAAAACTCACTTTATTTGGAAAAAAGCTTTATTCAGACATTTAAGCATATGGCTCAAACATATAAACTTAAGCATAATATTTCCAATGTAGAAAAAGTATATAAACTTTTAGGTATATGGAAACAATATTTATCATACTGGGAGCAGCATGCAAATAGTCTGCGGTTTAAAGAAAGCCATTATGAGTTTATTGATAAAACTGCCAAATTATTTATATTAAATGATATAGAAAAAGAAAAACTTGCTAATAGAGCAGGGATAAGTATGTATAAAATTGATAATTTCAATAAATATTTTAAAACATTTATGGAGATTAAAAAGATTAAAGGAAAAAAATTATATGAACAAGCTTTAATTAGTGAACGAATGTATCATTACATATGTGCAGGCAAACATATAACTAAATACACATTAATTTCACTCGGCATTATTCTAAATACAAATTATTTAGAACTAAACGAATTACTTATGAAGGCAGGCTATACATTTTCAAATTCCATAGCATACGATGTTATAGTGAGCTATATTATTAAAAATTCAAACTTAAAAGGTGTAAAATTATTAGATTATATAAATGATACTCTTTATACACTAAATCTTCCACTTTTAATAACACGTGGGAATTTATAATTATACCATATCAAAGAATATAAAAGTAAATAATATTAGTAAATTATCTTAATATAAATAATAATATAAGATTAATTTTAAGAAAATGATAATGTTTTATTGCTTTTTGGTTAATAAATATATAGAATACATTTAATTAATTTATATTTTAGGTGTTAATATTTAATGTTAGATGTTAAAAAAAATATATCATATAATCAATTATAGTATGAAGTTAATAAATTAAGCAAAATTAGTGGTAATATTTATAGTAATTATACTTATGATGAAACTTATTACAATATATTTCCAGAAACATATTTTTTACAGTATGAAAATACATTAATTCTTGTGGTTCATAATAATAAATATAATTTAATATTTTACTGGACATTATTATATAGTAGTCTAATTTCAATTATTAACCAGATTAAAGAAAAATTTAATGTGCCATCTATAATTGAATGTTTATACAGTAGAAACTCCCATATTAAAAATAGATTAATTGAACAAACTGGTTTTGATTACTATGGTGGTATATTGCGATTAAATAAGCAGGTGGAATATTATGACATTAATTTTGATGATAATATAAATATTGAATATGCCACAAAAGCTGTATGTATATCCGTTATATTCAGCCACATATACCCAAAGCCTTTCAATAGCGTGTGCGATTGTGCCATCAACCTGACCTTTTTCTGCTGGGAAATCATTCATTTGGATATTTGTAAAAAATGGCAGTATTGCATCAACTCTTGCCCAAAACATATTACCAACAGGAAAGACTATATGGCTTATAGGAAGTATTATACCAATACCATGTTTTATATATTTTACTCCCACAATGCACATATTGGAACTGCTTTTAGATTATCACCAAAAGAAAGAGTTTCTTTGCCAGTATATAATATTATACCCAGAAAATTATTATCTTTTGCAATGTTATCATTAAACCATTTAATATGTTTAAAATCGGCTCTGCTTATATTAGAGCCTGCTTTAATCTCTATTGCATAAATATTATTTGCATTATTATCATGCAGTATAAAGTCTATTTCATGTTTTGCATTATCTCTAAAATGGTAAAGGCTGTATTCTCCATTATAATAATCTATAAAAGAAGCAAGTTCATGGTGTATAAATGTTTCTATAAGTTTGCCAGATATATCTTGATTAAGGCGAACATTATCCATAGTATAGTTTAAAATAGATGAAATTAAAGCTGTATCTGTCATAAATATTTTTGGTTTTTTTGTAACTCGTTCATAGTCTGTTTTTGTGTAAGCTGGGAGTGTTTCTATTATATACATCATTTCAAGCAAACTAAGGTATTTATTAAATGTTGGTTTTTCAATAGATAAGGCACTTCTAATGGCATTTTGTTCCATATATTTAGAACTCCAAGCCGCAGTTGTTTCTACAAGCTTTTTCATATTCTGGTGGTTTCTAATATTTTCTATATCTTTTAAATCTTTTTCCAGTATGGCAGTAATATAATCATGGCACCAGTTTTTAATATCCCTTAATGTATAACCTAAAGTTTCAGGATAACCACCATTTAATGCAGTATATAATATTTCTTCTTTACCATCATATTCATACTTACTTTGAAAATTATTGTTTTTTAAGTTTTCAATAAACACAGGTTTTTTTTCTAATATTTCACCTTGAGTAAGTGTTCTTAGTAATATTCGGCCTATTCTGCCAGCTAGTGATTCATTTACCTGTGGTAAGGACTGTATATCCACACTGCCAGTTATAATATACCTGCCTTTTCTAATATCTTCATCAACAATTTGTTTTAATGTAGTAATGATAATAGGAGCTTTTTGCACTTCATCTATAACCATAATATCTTTATTATGAGTAAGAAAATTTATAGGGTCGGAAATGCAGGCATCAAGAATAGTTTTATTATCTAGTGTATAGTAAAGGTTTTCATAATGGGAGGTGATAGCTTTTGCAGTGGTTGTTTTACCGCACTGTCTTGCACCTGTAATTTGTATAATTCTTCTCTTATTTCTTAAATCTTTAATGTTTTTTTCCTGCCATCTTTTAAGTGCCATTTTATACCCCATATATAAGAAATATTTAATGTATTATAGAAATAAGATAATATAAATCTGTTGAAAAGTAAAATAGAATTATGTTGAAAAGTAAAATAAAAGTGTGTTGAAAAGTAAAATAGGGATAATTTATGTAATAAAACTGTTTATTTTCCACAAAAACTGTATGTATATCCATTATATTCAGCCACATATACCCACAGTCTTTCAATAGCGTGTGCGATTGTGCCATCAATTTGTCCTTTTTCTTGTGGGAAATCATTCATTTGGATATTTGTAAAAAATGGCAGTATTGCATCAACTCTAGCCCAAAACATATTACCAACTGGAAAGACTATATTATTTACAGGAAGCATTATATCCATATTCATTTTTTTCATTAGTTTTTCCGCAATATTTTTATTTAAGCTCCAGTGTGTAGCTTCTTCTAATCGTTGAAATGATTTTGGAAAAACAATTCCAAGCCCTTTATTATATTCAAGGTTTTTAATAATATGAGCAATATTTTCACTTGAGCCAAAAAGTGACTGAAAAAGATAATCTCTCCAGTTATTGCCAAAGCTGTCTGTAATAGATTTTTTAGAGTGGATATGGCATATAAATTTATATTTTGTAATTATGGAACGCATTTGCTCTATAAATGGTGCAACATCTCTGCCAATATTTTCAAAAACATCAATAAAAACATTAAATTCTTTATGGTTACGTTGAAAAGCATCCATAATTATGTCTGCTTTTTTATAGCTGTCTGTGGAAATATACACATCAAATTTATATGGGATTTTTTTCAGTTCCATAACTATTTCATCAAGTAAATCAATATAATAAATATGAGCATGGATACATATTTGGGAAGTATTATATGCTGCAAGTGGCATATCTTGGTTATAAACTGATAATTTTTTTCCATAAATTTTTTTATTAAACATAGCTCTATACATTGTATTTAAAAATGCATAACCTGTACGTTTTTCAGGTGCTATATGGTTTAGTTTTTCCCAGTTATTAAAAGAATCAATAAAAAGAAATCGTTTATTTTTTTCATATGTTTTTCTAAGGTATACGCATTCGTTTTTTACCCAGTTATAAAAATGCAGCAGGCTGTATTTATAGAAAGTAACGCCATTTTGCCGCAGAGTATCTTGAGCATTGGATATAACATTATATTCAAGCCTGCCAGATTTTGCGTGTTTTTTTAGGCTTTCAGCAACTTGATTATAGTAGTATAATTTATTTTGAAAACTTATGCTTAAATAAGAGAGTGCATTTGCACTAACAGGTGGAAGTTCCTGTGTATTATAAGTATTTAATACTCCAGTAATTTTTTCGTTATCAATTGTAGTATTGTTTGGCACTTTTAACCAAAGTTCATAATTTATACCAAAATTAGTAAGAGCATTATCTACTTTTTGAATAAATTCATTAATAATGTCCGTATTTTCTGAACAGTCAAGCACTATTATATAGTTATCGTTATGTTTTATATAGTTGTCATATTTAATTGTTTTAAATATAGTTTTAATATTTTCAAAGGTTAGTTTATGGTGCAGAGAAATGCAGAAGGGCATATCTGCACCAGCTAAGTGCAGGTTTGAGAAAAAGTTAGTAAATTTATTAATATTATTTACTTCATAGCAAAAGCCATATATTTGGTATTCTTTAGCAAGTCTAATATGGTAGTTTATGCGTTCTACAAAGTTTTCAGTAAAAAGCAGTGGTATTCTTGGCAGATAATGGTTAATAAAAAGTGGTTTATGTGTTGCAAGCTCTACTATATTAATGTGTGATATATTATAAAAGCATATTGGCAAAACATCTGAATTGGTAGTGTTTGAAGGAAGGTATTTTGCTTGATAAAAACCATCAAAGGAATATTTATGGAGCATATTTTGTACTATTTTATTGCGAAAAAATAGTGATACTTTTTTAAAAGTGGCAGATACACCACTTTGGTAAATGGAAGAAAAAAATTTATTAGCAAGCTCTATAATTCTATTTGCCATATATACCGTTAATTAATCAATATTCATATGGATAATAACATAAATAAATTACTTAAATCAAGTAGAATATCTAATTTTATACATTTGGTTAAAAATTGCATTCATATTTTGATATTAGTAATTTATACTGCTTTACAAAATCATAAAAACTTATATAATAGTATAATAGTGCATTGTTATGTGAGGGTATCAGCATGGCAAAAAGTGAAATAGTCATTCATAAAGAGCGGTGCAAGGGTTGTGAAATATGTGTTTTATTATGCCCCGCCCAAGTCTTAGATATTCAAGATTTTAAAGTTAATGTGGCAGATATAGAAAAATGTACTGCTTGTATGCAGTGCGAGTTGCGTTGTCCTGATTTTGCAATAGAAGTTACAAGGTTATAATTATGGAAAAGAAAAGAGAACGTAAATTTTTACAGGGAAATGATGCTGTAGCCCTAGGTGCATTATATGCAGGGTGTAAATTTTATGCAGGTTATCCTATTACGCCTTCAACAGAAGTTGCAGAACGGCTTGCGGCGTGGCTTCCGAAAAACGGGGGCAGGTTTATTCAAATGGAAGATGAAATAAGTGCTATGGCAGCGGTTATTGGTGCATCTTTAGCTGGGAAGAAATCACTTACTGCCACAAGTGGCCCGGGTATGTCATTAAAGCTTGAGAATTTAGGCTATGGCTATATGGCAGAAGTTCCATGTGTTGTATTAAATGTTATGCGTGGTGGGCCTTCCACTGGTACGCCAACAGGTCCGGGGCAGGCAGATATTATGCAGGCACGCTGGGGCACTCATGGCGACCACCCATGTATTGCATTAACACCTTCCACAGTTTACGAGCAGTTTAGCCAGACGGTACGTGCATTTAATTTAGCGGAAAAATACCGTATGCCTGTTATTATTTTATCAGATGAGATAATAGGTCATATGCGTGAAGCAATAGAAGTTCCACTTGAGGGTGAATTAGAAGTTATAGAAAGGGAAAAGCCAGCATGTGCGATTGATGAATATAAGCCATATGATAACAGTGTATTAGTGCCGAAAATGGCAAGTTTTGGGCAGGGGTACAGGTATCATGTAACAGGGCTTAATCATGATGAATATGGTTTTCCAACAAACAGTGCAAAATTAATAGGTTTGCAGGAAGAACGCCTTATTAAAAAGGTGGAAGAAAACTATGATGATATAGTGCAAGTGGAACATTTTATGTGTGAGGATGCGGAGCATATCATATTTGCTTTTGGCAGTTCTGCCCGTGCTTCTAAAGATGCTGTATTAAATTTAAGGAAGAAAGGCGTAAAAGCAGGGCTTTTGAAACCACTTACCATTTGGCCGTTTCCTGATAGAGAGATATCAGAGTATGCATCAAAAGTGAAAGATATTACAGTTGTGGAATTAAGTGTAGGTCAAAGTGTGCGGGAAGTAAGTCGAGCAGCAGGTGGCAGGTGTAATATTAAGCATATATATAAAGTTGATAGTAAGCCTATATCTCCAGTGGATATAGAAAAAGCGGTGGAGGGTTAATATGGCTTATAATTATGAAAAATATATAAGAAAAGGCAGGCTGCCGCACATTTGGTGCCCGGGATGTGGCTATGGTATTATAATGAAATCAATGATACGTGCTATTGATGCTATGGGCTGGAGCAAAGATGAAACAGTTATAGCTTCAGGCATAGGCTGTGCAAGCCGTCTGCCTGGGTATCTTGATTTTAATACGCTTCATACAACCCATGGTAGAAGTTTAGCATTTGCAACAGGTATTAAGCTTGCAAATCCTGAGTTAAAAATAGTTGCTCTTGGTGGTGATGGTGATATGAGTGCCATAGGTGGCAACCATTTTATACATGCTTGTAGAAGAAATATAGATATGACAGTTATAGTATTTAACAATAACATATACGGTATGACAGGCGGTCAGTATTCGCCAACAACTCCACTTGGAGCAAAAGCAACCACAGCACCATATGGTATGCTTGAGCCTGATTTTGATATATGTAAACTTGCTGTTGCAGCAGGAGCCACATTTGTAGGAAGAAGCACATCTTACCATGCACTGCCTATGGAAAAACTGTTTAAGGAAGCGTTTTCTCACAAGGGTTTATCTGTGGTAGAGATTATTGCAGGCTGTCCAACAGGTTTTGGTAGAAAAAATAATCAAAAAACACCAACTAGTATGCTTTTGTGGCAGAAAGACCATGCGGTAACTAAGCAGATGGCTGAGAAAATGAGTGCAGAGGAATTAGAGGGCAAGTTTATAACAGGTGTACTTTATCATGATACAAGCAAGAAAGAGTATGTGGAAAATTATGATGCTGTTACTGGCTTTAGTGAGAAATAGGAGCAGATTATGAGGTATGATATAAGGTTTTCAGGCTCAGGGGGGCAGGGAATAATTACAGCAGGTATATTACTTGCTCAGGCTGCTGCTATAAAGGCAGGTAAAAACGCAGTACAAAGCCAGTCTTACGGACCTGAGGCAAGGGGTGGAGCCAGCAAGGCAGAAGTTATCATCAGTGATGATGAAATAAACTACCCAAAAATTATAAGCCCTGATATAGTGATTTCTTTAACTCAGGAAGCTTATAATAAATATGCAGTTGATTTGAAAGATGAGGCAGTAATAATAGTTGATAATACATTAGTTCATGAATACAAGCAGGACGGTCATAAGGTATATGCTGTACCAATAACTGCCAGTGTGAAAGAGCTTTTAGGAAGTGCAGTTTCTGCAAATATTGCCACATTAGGTGTAGTTAATGAAATATGCAAAATAATGGAGCATCAGTGGCTTTTAGATGTGGTAATCAGCAACTTTCCAGAGCGTGCTGCGGAAAATAACACAAAAGCTTATAATTTAGGAATAGATTTGGCAAAAAAAGTAATGGAGTAAAACTAGATGAGTGAAAACCCGCTTTATAAAAAAGCATATTTTCAGTGTGCAAGGCGTGCCATACTTGAAAATGAAGTATTTATGAAGAAATTTATTGTAGAAGTTGTAAAAGATACATATAGTGATGAAAAGCTTGAACGGTTAAACGAAATGCTTACTAAAATGTATGATAATGATATGTTTGACTTAATAATGGGTTCAAAAACAGCAGAGCAGTTGAAATCGCAGTATGATTATGAGCTGTGTCAGGAAATAGAAAAATATGCAATAGAACTGCGTGAAAAAGGTGAAGCAATAGTATAGATAAATATACATAATAAAACAGAAAAAGATAGACTTTAGTATATATAATTTATTAATACTGTAAATTTTTTCTAATCATTTAGAACTTATTTACCTGCTTGAGTGTCATAGAGATATTAATAGTTTGTATTTCATTAGATAATAGTTTTGTCTGTTTTAGATTATGAAAATACAATAATAAATTATAAGGGAGAAAGCAATATGCGATATATTTTATTTGCTTCAATATCCTGTTTATTTTTTGCAGTTGCTGTTAATGCTAATGCGGCAAATTTAACTGATGCAGTAAATCAAGCAAGATATTATGATGACCATGGCCACCCTGTACCGCCGCCACCTGCTCATCATGTGGACAGGCGTCCGACACCGCCGCCACCGCCAAGACCGTATGTGGATAGGCGTCCTGCCCCACCCCATTCTCATCATATGGATAGAAGACCAGCTCCACCACCGCCAAACAGGTATGATGTGAATAGATATCCTGCTCCGCCACCACCAAGTTATAATATTCAGATAAGGCCAGCTCCACCACCGCCAAGAAGATAGTTTTTTTAATAATATTTGGAGAGTTGATGAGTAAATTATTTATAATATCTATTTTTTTATTAACAGCAGGTTGTGCTGACTGGTTTGAGAAAGATAAAAAAGTCGTTATAGAAGATGAATATGTACCTTCATTATATGATATGGGCTGCAGTGGTTTTTTTAGTAATATAGAGTTAGGTAAAAATAACAGTGTATCAGGTACATTTCCGAATGAAAAAGCCATAGAATTAAGATGTAATTCAGATGTTTATGTAACTGTTAATTTTTATGATTATACTTGTCCTGGTCATTACAGATATTTTACAGTAAATAATACACCAGTAACATATAATACTACACTGTATTCTAATGGGTATGAAAGTTCTGGAATGTTTACTTTTTCTACAGATAGAAGCATACAGACCTATGGAATATATTATGGTAAATATGAAATTATGGCATTAAATTTAGAAACAAGAAGATATACAGTGCAGCAATATTTAATAACAGCATATGAAAATGGTCCATACAGCAAAGAAGTGCCAGCAGTAAGTACATTTAAAGCAAAACCTGCTCCAGTGTTAGATAAAAATGCAGAATCTGCTGATAATATAACATCAGTTAATGTGGATAATGCTACATTAAATTAATTTTATACATTTTATAATACTAACAAAGATTATATAAAACTAAAAAACTGGTAAATATATTTTACCAGTTTTTTTATATAAAAATCATTTATTCAACCATTTTTTAAATTCAAATTACTTCATATTACAAGCCAATATTATTTTATAAATAAATGTAAACTCAAAGATTTCTAATTATGAATTTCTAGGCTAATTTTCCACCTTAAATATTCACTCTTATAACTTATTAATAAATAAAGATAAAAAAAGTTAAAATTTTGCTTGACATTTAAGGCTCGGGGGGGGGTATGATGTCAATTATAAAATGGAGGAAACAGATGAGATATATCTTTTTTACCTTATCAATGTTTTTATTGTTTACATCAGTTAGTTTTGCTGATGTTAAGCGTGACTATGTTCAATATGCTTCAAATTTAACATATTCAGCGGAAAAGGTTAGGTATTATGATGAGTATGGCCGTCCAGTGCCACAGCCACCTGTATATTATGATAAATATGGCAGGCCTGTGCCACCGCCAAGACCTGCACCTAGCTATAATGTGGAGGTAAGACCTGCTCCACCACCACCGCCTAAACACCATGTGGTTGTAAAGCCTGCACCTAAACCAAGCTATAATATTGAAGTAAGGCCAGCACCGCCACCACCACCAAAAAGGTAGTGGTGAAAGATAGAATGTTTTTAGGCATCTGCCTAAAGACTAGTTAAAATTAAATGAAAGATTAACACAAATAAATTTTGGAGAAAAAAATGAAAAGAAAACTTGTTTTATTTTTAACAGTTGCACTTACTGGCTTATTAACTTTCGGTTGTGCAGAAGAGGAGAAAGAAGTATATGTTCCTTCATTTGAAGCAATGGGTTGCTCTGCTACATTTGCAGATACTAACCTTAATATTAATCCAGATATATCAGGTGGTTCTACTCATATGGCAATTTACGGAATGAACTGTAATTCGCAAACTGGTGTAAGTGTAGAATTTTTTGATTATACAATAGGTGGTGATCGTGAAGCATTTTTTGTAAACGGTCAAAATGAAGCTTATGTAGTTGGGCTTAACCCATATGAAGAGCATAAATTTACCTTTACAGCAAAAGATATTCGTGGTGCATTTATGTACAACGGCAAATACAGAGTTGTTGCATTAAATATGGAAACAAATGAATATACATATAAAGATTACTATATAACAGCGAAAAATAACAGTATTATTGGTAAAAAAGATATACAAGCAGCCCCTGCAAAAGGCGAGTTAAAAACAATACCAGAATTTAGTACTGATGCTTTAATACCATTAAAAAATAATGAAGAAACAGTTAAAAATATTAATGCTCAACTTGATGAAGCAGCAAAAAATTTAGATAGTTCTGCGGTAGCAAAATAAAAATAAAATAGCAATTGTTGTATAAATTACACATCCACACTTATACAACACAACACACAAACAAACTGGTAAATTATTTATCAGTTTGTTTGTTAATATCAAGCATAATATTTTTATTTGCTATGTTTTCCTTTTTAAAGTTGTTTTCAGGTATTTTGCATACGCCGTCTTTACATAATGGGTTATCTATATTTTTGATATTTACATCATTTTTATTTTCATTATCTTTTTTATTATAATTTTTACTATCCATATTATTCACCTAACACTTCTACAATAGCATTATAGGCAATATCAATAGCCACATCAAGCTGTTCTTTTGTAATAATTAAAGCAGGATTGAAATAAAGCACATTTCCAAGTGGTCTTAAAATAAGCCCTTTTTTCAATGCTTTTTTATATATTTCATAACCTATGCGTTTTTCTGCCTTAAATGGCTCTTTTGTATTTTTATCTGCTACAAGCTCCATTGCATGTATTAAGCCAATATGGCGGATTTCACCTATATTTTTATGGTTTAAAAATCGTTCGTTCATTTTTTTAGTTAAATATTGGGCTGTATTGATTGCATTTGTAGTAATATCTTCTTTTGTGAGCATATCTATTACAGTATTAGCAGCAGCACAGCCAAGTGGGTTACCGCTGTATGTGTGAGAGTGCATAAATGCTTTGCCCTTATTATAATCATCATAAAAGGCGTAGTATATTTCATCTGTAGTCATAGTAACAGACATAGGCATATAGCCTCCTGTCAGCCCTTTTGAAATACACATAATATCAGGGGATACTCCTGCATGGTTAAAAGCAAACATTTTACCAGTCCTAAAAAACCCTGTTGCTATTTCATCAGCTATTAATACTACATTATATCTGTTGCAAATTTCTCTTAGTTTTACTAAATATTCTTTTGGATATATTCGCATACCTGCACTGCCCTGCAAAAGTGGCTCAAGTATTATGGCACAAGTTTCTTCTCCGTGTTTTTCAAACTCGTATTCTGCATAAGTAAAACATTCAATATTGCAGTTATCTCTAGTTTTATTAAAAGGGCATCTATAGCAGTCAGGAGCTTTTATCCTAATAGAATTAATAAGTATTGGCTCATAAATTTTTGCATATAAATCAAGCGCTCCAACAGATAATGCACCGATTGTTTCACCATGGTAGCCTTCGCTTAAGCACATAAATTTTGTTTTTTTAGTATTACCTTTTTGAAACTGGTATTGAAAAGCCATTTTTAATGCACTTTCCACAGCAGCAGAGCCGTTATCAGAAAAATTACATTTGTTTAAACCACTTGGAGCAATACTTACAAGTTTTTCACTTAATGAAATGGCAGGAGTATGGGAAAAGTTAGCAAATATTACGTGTTCTAACTTATCTAGCTGGTTTTTAATGGCATTATTTATTTTTTCATTGGAATGGCCTAAAAGGTTTGACCACCAAGAGCTGATAATATCAATATACTCTTTCCCGTAGATATCATATAAATATATACCTTTTCCTTTTTCTATAATAATAGGTGGCAGGTTTTCATAATCTTTCATTTGAGAGCATGGGTGCCATATATATTTTAAATCTTTTTCTTCCAAGCTTATATTATCCATATTATTCTCCAAAAAGTTTATTAATATCTATATCTATATTACTTTCACCATGACTAATGACAGATAAAAGGGGAATATTAGTATGTTTTAATATGAAATCAATATTATCATCATCTATCATACTTTTTGTATAACCATTAAAAATAATACCTTGAATATTAATATTATGGTTTTGCATATAGTAAATAGAAAGCATTGCATTATTAATACTGCCAAGATTTGTTGTAGAAACAAGTACAGCATTGGTATTTAGTGCTCTTATAATATCTTTTGTATATATGGGGTTATCATCATTACTAAAAGGGCATATAATACCGCCTGCACCTTCTGATAAAATATAGCTGTATTTTTCCTTTAGTTTATTGTAATCATTAATGATTTTATCAAGTAATATGGGAGTATTAGCCTTTTGAGAAGCAAGATGAGGCGAGCAGGCATCTTCAAAAATATATGAGCCTAAAAGGGAAGTATCTGCATTATGTCCGCTTATTTTTTTAACGTATTCAATATCGCCTGCATATAATTTACCATCTATATTTTCAGCGCCACTTAATACTGGCTTAAAATAGCAGGCGTTATATTTTTCCTGTAACAATTTTTTCATAATTAAAGCAGATGTATAAGTTTTGCCAATATCTGTGCCTGTGCCTGTAATAAAAACTGATTTAGTCATCCATAAGCTCCACAGTGTATCCGTTATTTTTAATCATCACCATATCATCATCAACTGATATTCCAGCAGTTGTAAGCATATCACCAGTAATCACAGCGTTAATGCCTGATGAAAATGCTTTATTTCCCTTATCCACAAGCTGATTTCTGCCACCTGCAAGACGCAGGAAAGCTTCAGGCAAAATAAACCTTAAAATAGCTACAGTTCTTAATATTTCATCATAACTTAATTTAGGGTTATATTCATAAGGCGTGCCTTTTATATTTGATAATATATTTACAGGTACAGATTTAACGTTTAATTCTCTTAATGAAAACGCCAAATCTATTCTATCTTCCATTTTTTCACCAAGCCCAATAATCATACCACTGCATATGGATAGGTTATGTTTTTTTGCCAGTTTTAAAGCCTTTACTTTATCATCAAATGTGTGGGTAGAGCAAACGTTTTTAAAAAAGTTTTTAGATGCTTCTAGGTTATTATGTACTCTTTCAAGCCCTGCTTCTTTTAGTTTTTCAAAATTTTCATCACTTAGTAGCCCTAAGGAAGCACATATGGAAATATTACATTTTGATTTTATTTCTTTTAAAGCATCGCATAATATATCTACTTCTTTATTGCTTAAAGCTTTACCTGATGTCACAATTGAAAAACGAAGTACGCCTTTTTCTGCCATATATAAGGCATTTTTTACTATTTCATCCTTTGAAACAAGGGGATATTCTGCAATATTTGTATTATAATGGGCAGATTGGGCACAAAATTTACAGTCTTCACTGCATTTGCCACTTTTTGCATTAATAATAGAGCATACATCAAAAATATTCTGGCAGTATTTCTGCCTTATGTTATCAGCATAAACTGTTAATTTATCAAGGGGAGCATCTATAAGTTGCAGTGCTTCATTATAATCAATCAAGTTATTATTCATTACTTTTTCATATAACACATTTAACATATTCTAACCTCAATTTATAAATGGTTTTAGCCTTAAAGCAAGGCGGGCACTTATTACACTTAATATAAAATCAAAAGGAAAAGTGTATATAAAGCAGAAAAGAAATATCTGATTAAAAGAAAGGTTATTATTTATTACATTGTGGGATATAAAGTAATAATAAGGTATACCAATAATATGCAGTATTAAAAGCCCTGATACTGCTGAAATAGTATAGTTTAACATATTAGGCTTTAACCTTTCAGAAATAAAGCCAGCAACAAAAGCACATATTACAAAGCCAACAATATAACCAAATGTAGGCTGCAGTACATAAGTAATACCGCCGCCCCCTGTAAAAATAGGAAGCCCTGCAAGACCTAGAGCCATATATATAAACACACTTAAAAACCCCATTTTAGAGCCAAGCAAAAGCCCAGATAAGCATACAAATAAAAACTGCAGAGTAAAAGGTATAATAGGTGTAGGTATTTTAATAAAAGCACCAACCATAACAAGTGTAGCAAAAAGCCCCACATAAGCTGCTTTTTTTGTGTTATTATTACTCATAATATAAGGCTTACCTCCCCAGAATCTAGTATTTCATCAGTGCCGTTTTCAAGCTGAACGAGAAGTTTAAAATCATTATTAATAGCTTTAACATAGGCTTTTTCTTTTATACCGCCCCGTTCTATTAAAACGTTTTTGCCAACTACTAAATTTCTATCTATATAATCTTTTAAGAAAAGCACACTTTCTAATTCCTTATAATGCTCCCAAAAAATATCCAGTATTTTAGCAGTTAATTTATTTCTAATAGTATCGTTTAGGATTTCATTGTTAAAAGCAGCCCCTGCAATATTGGATAATCCTTCAGGGAAATTATCATTAGGTGTAAAAACATTAACCCCTATACCTAAAGCAGCATAGTCTATTATCATGCTTTCCATATCAATATGTGCTTCTGTTAATATGCCGCATATTTTTTTATTATTAATATATATATCATTAACCCATTTAATATCTGCTTTAATATTGAAAAGTTCTTCAAAAGCAAGGCTTACAGATACAGCCGCTGCTGTTGTAATAAATAAAGCTTTAGAAAAATGAATATTAGGGCGTAATAGAATAGAAAAATAAATTCCTGTATCTTTTGGTGAATAAAACTGCCTGCCTTTTCTGCCCCTGCCTGCTGTCTGCTGGTTTGAAACTATAACAATACCTTCTTCTTCATTATTTTTACCAAGCTCCATAACTACATCGTTTGTGGAAGTAACAACTGGTAAAAACCGAATGGATAAAGGCGATGAAAGATATTTTTTTATTTCTTCACAGGCAAAAACTTCATTATATTCTAAAATATAGCCCTTATTCTGCAAAGCATTTATAAGGTAGCCTTTTTTACGTAAAGCATTAACAGCTTTCCATACAGCATTACGGCTTACATTATATTTTTCAGCAATACTTTCTCCAGAGATAAAACTGCCCCTGTTACTGCTTAAAAGTTCAAGTATCTCATCTTTTAAAGCCATAATGCCTCCCGATTTGTGATATTATATTTCTGAAAATATATTGTCAACCAAAGAAAGTTGTAAGGGTGACAATAGAACATATATTATGAAAATAAAGCAAAAAATAAATACTTGAAAAATAATTTTGTAAAAAATATTGATAAATAGATAATAGAGAGTATTATTTTTTTAAAATCTATATATATTTATAAGAATGGATAAGAATTATAGAAGCATAAAATATAAATGGAAATATGATAAAGTTGACGGTGACATTTTAGCAAGGGTAGCAAGTGAAAATAATATTCCTGTGCCTGTAGCTGAGCTTATGATTAAAAAAGGGCTTGAAACAAAAGAGGATATAGATTTATTTTTCAACGGCTCATTAAAATCACTGCGTAACCCTTTTGATATTTTAGATATGGAAAAAGCAGCTGAGCGTATAGCACAAGCTGTTATGAACCATGAAAGCATATGTATATATGGTGATTACGATGTGGATGGGGTAACCGCTACTGCTTTAATGTATATATTTTTAATGCAGTGTGGAGCAAATGTATCATACTATATACCAAACAGATTAGAAGAGGGCTATGGGCTTAATAAAGATGCCATTACTGAAATACACCAGCGTGGCACAAATTTAATTATTACAGTAGACTGTGGAATAAGTGCCATAGATGAAGTACTTTTATCAAAAGAATTAGGTATGGATATTATTATTACAGACCACCACCAGCCTTCAAAAGAGTTACCAGTTGCAGCAGATGCCATTATTAACCCAATGAGAGAAAATGATTTATACCCAAATAAAACTTTAGCAGGGGTGGGGGTTGCTTTTAAAGTAGTAATGGCTTTACGCTTTACATTAAGAAAATACAACTTTTTTCAGCAGGATGCACCAAATATACGCAACCTTTTAGATATTGTTACCCTTGGCACAATAGCAGATGTTATGCCCTTAATAGATGAAAACAGAATATTTGTACGCCATGGTTTAGAACTTATGAATGGTGATAGTGTGCGTATAGGTATTGATGAGCTTAAAAAAGTAATAGACAGCCTAAGCACTGTAAAGAAAATGAAAACATCTAATATTGGTTATCAGATAGCACCACGGATTAATGCAATGGGTAGAATGGCAAGTTCTGATAAAAGCCTTAAACTGCTTGTTACTCAAAACAGGCATGAAGCACGTCAGCTTGCTGTGGAGCTTGATAATGAAAATAAATACAGGCAGATGATAGAGCGTGATATTCTGCAGCAGACTTTTGATATAATAGAAAAAAACAGATATGCAGAAGATGAGGGCGGTATCGTTGTAGCTTCAGAAGACTGGCACCCGGGAGTTATAGGTATAGTTGCTTCCCGCGTTGTAGATAAATATTTTAGACCAACTATTATATTAACCGATGATAATGGAGTATATAAAGGCTCAGCAAGAAGTATCCCTAGTTTTCATTTATATGATGGTTTAAGCAGCCTTTCAGATATGCTTATTTCCTTTGGCGGCCATAAGTATGCAGCAGGGGTGAAAATAGCAAAAGAAAATCTTGATGAATTTCGCAAAAAATTTAACGAGCTTGTAAAAGCAAATGTGAAAAAGGAAGATTTTATACCAGAAATAAATATTGATGCAGAAATAGAATCAAAAGATATAACAAGCGAAATAATGCAGTACCTTGAAAAACTTGAACCATACGGTCAGGGCAATAAAGAGCCAGTATTTTTTATGCGTAATGTATCAAAATACCAGTATGAAACATATGTTGGTAAAGAGCAAAACCATTTAAAATGTATATTTGAAAAGAAAGGTATGCTTTTTGATGCCATAGGTTTTAATATGAAAGATTATAAAGATATAATAGCAGAAAATGATGAGTTTGATATACTTTTTTCTTTAGTACATAATACTTGGAAGAATACTAAAACCATACAATTAAATTTAAAAGATATAAAAAAATCAGAATAATTTTATTAAAAATTCTTGCCACATCCATAATTACATTTTATAATAACAATTATTATATTGGTTAAAATTATGAGTATCAAAAAAACTATACGACTTATGGATATTCAGGATAAGGTACTAAGCAATAATCCTGAAGCCCAGATAGATAAATTAAATATTGCATATGTATATGCTGCTCAGCAGCACAGGGGGCAGCTTCGCCAAAGTGGTGAAGCATACCTTTCTCACCCCTTAAATGTTGCCTATATTTTAGCAGAAATGAAAATGGATGTGGACTGTATTATTGCAGGGCTGCTCCATGATACCATTGAAGATACTGATACAACTTACGAAGTAATAGAAGAGCTTTTTGGCAAACCTGTTGCTTTTTTAGTTGATGCAGTTTCAAAAATCAGCAAAATCCCATTCCAGTCAAAAGAAGAAAAGCAGGCAGAATCTTTTAGAAAAATGCTCGTATCTATGAGTGATGATATTAGGGTTATTATTATAAAACTTGCAGACAGGCTTCATAATATGCGAACTATTGAAAGCCTGCGTGAAGATAAACAAAGGCGTATAGCTCAAGAAACTATGGATATATACGCTCCCCTTGCAGATAGATTAGGTATTGCATGGATTAAATGGGAGCTTGAAGATAGAGCATTTCGCGTGCTAAACCCAGAAATGTATTATGAAATACACCAAAAAGTAAAAATGAAACGGGGCGAGCGTGAAGAATATCTAGGTGAAGTAAAAGATATTATATCCCTTGCTTTAGAAAAGGCAAATATCCACGGTGAAATATCTGGCAGACCAAAACATTTTTACAGCATATATCAAAAAATTATTAAAAAAGGCACAGCTTTTGAAGATATTTTTGACCTTTTAGCACTGCGTGTTATAGTTGAAACAAAATCAGACTGCTATTCTGCCCTTGGTATTATCCATTCCCTATGGACGCCAATACCTCATAGAATTAAAGACTACATAGCAAACCCAAAAGCTAATATGTACCAGTCCATACATACAACAGTTATGGGCCCCGGTGGTATGATGGTGGAATTTCAAATCCGCACAAAACAAATGCACCAAATAGCAGAAGAAGGGGTGGCAGCTCACTGGGCTTATAAAGAGGGTAGAATATTCAACCCTAAAGAAGATAAACAGTTTGTATGGCTTAGACGTGCATTAGATGAAGATAATAAAGAAAAACCACCAACCGAATTTGTAAACGCCATTAAAGAGGATGTTTTTAGAGAGCAGATATTTGTGTTTACACCACATGGCCATGTGGTGGAACTGCCTGTTGATTCTACCCCTATTGATTTTGCATATGCAATACACTCTCAAGTTGGCCATACTTGTGTAGGCGCAAAAATCAATGGCAGAATTGCACCTTTAAAAGCTAAATTAATAAGCGGTGATAAGGTGGAAATCTTAACATCGCAAACTCAAGAGCCTAGAAAAGACTGGCTTAATATTGTTAAAACAAACAGAGCTCACTCAAGAATTAGTGCGTTCCTGCGTAAAAAAGAAGCAGAACGAGCAATGCTTACAGGCAGGGAGCTTTTAAGTAAAGAGTTTAAATCAGCAGGGCTTAATTTTGAAGAAATTTTTGAAGATGAGCAGAATGTAAAAAAAGCACTGGATAAATTTTCTCTTCATACTCTTGATGAACTTATTACCTATGTAGGCTTTGGGCAAATATCGGCAAGAAAATTGCTACATATTTTTATACCAGATGTAAAAGATGAAGAAATAGAGGTAAAACAGCAGACTTCTTCTAAAAAAATAGAGCCTTTTAAAATCACTGGCGTAGATAATATGATGATTAAAACAGCTAAATGCTGTTCGCCACTACCGGGGGATGCTGTAAAAGGCTATGTTTCTACAGGCAGGGGCATAATAGTCCATAAGGCAGACTGCCCAAATATTACAAGGCTTGAAAATAATAAAGACCGCCTAGTAGATGTAGAGTGGGATAACTCTCAAAAACTTAGTATGCCTTTGAAATTTAGAACTATTTTAGAAGATGAGCCGGGTGTTTTTGTGGAAATTTCTACCATTATTAAAGACATGGGGCTAAATATTTATGAGATGAATATTAAAAACTATGGTGATGGTACTGCAAAAATGGATTTTGTTGTTATGGTTACAAGCAAACAGCAGGCTCATGTTTTATCTGAAAAAATAAGCAGTAACAAACACGTTATCTCTATTTCACAAAACTAGATTGGAGCATATGTTATGTTTAATGGAAAAAATATTTTAATTACAGGCGGTACAGGTACTTTTGGAAAACAGTTTGTAAAATATATATCTGCAAATTATAAAGCTAATAAAATTATTATTTTTTCCAGAGATGAATTTAAACAGTATGAAATGGCGCGTGCTTTTAAAGATATACCACATCTTAGGTTTTTTATTGGCGATGTAAGAGACAGAGAAAGACTAAACAGGGCTTTTTATGGGGTGGATTATGTGGTACATGCGGCAGCTTCAAAACAAGTTGTTGCAGCAGAATATAACCCTTTTGAAGCTATTAAAACAAATATATTAGGTGCTGAAAATGTAATTGAAGCTGCCATTGATGCAGGAGTAAAAAAAGTTGTAGCACTTTCAACTGATAAGGCAGCAAACCCTATTAACTTATATGGTGCTACAAAACTTGCAAGTGATAAACTTTTTGTAGCAGGCAATGCTTATGCTGGCGGCAGGGTTACAAGGTTTAGTGTTGTAAGGTATGGTAATGTGCTTGGCAGTCGCGGTTCTGTGCTTCCATTATTTTTAGAGCAGAAAGCAGCAGGTAAAATTACTATTACTAACAGGCAGATGACAAGGTTTTGGATAACTATTGAAAAAGCCATAGAGCTTGTTATAAAAGCATTTGAAGAAATGGAAGGCGGCGAAATATTTGTGCCAAAAATACCTTCTATTTCCATGGAAGAATTTGCAAAAATTATTGCTCCAGATTGTAAAATAGAAGATATAGGTATAAGACCCGGCGAAAAAATGCATGAAGTTATGATACCAAGTGATGATGCAAGGCATACATTAGAATATGATGACCATTATAGGATTATGCCAGAATTTATGAACTGGTTAACAAATAAGAAAAATGCTACTGGGAAAAAATTGCCTGAAGGTTTTTGTTATTCCAGTGATAATAATTCAGAAAAAATGGATGCTGATTATTTAAGAAAAATAGCAGCAGAAGTAGAACAAAAATTAAAAGAAATGGCAAAATAATATGGATAAAATATCATATGGCAGACAATATATTGATGATGAAGATATAGAGCAGGTTGTAAAAGCATTAAAATCAGAAAGCATTACTCAAGGGGAGTATGTGCCACTTTTTGAAAAAGCATTATCAGAATATACTGGTGCAAGCTATGCAGTTTGTGTGTCATCTGGTACTGCTGCTCTTCATATTATATACTCAGCTTTAGGATTGGAAAAAAATCAAGAAATCATTACCACTCCAAATACATTTGCTGCTACAAGCAACGCATGTTTATATCTTGGTGGAAACCCTAGATTTGCAGATATAAATATGGATGACTTTTTAATTGATGAAAATAATATTGAAAAGCAAGTTAATGAAAATACAAAAATAATAGCACCAGTACACTATGCAGGTTTACCATGCAGTATGCAGGAAATAAAAAATATAGCAGATAAGCATAATTTATATGTGGTAGAAGATGCCTGCCATAGTATAGGCAGTTTTTATAAAGGGCATAAAACTGGCAGTTTAAAATATTCTAATGCTGTAATTTTTAGCTTTCACCCTGTTAAGCATATTACAACAGCAGAAGGTGGAGCAATACTGCTTAACGATGAAGCACTTTATAAAAAATGTATTGCTTTAAGAAGCCATGGTATTGTTCGTGATAATTTTATAAATACTCCTATAAGCCCAACATACCATGAAATGCAAATGCTGGGTTATAATTACAGGATGACAGATTTGCAGGCAGCCCTTGGGTTATCCCAGTTAAAAAAACTTGATATGTTTATTAAAAGAAGGCAGGAAATAGCTTCACTTTATAATGATACTTTTAAAGATATAAATATAATACAGCAAAAAAGATATGATGATAGGATAAACTCTCAGCATTTATTTCCTGTGCTTTTTGAAAATAAAGATATAAGAGATAAAGTATATTATTATTTAAAAGAAAATAATATTTTCACCCAAATCCATTATATGCCAGTTACTGCTCACCCATATTATGAAAAGCTGGGATATAGTAGTATGGATACTCCAAAAGCCTATGAATTTTATGAGCGTGAATTATCGCTTCCAATGTATTATTCTCTTAGTGATATTGAATTAGAATATGTAATAGATAATATCAAAAAAGCATTAAAGAGTTAGTTATGAATACAGGTATAATTATTCAGGCAAGGCGTTCATCTACTAGATTAAAAGATAAAATTATTATGAAGCTTCCTACTACCAGCAATATATCTATGCTTGGGCGAGTGATTATGCGTTCAAAAATGGCCTGCGATAATGTGATACTTGCTACAAGTGATTTAGCCGAAGATGATTTAACAGCAGAAGAAGCCATAAAGCATGGCGCAAAAGTATACAGGGGAAGCCTTGATGATGTACTTATGCGTTATATTAAATCAGCAGAAAAATATAATATTCAAAGAATAGTGCGTATTACAGCAGACTGCCCCTGCCTTGATGCTGAAGTTATAAAAAAAGCCATAGATTTACATGAAACAAGTGGTGTAGATTACGTTTCAAATGTGGAAAAAAGAACGTATCCTCATGGGCTGGATACTGAAGTTGTAACTTTAGATGCTTTAAAAAAAACAGATAAGGAAGTAAAAGATATAAAGGTAAGAGAACACGTTACATGGCATATAAGAAAAAGTGATAATTTTTCAAAACTAGATTTATTAGAAGAAAGCGGAAATGATTATTCAAAGATTAGGATAACTGTTGATACTAATGAAGATTATGCTTTAATTAACCTTATATATTACATGCTGGGAGATAATTTTAATTATAAAGATATAGTAGAACTATTTAGTAAAAATAACTGGCTTGAAGCATTAAATAATAATGTATATCAAAAATATGTATATAAAAATGAAAAAGAAGAAATAGATGAGGCACTAAAACTTTTAAAACTCAATGGTATGGAAAAGGCATATAAAATATTAGAGCGTGCAAGATGAATGTTTTACTGCTGGGTGAAAAAAGTAATCTTATTTATGATAAAATAATTTCCCTAGAGCATAATGCTTATATCATATGTGATAAAATAACAATAGATATAGCAGAACAATATGATTTTATTATTAGTTTTGGCTACCGCCATATTATAAAGGAAGATATTATTGATAAATTTATAAATAAAATAATAAATTTGCATATTTCATATCTTCCATACAATAAAGGGGCAGACCCAAACTTATGGAGCTATTTAGAAAATACACCAAAAGGAGTAACTATTCATTACATTGATAAAGGCTTAGATACTGGTGATATATTAGTGCAGAAATTAGTGCAGGATAATATAGAAACAGATACTTTGAAAACAAGCTTTGATAGGCTTATAAATGAAATAGTGGTGCTTTTTAATGAAAATATAGAAGATATATTAAAAGGTAATGTTAAAAGGGAGAAGCAAAAAGGGCAGGGAAGTTTTCACTATTTAAAAGATAAAAAAAAGTATGCATATTTATTAGAGAAAAATGGGTATGATACATTAGTGAAAGATTTAATAGGTAAAATATAGATGAAAATAGCAGATTTTGAACTAGGTAGTGGTAAAACTTTTATTGTGGCAGAGCTTTCAGCAAACCATAATGGTGATTTGGATTTGGCCTGCAAAACCATAGCTTCAGTAGCAAAAGCAGGGGCAGATGCTGTTAAAATACAAACATACAGGGCAGATACTATTACATTAAACAGCAATAGTGATGATTTTAAAATAAAAGGCGGCACATTGTGGGATAATATAACATATTATGAGCTTTATGAAAAGGCCCACACCCCATGGCAGTGGCATGAAAAATTGCAACAGGTGGCTTATGAAAATGGGCTTGTGTTTTTTTCATCACCTTTTGATAAAACAGCCGTAGACTATTTAGAAAAATTAAATGTGCCTGCTTATAAAATTGCTTCTTTTGAAATAAATGATATACCATTAATTGAATATGCAGCATCTTTTGGAAAGCCTGTTATACTATCTACTGGGGCAGCTTATAAAGAAGAAATAGAAGATGCTGTTGCAGCCTGTAGAAAAGTTGGAAATAATAATATTATTTTACTAAAATGCACTTCCAGCTACCCTGCCCCTATTGATGAAGCAAATCTTAAAATGATAAAAAGAATGTCAGTTGATTTTAACTGCTTAACAGGGCTTTCAGACCATACACTAAATAATACTGTTGCTATAGCAGCTGTTGCGCTTGGTGCTTGCATGGTGGAAAAACATTTTATTTTAGATAAATCAATTAACTCTCCAGATAAGGCTTTTTCCCTTGATGAAAAAGAGTTTAAAAAATTTGTAGAAGATATAAGAACAGTAGAAAGTGCCATAGGCAATGAAGATTATGAAATAAGTGAAGCATCTATAAAGGGCAGAAGCTTTATGCGAAGCCTTTATGCTATAAAAGATATTGAAAAAGGTGAAATTTTTTCTTATAGTAATATTGGCTCATATAGGCCAAAACTAGGATTAAGCCCAAAATATACTTATGATGTAATAGGTAAAAAAGCAAAAAATAATATAAAAAAATATACACCAATAAATGAAGATTTAATAGAAAGGGGAGAATAATATATGCCTTATAAAAAGAATATTGAAGCATTAGCCAAAAAAAATCCACAGCTTGCACAACTTATTGATAGTGCAGTCCTTACAGGCAGGTATGTTATCGCTCCATCTCAAAGAAAAGATAAACTGCCATCTATGGTGGATATAAAATTTAATAAAAATTTTTATAACAATATTGACCCATATAGAGTTGCAGAGCAGGATATTAAAAGCAGGAACTTACGCCTTCCTGATTTAGCTGTATTTCTAGGTTTTGGATTAGGTTATGAAGTATTTGAATACTTAAATAAATACCCTCATGCAAGAGTGCTTATTATAGAGCATGATATGGAGCTTTTAAAAACTGCTTTTAGTACTATTAAGTATCTAGATTTATTAAACAGTGCTAATGTGTATTTTGTAGGAGGCCCTAATTTAAGGGCATTTTATCCTATGATTTTTAAATTTTTAAATATTAGCTCAAATATTTACTTTCTTAAATCTGTTAATGTGCTGGAGCAGCCTGTATGCTATTTAGGAAATAAAGAGTATTATCTTTCATCCTTACAGTTGTTAAAAGAGGCAATACACCAAGTTCTTTTATTATATGGTAATGACCCATACGACAGCCTTTTAGGTATAAAATATACATTAAGAAATATTCCAACTATCATAAATTCACCGGGTATTTCAGATTTAGAAGGTATTTTTAAGGGCAAACCGGGTATTGTTGTGGCTTCTGGTCCATCACTTAATAAAAATATACACCTTTTAAAAGATTTAAAAGAAAAAGCCGTAATATGTGCAGCAGATGGTAGTGTGAAAATTTTAAAACATAATAATCTACCACCAGCTCATTTAGTTACAAGTTTAGAGCGGGTAATTGAAACATCGTATTTATTTGAAGGTTTAACTGAAGAAGATACTAAAGATTCATATTTAGCAGCCTGCCCTGTAATTGTGCCAGAAACGTATGCAAATTTCCCAGGTGAAAAAGTAATAGTTTACCGTAATTTTGCCACATTTGACTGGCTTGATATTAAAAAAGGTATATTAGATATAGGACCATCATCAGGGAACATGGCATTTAAAGTGTTAGAATATTTAGGCTGCGACCCTATTATATTAGTAGGGCAGGATTTGGCTATGACTGATGATTTTAGGACGCACGCTAAAGGATTCCATTCTGGTAATGAACCAAAACCAAATCTTCCAAACATGCTAAAAGTAGAAGGTAACTATCAAAAAGAAGTTATTACTAGAAGAGTATACAAACAATTTTTACTTCATTATGAGCGTGATGTTGCAGCATATAAAGGTACAGTAATTAATGCCACAGAAGGTGGAGCAAAAATCCATGGTACTCAACTTATGACATTTCAAGAAGCAATTGATAAGTATATAAAAACAAATATAGATTCAACTAATACTATAAAAAGGGCATTAAAATATCCAAAATATAAAGAAAAAGAAAAACAAATAAAAGAAACTTTAAAGAAACTGCACCATGGTAATAAATTTTGCAATGAAGTAATAGATATATGTAATGATGGTTTACGCAGATGTGCTGTTATTGAAGAAATCCTTTCTAGAACAAACTGCAAACCAGAAGGAAAAGATGTAGAAGTATATAAATCTAATTTAACAGAAATTGAAAAAATACCATATCAATTTTCAGGAAAAGATTTCTATTTAATTACAATGCACTATGTCCAATCTATTTATATTAAAATACTACAGGATATAAATAATATAAAATTCAGCAAGGATAATGGTATTGAAAGGGATACTATGCTTTTCTTGAAATACAGGGAACTATTCTCTGTTTTAATAGGACTTTTGAAAAAATTAATTGAAGAATTTAATATATCAATAGATATTGTGGAAAAATATCAGGAAGAATTTTTACAGACAGGTGGAAAAAAAGTATAATAGTTATAATCTGGTAAAGTTATATTTACCAGATTTTTTTATATAATAATATCATCATGATTAATACTGAAATTATGTGATGCTATTATTTTATAATTAATCATATCGCTTGAATAAAGATTAATACTTTCTGCTGTAAAACTGCTTTTTTGAAATTTTTTTGTAATAAACTTATAATCCTGCATAAATAAATCTTCATCAAGCATTTCTCTTATTCTGGCAATAGTAATATGGGGCGTAAAAGGTTTTCTATTATCAAAAGGAATATTTAGAGTTAAAAGTTCTTCATGTATTTTTGTAGTATATAATTGCAGTTTTTCTGAAACAATTTTAATAAACACAGTAGAAGGTATGCCTTTTCTTTTAAAAAGCCCAATATTATCACAGTTTATGGTAAAAGGTTGGATATTAATAGTTGAACATATATTTATTACATCATTTATTTTTGATTCAGGCAGGTCTGGAAAAAATGATAATGTTATATGCATTTTCTCCTGTTTTATAAAACTAAGTATGCTGCCCTTTCGTAACGGTTTACAAAGAGATGCATATTTTTCTTGTATATCTACTGGTATTTTAACAGCTAAAAATGCTCTCATTTTTTATTACCTACCATAATGTTATAGCTTTCTTGATAGTATGAAAGCAGTAATTTTGTAAGCATATTTTCTACATCCTTTGACATATTATCTGGTTTTTTTTCTAATATATTTTGAAAAGAATGGTTTAGCCATTTATCTTTTGTAACAATAGCAGCACTGCCATAGCTGTGTATTACGCTATAGCTGTTATCATTTTTACAAAATATATTTTCACCAATATAGCTGTCTTTATCATACTTAATATTTAAAAGGCTTAATACTGTAGGTGGAATATCCACATGGGATGTTGGGTATTTAAACTCCTTATGCTCTTTAATCATAGGTGACCATATAACAAGAGGCACACGATATGTTTCAGGAAAATCTATTTTTTCAAACCTGCCTAAAATATGGTCAGCAGTGATTATAAAAATAGTATTTTTAAAATATTCTTCATTTTCTATTTTTTTAAAAAATTCTCCTAAGCTCCAGTCAGCATATACTAAAGTATTTTTAAACCCATTTTCATTATTAACATCATGTGGAAATTTTACATTTATACTATTAGGTTCGGCATAAGGCACATGGGTAACACCAGTAAATAAAAATGCAAAAAATGGTTTATTTTTATCCATTTTCTTAAGTTCATCTGCCAGTTTCATATATGCTTCATAATCCCAGCCAAATTTAGCAGCAGAATAATCAGGATAATCAATAAGCTGCTTTATATCTTCTTGTCCAAAATATTTTTGAAATCCAACTGATTTTGCAATAACATCCATATAGTGAGAATTTCGTTTTGATGCTTTAACAAATACACTATCGTAGCCTTCTTTAGTAAGAATATGGCCAATATTGCCACTACCGCCTATAACTTCAAGTCCAAAACCTATTCTTGGCATACCATCCATTGGTGGAATACCTAATAGCATAGCCTGTATTGCAGAAATACTCCTTCTTTCTGGTGAATAGTGGTACATAAATTTAATACCTTCTGAGGCAAGCCTGTCTAAATTAGGGGTAATACTCTGTTTTACACCATTTGGATTATTGGAAAAAGAATCAACATAATAGGCACTCCAGCTTTCAAGAAGTAAAAAAACTATATTAGGCCTTTCTTGTAACTGAAATGGCAGTGAGCAGTTATCATTTTTTAATGAGCTAATTAATAAGTGAGTTTTGTTATCATCGTAAAAACTATACATATCTTTTGAAAAAGTATGTTTTTCCGTCATATATCTAAGTGATGTAAAAAGTCCGTTTAATGAAAGATTACCTAAATTATGGTTGCCTATAACAAAAGCATTTATTGTGCTTATAGGCTTTAGCCCTACACTGCCTCTAATAAATACAAATATAACACCAGCTATTAATATAAACATAGCAAATGATTTTATTAATGATTTTTTATTATATACAGTAGGTTTTATACTAATTTTAACAAATTTATTCCAAAAATAGCCTGCAATTGCTGCTGCAATAAAAATAAGCAGTAAAACATAGAAATAAGATTTTGTAACAGATAATATAAACCCAGTATCATTTTTTAACATAGTAAGTTCATTTGCTAAATGTCTGTTTACATAGCCAAAATAAACTGCATCTATCATTAAATAAATAGTTAAGACAACATATATTAAAAATAAAGCCCAGTATATTATTCGTTCATATATTTTATTATTTACAGGCAGTAATAATAAAACAATAAAAGGTGATATAATAGTTAAAAATATTGATGCATCAAACCTTATGCCATGAAGCAGAGATAAAAATATCATCCAAAATGAATTATCTTTAAACTGGTCATAGTATGCGATTAATATACCTATTCTAAAAAGTGAAAAAATAATTAATCCTACCAATATGGCATATGTTAATTTTAAATATCTGCTCATAATTTTCCTGCAATTACTTTAGCTTTAGAAGATGAGAACTCATCAATTTGTTTCCCGTCAATGTCTATAACTTTTATGGTATATTCATCATTATGTTTAGTCATAACGCAGTAATGGTGCTTATTTACACGGCAAACTTTATATTCATTTGTAATAGTTTCAGGGTAAAGTGGAGCCCCGCCACCTGCTGTAACAATATAGTTTGTGCCTTTATAAAGAGAGCGTTCATAAGAATGAACGTGTGCTGAAAATACAAATATTACATTGTATTCATCAAACAGCTCTAAAAGATAAGGTGCATGGTATGGGTAATATTTACCTGAAGTAAAAAGCGGATAATGCATACCGACACTTATATTTTTATCTTTATTTTCTTCTAAATCTTTTTTAAGCCATGATATTACTTCATTATGCAAGCTTTCATCAATAACATCAAGCACAATAAAGTGCATATCCATTCTATCAAAAGAGTAGTATGTTTTATTATTTGGCAGGTCTAAAAATGTTTGATAATGGTAGATTTCTGATTCATGGTTACCCCTTATAGGGTAATATTCACAGTTTCGCCATACTTTATTTTCAATAATGCTGTATATTAGGAAATGAAGAAAGTTGTGGCTGTTTGAAGCAATATCCCCAGTAAATAATATCATATTTGGTTTTTCTTTTTTAATTAAGTTAATAATACGGTTGTGGTTTTTATAGCTTGAACGCACATCGCCATATATAACAATCTTATCCATAGGTTTATTTGTTTTATCAAATTTTAATCTATGGCGTACTAAAAAATATACTATTAATATAAGTGCAAGCAGAGCACATACAATGTATAAGAAAATATATAAAATATCTAAAATCATTGTACTAATCCTTTTTTGTTACCTAAAACACTTTTAAGTGATGTTGTAACGGTATCTATTACTTTTCCATTAATATCTATAGCTTTTAATGTATAAACATCATCTTCTCTAGTTAACACCGTATAATGATGAGTATTTTTTCTAAATATTTTATATGGGTTTTCTCTTGTTTCAGGGTAAAGTGGAGCCCCGCCACCTGCTGTAACAATATAGTTTGTGCCTTTATAAAGAGAGCGTTCATAAGAATGAACGTGTGCTGAAAATACAAACAGTACATTATATTTATCAAAAAGCTCTAAAAGATATGGTGCATCATATGGTTCATACTTGCCTGATGTGAAAAGTGGTACGTGCATGGCAACAGATATTGGTTTGCCGTCATTTTTTGCTAAATCTTCTTTTAACCATGCAAGCTGTTTTTCATCCAGTGGGTTAAAAACATCCCAGCAGTCAAGCACAATAAAATGCATACCCATTCTATCAAATGAATAGTACGATGAATTATTTGGCAGTTCAAAAAATAAATCATAAAGCCAGTATGTAGATTCGTGGTTTCCTCTAACAGGGAAATATTCTGCATTATCCCATAATTTTTTTTCAAATAAGGCAAACTGCAGGTAGTGAATATAGTTTCTGCTGTTTGAAGCAATATCACCAGTAAAAAGCACCATATTTGGTTTTTCGCTTTCTATCATATTAGCTATTTGCATATGGGTAACATAACCAGAGCGAACATCACCATATATGACAGCTTTCTCTATATCTTTATCCGCAGGGTCAAAATCAAGATGATGACGAGTGTAAAATACTAAAAAAACTGAAGCAAATACAAATATAAAAAATACAGTTAATATAAATAATACAATATTTTGAAAAAAATTTTTAAAAGTAGATTTCATTAATCACCTAAATATAGTTTTAGATAGTTTATAATGGTAAAAAATTATTTGCAATACCATAAATATAAATTTCTATAAAATTATTACATTTTTCTATTAAATTATTTACAAAATTATTATATTAGTCTAATATACGAAATGCGTTTATTTAAATATTATATATGGGGATTTTATGAATAATACAGATTTGCAGAATAATGAGAAAAAAAAGTTTCAAAATGCATTGCTTATTAAGATTATAATAGCAATCATATTGGGTATAATATTAGGTTTCTTATTTAAAATTATCCCTTTTGGAGAAGAGTTTGGCAGGCTTTTAATAACATTAGGTAAATTATTTAGTAACTTTTTGTCATTTATAGTACCTTTATTAGTTGTAGGGCTTGTTGCTCCGGGTATTGGTCATTTAGGAAAAGATGCTGGAAAACTATTACTTATTACAGTTGCAATAGCTTATATATTCACACTATTTTCTGGTTTTGGTACATATTTTGTAACAAGTTTATTATATCCACTTATGCTTAATAAAGATAAGTTACAAACTGATGCTGATGTAGAGAAAACTCTTGAACCATTTTTTACATTAGACATGCCACCATTGTTTTCAGTTACATCAGCATTGATTTTTGCATTTGTCATTGGTTTTGGCTTAGCTGTTACAAAAACAGATAGATTAATGAATGTAATTGATGATTTAAGGGTAATAATCAATAAAATTATTGTTTCAGTTATTATTCCACTTTTACCATTTTATATTTTAACAATATTTATGAATATAACTTACATTGGTGAAATTGGAAAAGTTCTAGTGGTATTTATAAAAATTATTATATTAATTTTCATATTAACAGTAGTTCTGCTTTTAATATTCTTTTCAATAGCAGGTATTGTTGCCAAAAAGAACCCTATTACGCTTTTAAGAAAGATGATGCCGGCATATATAACAGCATTGGGCACATCATCTTCAGCAGCAACAATTCCAGTAACTTTGGAAGCTACATTATCAAATGGAGTACGCAATTCAATAGCAAGTTTTGTTATACCACTTTGTGCTACAATTAACTTATCAGGCTCTATGTTAAAAATTGTAGCCTGTGCTTTTGCTATAATATACACACACGGTATGGTTATAGAATATAAAGTAGTAGAAGAAGTTAAGCCAGCCACAGAAATAACAGCAAGTGCCAGCATTAATGATGCAGGTGAAAAAAGTAAAGTAAATGTGGTAGAAAAAAGAGAAGTTGTAAAAAGAACAGAAATTACTTTTGGAGTAATTGTAGCATTTATTTTTACTTTAGCAGTTGCAATGGTTGCAGCTCCGGGAGTTCCGGGTGGTGCAATAGTTACAGCACAGGCTGTTCTTACAAGTGTGCTTGGTTTTAGTCCAGAGCTTTATGGATTAATGTTTGCTTTATATATTGTAATGGATAGCTTTGGTACAGCTACAAACGTTACAGGTGATGGTGCTGTAGCCATTATTATTGATAAAATATATAAACATGACCACCATATAACAGAAGATGAAACAGAAGCGTAGGAAATAGATTTAATTTAGGGTATGGTTAGTAAGCAATAAAAAAAGGGCTGCCTCAAAAAAAGGCAGCCCATATATTTTATAAAAGATTTAATTTTTTCATATCTTCTATTAAGTGTTTAACAGCATTAACAGAGTTATCAAAAAGAGCCTGCTCTTCATCATTTAAAGTAAGCTCAACAATTCTTTCAACACCTTTGCCACCAAGTACAGCAGGAACGCCTACATAGTAGCCATCAACACCGTATTCACCGTCAAGATAAGCACAAACTGCTAAAACTCTTTTTTGGTCTTTAATAATAGCTTCTGCCATTTCAATAGCTGAAGCAGCAGGAGAATAGAATGCAGAGCCAGTTTTTAAAAGTGCAACAACTTCGCCACCTGCTTTTGCAGTTCTATCAACTATTTTAGCCATAACTTCTTTTGCTTTTTCAGCGCTTTTATATTTTCTTTCAAAAAGTTCTAATGCAGGGATACCAGCAACGTTTGCATATCTAACAAGTGGAACCATAGTATCGCCGTGGCCACCTAAAACTAAAGCAGATACATCTTTAACAGATACGCCAAGTTCCCAAGCTATAAAAGAAGCAAAACGAGAAGAATCAAGTACACCAGCTTGGCCTAATACTCTATTTGCAGGGAAGCCTGTAACTTGTCTCATTAATGTAACCATAGCATCAAGCGGGTTAGAAATAACGATAACATAAGAATCTGGAGCGTATTTTTTGATGTTTTCACCAACGCTTTTAATAATACCAGAGTTAATACCTAAAAGGTCATCACGGCTCATGCCCGGTTTTCTAGGTACACCTGATGTTACAATAACAACACCTGCACCTTCAATATCTTTATAATCATTAGTTCCTGAAACAGAAACATCAAAGTGGTCAGTTTTTGAAGCTTCAGCAATATCAAGAGTTTTACCTTGAGGTAAGTTTTCCACAATATCAAGCATAACAACATCACCAAGTTCGCGTTTAGCAATTAACTGAGCCATAACGCCGCCAATTTGTCCGCCACCAATTAAAGCAATTTTAGGTCTTTTAAATTCCATAACAATAAGCCTCCTCTTAGACTTTAGTAAAATGCAATTATATTTTTACATATTTTTCTTATTGCAAATACTATCTTAATCCAACTTGCGAAAATAGTCTAATAAAAAATTAAAAAAATATGAAAAAAATATTATTTCTAAATTTTCTTGTAAATATTTTTATTGCTTATCATAGTATTTTGTATTAATAATAGATAGGTGTTATACTAACACAAAATAATGCAATTAATATGGTGAGGGATATATGGATTTAAAAAGTCAGATTTTAGAAATGATACGTTTATCATCTACCAACTTATCTACTGATGTGGAAGAAGCCATAAAAGCAGCAGCATCAAATGAAGAAGAGGGCAGCCCTGCAAAAAATGCACTTAATACAATTATTGAAAATATTGCACTTGCAAGAAGCCAGTCTACACCAATATGCCAAGATACTGGTGCTTTAATATTTTATGTAGATTATAAAGCAGGCGAGCATGAAAAAGTGTATATTGATGCTATAGGGGAGGCTGTGAAAGAAGCAACAGCTAAGCAGTACCTGCGTCCTAATGCTGTAGACCCAATAACAGGTAAAAACAGTGGTAACAATACAGGAACAAATGCACCATATATCCATTTTCATCAATGGGATAAAGACTATACTCGCATACGCTTTATGCAAAAAGGCGGCGGATGCGAAAACTGTGGCACTCAATACAGGCTGCCAGATATTACTCTTGGTGCTGGCAGGGATTTAAAAGGCGTTAGAAAATGTATTATAGATGCAATATACAACGCTCAAGGTCAAGGCTGTGCACCGGGTATTATAGGTGTTGGTATAGGTGGGGATAGGGCATTATCTCACATTTTAGCAAAAGAACAGCTTTTTAGAAAAATGGGAGAAAGGCATATGGACCCAGAAATAGCTGCACTGGAAGAAAATGTATTAAAAGATATAAATAAATTAGGCATAGGGCCTATGGGTTTTGGCGGTAAAACAACAGCTTTAGAAGTGTTTATAGGTTATCAGCACCGTCACCCTGCTACATTCTATGTATCTATTGCGTATATGTGCTGGGCAAACAGAAGAAAATCTATGACTATTAAAAATGGTGAGGTGACTTATGCTTAAAATAACAACACCATTATCAGAAGAAACTATAAAATCATTAAAAGTTGGGGATTCTGTCCTTCTTTCTGGTAGAATTGTAACAGCAAGGGATGCAGCTCACAAATTAATGGTGGAAGAAAAACCAGATTTTATTCGTGAATATTTAAAAGATGCAGTAATTTATCACTGTGGCCCAGTTGTAAAACAGGACAGCAAGGGCGAATGGTCATTTGTATCAGCAGGGCCTACAACTTCATCAAGGGAAGAGCCATACCAAAGCACAGTAATTGGTGAATATGGAGTAAGAGCAGTTATTGGTAAAGGTGGCATGGGTCCTAAAACTTTAGCAGGGCTTAAAGAACATGGTGCAGTATATCTTCATGCAATAGGTGGTTCTGGCTCTGTTACTGCTTCAAGAGTTAAAAAGGTGGAAAAAGTTTTTATGATGGAAGAATTTGGCACACCTGAAGCATTTTGGGTTATAGATGTGGAAGATTTCCCTGTAATTGTTACAATGGATGCTCACGGCAACTCACTTCATGCAAATATATTAGAACAAAGTGAAAAAGTTTATAAAGATTTAATAAAATAATTTAAAATATAACTTTAAAATATTTTATATGAAACGGTATGGTGCAACCCATACCGTTTTTTTAGGTGGTTAATGGAAAATAGTGAAATAAAAGCAAGGCTTGAAAGTGCAAAGGATGAAAAAAACGCCATATTTTTTCAAAAAATCTCACCTACTGCTAAAAATGTAACAGGGGTTAGAGTGCCATTTATTAGAAAACTTGCAAAAGAGATTGTAAAAGATAATGGAAAAGATTTCCTTGAAAATTATGTAGTTTATAGCCATGAAGAATTTTTGCTTTATGGAATAGTTATAGCATATATTAAAGCACCACTGGAAGAAAAATTTGCCTATTTGGAAAAATATATCCCAAAAATATATGACTGGTCTGGGTGTGATATAGTAATTTCATCATTTAAGTTTAAAGAGCATGAACTAGGCAGAGTATATGATTTTATAATGAAATATAGAAATTCTTGCCATGAATATGAAACACGGTTTATGATTGTTATGCTTTTAGGTGGGTTTATAAGGGAAGAATATTTAGATAATATAAAAGAAATATTAGAAACAGAAACTTTTGATAAATATTATACTCAAATGGCTGCCGCATGGCTTATATCTGTTATGTTTGTAAAGTATAGAGATTATACATTAAATTATTTATATAACAATAAGTTAGATGATTTTACATACAATAAAGCATTGCAAAAAATAAGGCAATCATTACGTGTAACAAAACAGGATAAAGAGCTTATAAAAACATTAAAAAGGGAAAATTAAGAGTTTTAGGCAAAAAATAAGCTGTATTGTATATTGTAATAAAGATTCTAATTATATAAATTTGTAAAAAAATATAGGGAAGGAAAATATATGACAGAATATGAAAAACTAATTTCAGGGCAGCATTATGACGGCAGAGATAAAGGCTGCTGGGCAAAACAGTCAAAAGCAAAAAATCTAGCAGTTAAATTTAACAACCTTGATTACAATAACAGTGAGGAACATTTTAAAATATTAAAAGAAATGCTTGGCTTTCTAGGAGAAGATGCTGATATTTTAGCACCTTTTAACTGTGATTATGGAATACATATATCATTAGGTAAAGGTTCTTTTGTAAATTACAACTGCTCGTTTTTAGATACTGGGTATATTGAAATTGGGGAATATGTAATGATAGCTCCTGATGTAAAAATATACACAGCAACCCACCCTGTAACAAGTGATGAACGTTATTATATTGATGAAAACGGCAAAAAATTTTGGAAAACAAGTGCCAAAAAAGTAACAATAGGCAATAATGTATGGATTGGTGGTGGTGCTGTTATATGCCCCGGAGTAACAATTGGGGAAAATACAACAATCGGAGCAGGAAGCGTAGTAACAAAAGATATACCTGCAAATGTAATAGCAGCAGGAAACCCATGCAAAGTAATCAGGGAAATAAAGTAATATTTATTATATTAACAGGTCACAAATTATTTTAAACATAAACAGTGTTTATTTATAAATTTGGAAATTAATTTGTTGAACTAAACTTAGAGCGTGTATCTAAGTTTAGTTCTCATTAAGTTAAACCTGCCTTTAATAAATAAAGGCAGGTTTAGAAGTGAGAAATGAGTTTATGTAAAAGTAAGCTTATTTATATTAAAATGGCCATACTACATCTATAACTTTTCCAAGCCAGCCTTTTTTAGTAGCTTGAGAAGTAGCACCGTTGCCAGTATAAGTTATCTGAGCATCAGCTATGGCACTTGATGATACAGTATTTGTAGCATCTATATCTTTTTGACGAACTATACCTTTTAATGTGATAGTTTGTTTTTCCTGGTCAATAATAATTTCCCTGTTACCTTCAATTACTAAGTTACCAGAAGGCATAATATCTACAATCCTTGCTGCAATTGTAGCAGTGAAAGTATCAGATTTATTATTTGAGCCTTGACCTTGATGAGTATTGCCAGTAGTTGCAGCAATTGTAGGCTGGAATGCTGCTCCTGAACCTAAGAAGTTATTTACACCCATATTATTAGGAAGCCCAAGCATAGCTGTAATATTTGCATTATATGTAGTAGCTTTAGAAGCTGCATTATTTGTAGAATTAGATGCTGAAGAATCTTCTTCAATTCTAACAATAACAACATCGCCAATTCTTCTTGCTTTATAGTCTAAGAAAATAGTACCACTAGAGCCTACATCAGACCAAAGAGAAGGGTTTGGTTTATTCATTTCAGCTTCTTGAAGTTTATATGCTTCAATTTCTGATTTATACCCAGAAGTAGGTACTGTAGTAATAATATCTGCATAATCTTTGCTTGCACAGCCTGAAAACAGCACTGCAAGAGATGTAGTCAATAAAAATATCCTTTTCATATATTCACCGCCTAAATATATTTGTATATAATAAGGTAAGCAAACAATATGCCAAAATAAGCAAATGCTAAAAATAAGCATATGTAAGATACTTGTCTGGTTATAGAAGCGTTTAAAATTTGGAAGCGAAAAACTACTATAACCAGACAAAAGTAAGGAGGTAAAAATGTGTATCAGAGGTTCACTCTTTTATAACGATTAATCTAATTATGTTTTTTAAAAATCTGCTTTTACTACACCGTTGCCAACATAGCTTGCAGTTATCACTTTTTGGGAAGCAGTATTTCTAACAAGAACTTTTTTCCCAGGGAGAGCATTTTCTTCCACTACCCCTTGAGTTTCAATATAGAGTGTGCCATTTGAAACAATTATTTTAACAGCTTCGCCTTTTTTAAGGGCTGGTTTTTCTGACACTAAGTCAGTAGTCAAAATTTTCCCAGCAGGCATATTTTTAGCAGCTGCTACACTTTCAATATCTGTTACAAGTTGATTTTTAATATTTGTAACATCTACTTTTTCTTGTGTAATTTTACCAGCAAGGCTTTCTCCGGTTTTAACTCTTTCTTTTGTAACATATGCAGTTTTAAAGCCTTTAACATAGTAGTAAATTTGGTATTTACTGTTTTCACGGCTAACTTCTGCATAAGCTGAGCCTAGTTTTGAAGTATCCACACTGATTTTTAAATTGCTATTATCAATATCATAAAGGTTATCAGGTATTCTGATTTGCTCTATGGATATTTCAGTTTCAGGGTGTGCTTTTTCATATTCATCTTTAATAAGTTTAGCAACTTTATCATAGGAAAGTTTTTCCCACTGCCTAGAAACTATTACATCAGAGCGTACAGTTCCATTAATACCTGCTTCATCTATATGTTTTTGTATTACATCTTTAGAGATAGTAACTTTACTGCCAGCACTAATACCGCACTCTACTTTATTATGTGGTACATGGCTTGCAGTTAATTCATCAAGATAAACACATTCATTATCAATAGTTATTTCCATTTGTGCAAAAGCATAAGAGCATGAAAAAAGCACAAGTGTAGTTATAATAAGAAATTTTTTCATATTACACCGCCTTAGCGTTTAAGCCCTGCAACAGTCTGAAGCATTTCATCACTTGTTTGAATTGCTTTAGAGTTCATTTCATAAGCACGCTGACCTGTAATCATATTAACCATTTCATTAACCATAACAACGTTACTTGTTTCTAAAAACCCTTGTCTTACTTTCCCATACCCATCTTCAGAAGGGATACCAACTTGAGCAGCCCCTGAAGCACCAGTTGCAAGGTAAATATTTTCACCTATTGAGCTTAAGCCTGTAGGGTTAATAAAACGAGCGATTTCTATTTGACCAAGTTCAGTTTCCTCATCTTCACCCGGAAGTTTAACAGAGAATATACCATCACTTGATACAGAAATACTTAATGCATTATCAGGAATATTAATGCCCGGCTCTAAAAGATAGCCTTCTGGAGTAACTACATCACCATTGGCATCAATAGAAAATGCACCACTTCTAATATAGCCGATGTTACCATCAGGTAAAGTAACTTGGAAATAACCGTCACCTTCAATAGTTAAATCAAGCTGATTATAGGTATTTTCATAGTTACCTTGAGAGTGAATTTTTTGTATTGCAACAGTTGCAACACCCATACCCATTTGAATACCAGATGGGTGGTAAATACCTGCTGATGTTACAGCACCTGCTGCTTTAATATCTTGGTATAAAAGGTCTTGGAATAAAATTCTACCTTTTTTAAACCCATGTGTGTTTACGTTTGACAGGTTGTTAGACATATTATCAATATTCATTTGTTGTGCCTGCATACCTGTAGCTGCTGTCCAAAGTGAACGTACCATAGTATTTTCCTCCTTACAATACTATTATTGTGTTAAAATTTGTGATGCTGCTTTCTGACTGATTTCATCATGAGTTTGTACAACTTTAGCGTACATTTCATATCCTCTTGATGCTTCAATCATATGAACCATTTCAGCAATTGGGTCTACGTTGGCTCCCTCAACATAACCCTGCCTAACGCCTGCATTTTCTGCATCAGTTGGTTCAATATCCACAGCAGCAAACTGGTTTCTACCAACTTTTTGGAGTTGACGCACATCATCAAACTCTACAATCATAAGTTGGTCTCCTGCTATACCATTAGCATAAATCGTGCCAGTTTTGTCCACTTCAAACCTTGCGTTTTGGTCAACCACTATATTTCCTGCACCTTGGTCGTTTCTGCTTAATACTTTAAAACCATCGGCAGTAACTAATTCGCCATTATCGTTAATAGTAAAAGCTCCATCTCTAGTGTATCTTATACCCCATGGAGTATCCACAGCAAAGAAAGCATTTTCCTGCTGCAGAGCAAAATCAAATTTGTTTCCAGTTTCTTTAATAGGACCCATTTCAAAATTAGCAGAGTTTTCATGTAATAAAGTAACTGTATTAATAGTTTTATTATAATGAGACTGCCTAATAAAATTTTGTGGGTATCTATTATCTTCTGGTCTATAAACTGAAAACACCGCCCTGTCTCTTTTATAACCATTAGTATTCATATTTGCTAAGTTGTTGGATATAGAATCCACTCTATTTTGTTGCATTAAAAGTCCGCTTGTAGCTGTATATAATCCGTTTTGCATAACACATTACCTCACTATACCAAAAGCTTGTGGAAGTCCTGATTGGAAAATTTCTTCAAAACCTAAAAGTGTAAGTTCATGAACTGGTCTTGCAGATTTTGAAGGGTAGTAGTAAAAATTTTCATCTGATTTGCTGTTTATTCTAATATTAGAGTAAAAAACAGCTCTTTCATTTTTTTCCATAATGCTGATAGATACAACAGATGAGTTAGTGCCTCTTCTTCTTTCTGGAGATTCAGCAACTGTAGTCATTAATACAAAATCAGCTTTTTCTATATCTTCTGTAACAACAGCAAAGTTGTTAATCTGAATATACCTTTTAACAAGATTAGAATAGAAAGTGTCATATGATTTTTGGTAGCTTCTAGTCATAATAGCAGGCATAACATAAATCAATGATTTTTCAGGTAAAACTTCAAAAGGGTTTACACTAAAATCTTCAACATGAGCTTTAGTTTTATCAATTACTAAAGAAGAAAAGTTAGTTTCTAATTCGCCAATAATAAGTAATGGATAAAAAGCAGTGTTAGTAAAGTTTAATGGATTTACAACTGCAACAGCTCCGCCAACTGTTGAACACCCTGAGATAACCAATAATAAACATAATAAAGTAATTAATCGTTTCATAATATCGCCTCCGCTTTTTCTATAGCAAGGTGCGTGCCAAAAACTCATTTTAGAGTTTTTAAAAGTACATTTATATTATAAATATTCAAAAAAATAAATATTTCTTGAACTATGCGATATATAATGTATAATGTATAATAAATAAAAGGATAAATAATATATTTTTAGTATGAATAATAAGGAGAAACAGATGTAACATTTTTTAATTTTTTGGAGGGGGAGATGAAGTTTACTATTGCACACAAAATTTTTATATCTATCAGCGGTGTATTAGCCATAGCATTTTTCAACAGTGCATTTGCTATTTATTCAGAATACAGTGCCGCTAAAACTTCAGAGCTTATAGGCAGTAATTATCTAAAAGCATACAGTAAAATGGAGCAGATATCATTAAATACACTAACATTACAGGTTAATGTATTATCATATGGGGCAAGCTTAAACGAAGATTTTTATAATAATGCTCAAAATCTAATTAAATCGCTATTAAAAAATACAGAAGAATATAAGGCTTTTGTAACATCAGAAGAAAACAAGAAGTGGTATGAGGAAACAAATAAATTAATTGATGAGCATTATACATTAGTTCAAAATTTTACAACTACCATTTTAAATAATCTTGAATTTTTAAGAGATAATATAGAATGTACTTCAAATATGAATAAATCTTTAGATACGGTTGCAAATCAGGCAGCCTTATCATTTAATAAAGGTGAAAAATTAGGCATAAATGCTGATATTAATAACAGGTTTACAAACTTAAATTCACTTTCTACATTAATTAAAACATCATCTTTTATGGCTATGAAAACAAGGCAGGAGGCCATGCTTAAAAATGTGCCTGTAATATTTACAAGGGCAGAGCGGGTAATGGTTCGTTTAGAATCTGATTTAGCAAATATTGGCAATCAGGAATTAATAAATGATTTAAAAAAAATACGCACAAATATGGCAGCAGCTAAAACATCATTTAGCAGGCTTTTAGAAATTAGTGAAAAAATGTCTGCTTTAGAAAAAGAGCGGTTTACATATGCTGCTCAAATTAGGGAATTAAACGGCAGGCTAGGCAATATAGTTCATGATTTAGTGATTAAATCTACAGCAGAATCCACAAAGGCTTTGCAGCGTGGAATGGCAATAGCGGTGTTGCTTTTTATAATTACAATTGCAGTAGGTATGACTGGTGTAGTTTATTTATATTTTAGTGTAATCAAGCAGTTGAAAAATTTTATTAAAAGTGTGGTGGATTTAACTCAAGGAGAGGGTGATTTAACATTAAGGCTGATGAGCAAAAATAAAGATGAGCTTAATGAATTAGCAGAAAGCTTTAATGCTTTTATAGCTAATGTGGAAGAAATAGTTGCAGAAGTAAAAGAGGCTTCAGAAGATGTGGCAAGTGGTAATAATCAGCTTGCAGCTACTATGGAGCAGTTATCAACTACTTTTGAAGCACAAACTGAGCAGATATCTAATATGGTAACAGATATTGATAATATTCGCAGTTTATCTATGGAGTCTTCAAGGGAGTTAAATGAATGTTTAGATGTAATGAATAAATCAAAAGATATGACAAATGCAGGTGCTTCTCAGCTTGGTTATATTAAAAATAATGTTTTAGAGATAAGCGAGAAAACATCATCATTATCTAGTACAATTAGTGAGTTATCATCAAGCTCTACAGAGATAGGAAATATTTTAACTGTTATTAATGATATTGCAGACCAGACAAACCTGCTTGCATTAAATGCAGCTATTGAAGCAGCTAGAGCTGGGGAAGCAGGCAGAGGTTTTGCAGTAGTTGCAGATGAGGTTAGAAAATTAGCAGAACGCACACAGCATGCAACAGGTGAAATAGAAGTGATTGTACGTTCTTTCCAAAACGAAAGTGAGAAAGCATCAAAAGAGATGGCATTATCTGGTGAGGTTGTAGCTTCAGGGGTGGATATGATAGGTGAAACTACCAAGTCATTTAATAATGTGGTTATGGGTGTAAATAAAGCAGTTCAGGATACAGAAAGTGCATCATCAAAAGTAAATACGCAGTATAATTCTATTCAAGATGTATCAGATAAAGCACAGACTGTAGCAGCAGGCATTGAAGAAAGTAATGCAGCAGTAGAGCAGGTAACATCAACTGTCAGCCACCTTCAAGAGCGGGCAGAAAGATTAAAAATGCTTGTAAGCAGGTTTAAAGTAGGGGTATAAAAAGGCAAATTATAAATGTTGGTAACCATACTCTTGCTTTTTAAAAGTAAGAGTAGGCCAACACTTATTTATGAGGATTAAGGAATATTTAAAACTAAATAATATAATAAAGATTGTTATTTCTTATAAAATATACTTTGTTTTAAATATTAAAATATAATAATTGGTATTATTTATTTCTAACATCAATTTTTTGTTTTTCAAGTTCCATAGCTTTTTGTGTAGAGTAGCCATCTGGCTTTCCCTTATACATATTAAGTTCGTTATTTATTTTATTAATCTCAGCATCTTTTTGTACTCTATTATTAATGATAGTTGAAGCTGAATTATTACTTCTTGGAATATTTGTGCTTTTAATAACATTTGTTTGAGCATAGCAAATACATACTGTCAAAAATAAAAATAATAGTGGTACTAATAAAAAATATTTCATATATATAACCCTTATAAACGTAAAGACATAGAATATTAAATTTAGTTCGCAAAATTTATCTTGTATTGAACAAATCTTATTTTTATTGACACAATAATGGTTTTGTAATACAATGAAAATGTAACCTAACTAATTATAAAAATTATAATAGGATATGATTATGGCAAAATTTAATACAGAACATTTTATAGAAATAGTTCTATATATAATAAATAGAATTAATGGAAAAGATTTGGGTAAGGTAAAGTTACACAAAATATTGTGGTTTTCTGATTTAGAAAAATATATAAATTCAGGCTATACAATTACAAATTGCAGGTATGCTAGACAGGAACGAGGCCCTATGTCGCGTAATCTTGATAAAGCACTTGAAGCTCTTGTTAATCGTGGTGATATCACTCAATACAGAGAAGATGAAGAGAGTCAGTGGATATTTAAACCGATAAACAAAGCAGATATATCATTTTTAAGCAAAGATGATATAGATATATTAGACAGGCAAATAGAACGAATAAGAACGTTAACAGCACGTGAGATTAGCGAAGAAACTCATACATCAACATGGAAAGCATTGGAAAATGGCGAAGAAATGTCTGTGGCACTTGTGGCTATGGAAAGGTTGGTGAATAATAATATTGATGTAGACTGGAAATAAAGTGGCTAACCATAGTTTTATAAATGAAGAAAAGTTTTTCAGTCAAACAAAAACAACTACACATTACAAAACTTCTATAAAAATACGTAGTGTGGTGAATAATTTTTTGAAATTTGTTACAATGCATCATCTAAGCAGTATGCAGGAACATATTAAGTATATAAGTGATAAACAATATTCTTGTGTAATAGAAATAGAAGATGAAAGTAATAATATTTTCCACTGTGGAATAAAATATAATGAATTGGAAAATAAGAAATTAGAGATAATATCTACTTACTTTAAACAAATATATAGGCAGGATTAATTCCTGCCTTTTTGTTTTTTTAATAAATACAGGAAGCAAATTTAGTTCGCAAATTTATCTTGTTGCATAAAATAATATTTATTGATAGTATATATAATTGTCATATTTTATTTTGGAGTTAAATATGGGAAAAATACAGGCAATATCTATTAGTGATAGAAAAGGTGTTATTAAAGAAAATGTGCCGTCAGCATATTTAGAAGATGATTTTGGTATAAAAGGTGATGCTCATGCTGGCAAGTGGCACAGGCAGGTAAGTTTATTAGCACTTGAAAGTATACATAAAATGCAGGAAAAAGGTCTTGATGTAAAAAGTGGTGATTTTGCAGAAAATATTACCACAGAAGGTATAGATTTACTTTCATATCCTGTTGGAAACAAAATAAAAATTAATAATATTGAGCTTATTATTTCTCAAATTGGTAAAATATGCCACCATAAGTGTGCTGTATATTACCATGCTGGTGAATGTGTTATGCCTAAAGAGGGTATATTTGCAGTTGTGCGTGGCAGTGGTGAAATAAAAGTTGGTGATGAAATAGAAAACCTTGGCAAAAACGGTTTTTCTGTTGGTATTATTACATTATCTGATAGGGCAAGCAAAGGCGAATACGAAGATTTAACAGGCCCTGCTTTAGAAAAATATATATCAGAAAACTTATCCACATCATTTATCCGCAAAGAAATAATAGCAGATGATAAAAAGAAGCTGGAGCTTAATTTAAAAGATTTTGCAGATACTCAAAAATTAGATTTAATAATAACAAACGGTTCAACAGGTATCTCTCCAAGGGATATAGCACCAGATGTTACTTTAGAAGTAATTGAAAAACGACTGCCGGGTTTTGAAGAAGTAATGCGAGCAGAAAGCTTTAAAATTACAAAAAGTGCCATAGTATCTCGCGCGGTATGTGGTACAAGGGGAAGTTCATTAATTATTAATCTTCCGGGAAGCCCAAAAGGTGCAGTTGAAAATTTATCAGTTATTATGCCTGCTATAGAGCATACTATTAAGAAACTACAAGGGGATAAGTCTGATTGTGCAGCAAGGTAGCAGGCCATAACAGGCAGAAAGATTTTTTTAAAAAAATCTTAGCAAGTGGCAGAATAAACCACAGCTATATTTTTTCAGGTATAAGCGGTATAGGTAAAAAGCTTTTTGCCTGTGAGCTTGCCCGTAGTATTTTATGCAGTAATGGCTCTTTTTTTGAAGACTGTGACTGCCAAAACTGCTCTCAGGTAAAAGCTAATAATTACGCTGATTTATATATATATGAAAATAAAGAATTAAATGTGGAAACCATTAGGAACATATCTGAATCTTCAGGTATGACAGGGTTTTTAGGCAAGTGGAAAATATATATTTTAGATGGTGTTGAAAAACTTTCTACTGGTGCAAATATTGTTGCAGGCAACGCCTTTTTAAAAACTTTAGAAGAGCCGGGAGAAAATACATTATTTTTACTGATAACATCTAAATATGATATGATACTGCCTACAATACGCTCAAGGTGTGCTTTAGTTAATTTTTCACCATTAACTTTTGATGAAGTAAGGCAGGTAATGGTAGAAAATAATTATAATATTAGTGATGATATTATAAAACTTTCTGGCGGCTCAATAGAGCGTGGGTTTTTGATTAATGATTTAAAACTTTTTAGTATTTTAGAATATATTAAATCTAAAGATTATAAGTCTTTTACCACATATATATTAGGTGTAGATGATTTATCAGTTATAAAATCTGTTATGGAATTTTTATACCCTTATGCACTTGAAATGTATAAATCAAGTGGCAGTTACATATACATGCAGTATGGGGAGTATATACTGGAAATTTTAAACAGATTAAATTATAATATAAATATAGAGCTTGCAAAACATGATTTTGTAAGCAAGACGATAGAGGTTTTTAGTGAAAGAGTATAATGCTTGTGGTGTTTTATTTAAGCGTGCAGGAAAAGTTTATGACTTTTTGTGTGACGGTTTTGAGATAAAAGTAGGCGATAATGTAGTTGTAGAATCTGATAAGGGTGAGGATATGGCACGAGTGTGTATTGCTCCGCGTAATATATCAGTACCTGAAGAGCAGGTTATGAAAAGCATACTGCGTATTGCCACAGAAGAAGATTTACGTGCAAAAGAGCAGAACTTAAAAGATGAGCCGAAAGCCTTTGAAGTATGTAAAAAATTATCATCAGATGCTGGGCTTGATATGAAGTTATTATCTGCTGAATACTGCCTTGATAGAAGCAAGATAACATTTTATTTTACATCAGAAGGCAGGGTAGATTTTCGCCAGTTGGTGCGTGATTTAGCAAGAGTTTTTAGAACACGTATAGAGATGAGGCAAATTGGTGTTAGGGACGCTACTAAAATGGTAGGTGGTTTTGGGCTTTGTGGCAGGGAGCTGTGTTGCACAAACTTTTTACGCCGTTTTGATAACATATCCATAAAAATGGCAAAAGACCAAAACTTAATTATGAACCCTAATAAAATCTCTGGTGTATGTGGCAGGCTTATGTGCTGCCTTATGTTTGAAAAAGAACAGTATGACTGCGAAGGCTGTCAGTGTATGGAAGGCGATGATATTGAATATATTGAATTAAATGACACTTTAGACGGTTTGATTATACCTGAAGAAAATGTTATTAATATAGTAGATGATAAGGGTAAGAAAAATAACTATAAAGGCAATAAATACAGTAAGAATAATAAATAATGTATTGAGGATAAAATGAGTGATAATAAGACTTTTTATGTAACAACTCCTATATATTATGTAAACGACAAACCCCATATAGGTCATGCTTATACAACTGTGGCAGCAGATGTTATAAGCAGATATAAAAGAATGTGCGGTTATGATGTTTTCTTTTTAACAGGAACAGATGAGCATGGTCAGAAAATGGAGCTTTCAGCACAGAAACAGGGTTTAAAACCTATAGAGCTGGCAGATAAAAATAATGAAAGGTTTAGGGCGTTGTGGAAAGAGCTTAATATTTCCAACGATGATTTTATCCGCACTACTCAAAGCCGTCATAAAGAAGCAGTTTGGGAAATGATTAGGAAGATGCAATCAAATGGTGATATTTACCTTGGTGAATATGAGGGCTGGTACTGCACCCCTTGTGAAGCATACTGGACAGAAACTCAGCTTTTAGAAGGCAACTTATGCCCAGACTGTGGCAGGGAAACTGCTAAATTAAAAGAATCATCTTATTTTTTCAAAATGAGTAAATATGAAGATGCAATATTAGAGCATATTAATAATAACCCAGATTTTATCCGCCCAGAATCTAGGCGTAATGAAATAATATCATTTATTAAGGAAGGTTTAAGGGATTTATCTATAAGCCGAATTAATTTTTCATGGGGCATACCTATGGAAGAAAACGAAAAACACGTTATATATGTTTGGGTGGATGCTCTTACAAACTACTTATCTGCTTTAGGCTATTTTAATGAAGAAAGCCATAGGAAAAAATACTGGCCAGCTGATTTTCATTTAGTAGGCAAAGATATTTTAAGATTTCATACAGTTTACTGGCCTGCCATGCTTTTTAGTGCTGGCATACCGCTTCCTAAATCTGTTTTTGCTCATGGCTGGTGGACGGTAGACGGGCAAAAAATGTCAAAATCTATGGGTAATGCTATTGACCCATTTTGGCTTGTGGAAATATTTGGAAGAGATGCTTTTAGGTATTTTTTAATGAGAGAAGTGCCTTTTGGTTTGGACGGTGATTTTTCCTTTAAGGCATTAATACACAGAATAAATGGTGATTTAGCAAACGATTTAGGCAACCTAGTATCTCGCAGCATTGGTATGGTGAAAAAATATTTTGATGGCATAGTACCAGCCTATACTGATAAAGAATCCATAGATGAAAATGTGCATAATGCAATAGCAAAATCAGCTAATGATGTAGATAACCATTTAAGTAAATTGGCGTATAATAAAGCACTGCTTTCTATATGGGAAAGTATAAGTGTAATGAATAGATATATTGATGAAGCAAAACCATGGGTTTTAGCAAAAGATGAAAGTAAAAGGGGCAGGCTTGGTTCTGTACTTTATACAGTGCTTGACGGTTTAAGGGCGGTAAGTCATTTAGTATACCCATTTATGCCAGAAACTGCCTTAGAAATTAGAAGGCAGATAGGCTCAGATGATAAAATAAACCTTACCTGCCAAGAAGATTTATCTAAAGTATGCTTATTAAAAAGCGGCGAAAAATTACCTGAAAGCACAAGTATTTTTCCACGACTTGATGAGAAAGAAATGCTTGAAAAAATATATGGCAAAAAAGAAGAAAAGAAAGAAGAATTAATGCAAGAAGATAATTTAATAGATTTTTCTACATTTGAGCAGGTGGAAATAAAAGCTGGTAAAGTTTTGGAAGTAGAGCAGGTGAAAAAAAGTGAAAAGCTTTTAAAACTGCTTGTAGATGTAGGTGATGGTGGCAGAACTATTGTTTCAGGTATTGCTAAAAGCTATCATCCTGATGATTTAAAAGGAAAAGTGATAGCAGTAGTTACAAACTTAAAACCAGCAAAACTTATGGGTATAGAGTCCTGCGGTATGATACTAGCAGCCAGCAACGGTGAAAGACATTTTGTTTTAGAACTGCCTGAAAGTATTACAGCAGGTACAAAAATAAAATAGTAATGGATAGCATATTTTTTACAGATACCCATGCTCATATTCATGATGATGAGTATGGCAGAACGGTGGAAGATTTTATTGCACTAGGTAGTGAAAACAATGTTTTACGTTGTATTACAATAGGCATAGATTATGAAAACAGCCTAATGGCATTAGAAGCGGCAAAAAAACATACTGGGCTTTATGCTGCAGTTGGCTTACACCCAGAATATGCAGATATTTATAATAAAGAAAGTGATTATGAAAAGTTTTATAATATAGCAAAGCATGAAAAAGTTTTAGCAGTAGGCGAAACAGGGCTTGATTTTTATTATGAAAACAACCCTGAGAAAGAAAAGCAGGTACATGTATTTGAAGATATGGTAGATATTGCTTGTAAGATAGATAAGCCTATAGTTATACACAGTAGAAATGCGGCTGATGATACAATAGAAGTACTTGAAAAAGCAGAAAAAAAGTATCATAATTTAAAAGGGATATTTCACTGTTTTGATGGCAGTTTGCAGGTGCTTGACTGGGTAAAAAATCGTAATTTTTATATTAGTTATGCTGGTAATGTTACCTTTAAAAATGCTGAAAATCTGCGTATTGCACTAGAAAATACAAAAATAGATAAGCTTTTAATAGAAACAGACAGCCCGTATTTATCGCCTGTGCCAGTGCGAGGGAAAAAGAATATGCCTGCTAATGTGTTTTATACTGCATGCTTTATAGCAGATTATTTAAAAATTGATATGTCAAAACTTTCATATCAGTTAGAAGAAAATTTTAAAAGATTAATGGGGGAGCAGTCATTATGGAAGTAAAAAAAATACTTGTTATTACAAATGATGATGATGTTTTTGCAAGGCTTCATTATGAATTTGATGCTAATAATTATTCCCTGCAGCGTCTTACAAACCCATTATTATCTATTGAAGTTTTAAACAGTAATGATTATTATGCAGTTATAGCTGATTTAAGTATGAAGGAAATTTATATGGTGGATATGCTTAATAATGTAGGCTTTATCCGCACATCTATGCCTGTAATACTTTTATCATCTAATGTTACTGCTGATGATATACTTTTGACGTATGAGTTTGGTTTTTTAGAGATTTTACCTAAGGATTATAAAATAGGTGAAATAAAAGAGCTGCTTGTAATGTCAGAAAAAGTAAATAGCTAAGGAGGTAATTTATGGGTCCTGTAAAAAAAATACTTTTTCCAACAGATTTTTCTGAAGCTTCTCACTATGCTTTAGCTTATGCAGTAGAGATGAAAAAAATACTGGGAGCAGAGCTTGAGATAGTGCATATACTTTTTGATGAAGGCAATATAGTTGCTTTTTATATACCACAAATGGGTATGCCTATGCAAAACCTTTCACCTGATTTTGAAGACGGTGCAAGAAAACAATTTGATGAGTTTGTAGCAAACGCTCCAGAACTTCAAGGTGTAGAATTTACTACAAAAATATTAAGGGGTAACCCATACAGTGAGATTATTAAAGAAGCAGAAACTGGCAACTTTGATATGATAATCATCGGTACTCATGGCAGAACAGGTTTAGAGCATGTATTATTTGGTTCTACGGCAGAACTTGTGGTACGTAAAGCACCATGTCCTGTTTTAACAGTACGCCCAAAAGGTAATCAGTAATCTTAATAACATATTAATACCTGTGCTTTTTAAGGCACAGGTATATTTATGGAATATGAAAGTATGAAAAAATTGATTTTAATACTATCACCATTTATAATATTAGCAGGCTGTAATAAAATGTCAGAAAATCATATTGTAAAAGATATAAACCACCATGAATTTAAGCTTGTAAGCAACCATAAAATTACAATAGGTTTTGATAACAGCAGTGTTTTTGGCTCTGCTGGTGTTAATAGATATATGGGGAGCTATACTATAAAAGATAATAAAATCAGCTTTAGTCAAATGGGAACTACTATGATGATGGGGCTGCCTGAAGATATGGATAATGAAACAGCCTATTTAAAATCATTATCAGATAATTTAAGCATTAGTTACGAAAATAATATATTAACCATAGGTGATAATAAGTTTATATTAGTGAAATAGCATATATGCTTTAATATGGCAATAGTTTATATTCTGCATCACCCCCATTTTTTTTGCAACACCTTATGTCACCTTGATGCGGAGCTATTAGGCAAAAAATCTTAAATATAATAAATACAAACACTCATAATATTTTAAATAACTTTAGCAAAATAATATTTATAAATATTTATCCTTATTTTATGTACTAGTGTTATTTTACATATAAACGCTCTTCAAATGGTATGCGAAATTATTTTTTTGGAATGTTTTGCCAGCTACTTGAGAGCGAAGCGAGTTGTAGTGGCAATGGAAAAACAATAATGAGTGATTATACCTTTGGAGCTTTATAGGTAAAATAACAAAACACCCGTTTTTGAGATTTTCGGCGTAAAGATATGGAAAGGTAAAAATATGGCAGTAAGATATTAATAGATTATATATACTTTTAATATATCTAAAACTGTTATATTTTTTAAGTTTACAATTTTTGCTTCACCCCCATTTTTTTAAAACACCTTAATTTTTATTATTGTTTAATAAGATTCTTCGCCTAAAGGCTCAGAATGACATGGTAGGGGCAGGACGCCCCGTCTTTAGCAAGTGCGGGAGGATTTATTCCGACCAAACGGAGATTTAAAAAATACATGGATGTATTTTTTAATAAAAGTTTAATAAGATTTTTCGCCTACTATCGTAGGCTCAGAATAACAGTTATTACAATTATTTCTATTTTTACATATATTATCAAGTAGTTATAGCATTTTTTAATAAAAAATGGGGTACCACCAGTTTATATTGGGGTAAGCTAAAGTATGAAAAAAATCATTAAAAAGGTATCTTGATTATGTTTTTAATCAAACCTATCAAGTATTTATTCATTAAGCAATATTATTTGTTTCATAAAACACTTTTAAAATAGGAAAATATATATTATACTACTTTCACGGGGTAGTTTATGGCAGATAATCTTTCATTGGTACAAGTGCATATTGGTAGAAAACAGTTGTATTATTATTTGGCAAGAGTATTTTTAGATGTGCCGGATGAAGATTTATATTTATATACAGAAGAAATACTCCCCGCATTTGAAATATTATCTAAACATAATAAACCATTAGAAACTGGTTTTATGGAGCTTGCCTCTTTTGTAAAAAAACGCTTATCCACTCATGCAGAAGAGCGTAAAATATTTGATAATGGCTTATTAAATGATTATTCAGCTCTTTTTTGTAAGCCTGATAGTTTATCACTTTATCAGTCTATGTATATTGCACCATATGGTGAAAATATTAAGGAAAGTCTATATAATATTCAAAAACAGTATGGTTTTGAAATAGGTGAAGAAAATATTGATTTAGCAGACCATATATCATATGAGCTTTCATTTTTAGGTTATTTAGCAGGTATTACAGCTTATAATATCCAAAAAGAAAATCTTGAAATGGCTTCCCATTTACTAGATGTACAGGTAGATGTGCTTGATAACTATATGCTTAGCTGGATAGAGCATTTAATGTATGCTATGGCTAATATGCCAGAGGGAGCACTTTTTTATTCACCAGTATGCAGTATAGTATATGGTTTTTTAGAATATGATAGGTTTTTCCTTAAAAAGAATCATTTGTAATCACATCTAAATAAACATCATCAAGCCCATTTTTATTTTTTGAATATATGTATATTATGGTGGAGCCATCTGGTGTAATATCTATATCTGTTACAGCGGTGCCATCTATTTGAGTTTGATATGATGTAACTACGTTGTCATTAGTAAGAAAATATGTGCCAATAAAAGAATTTTTAAAGCTACCCATAATATTGTTTTTTGCAAGCTCATTAGATGACATAAAAAGTGAGCCGTCTTTAGTTTGTATAATACGCTGATAAACTGGCACTACAATATTTTGTTCATCATAAACGAAAAAACCTGCACTTTCCCCTGTTTCACCAACGTTTACACCAGTACTTAATTTTTGTGAAAATATAATATAGTTTACAGTATTTCCAAAATTAATATTATGGTATGATATATTGTTACTTTTATAGCTTTTGCTTAAAAGCCCGTGTCTGTTAAAATAGATGAAGTTATCATCAAGCATGCCATAACCGTATATGGAAGCACCGAAGCTCAAATCTTCCGGCTCATATTTTATTTCTTCATTTTCTTTATCATATACCACATTATATATTAAACCAACCATAGTTCCTTCTGAATATGACTGGCAAATAAGGTGTTTTTTACCCTTTGCAAAATATGAGCGGAAAAGGTATGGGATTTTATCTTCTATTAATTGAAATTTTTTACCATCAAATTCATAAACCTGTGATATAGCGTTGTTTTTTTTATCAATAATAGATACTATAAGCTCGTCTTTTCCATTATTATTAATATCATATGATTCTATATTTGAGATTTCACCACGAAATGATGAAAGTGAATATTTTTCAACTAATTTATCTGCTGCTACTGTGTATAAAGTTACAGAGCTTTTATCTGTTGTAGCAACTAAATATTCTTTTTCTTTACCTAAAAAAAAACCAACTGATAAACTTGCTACCTGATTGTCTATTTTATATAGGTTATTATGGCTTGTTTTTTTAGTACTTATTATTTTAACACCTTTTACAGGTATATTATCAGAGAAAATAACACTGCCTTTAAAGTTAAGTGAGCATTTAGCAGTATTTGCTCCGCTGTTTTGCCTCTCACATATTATACTATAATCTGATGATGAATCTTCTTTTACAGCACTGCTTTTGAAAAGTGCATATTTAATTTGTGCTGTTTCGCTTTCTTGTAAAAGGTTAGTTTTAAAATTAATAGGCACAGGGAATATATGCTCAACTTTATCGCCTTTTTTTATACCTTTATTTTCAAGTATTTTAGTGGTGGAATACTTCTGCTCTGTGGAGCTAACTACAATTTTACCAGTGATTACTTTTTTAACCCCAAGGGGCTCTCCAGTAACAGGGTGAATTAATTTTTCACCATCTCTATTAGTGGAAAACTGCATACCTTTAACAACATTTGCATTTTTCCCCAAGTCAATAGTAGCACCAGTATTGCTTACAACATAGCCATTAAGCCCTTCTGCCCAGCTTTCCACCCTTGAAGCAAAGCCTTCAAAAGTATCTTCTGCATATATTATAGCAGGAAATAAGAAGATAGTAAGTAATAAAGCACTAAATATTTTCTTCATGCTAACCACCGCCAACAAATTTTACAAGTTCTATAACATCATTTTCATTTATAATTTTATTTTCAAATTCTTTAGCTGTAACAATTTCCCCATTAACTTCTGCAATTAAATTTTGTAGGTTAATATCTAAAGTTTTTAGTATATTTAAAAGGTTATTACTGTTTTCAATTACATAAGGTTTACCATTTAATATAATATTCATTTTATATCCTTCAATAAATATTTCAATGTTTCATTTGCTTGAATAGCAGCGGCTGCTGCCACACGTGGCGCCATTAATGGTGTATTTTCACCTGCTTCATTTTCAAAATCACCAACTATTAAAGCATTTGCCCCAAGTTTTTTAATTTTTATAATATCAGTATCAAAATAACCTGCCACCCCTGATGCACCTATTATAAAAGAACTAGGAAGCATGGCAGTACATTTTTCTATTAACATAAGTTTAGATTTAACATTATCAAAACATTCAAGTATAACTTGAAAGCCACTTACTTCATCTATAATATTACTTTCATCTAATAATACATTACTAACATCAACATTTATATACGGATTAATTTCAGTAATAATATTTTTAAGTGCATTAGTTTTATATTCGCCGATTTGATTAATAAAATAGCACTGCCTGTTAATATTAGATGGCTCTACCACATCAAAATCAATTAATTTAATATAACCAATACCGCTTCTTGCAAGGCTTACAGCCACATTACTTCCAAGGCCGCCACAGCCACATATTACTACTTTTGAATTTTTTAAAACATCAGTAATAGTTATGCCCTGCCTGCAGTTAAGCAGGTATTCTAAATGCTCTTTTTTAGGTAGAGTACCTTTTTTTATAAAGGAAATATTATCATTTTCTTTTACTATATATGATGTATCATTGGGAAAAGAGTTCACTATAAAAATATCTGCTTCCATATTAAGAAGCTTTGATAATTGGAGCAAATTTAATGGTTTATCAATAGATGTTTCCACACCGTTTACAAAAAGTTTCATGGAAAGGAGTATATATTTGAAGAAAAATAATGTCAATAATGATTTCATCTGCTTCACCCCCATTTTTTTTGCAACACCTTAATTTTTATTATTGTTTAATAAGATTCTGATATTACTACTGTGTAATATTGAGCGTAAGAAAATGAAATTGTAAACTTAAAAAATATAACAGTTTCAGATATAT
>CALUWN010000007.1 GCA_944324495.1 uncultured Mucispirillum sp. | reverse complement strand
AACACCCGTTTCTGAGATTTTCGGCGTAAAGATATGGAAAGGTAAAAATATGGCAGTAAAATATTAATAGATTATATTTAATTTAAATATATCTAAAACTGTTATATTTTTCAAGTTTACAATTTCAACTCTCCTGATTAATCTATTTCACATAGCCTTTTAATTTAATACTTGCTTTGATTGCATCAAGTGATGATGATACAGAAAGAGCCATACTATCGTAAAACTCTGATAATACAGTAGAATAAGCATTGGTTACCATATTAATAGTTTCTAAAAGCTCATTTTTAATATCTTCATGATGTTTGCTTGTGAAACTGCCGTAAGAAAACTCTTTATATACTTTTATATGTTTTAAAAGCTCTGGAATATAATGCTCTGTCATAATTTTTACATCTTTTTCATTATTTTTATGGTTTTCAATATAACTGTCCATATTTTTCATAACATTAGTAAGAGATGAAAGAGATGATGCAATATCGCTATCTAAGCCTATTTTTAGCTTGTTAATATCTTTTATATATTCCTGTATAAAGGTATCACGCACCACTTCGCCTTCAATGATAACAGTTTTATCTTTCTTATTAGCTGATTGATTACTACTGTATTGATAGTATTCATTATTATTTTTACTGCTTTTAAAAAGACCTGATATAAAATTTGAAAGCCCTTTTAAAAATATGACACCAATCATAGTGAAAAGACCTATCAATATCAATACAAATAAAAATAAAGCCATTATTATTTTCATTCTTTTTACCTCATTATACTTATACCATAATTTTTTGAAATAATACATATATTTTTCACTTGATATTATTTTATTAATTTTAGATAATAGTCCATTATATACTTTATGAGGTTACACTATGGAAAATATTGAAAATAATATTATATTTACCCGCCGCTCCATTCGCTCATTTATAAAAGAAAAAAAAGTGGAAAATGAAAAAGTAGAGCTTATATTAAAAGCTGCTATGCAGGCTCCTTCTGCATGTAATAAACAGCCATGGGAGTTTTTAGTTTTAGATGATGCAAATATTATTGAAAGCATAGCTCCTATTGATAAACACTATGCACTATCTGTTAAAGCTCCCCTTGTTATAATTGCTATGGGTAACGAAAAAACATCCTATAAAGGTGATAACGGTATGCCGTGGTTTCCACTGGATGTTTCAGCAGCTGTTCAAAATATGCTTTTAGAAGCAGCATCATTAGGGCTTGGCTCTGTATGGATTGGCACATACCCTGATGAAAAAAGAATAAAAGGCTTACAAAATCATTTTAATATTCCAGAGCATATAATCCCTTTTGCTGTTATTGCAATAGGCTATTCTGAAGACAGCAATAAATTCGTTGACAGGTTTGTTAAAGAAAAAGTGCATTATAATAAATATTAAAATAAATATTAAATATAAAAAATTAACCCCTTACCTAGTATTAGATAAGGGGTTTTTTATTTATTCAAATTCGTCTTTTCGTTTTGGGAAAAGTTTTAATGAAATCCACATGATCCATTTAAAGAAAAATGGTACAAAAAGCGGTAGTAAGATTGTGGCAAATATCATACCACCTACAACTGCATAACCTAATACATTACGGCTGGCAGCACCTGCACCACTGCTTAATGCAAGAGGTATTGTTCCGAAAATAAACGCAAGGGATGTCATAATAATAGGCCTAAACCTAAGCTGTGCACCAGTATATGCAGCTTCCTCTAAAGTGCATCCTCCTGCTCTGTATCTTTCCACCGCAAACTCTACAATCAAGATAGCATTTTTAGCTGCTAAACCAACTAATGTAACAAGTGCAACTTGAAAGTATATATCGTTAGAATAGCCTTTTATAAATGTAGCAAGCCCTGCACCTAAAGCCGCAAACGGAATAGAGATAACTACCGCAAAAGGCAGTGACCAGCTTTCATATTGTGCTGCTAAAATTAAGAATACCATAATCATAGCAAGTACAAATACTGTTACAGTACTACCTGATGCTGCCCTTTCTTGATAAGCCTGACCAGACCAGCCAAGAGTATATTCGCGAGGAAGTACCTGCCTTGCAACTTCTTCAATAGCTGCCATAGCTTCCCCAGAGCTGTATCCTTCATTTGCACTACCTAATATTTTTGTAGCAGGGAAGTTATTAAACCTTTCAATAACGTAAGCACCACCTGTTTCTTTATATGATACCATTGTAGAAAGTGGCACCATATTTCCACCACTACTTCTTACATATAATTTATCTAAATCACTAGGTGTAGAGCGGTATTCTGCATCAGCTTGAGCATAAACCCTGTATGACCTGCCATATAAGTTAAAGTCATTAACATATGACTGACCAAAAGTAGATGAAAGTACTGAGAAAATATCAGATATAGCAACACCCATAGCAAGTGCTTTTTCTTTATCCACTTCAAGCTGCAACTGTGGTGCTGTTACACTCATAGTAGTCCTAACGCCTGTAAGCTCAGGACGCTCTCTGGCAGCTGCCACAATCTGCATAGCATATTGATAAAGTTTATCTGTACTATCCCCTGCTCTGTTTTGAATCCACATTTCAAAACCACCTGTAGCACCCATACCCGGAATTGGTGGCGGGTTAAATGCAAAACTTTGACCTTCTGGGGTAACATAACCCATTTTTGCAATTCTTTTTGTAAGCTCATCTGCACTAAGGCTTTTATCTTCACGTAAATCCCAGTGCTTTAAGTCAATAAAGGCTGCACCTGAGTTTGTACGAACAGAACCTGCCAGCATATCAAATCCAGCAAGAGCCATAAACCCTTCTACAGACGGGTCTTTCATTAATTTATCAGCAAAAGTTTCCATATATTTTGCTGTCCTGTCTGTTGAAGTACCATCAGGCAGCTGCACAAAGGCAATAACTACCCCTTGGTCCTCACTAGGTACAAGCCCTGTTGGAATATGGGTAAATAAATAACCAATACCACCTAAAGTTGCACCATACATTATTAATGCTATAATATTATTACGAAGTATAAATTTAACACCGTGCAGGTAGCCTCTTGTCATAAAATCAAAGCCTTTATTAAACCCACGGTGGAATATATGTTTATGCTCTTTTCCGTGTTTTAAAAGCAGCATACAAAGAGCTGGTGTAAATGTTAATGCCACAATACCAGAAATAACAACAGATATTACAATGGTTATGGCAAACTGCTTATACATAACACCTGCTAGGCCACCCATAAAGGCAACTGGAATAAACACGGCAGATAAAACAAGCACAACCGCAATAACAGGACGTGTTACTTCATGCATAGCTTTTGCTGTTGCCTGCCTAACTGATAAACCTGTTGCCATAAGCCGTTCCACGTTTTCCACAACAATAATGGCATCATCTACCACCATACCAATAGCAAGTACCATAGCAAACATTGTTAATATGTTTATGGAAAAGCCCAGTGCATACATACCTGCAAATGTACCAATAATTGATACAGGCACGGCAATAGAAGGAATCAATGTGGCACGCCAGCTCTGCAAAAATACATAAACGATGATTACAACTAATATTAATGCTTCTATTAATGTTTTAACAACTTCTTTAATAGAAACTACAATAAATTTTGTATTATCAAAAATAAACCTGTGCTCTATACCATCTGGGAAGTTTTTAGAAAGTTCTTCCACTCTTTTCTTAACTGCATTTGCTGTTGCAAGGGCGTTAGCATCAGGAGAAAGATATATAGCCATAGCCGTAGCCATTTGACCATTATAACGGCTTTCTACACCATATGTTTCAGCACCAAGCTCTATTCTTGCCACATCTTTTAACCTTAATGTAGAACCATCAGAATTAGCTCGTACTATTATTTCGCCAAATTCTTCAGGTGTGCTGTACCTTACAGGTGGAAGCACCTGCCAGTAAACATCAGCTTTACCGTCAATTGGAGCAGCACCTAATGAACCTGCTGCAAACTGCGCATTCTGAGAACGTATCACATTTGCCACATCTGCTGGAATAAGCCCATAATAAGCAAGTTTATTTGGGTCAAGCCACACACGGATAGAGTAGTCATCTTTACCAAATAAACTAACTTCACCTACACCGCTTACCTGCTTTAACTCATCTACAACGTTAAGTGATGCATAGTTTGCAAGGTATGCTTTACTATAGCTGCTGTCTGTTGATACTAAAGATACAAGCATAAGCATAGAAGGATTGCGTTTTGTAACGGTAATACCTAACTGCTGTACTTCAGTTGGGAGCCTTGCAAGAGCTGTCTGTACTTTATTATTTACGTTAATTGTTGCTAAATCTGGGTCTGTACCTATTGCAAAAGTAACTGTAACGTTTACGTAACCTGCACTTGATGAAACTGAGTTCATATATATCATATCCTCAACACCAAAAATCTGGCTTTCAAGGATAGAAGCTACGTTTTGTGCAATTGTTTCTGCATCTGCACCGTTATAACTTGCTGAAACCGATACTTGAGGCGGAGTCAAGTTTGGGTATCGTTCAATTGGTAAAATCTGTATAGCTATTAAACCCACAAGGGTAATAATAATAGATATAACAGTTGCAAAAATAGGTCTTTGTATAAAAAACCCTGCTTTAATTTCTTCGTTATTATTCATAGTTTATACCTTTTATTTTCCCTGTGGATGTTGGTTAGCCATATTTTTTTGCATAGTTTGTACGTCCATAACTGGTGTTTTTTCACTATAAACTTTATTAGAGCCTTCCACTACAATTACATCACCAGCCTTTAAACCGCTGTTTACAAGAAAGTAGTTACCCATGTTAATACCTAAATCAACTGGAGTAAATTTTGGCTGACCTACACCATTTTTAATATTTTCAACTTTAATTACAAACTGTTTACCCTGCCTTTGTACAATAGCTTTTTGAGGAATAACTATTGCATTAGTAAGTGTAAAACCATCTAGTGTAGCTCTCACATACTGCCCCGGTAAAAGTGCTGTTACTGGGTTTGAAAATTCTGCTTTTATTTTAATATCACCAGTGGAAGCTGTAATAATTTTATCAAAAAATATTACTTTTCCTTGTTCTGGATATTTAGTTTTATCTGCAGTATATACTGTTGATGTTAAATTATCTTCTGCTTTAACTTTACCATCAAGAGCAAGCAACCTTAACTGTGTCATAGTAGTAGCAGGAATAGAAAAATTTACATAAATTGGGTCAATCTGGTTAATTACTGTTAATGGTGTTGTTGTAGTAGTAGAAATCAAGTTACCTTCAGTAAAATTAGCCTTACTTGTATATCCTGAAACTGGAGCTATAACATTAGTATAACCAAGGCGAATTTTAGAATCGCTTAAATTACCTTGAGCCGTTTCCACTTGAGCTTTTGCTGATTCATAAGCAGCCACTGCTGCATCATAATCTTTTTTACTAATAGAATTTGTTTTATAAAGATTTGCATACCTGTCATAATCTAATTTTGCCTGCCTAAGCTGAGCTCTTGCCATATCAAGATTACCTTGAGCAGTTTTTAAAGCTGCCTCATAAGTATCAGATTCAATTGTAAAAAGTACGTCACCAAAATTTACATACTGCCCTTCTTGATAATGACGCTGCCTTAATATACCGCCAACTTGAGCACGCACTTCTACAGCTTTTGAACCTTCTGTAATACCTACATACTCTGCTCTAAATGGTACATCTTTCTGTTCTACAGTCATTAAAGATACCACAGCAGGTGGCATAGGTTGAGGTTTAGCCTCCTCTTTCTTACAGCCTGTAAAAATTAATGTTAAAACAGCTGTTAATACAATAACTTTAAAAATATGGTGTTTTCTCATAATAAACTCCAAAACATTATTAATACGCACTAATTATAAGGTTTTTATTCTAAACATATTTTTTATATTTGGACAAGAAATTTATTATAATTGTGGACATATTTCTTAACATTGTCTAATTCTATTAGACTTAAATGTATTGTAGGAAAGATCTTTTTTTAAATTAATAAGTTCAGTATTTTTAACAAGAAATCTAAATATGTCTAAATATAAAAAAAGGGCTTAAAGTTTTACACTTTAAACCCTTTTAATTTAAGCTAATTCAAAATGCGGATAATCTTTTAATTTTCTAAAATCTCTGCCCCATTTTAAATTTATGTTAAGCTCTTTGGCTTTTTCCATAATTATTTTTCCAAGCCTTTCAAAACTTACAATATCATCCCAGTTTAAAGGAAGTGGCACAACATCTACTGCCATGGAAGGCTTTTGATTATGCTTTGACTGCCCCCAACGAGCTTTACTTGTGCCACTGTTATAAGCCTGCTCCTGCTCAGCTTTTCCCCTATGCCCACATATTACTGCACATTTTTCCGTTTTTGCTACTTCATTTATCAATAATATTAAATCACTATGACATGTATTTAATTTTGCCTGCGATAGTGTTGAAAGTTTATTCATATGCTCTCCTTATATATTATCCATTTTCCTTTTTATAAGCTCTATTATTTTGTTTTGCGTTATTATTAACAGGTCTGTACCTGTAAAAGCTGCCATACCAGAAAGTGCTACAGCAAGCCCCTGTTTATCTATAATGCTTAGCAGTATTTCATAACTAATGTAGGCTATAAACATACTATTTATCATACCCATACAAAGGGCGGCAAATTTTGCACGGAAGGAACGCCCCTTTAATGTAGGTGATATTTTAGTTATAAAACCAACTACACCACCTGTAAATGATACTAAAAAGAGCCATATCCACTGCCATATTTCTGTTGAAATATTAAATGCTTTTTCTATCATCTAATACTCTCCTTTACATGCTTTAAAGGCAGCTTCTAATTCTGATGTATATTTTAATATATTTAAGTTTGTTTTTATTATATTTTCATTATATACTGGTTTATCAGGTGATTCTATTTGACAGCTTACTGGCACATTTACAGGGTAATATTTCATTGTTTCTTGTGGAGATGCACATCCCCATAATAAAAGTGCACATAATGCTAAAATTATGGCAGTAAGCCATTTAAGGCTTTTTAGTACCCACCAGTTAAAGCTCCAGCGTGCCTGCCCTTCTTCCACTTCAATTATAGAAAAATCTTCTGCTGTATTTTTTATAAATTCTTTTATTTTTTCATAGATTTTTACTACTTTTTCTTTTACTTTTTCATATATAGCTTTGATTTTATCTTTAATTTTTGTAATCATTTATAAACCTCCTTTGGTTTTCATCTATTATTTTTAAAATTTCATCACATTTTAATGTGATATTATCTTGATACTGTTTTTCTAAAGCAGTATATTTTTCATTGATGATTTTCAATTTATTTTTATACATATCTTCTGCCTCTGCCATATTTTTGCCATATTCTGAAATCTTATAATTCTGCATATCAATATAACTTTCTGCACTTGAAAGCTTTGTAATTAGCGATTGATTTTCTTCTTCCAGTTTCATAATCATTTTTTTATCTATACTTATTTTTACAAATAAATATATTGACTGCGAAAGTAATATTAGAATAAGTACGGCAATTACACCTGTATATATTTTATTCATAAACACCTTCCTTTGATGTGTATTAGAATAAAATATTTAAAATACAGATTGTCCGTAATGTCTGAAAAAGTTTGGAAATATTAGTAATGGAAAATAAGCAGGTTGTATTAATTATGAAAATATTTAAATATATGGCTTATTTTACAAATAAATCATCATAACCATCTTTTGGCATATTTTCTGGCCGTTCATATGTAAATATTTCATATACTTTTATTTGATTATTTTCTAAAGTCATTTTTGTAATAATACCACTAAACATTACAGGAAGTGTGATAGTAAGCTGATTATTTTTATCACTCCATTCTATAATATTATTACGCATACCAAGGTAATATAAATAGTTGCTGCCCTTTTGGATGTTTACAGGCAAGTATGAAGCAACATTATCAAGCACTTTATAATCCTGCATATTATTAAGCCTTTCATTTAAATGAAAACGGTAATTATTATACGCTTCTATAATATCTTGGGTATTATATACATACTCACCACTTTTGCAGTATTTATAAACCCAAAATGGCTGCTCTTTTTCTTTTAAATATTTGGCAGTTTTTTTTATAGTTTTATAATCATCTTTTGTGCATTTACTTTCCCTTGTGATATTATACGGCACATCTTTATAATATTCTTTTTTATCCAATGCTTGAAATATAGCTCCATGCTGGTTTGAGTGATTTGATAAATCTATATCCTGCTCGTTATAGCAGTATCCATTTGTGGCAGTTAGTAACACTAAAACTGTAAGTAATTTTTTCATATATAATCCTTTATTAATTCAGCCTGTATTTTTCTAATGATTTCATATCTGTTTTTATAGTAATTGCTTTATTATCTTTTATAAATTCAATTTTATTATTATCAATATTAATTATAAGTTTATTTTGGTTATACCATTTATATGATATATGCTTATTTTTAAGTATATATTCAATATTATCATTAACCTGCGGATTTTGGATTAAAACTCCAGTTATCTCTTTAGCTATTGCAAACATATAAAAAAATTTGTGGTAAGCATTTATAATATCTATTGCATTAGTAATCTTATAACAGCCTGTACCGCAGGATGAAAATTCAGGAGTATATTCTTCCTCTTTTTCATAAACTGAATATGCCCTTTCAATAAATGCACCAACTATTATATTACTGTTATTATTAAATACATAACCATTTGTAATATTATCCCTGTATTTATCTTGATTTTCAATAAAATCAAGCATATTTTCATACAAATAGTTATCAGCATATGGGGAAGCATGTAAATATGTAATAGATAACAGCAGTATTAATGTACTTATAAAAACTTTTTTCATGGTTTTAAAAGCTCCCCAAAAGAATTAACATATCCTTCTTCTAAAATATCTAAAGCATCCTCAATATCTGCACGTCTATCAAACCTGTTATTACTAAAAGCTTTTGAAAAAGGTTTATTCGTTACTTCCCCTTTTGAAAAATATTCAAAATGAAGCATAAAAACAACCTTATCAAGTATTACATCAATAGGTACTTTATTTTGATTTTTATCTTTTTTAGATAAAAAGCCGGGACGTCCTAAAATCTGCCCCTGCAAAATATCCTGCCCAACAGATACTTTAATACTTTCAGGGTCCAGCTCACCATACCTAATAATAAAACTTCTGCCATCACATGTATTATGAAGCACTGTCACTTTATAAGTACCAGCATAAAAATATCCCACCTCTAATACTTTTCCATCACTTACGGCTCTTACATAATTTCTTGATTTTAGTAGATTATAATTGCCATTATCATTATATACATCTGTATATAAATCCCTTGCTGCATGAAATGATTTTTTGGTTATGTTTTTTGCACTGCTCTGCCTTATCCTGTAACTTTTATAAACTGCCTGATTTGCTCCATGACTGCTTCGCCAGTCATAATTATCATATTCCTGCCCAGTATCATTTATAGGTTTTGAAAGCAGTGGAAATATAACAGGCTTACTGCATTTAGCACCACCTGCATAAACATTAAAATATTGGAAAAATAAAAGAAAAATAACTAGAAAAAAAACTCTGTAGGATTTATTAATCATGTTCATAAGCCAAGTGAAGTATAGGGTAGCCAAAAACATCATGTTCTGTTCTTGCAACCTCATTAAAACCATTGTATTTATAAAACTCTATGGCAGATAAATTTGCCTCATTAACATCAACATATTTAATATTTAAAAAATTTAAAGCATAGTTTAACATAAATGTGCCAATGCCCTGCCTGAAATAATCTGGGTCGCAAAAAAGCATTTCCAGCTTATCATCTTTTACACCCATAAATGCTATATCTTTACCATTTTTTTTATATACATATATTTCAACGCTGTTAAAATACTCTTCCAGACTTGCACGTATTTTTTCGTAACTTTCTTTAGATAAAAAAGTATGAGTCTTTTTAACTGCACGTTCCCAAATATCTATTAATTTTGAATAATCTGATAATATATACCGTTGTACCATGTAATCATTCCTAGTGTTAATTTAGTATTGCTTTGCCGTACTTAATAATATATTCATCTGCCATATCATGTGCTTTTACTTTATCTTCATCAGATAATTCACTGTATAATTTTTCTGCTGTTTCTTTTGCATATTCTGAGCCATATGATTCTGCTGTTTTATACCATGCATAAGCTTCCAGCTTATTACCATCTATACTAAAATGGTTATACCCTGCAACAGTAACCTGCGACTGCATATCACCTCGCATAGCAGCCTGCATGAAATAATATTGTGCTTTTTTAACATTTTTTGGAAGTATTTTTCCTTCTGCATACATATTGGCTAAAGTTGTCATAGCTGTTAAAAAACCACCTTCTGCTGATTTTTCTATCCACATGGCAGCTTCTCTTAGTTGTTCATTGGTTAGCTCTTTTTCATTAGCTGCACCAAGTATTATACCACTATATAAGTACTGCGCCTGAGCATTGCCTGCTTCTGCTGCTTTTTTTATATACTCTGCACCTTTTTCTTTATCTACATCAATTTTAACACCAGAATATAACATTAAGCCTAATGCTAATAAAGTTTCAGGATTACCTTTTGATGCCTCTTCTTCTAATAATTTAATCTTTAATTTCTTTCTATTAACAATGAAATATATTAATACACCAATAATAATTACTAAAATAATTGAAAGTATAATTATATTTACCATTTATTACCTCAATAAGCTTCTCAAAACATCCTAACATATATATTTTATTTGATAAAGTCTTTTTTATAATTTTTTTCCATATGAATATGTTTTGCGTGCTGGTCATAGTATATATCACCTAAAGCCCTGTATCCTAAAGATTCATAAAATCCTTTAGCCTGCAATTGAGCAGAAAGCTCCATCACTTTTCCACCATTTTCTATAATTTTTTCTTCTATTTTACTCATTAAAAAACGACCAATGCCCTTGTTTCTATATTCCTTTATAACAGCAAACCTGCCTATAACAAAGTTTTCATCACTTATTTTATAAAACCTTGCTGTTGCAATAGGGTGAGAATTATGGCTTATGAGAATATGGGTGCTTGTATTATCTAACTCATCAAATTCATCAATAAACCCCTGCTCATTCACAAAAACTTTTTCCCTTATATATATGGTTTCTTTAGAAGGTTTTGAAAAATATTCTATTTGAAATTCACTAAAATCCATAAAAATAATATCCCTTATTTTTGACTTGTTTCCATATCCATATGGTAGTTTCTGCCTTCATCTACAATTTTTACAGCCTGCTTAAAATCACTTATAAAAAGATTATCCAGCTTCCTGCCACCTTTTATAGTTATATTGTAGGAAAGCCTGTTATGGTGTTTTAAGACTATATTTTGAATGTTTTCGGTTATTTTTTTAAATATACTGTATTCAAAACTGTTTTTTCCAAAAATAGATGATGTAAAAAATAATTCTGCATTAAAATTGCTGACAGATATTTCTGCACTTTCCCTGTCAAGCTCATAATTTACATCAAAGCGCCTAATAATATTAACGTATTCTTGGAATAAATCCTTGCTTTTAATGTAACCCCTTAAGTATTCAATAGCAAAAGATGTTTTAGATACCTTTTTAATATATTCTTTATTTAAAACATAACTATCAAACTTTTTAGCAAATTCATATATATTTTGTTCATTAAATTCTTTATTTTTAAAATACACCGTAGATGTATGGTATGATTTTAAGTAATTTACATATGTATTGCACCAATAATCTGCTTTTATATATGTTTTTTCAGGCATTAAATCAAGCTTTCCAAAACATTCTAACTTTATTGGCAAAGATTTAAAACTTTCATCAACAAATATTTTATAGGATGCCCCTGCATTAAAGGAAAAATCTGCACTTTTATAGTATGGAGTTAATATAAAATTTATATCCTTTACTTCTATTTTATACCTGTCTTTATCCAGCAATATTTTTTCTGCACTACACTCTATACTTCTTTTACCACTGCATTTAAAATCGCTGTATTTAAGTTTAAAATCTTCTGCTTTATTTTTTACATTTTTTAAAGATAAATTAAAGGAGCTTTCTACAGTTTTTGAAAAGTAATTAATGGTATGATATGTATATTTTATAACTATAAAACCAACTAAACCAAGGAAAATTAAAGTAGATAAAACAATAATTATTACTTTTTTCATAAAAAATTAAAAGAAGGAAAGGCTTAAATTAATAAGCCTTTCAATAATGTTTATTTGCTTGAGAATGATACATCATATAATCTAGGCTCAAAGCCAAGGAAAAGCACATCAGATACATCTTTACCGTCTTTAAGCTTAACGTTTATATCAACTGAATTGTGACCTTTTGTTAGTACATTATCAGCTGTATCAAAAAAATCTTTTAATATTTTTACTTCAGGCATATCTTCTGATGAGCTTAATATTGATATCATACTGTCTATTTCTGCTTTCTCTTCTTCAAATTGGCTAACTAATGATTCTTTTGTATATTCTTCTTTTTTCTCAAATGTATTAATTAAATTTACTACAGATTGAGTTAAATCAGTACTAGAAATGCTGTTTGTTGATTGTGTTACTGCATAGTCAATTTCATCTATCAAATCACTATATGATTCCTGATTTTCTTCCATATCTTTCAGTAATAATATAAAATTACCTACCTCAAATTTATCATTTTGAAGGTAAATTGTACTTGTTTGTTTATCAGTTACGTCATTAAGTTTATTTGTACAAGCAACTTTATTGATAATATATTTTTTTTCACCATCTATTTCAGCATTATTTGTACAGTCTATATTTATATCAACAGGACCTTTACGTTCCTTATCATAGTCAAAAACTGATACTTTAAAGTCACCACTAAATGTAAGATTTGTATTTTTAACACCGGGTTCAACACTAAAAACAATATCTTTAGATATTAGCTCAAGGTCAGAATCTTTTATATTTATAGAGCTGCTTTTACATTTAATTACAGAACTGCCAGTACATTTAAATGGTTCATAGCTCATAGAATCATCACTATTCATATCTTTTTCTATTTCGCTTAACTTTGTATTTAAAAATGTCTCAAGTTTTAACGCTGCCTCACTTGTTAAAGCTGAACGCACAACAAATATAACAACTACCGCTATTACTATAAGCGTAATGATAGTGCTAATGATTATAATAGCCTTTTTACTAGATTTATTAGGCTTATTATCAACATTATTTGTTGTGTAAGCTGCCTGCTGTTCTTGATTATTTTCAGGCTGATTATTCATATTTTCTTCACTCATTTTCCCCTCCGGAATATAATATTAGTGAAATATAACACACCTAAGACCATTATGCAACGAATAATATAACTGTTATTCACTTTTTATATTTATAGAATATATATTCATTACATCTTCCATATCTACTATCTCATCTGCTGTAAAATATTTTTCTTTATCCTTTGCTTCAATATTAAACTGAATATTTTTGTTATCTTTAAGCATAATATCATCTAGTGCCTGTAAAAACTGCGTTAATAATATTTGCATTTCTTCTTCACTGTTTGATGTTCCTTGCTCTATCTCTTTATATAATTCTCCACGCAGTTCTATGTATAGTTCACGTATCAATTCTTTATCCATTTGTTTTCTACTTATATCTGTAATATATTCATATATATTATTGAAAAGACCTTTAGAGCTTTCCATGTTAAATGATAAAGATTTTAATAACCCTTGATAACCATCCGTATTTGTTTCTTCATCAAAATCATCTATAGTCACATATGATAATAAAGCATCATACATACTTACATTAACTATATCTTTTGATTTATATTTACTATCCATATTTACATTAAAAGTGATAGTACCAAAATTATTTTTGCACGTATCATTCATATATTCTAATATACCTTGTTCTGAAATATATTTTGGTTCTGAAGTACATTCTACATTTAAATCATATTTAGCTTCATGTGTATATATACTATCTTCTATAGCAAATAAACCATTTGCATTTGATTTAGTAGAAACTTGATTATTAGCAGTATCAAAAGTAAGTTCTATCATCCCATTTTTTGTATCATATGAAAAGAAAGGACCGCCCAAATATATTCGCTCTGAAGCACAGGTAACTTTATTATCACTTGTAGTGCATACAAATGGTTTAAAATTAAATTTAAACATATTGCCTACCCTATATATTGAGCCTAATTCCTCCTTTATGAATTCCATACTGTCATTCAGATTTTTTTCATAACCTTTAGCAAACTCTTTCAATTCCATAGCAGGCTTTATATAAAAGAAATAGCCTGCAACACCACCTGCAATTAAAACAACTGCAATAATAACTGATATCAAAATTTTTGACATAAAAAAACTCCCCTTAATCCTTTATAAATCATTAATAATATTATTCATTATATTATCAATTTCATTTGTTTTATTATCAACCATATTTAACATCTGGTTTTCTAACATATTTAGTGTTTGATTATCCTGTAATTTATTATTTAATAAATTGTTTAAGTTATCTTTACTGCTTTTATTATCTAATTTTAATCCATTTTGTTTCTGGAAAGGAAGCACTGCATTATTTGTTTTATTATCCTTTGTTTTATTTGTATTAACTGTTTTATTATCTACATTATTTTTTGCACTAATATTATCTTTAATACTTAATGTTTGATTATCATCTTTCACATTATTTTTAATTAAGCTGTCATTTTCTGTATCTATTCCCATATCAACTTTTTTAGGAGCTGTTGCCTTAATTCGCTCTTCTATCATATCAATAATCAACTGGTTTCCTTTTAATTTTGCATAATCTATGACTTTTACAGATAAATCTTCCCCAATTTCAGTATTCACTCCTGCATTATATTGCAATAAAAGGCGAACAAGTGCCGGGTTTGCTGTATCTATAGCGTTTGCGATTACTGGCTTATATTCATTACAATCCACATGGTTTGCATTGGCCCCATACTTTAATAAAGTTTCTGCTAAATCGTAATTATTATTAATCACTGCAAGCTGTAACGGTGAAAGGCAAGATTTATTTGCAATCACATTTGCATCAGCCCCAGATTTAAGCAATACTTCTGCAATATCAGCTTTATCTGCCACATTTAAAGCAGTTATGCCGTCCATTTTAGAAGCATAGTTAATATCAGCCCCTTTATTTATAAGCTCTTTCATCATTTCTATATTATTTGTATCGCTTGCCACCATTAATGGTGAATAATATGGGTAATCATTAGGTTTATTTACATCTGCCCCTGCTTTAATTAATGCTTTTGCAATATCATTATAGTTAAAATAAAGGGCAGCAATTAATGGTGTTGGGTTTTCTCCAACAAACTTGCCTTCAATAGATGATGAGCCTTTATCCTGCTTTATAGGTCTATTAATAAAACCTTTTGCCACATTTTCAGATATAGCACTAACTGCAGGCAGCCCCATTTTTTCATTTATTGCCTGCATTAGCTCTTCCTGTATCTTATCTTTTTCCAAATCTTCCTTTGTTATGCTAAAAAGCCTGTACAAATCTACATCACCACTTTTTTTAGCCATATCTAATGCACTTATATTATCAATATTTTTAGTGTTCCTGTCAGCATCGTTATGTAAAAGCTGGCCTGTTATATCATAATTTTTTTGCTCCACTGCAATATGAAGCGGTGTAATACTGTCCTTATTTTTTACATTAACATTTGCACCGTTATCTATTAAATATGTAACAGCATCTAAATTATTATTCATAACAGCATAATGAAGTGGTGTATCACCTTCAAAATCTGTGGCGTTTACTTCTGCATTATATTTTAATAATCTATCTATAAGCTCTTTATTAAAAAGGTTTGCTGAAAGATGAGCAGTAAGCGGCGTATAGCCATCATAATTTGCTTTATTTGCATCTGCCCCTTTTACAAGCAGGTAGTTTATGCTGTTTAACTGGTCCATATTTAAATCTTTTTGTAAAGCCATTCTATATATGATAGTATTACCATTATTATCTATACTGTTAATATTAGCTCCCATATTAACATAACGCCTTACACTTTCAAAATCACCTTTTAATACAGCATCATAAAGCATATTATCAAGATTATCATAGGGGTTTGAGATTTGGTTTAAATCACTTATGTTATCAAAGGTTTTTAAATCATTAATGCCTTTTGCATTTGCTTCTTTACTTGATGAGTTATCTGAAATTATATTGTTTTCAGGAATATTTTGAGCAGGTATATTATTATAACCTGATAAATTATCATAGCCTGTTACGCTTTTATATCCTTCAACATTTTGGCTTGGGTTTATATTGTCTATGGCAGTAACATTATCACTTTTTTTATTTTCTGACTGTTTTTCAAGTAAGGTGGCTATTCTATAAACTGTAAAAAATACTGAAAATATAATACAAAATAATATTACATTACGAACTATTTTCTTATCATCTTTTGTCATTCCTACTCCAACGCTCCACTTATGATTATAAGAAAATAATGCAATAAATCAAGTAAAATTATAACCTATTTACCTATCTTATTACTAACATATTCCTTTTTTGGTGGAAATAAGCCTGCAATTAAAAAGTATGCAATATAACTTGCCAGTGAAAATTCAACAGCTATATATTTGGTAAAAAAATATTCTAATACACCTAAGAACACAATCACTAATATATTATATTTTGCAGTTCCAAAAATGCTTGTTAATCTTATAAAAAATACAATAAACTGTATATACAATAACATTATAAAATATATAAGAATTACAATAATCGCGAAAAAATCATCAGGTCTAAAAAATGTGAAATCAAGTTGATAATACAAATAATCTCGTACAACATATAAAAGTCTAATATCATAATATATAAAAACATTTACAAGTATTAAAAAGATAATTATAGAAAAATATTCTTTTCTATTAATAAATGAATTAAATTTAAAAAATAATATATTATACATTGGTTTTGATATATCACAAAAATCAGCAATACGCCTATATTTTGCATTATTAAATATATATTTTTTTGGTTTTATATAATTAGGCAGATATTTTGCAAGCAGAATAATAAATAATATATATAATATTAAAGCAAGTATTATATACAAAATATAGATTTCAGTAACAAATAAAATATAAAAATTATATATTATTACAAACGGGATAATTAAAAGTTTATTAATTACAGCATGAGATATACGAAGATTTGTATAATAAAGTAGATATAATACAAATACACCTGAAGGTAATATGGAAAATATAGGAAAAACAATTAACATAACTGATAAAACAAAAATAGGCAGTACTTGCAATACACTTTTTTTATATTCTTGAAAACTTATGCGATAGTTTTTGTTATCTATCATATTATTCATTTATCTGCTCCTTTTTTGGTGGCAGTAAGCCTGCAATTAAAAAGTATGCAATATAACTTGCCTGTGAAAATTCAACAGAGATATACTTGTTAAAAAAATAAAATAAGGTACATAAAAATATAATCACTAATATATTATATTTTGCAGTTCCAAAAATACTTGTTAATCTTGTAAAAAATATAAAAAATTGTAAATATAAAAGTATAATAAAATATGCACCAAACACTGCTACGGATGAAAAGTCAGCTGGTATATTAAATTTGTAATCAAGTTCATAATACATATAATCCCGTAAATCATATAAAAGACCATAATCATAAAATATAAAAACATTTACAAGTATTAAAAAGATAATTATAGAAAAATATTCTTTTCTATTAATAAATGAATTAAATTTAAAAAATAATATATTATACATTGGTTTTGATATATCACAAAAATCAGCAATACGCCTATATTTTGCATTATTAAATATATATTTTTTTGGTTTTATATAATTAGGCAGATATTTTGCAAGAAAAATAATAAATAATATATATAATATTAAAGCAGGTATTACATAAAAAATATAGATTTCAGTAACAAAAAATATATAAAAGTTATATATTATTATAAACGGAATAATTAAAAGTTTATTAATTACGGCATGACATATTCGCTTATTTGTATAATATAGTAGATATAATACAAAAACACCAGAAGATAGTATGAAAAAATATCTAATTATTAAAATTGGTATAATAGTAAATATCATAAAAGATATATTCAATACAAATGCAAAGAATAAACCATTTTCGTATTCTTGAAAACTTATGCGATAGTTTTTATTATCTATCATATTATTCATTTACCTGCTCCTTTTTTGGAGGAATAATACCAATAAATAATACTAATATGATAGCAGCAACCATATAAATATTATACATATAATTATTAGGTATTATATACTGTAAAAAATAAAATAATACAATGATTATGGTAAATATTAAGATATTATATTTATTAGTTCCAAATATATTTATTAATCTATTTGAGATAAGTATTATAAATGCAAATAACATTAAAATTCCATACTCAATAAAAATAAATATTAAAATAAAACTTCCAAGACCAAAACCATGATAACCTAATATACCAGCCAACTGTATAATAATGAATAAATCAATAAAAATAAATATATTTGCCAATATTATAAATAGTGTAACAACAAAATATTTATGCCTTGAAATAGTATTTCTAAATTTAAAAAGTAATATATTTTCCATAGGCTTACTAATATCAAAAAAATCTGCAATACGTATGTATTTTTCACTACTAAAAATATATCTTCTTTCATTTATTTTTTTTGGTAAAAACAAGGAAATAAATATTAATATTATCATATATATAACTATGTATAATATGGCTAATATATATTTTGGATTTGTAATATTTAATATATAATATGAAAACAAAAATATAAATGGCAAAATTATCAATTTATTTATTACTGCATGAGCTATCCTTTTTGATGAAAAATATATTAAATAAATAGAAAACACTCCAAGGGGTATTAAAGCAGTAAGTTCAAATATTCCTAAAGCTGGCATAATAAAAATACTTGAACAAAAAAGAAATACTATAAATAATATTCCAATATTTATTAAATATTTTTCTATACTTATTCTTACATCAGTTTTATTTTCTATTTGGTTATCCATTAATTACACCTTTTCTTTTCATATATATTGTATATATTCCATTACAAAGAAGCACAAACATTGAATACACCACTAAAATAATATACATATATAGCATGGGTGAAATAAAATAATCTGTTACATATCCATTTTCGCTTGGGACTTCTGTTGGAAGATAAATAGTCATATTTATAAGCATATATTTTAACCAGTTAAATGGAATAATATAAATATACATAATCAAAATAAATATAAAAGATAATATAAACTCTCTTATGCTGATTACTCTTTTAAGTTTAAAAAATAATATATTTTCTATTTTGTTTGATATATTAAAATAATCTGCTAATTTTTTATATTTTTCATTATTACATACATATTTTCTTTCACTTGCGTATTTAGGAATTAGTGCAGCAGCAATAATCAGTAAAAGAATATATATTAATATATAAAAAGACATAAAATTAATGTATATGGTAACAGCACATATATAATAAATGATATTATAACTAATTTATTTATTATGGCATTATTAATTCTTTTCATAGTGTAATAAAGCATACAATAAATAAATTGTATTTTTATAAACAGGTATATAATATCTGACAGACTTAATACATTATCAGGCAGATATATAAAGTTTATATAATGTTCAACATAATATAATACATCTTGTAAAACCATATATATACCAGCCAATACTACAACTTTTATAATATATTCTTTAAATGATATTCTATTAATCTGCGGTGTTTTTAAATTATTTTTTACACTAATGAGCTTATAATATATAAATAAAAGAATAATAGAAACTATTAGTAAATATCTATCAGATTTTGAATTAAAAAATAAGATTAAGCTTTCTCTTCCAGAATTAAACATATCTTCATAATCTTTAACCATATAACCATAAAACATAGAAAATGAATAAGGTAAAATAAATACTAAAATCAAACCAATAATAAATACAGCTACTTTATTTTTATATATATTTTTATAAGAATTAATATATAAAACAAGAAAACTTATTAATATAAAAAAGAAAGTTCCATAAAAGATAATTATAGGAAGCTGTGGTGAAAAATATTTATCTTGATACTCTCTCATTTCATATGCTTCAAAAGCAAAATTTTTAAAATGTAATATTTGAGTGTATATATTTTTTAAAAGCTCTATTATATCTTTGTGTAGTAAAAATAATAAAAGTGGTATAAATGTAAACAAAAGCCCATAAATAAACTGTTTACTATTTATGCGATTTTTAAATTTTAATGTTAAAATATTATTTATTGGGTATAAAATATTTTTCTTAATATATATGCTGTTTTTTATTTTTGTAATAATGGGGCGTTCTTTGTTAGATGATGGCATAATAAATAATAATATAAAAAGCAGTAAAGCAGGTAACAACCAAATACCAGCCCTAAAAAACCACTTTATAGGACTTTCCCAAATAACAAACTCATATACAAGATTAAATGAACAGGATAATGTATAAAATATAGGAATTAGAAAAAGTATAAATAAAGGTAAAAAAGTATCTAAATATCTTTTAATAAAAAGTATATTAAAATAAAATAACATGAAAGATAAAAAAGGTATAAATATTATACTAGATAGAATAATAACTACGCTTCCAAGATTTAAAAAAAGCAAAAATAAAATAAACAACAATGCAACAAGTAAAGATAGTTTCAAAATAGATGCTGCATACTGTTTTCTTTTAAGAAGTGGTGTTTTAAATAAATCAATATCATTACTAAGAGATGATAAAATACTTTCTTCTTTTTCCATATACTTTTCCTTTTTGTAGTAAGAGTAGTATAGAATAAAAATATATCCTATGCAATATAAAAAACACTAGAATAACTTGTATAACTGTATTATAATAAGTACTGTTTTGGAGAGAAAAATGGAACTTATTATACTTTTAATGCTTATAATTGGTACATACTTATTTTTAAGGTTTTTTACAGTGCATAGATGCCCCCACTGCCAGTCACGTTATATTAACAGAAAAAAAGAGTATGAAACTAAAAAAGGCTATAAAGTTTATGCCTGTAGTGCCTGTGGAAAAATTACAGAAAAGAAAAACTTGTTTTTTAGAGGTTAATATATGCTTTTTATTAATGATTATATAAGCCCTGTTGGTAAGATTTTATTATGTGCAAGCAATAATGGCTTAAAAGGGCTTTATTTTTATAACCAAAAGTATTTCCCAAATATTTCTTTATTAAATGTAAAACATGATGAAAATGAAATAATATATAATACAAAAAAATATTTAGATGATTATTTTACAGGTAAAAATACAAGCCACAATATACCCTTAGAGATAGAAGGCACTGAGTTTCAAAAACTTGTATGGGCTATGCTTTTAGAAATCCCCTATGGAAAAACAACAACATATTATAATATTGCAGTAGAAGTTGCAAAAATCAGGTGTTTAAAATCAGCCCCTTTCCAAGCAGTAGGAAATGCCATAGGTCATAATAAAATATCAATACTTATACCATGCCACAGAGTTTTAGGAAAAGATAAAACACTTAAAGGCTATGCCGCAGGTATTCAAGTGAAAAAGTATTTGTTAGGTATAGAAAAAGTTGAAAATATATCTTTGTAAGGCTGTAAAATTTTTACAAGCCTATGGATAGGCTTGCTTTAGTAAGCAACAAGGCGAGCGTTTTTCAGCGAGGACGCCGTTTTCCCGAGTGAATAACGAGGAAACAGAAAACGGTGGCTGGAAAAGCTTCCGTAGTTGCGTTATTTTTTTATTCCAAGGATGGAATAAAAAATAAAAGTTTAATGAATACAAGGCGGATTAGAATTTTTGCGAAAGGAGTGCATGTTAAGGCTTAAAGATTTTGTTTTTAAGCTAGGTATATATTTTTGCCAATGCAAGTTATACTAAGGCTGTAAGATTTTTAATTTAGACAAGGCGGATATTTTTTACCGATGCAATACTACCTAAGGCTTAAAGATTTTTGCGATAGACAAGGCGGATTAGAATTGTTGCGAAAGGAATTTACTAAGGCTTAAAGATTTTGTTTTTAAGCTAGGTATATATTTTTGCCAATGAAAGTTATACTAAGGCTGTAAGATTTTTAATTTAGACAAGGCGGATATTTTTTTACCGATGCGAGTTTACATAATTAGTAAATGAGCAAGGTAAAAAAATACCAACGCCGTATAAATTAAAAAGATACAGCCGACTAAGCCGCAGCTAGTTCTTTGCAACACCTATATATTATAGAATACAACTCCTCAATATTCTCCACATCCACACTGGAAAATGCTATTCTTATATCGGTTGTGTTTGTGCTGATTACACCTACGCCGTATTTATCTAAAAGTGCTAATCTTAATGTTTCAGCTTCTACATTTTTTAATCTTATGCACATAAAATAGCCTGAATTAAATGGATATGCTGTAAATTCATCATCATATATACCTTTTGCAAAAATTTCTTTTACTTTTTTGCATCTTTCTTCAATAATTGCATTTAATTCTGCTCTTTCTGTTTTAAAAGACGGCTCTTTTAATACATCTACTGTAATAGACTGGCTTGGGTGCGGTGCACTAGAAATTGATGCTCTTATATAGCCTGCTGTTTTAGTTTCAAGTATTTTAAAAATAGCTGAGTTATCACCTTTTATAGTTTCACCGTATGTAATAAACCCAACTCTAAAACCCCATGCAAAACTTTCTTTTGTAACACCATCTATTTTTACAGCTAAAAGCCTTGGGCTTCTGCCTGAAAGAAGGCTGAAAAGTGATTCTTTAAATACATCATCAAAAAATAAACCAAAATAAGCATCATCTGAAACAGCTACCACATTTATACCGCTTTCTGCTATTTCTGTTAAACCGTCAGCTAATTTTACTGCCTCATCTTTAGTTAATGTATAACCTGTTGGGTTATTTGGGAAATTAAGAACTACAACAACTTTTTTAGTTTTTGCTCCACACTCCCTTACTTTTGCTAAAAGACCTTCTACATTATAACCATTATTATTAAATGTTTCATATGTAGCTATTTCACCGCCTAAAAGTGTGCTAAACATCAGGCGGTAGTTACCCCAAAATTTATCTGGCAGTACTATATATTCACCTACATTTAAAAATAATTCTGCTGCTGTTACAAGACCATTAGTTAAAGCATTACATACTACAGGGTTACTCATCTGCCTGCCTGCAAGGGACGGATTTTCTTCCCTAATTTTTGCTGCCCATAATGTTCTAAGCTCTGGTAAGCCTGTAGCAGGAGCATATGTGAAAAGTTTACGTGGGTGTATGCCTTGAAATTTTTTAAACATACTTTCAAGATACATTGGCTCCCCTTTTGCAGTTGATATACCAATTGTAGCATTAAATTTTGTAGCTTTTTCCTTTGCTTCTGTACTCTGGCTTAAAATACCCTTCGGCATAAACATCTCTTTACCAGTGTGAGATAACATTTCTAAGATATAAGGATTGTGCTGTGCAAGCTCCTCATTTAAGCTTTTGGCTAATGGATTCATATAATACCACCTTTTTTATTATGGCAAAAACTTTATTCTGCCTTAATTTTTTATTTATCAAAAAGGAATATAATATAAATTAAACCATTAATCAATATTTTTTTTACATGGAAGTGAGTTTTTCTATATCTTTTAGCAGCCCTTCTTTATTATTAAGCTCTATATCTATTTTAATATAGCTAAAAAGTGGCTGATATGCACTTGGAAGTTTCACAAAATCTTTTTCTGTAGTAATAAAAAGTGATGCACCTTTATTTTTGCCTTGGGTTAAAATGCCATTAATTGTTTTTTCTTCTAAAAGTGAATGGTCTCTAAAACCTGCAAAAAATACTACATCAAGCCCTGCCTCTATTAAAGTATTATAAAAAACTTCATTATTAGCAATGGCAGAATAAGCACATACTTTTGTACCTTTAATATATGAAAGCTCTACAAATTCATTTTTTATAGCAACTCTATGAAAAACAGTATTACTAAAATATATGCTCTGCTTATTAATAAATCCTTTTACATTATCAGGTATATTATCATTTTTTGCTCTTGTAAATATAATAATGTCTGAGCGGTTTATAGCAAACGGGAACTCCCTTAAATACCCAAAAGGAAATGGAAAGCCAGTAGAGATTGGGCGTTTATGGTCAAGCAGTAAAATATTAACATCGCGGGCTAGTTTTTTATACTGGTATCCATCATCAAGTATGGCTACAGTTGCACCATATTTATCACGAGCTAATGCTAAAGACTGTTCTCTTTTTTTACCAGTAATCACAACGGCTTCAGGATAATTTTTTGCCATCATATATGGTTCATCTGCTGCCATTGGGGGATGATGATATAAACCACCGTTACCGTCGCTTATGACGTTTATATCATAACCAACCTTGCCTTTATACCCAAGGGATAATATGGCAACCTTTTCACCTTTTTTAATCATTTCCCCTGCTATTAAAAGAGTGTGCGGAGTTTTTCCAGCACCACCCATAACAAGATTACCAACAGAAATTGTTTTTATACCATGATTTACCATAAACTAACCCTGTTCCTTTTTACTTAAATACATTTCCCATAAAAATGCGTATTTTAAAAATACATAAACATATGCACTAAACCCAGCTATTAAACCACGCAGTCCATCTAAAAATCCTTTTTTAAGAATATAAAGCTTTATAAATGAAAATACAGGGCTAAAGATTAGTTTTGAAATACTAGGTTTTTTACCTCTAATATAGTAACTTTTAGCAGAAAGATATGCATAATTTATTGTTTTTGTAAAATGGTCCTTTATATCTTTATATGAATAATGGATAATATATCCATTTAAAATAGAAGTTTTTCCGTTTATAAAAAGTTCTTCATGGACAAGCTCACCTTTCCATAAAGGCTCTGCTGATTTTTTCACAAGCCTAAGTCTTTCATCTTTTTGCCATGAATAATTAAGCAGTTTTCCTAAATAATGGGTTTTTCTTCTTAAATAATACCCAGCAGCTTTTGGCTCTTTTACAGCCCTTATGATTTCATTTTTTAATTCATCGCTTATAACTTCATCTGCATCAAGATATAATATAAAATTATGGCTGCATTTAGAAGTTAATGAGTTTTTTTGTGCTGTAAAGCCTTTCCATTCTTCTTGGAATACTTTTGCACCATATTTTTCTGCAACTGCTGTTGTATTATCTTGAGAAAAACTGTCTATCACCACGATTTCTGAAGCAATATCGTATATACTTTCTAAGGTTGCTCCAAGGCGGGCTTCTTCATTAAATGTAATTATTGCAACAGATAAATCAAGTTTATTGTCCATTTAATTTATCCATTACAGCTTTCACTGTTTCATTTATAATATTATCAGTTATATTATCAAAAGTTCTGTCTTTATAATCTTTTTCTTTCCTTTCTCTATCTGGTATAATGTAAGTAGTCCTTTCATCATTACCATAAAGCCCCCACCTTATAGGTGACAGTGTAGGATAATTAGGATATATACAAACAGACGGTTTACACAGGTTGCCTGCTATATGGCTTGGACCAGTACCAGCACCAATATAAACTTTACATTTATCAATAACTGCTGCCAGTTCTAAAATAGATGATGTAATAAAAACATATACATTACTACATTCTTTTGCAATACGCTCTGCCTGCGCTTTATCATCCAAAGATGAAGTTACAACTATCTGCAGGTTTTTATTTTCGTAATTTATGCCTTTAATAACCCTTACATATTCATCTACTGTAAAATTTTTTGTAGAGCCCCCAGAAAACGGGTGGATTAAAATATAATTATATATATTGTTTTCATTTAAAAATTCCAAGGCTTTATTATGGTTTGTTCTACCATACTGCAGTTTATCAATAGTTATTTTTTGCCTGTTAAAAAGTTCTTCATTAAGATGCTTTACTAAATCAAGATTATATTCAGCTTCGTTTTTAATAGATTCAGAACGTTTTTGCTTAATACCATAATTATATACAAGAAATGAAAGTGGTTTAGAAAGGGGGCCAACCCTGTATTTCGCACCACTTTTCCATGCAAGTTTTAGTACTTGATTATCTGAATATAAAGCAATAAAAATATCTGCTTTAATTTGTTTTAGTTTTTTATAAAGCTCATTTTTAGAATAATCATCAATTGCTAAAACACCGTCTATAAAAGTAAAGCCTTTCACTACTTCCATATTGTATTTTCTAACTAATACATATAATTTCGCCTTAGGATACATTTTTTTAACAGTTGAAATAGCAGGCACAGAAAGCACTAAATCACCTATTTTATCTGTCCTTGAAATAATAATACTTTTTGGTTCTTCTAAAATTTTGCTTCTAAACATATATTATCCTTTTTAGAGCATTTCTTGTTCCATTTCTTCTATTTTAAACTGCATTTCATAAAGCTTTTTATATGTTGGTGAGCTTACTAAAATTTCTTCATGTCTGCCTATTGCTTCAATACCGCCTTTATTAAATACAACTATCATATCTGCATTTAAAATAGTGCTAAGCCTGTGAGCTACCACAAAAGATGTTCTGCCCTGCATTAAGTTATCTAATGCTTTTTGTACCACTCTTTCACTTTCAGTATCTAGTGCACTTGTAGCCTCATCAAGAATTAGTATTGGTGGGTTTTTAAGTAATGCTCTTGCAATTGTTACACGCTGTTTCTGCCCGCCTGAAAGTTTTACACCACGTTCACCGCATAATGTATCATACTTTTCAGGAAAACTTTCTATAAATTCATCAGCATAAGCAGCACGAGCAGCTTTCTTTATCTCCTCATCTGTTGCATTTGCTTTACTATAACTTATATTATTTCTAATGGTATCATTAAACAAAAACGCATCTTGAGATACAGTTGCAATATTATGCCTTAATGAGTATAAATCATACTCTTTAATATCTACACCACCTATTAATATTGCACCATCTGTTACATCATAAAAGCGTGGTATTAAATGTGCCATAGTAGTTTTCCCTGCACCACTAGGGCCAACAAAAGCAACAGTTGAGCCAGCTTTTACTTTAAATGATACATCTTTTAAAGCATATATATCATTATCATATTTAAAGCTTACGTTTTTAAACTCTATATCTTTTCCTTCTGCATTACATGTGATTGTACCTTTATTTTCTATAACTTCATCTTCTTCATCAAACATAGAAAATACTCTATCACTTGCTGCAATTGAAGCCTGTAATGCGTTATTTGAGTTGGCAAATAATTTTACAGGCTCATAAATTTGTACAAGTGCTGCTAAAAAGGCAATAAAAGTACCAGTTGTAGAAGTGCCACTTATTACTTGATAACCACCCATAAGCAGTACTGCCCCTATACCAAAAGAGCCTAATGCTTCAGTTAACGGGGAAGCAAGGTTACCAGCTAAAACACTTTTATTTGCATATTTAATAGTCTGGGCGTTTGCTTTTTCAAAACGGTCTACCTCTTTTTCTTCTGCCACAAAGGCTTTTACAACCCTGATACCAGAAAAAGATTCTTGCAATACACTTGTTAAATCACCCATTCTTTCCTGACCTAAGTGACTGTATTTTCTTAACTTTTTACTAATAATAGAAAGTGGGAAAATAAATATTGGATATAAAACAAGTGCAATTAATGCAAGCTGGTAGTTCATATAGAAAATTACACCTATTAAGCCTACCATAGTAAGCACTGCCCTAAACATACTAATAATAGTAGGGATAGATGATTGAACTAAGTTAATATCATTTGTAATACGGCTCATTAATACGCCAGTTGATTGGTTTGAATAATATTTTACAGGCAGACGCACCATTTTTTCAAATGTTTCATTTCGCAGTTTTTCAATAACTTTATTACCTATATAGCTCATTAAAAAGCCCTGCATAAATAAAAAGCCACTTTTAGCAACATATATTACTACAACCACAATCGGTAAAATATAAAGATATGTATAATCGTTTGGCTTAAACATATCATCAAATACATACTTTACAGCAACTGCTAATGCACCATTTGTAGATGCAGTAATTATGGAAGCAGTAATCGCTAAAAACATTAACCATTTATATGGCGCAAAATAGGGCCACATTAACCTAAATACTTTTTTTATAATTCTACCCTCATTATTTATTTTTCATGACAGTCAAGGCAGTTATCAAGCGGTGCGTGATAGCCATCACGAGGCCAAGATGCATGGCATTGAAAACACCTGTCCCCACAACCGCCTTTTGCCTGCTCCAACGCTTTATTTTGTACTGGCTCATGGCATTGAATACAAGTTTTTAATGGCATATGAGTTATATCACCTATAAGTTTTGGGTGGCATGTCATACAATCACCAGCACATCCTGCTATTACTGCCTCTGATAAAACAGTTACCGTAAATATTATAGTAATGAACAAGAAACCCATTCTAAACCAAGGCTTCCCCTTTCTGTTGTTTTTAACCATACACCTTCCCTTATTAATAATCCTTTTTCTATATTATCTTCTATTTTATTTAACAAATTTTTATTTATTTTGCCAAACTTTTTTTCAAGTTTTTCTATATTTACACCTTTTTTTAAACGCAGTCCAAAAATAATATCTTCTAATAATGCATCACTGCTGGATATTATTTCAACATTTTCTACATTATTTGGGCTTGCTATATAGCTTTCTATATCATTACCATGATTATAACGTTTTCTGCTGTTTTTTTCAAGATAAACCATAGAATGAGCAGATACGCCAAGCCCAATATATTCTTCACCCTGCCAGTAAAGGCTGTTATGGATACTTTCTTTACCAATTTTTGCAAAATTAGAAGTTTCATACTTATAAAAACCATTTTTTTCACATAGTTCTTCCACTTCTAAAAACAATGTATCATCATTATTAAAACCTTTTAAATATCCCGTATCTTCAGCATCATATGAATAGGCTGAAATATGGCTTGGGTTTATTTTTATTATTTTTTCTAATGTTTTAATACTTTTTTTATTATCTGTATATGGTATATCATAAATTATATCCATATTTAAGTCTTTATTAATATTGAGTATTTTATCTGCTGCCATAATTGCCTGATGGCTTGAATGTATTCTTCCTAAAAGTTTTAAAACATCATCATATAAACTTTGCACACCTAAAGATACACGCGAGATTTGACTTTCCTTAATAAGTGATACAAAATCATCACTAACACTTTCTGGGTTTGCTTCAATACTAAACTCATATCCACCATAGGAAATATTGCTATCCACAGCATATAACAGTTTTTCAAGCACACTTATATTTAAAGCTGAAGGAGTGCCGCCACCTATATATATAGTATCAAAATACTTATTTTCAAGACTTTGCATTTCATTGATTAATGCATCTACATAACGTATTTGTAATTCAATATTACTATCATCTATAGAATAAAAGTGGCAGTATGGACACAAACTTTTACAAAATGGTATATGAATATAAAGGCCACGCATTATAGATTATTTTTATAAAGCAAATAAGCAGCAATAGATAAACTTTGGCTAAATTCTCCGTTTTTTATTTTATTTTGCAAATCTTTTTCGCTTATAACTTGTGCTTTTGCATCTTCAAACATATCAAGAGATGTACTGCCTGTAAAACTACAGCCAAGGGCAGCAAAAGCAAAACATTTATTTGTCATAAAAGCAGGGTTTGGGTCCATTACACCAATAGGTATAATTTTTTCAGCCTTAAGCCCTGTTTCCTCTTCTAATTCTCGCTCTGCTGCCTTTACTGGCTCTTCCTGCTTATTTATTGCTCCACCCGGAAATTCTAAAGTATCACTATCTGTTCCTGCTCTAAACTGGTTTACAATAACCATATCACCATTTTTTAAAACAGGCACAATTATTGCCCAGTTGCTCATATCCTGCACAGTAAAAACCATGCTTTTATCTACTTTTGCATAGCTGTATTCTAAGTGTCTTATAGATAATATATTATCATTAAAAACTTTTTCTTCTTTTAAAAATTTCCAGTCTTTTTTCATATTATAATATTATATTTCCGTTATTGCTGCCTGATATTAATTTAATATCTGAAGTTGCTTCTGTATATTTATTTTGCAAATCTTCTGGTACTTTTTCAATTTCATAAAGAACTTTATCGTTACCAACAAACCCTTTAAACTCATCTTCAAATGGAAAACCATAAGGAATAAGTGCTACAGACATACCGCCGTTTTCAGCAGGTACAAACTGTAATGAACCAATATTTTTTATGCCTTTTTTTTCTTCTTCATCAACACCTATTACAAAATCACCACTTATTAATTTTACTAATCTTATTTTTGCCATAAATTTCTCCTAAATTTTAGTGAAAACAGTTTTGAGTTTTCATAAATTTATCTATTTCATATTTTCCTTCTAATGTAAGGTAAATATACCCATTCACTTCTTCTAACATTTTATCTGCTTTTAATTTATTTACAAGGTATGAAACTCTTAAAAATTTCCAGTTAAGGGATTTTGCCAGCCTTTCTATTAAAGCAGATGAGGATGTATCTATACTTTGAGTATTTAATATATCTAAAATAATATATTCATCAAGTTTTTTTTGCTCTGCCAGATAATCAAAATATTTTTTTATAATACCTTCTTCTGGAGCAAAAAGTACTGATAATATAAATAATATACCAATAAATGATACAATAGCACCAGAAATAGAAACTTCAGCAGGCCAAGCTATACTAAAGCCCACAAGGCAGGCAATTGAAGAAAGAAAAACAGATACTATTGCCAGTGTAGAAAGCCGTTTTGTATAAAAAAGAGCAGCTGCAGCTGGGCCTAAAATAAAAGCAGATGTCATAAATATACCTGCTGTTTGAAATGATACTGAAACGCTTAAGGCTGTCATAATTACAAGTATAAAATCAATGGTTTCTTCTTTCATTTCAATTGAAGCTGCATAATATTTATCAACCCCATCTATTTTAAATTCTTTATAATAAACCATAACTATAATAATATTTATAATCATTATAATTAATATTGAATAAAATGCATATGAACCAATATCAATACCTGCAATACGCAGACGGTTAAAAGAAGTAAAGGCAGTATCACCAAGATATATAATTGATAAATCAAATTCTGCCGAATTATTAAGAGATATATTTGATGCTATTAAAATACCAAAACATAAAAGAGTTGATGATACAATAATAGATATACCCTTTGCTCTAAAATGAGTTAAGCCTTTTATCTTTTTCACCAAATACATACCTAAAATAGCTGTTAATGAACCAAGTACTATAACTAAAGGGGATGATAAAAATGATGAAAAAATAAGTGCTATTGCAATACCAAGCATAGCAGAACGGTTAGCAGTATCTGCTGCATAGTAATTTTTACGCATTACTAAAAATGCCCCGGGTATAGAGCAGGTGATTGCAGATAATATAATTACGATTACAATTTCAAATTCCATAGAAAACATCTGCTCACCTCATATATTTGATTAGTTTTCCTGCAAGCCCTTTATAAGGTGATATTATAAGGGATGCTAAAAAGAAAACTGCCAAAATAAGTGTAATAGCTATACCTAAAGTCATATTCCCTAGTGTACCAGAAACAATAGTGCCTAATGTACCACTAACTGCTCCAAAAACACCAGCTAAAATCATTATAATAAATAATCTGTTACTCCAAAGTCTAGCAGTAACTGCAGGTATTAAAAATATGGCAACAGTTAAAAATACACCCATAATCTTAATAGAAAATGCAACTAAGCATATGACCATTATATTAATAAGCGTATAATAAAAGGATACATGGAAATGGGTTGTTCTTGCTATATCTTTATTAAATATTACAATTTTCAGTCTTCTAAAATAAAGAAGCAGTAAAACTACAGCAGCCACAGCGATTATTCTTAAAAAATCAAATTCTTCACTGTTAAGAGAAGTTGTTTCTCCAAAAAGATAAATCTCTATTCCAGAATCTAATGCACCACCAGTTTGGCGGATATAAGTGATTAATGTAATACCAACACCAAGCATAACAGCAGTCATTAAACTTTGGATAATATGCATATGAAGCCTGTCTGTTTTATATAAGATATTTAAAAGTATAATCATAAACAATGCCCCAAAAATTGAGCCAGTAAATGAAAACACATATTTATCAATTTCACCAGAAAAATATGAGCTTAAATATATTCCCACCCCTGCTAAAAGATAAAAAACTAGTATACCCACAAAAGAGCCAGCAGCAAGAGCATTAATTTCAATACTTCTTCTTTGGTATGAAATAACAACGCCAAGCATCCCTGCACTTAAACCTAAAAGCGATGAGCTTTTAAGCATTGTATCAAAAATAAATGTATCACTTAGTTCTATCATGGCTTTCATCCATATAAAGTCTGATATTTTTTATGATACCTGCACTCATACCATATGTTTTTTCAAAATTTTCTTCTGTTAAGATATCTTCAGTTTTACCTATTCCTAAAAGCTTCACATTTAAAAGTGCCACCATATCAAAATACCTAGGAATTGTAACAAAATCATGGTGAGATACTATAACTGTTTTCTTTTTAGCCCTTAATTCCTGCAGCACTTCAACTATAATATTGATGCTTTCTTCATCAGCTGCAACCATTGGGTCATCCATAATATATATTCTTGCATCCTGCACTAAAGCTCTTGCAATTAATGCTCTGTGCTTTTCCCCGCGGGATAAATCACATATGCTTTTTTTAGCAAGCTTTTCAAGCCCCATACGTTCTAATGCCTCTTTTACAGCTATTTTATCTTTTTTATGGGGCTGTTCTGCACGGCGAAGCCTGTTATATGAACCCATAAGCACTAAATCAAAAAGATTAATAGGGAAATCCCAGTTGACATGATTACGTTCTGGCACATATGCCACATCGTTTTTTAATGCATGAGTTGGGCGAGAGTAAATATAAATATTACCAGCAGTTGGTTTTTCCACCCCTGCTATTGTTTTTAAAAGTGTTGTCTTTCCAGAGTTATTAGGGCCTAGTACTGCTAAAAGTACACCACTTGGAACTTCCATATTAATATTTAGAAGATTTGGTCTGCCCTTGTATTCAACAGTTACATTTTCACATTTTACTGCTACATTTAACTGCTCTATATGTTCTTTTGATGAGTATGTTCTAATCATTTTGCCTAATCCATCTATTTTTTTTTAAACTTATATGCTATTTATTTGATAATGCCCTGACTATTGTATCAATATTATGACGCATCATTTTATCGTATGTGTTATTATGACCTAAAGTATCTGCATAAAGTGTGCCGCCTATTTTTACAAAATGGCCTCTTGCTTTTAATGTGGACTGTAAAAGCTTAATATTTCTTGCTGGCACCGTAGCTTCTAAAAATATAGTATCAACATTTTTCTCTATTAATATATCAGCTAACTCATTAATATCAATAGAATATACTTCAGAATAAGTGCTTATACCTTGAATAGATAGTGTTTCAAACCCATATGCTTTACCAAAATATGCAAAAGCATCATGCTCTGTTACGAGCACACGTTTTTCTTTTGGAATAAGCGCAACCTGCTCTTTTATATATTTATCAAGAGATGTAAGTGTATATAATACTATTTCTTCATTTTGATAGTATACCTGCTTATTTTCCTCATTCATTTTTACAAGATTATCAGCAATGAATGTAACCACACTTTTCCAAAGCATAGCATCATGCCAAATGTGTGGGTTTAACACTTTATCTTTATATATAAGTTTATCTTCTGGGATATTTTTTATAATTGATACAGCTGGTGTAATATTGCCAATTTTACTTAAAGCCCATTCAAGCCTTCCTTCTAAGCCGCCACCATTATAAACAATAAGAGAAGAGTCTGTAATACGGATAATATCACGCTCTGTGGCAGAAAAAGAGTGTGGGTCGTTACCACTTTTGATAGCAAGGCTTGTTTCTATAAAATCACCACCGACTGCACGAACTAAATCATCTATCACTTCAGTAGAACACATAATAACTGATTTATCTTTATCTTTTATAGTTTTTACCTGACAGCCTGTAAATACAAATAATAAAATTATAAATACTAAATATATTTTCTTCATACTTTATATTACACCATCATTTTGTAATATTTTTGCAAATTCTTCTAAAAGCATATTTTCATCTACCTTTTTTATAATCTGCCCCTTTTTAAAAATAAGCCCCTGTTTTATGCCGCCTGCTATTCCGTAATCTGCTTCCCTTGCTTCCCCCGGGCCATTAACAGCACAGCCCATAACAGCAACACTTATAATCTTATTTGAAGTTTGAAGCATATTTTCCACTTTTTCTGCTAAATCAATTAAGTTTATTTCAGTTCTTCCGCAGGTTGGACACGATATGATTTCTGGACCTTTTCTTCTTAAATCAAGGCTTGATAATATCTGCCAGCCAACCTTTACTTCATCAAGCACATCACCAGTTAATGAAACACGCAAAGTATCACCAATTCCAGAAGCAAGTACTGCACCTATGCCAACAGCTGACTTAATAGTGCCTGAAAATATTGTACCTGATTCTGTAACACCTACATGAAGTGGTGAATTATCTTTCTCTGCAAAAAGCTGATATGCTTTAATTGTCATAGGAACTGAGCTTGATTTTAAGGAAACTTTAAAATTATCAAAGTTTAAATCATATAAATATCTAATATTTCTTATGGCTGATTCCACAATAGATTCTGCACATACGCCATATTTTTCAAGTAAATCTTTTTCCAGTGAGCCAGAATTAACTCCAACCCTAATAGCAGCTCCTGCTGATTTTGCTGCCTCTGTTACAATTTTTAGCTTTTCATAGCCACCAAGATTACCCGGGTTTATTCTAATACAGTCTGCACCAGATTCTAATGATTTAACAGCTAATTTATAGTCAAAGTGAATATCTGCTATTAATGGTATATGTATTTTATCTTTAATGGTTTTTAAACTTTCTGCTGCCTGCACATCTAAAACAGCACAGCGGATTATCTCACAGCCTGCTTTTTCAAGGTTTAATATCTGCTCTACTGTTTTTTCCACATCTCTAGTATCTGTATTTGTCATAGACTGAATATATATAGGGTTAGTGCCACCTAAAGATAAACCGCCTACTTTTATTTCCCTGCTTTTCATTAATATCATACCTAATAAATTATAATATTTCCCATACTCTACCATAAAAAAATGAATAAAATCAACTTTTAATTTAAAATATATTTATAAAATTTTTATCTTTTTCTTTTAGTATTAATAAATATGTATTTAACGGAAAATACGGACATGCTTGTTGCTGTTATTAATATTATATATAAAAAAACGGAGCAAGATTATGAAAACAATAAAAGATTTAATATCAAAAATTAGAATAAAAATAAACGACAGTTCATCTTTTGAATTTAGCGATGATGAGCTGCTGTCCTATATTCATGCAGGTATCACTCAGCTTGAAATGCTGCTTTTATCAAACAGGGTAAAATTTAATATTACAATGCTTCAAACGCAGTCAAATATTTGCCCTGTGCCTGATGATTTACTAGAAATATACAAAGTCATTATTAATGATAATACCATACCTTTAAAAGAAGAATACAGTAACAGCTTTGGGTATTTTATACTTAATAATAATATTATGCTGCCAGAAAATAATGCTTTAATTTATTATATTAAAGAGTATGAACGATATGGCATTGATGATGAAATAAATATGAGTGCATCATATATTGACTACCTCTATTTATATACTGTTATAAAAGCCTTATCTCGCCTTGAATTTAATATGGATAAGGAAGAAAAAGAGCTTTTACAGCTTTCTAATATGATTATAAAAACAACCCTTTCAAAATACGGCTCTTACACATTAAAAAGGGATAATGAGTTTGCCTTATGAAAAAATCAACTTATACTTCAAAAAATTCTGTGGCAAAACTATATAAACCAATAAGTGGGATGTGTAATACCATAAGTGGTGAATATATTAAAGAAAATCAAGCCTGCCATATAGCTGGTGTTATATATAATGAAGATATAAACTCATTTTCTGGCTCATATAAGTTTGATATAATGGAATACTTTAAAAGCACATCATTTACAAGGCTTTATAATATTTTATATAATGGTAAACAGTGCCTTTTTGCAACCTACAACGGCGGTGTTTATGATATTACAAACAATAAAAAATACATTATTGAAAAAAACGCAGTGCCAAGCGATATTATAAGCAACCAAGACGGTATTTATATTTCAAGTACATATAATATATACCATATTAATAATAGCGGCAGTATTTCAAAAATCACTTACTCTCTTGCCCCTTATTCTTGGCAAAGGCTTTCCCCTCGTCAAAGTGATTTTACCCCTGCTAACTCGCTGATGTATTTCAGCTCACGCCTTTATTTTTCAGACAGCAGAGGCACAGGGTATATGATAGAAGGCTCAAGCATTGTAAAAATACTTGATAACTCACTTAGTACACTTGATTTTTTCATATGCAATAACACTCTTTTTGCTGCTGATTTGCAAAATATATATATTATATCAAATGATGAAGTAATAAAATATGCAGATATTTCTTCAAACGGTTTTAATAGCCGATTTTCTGCAGCTTATGGTTTTGAGCTTTTAAACCTTACAAACAGTAATAAATATGAAGTTATTGCATTTAATACGCTGGATAAAACCATAAAACGCTATCCTCTTAATTTTACAAAAGGGTTAAATACATATGGTCAGAAATTTATACGGGTTATTAATAATGAAATATTTTTGCTGATTAATGAAACTGATGAATCACTTGCTAAAGTAAAATCATCCTTATACAGGCTTTCGTTTAACGGTTCATCATTTAGCGTATCAGCTACTCTTTTTACTGATTTTAATAATACCATATTTTTACATAACGTATTTTATGCTGGCTCTGCTTTAATGTGTTATTTTTCTGCTGTAGTACGCCACCAAAATTCCACAGATACTGTTATGGTATATGAATATTCTAATAATAAGCTGGTACTGCTTGATTATATTAACCCACCAGAAAACAAAGCATCCTCATCTACTATAACAGTGAATAATAACAGGCTTTATGTGGCAAACTATAACGGTATATTTTATGTGGATGTTTCACCTGAAATGGAAAATATTCCATGCCTTTTAATTCAAAACGGCAGGCTTGTTGTACCTCAAGGCTCATCATTATATTTTAGTGGTATAGGCGATTTTTATAACTGGGCATGGGGCACAGATTTAGACGCTTTATTTGTAGAGATTGGATATAAAGACGGAGGAAGAATAATATATGCTGTTGTGGTATTAGATAGTATTATAGTTTTTAAAGATAACGGCAGTATATACAGGCTTGCAGGAAGCTACCCTAACTGGATAGTTTCAAAACTAGGAGAAGTAGATAAAATTACAAGCAGAGCTATCACTTATGGCTCATCAATCATATTTGGTGCATCATCAGGTATTAAAAAAATTAGTGCCACAGAATATTATGGTGATTTTTTCTTATCTGATTACCAAAACAGTATAAAAGATAAAAATGTATCAGATGTATGCTTAATAAACAGTAGAAATACTTTAATCTTTACCCGTGATGAATACATTTTTGAATACTATAATATTCTGCGTGGATATACAATATATGCTCTAAACAGTGATACATTATATAAGCAGATTATAGAAATTTATAATGGTGATTATAAAACTTATGCACTTGATAATAAAGGCATACTTTACATTGAAAATAAAAATAAACTAAGCAGTATTAATGTAATATATAAAGAATTAAAAAGTAATCTAAATATGGTAATAAAGTCTGTAACAGTATATACTCCTTTATTTTTAGAAAATAAAACATTTACACTTTTACTAAACGGCTTATCATATAATTTAGTACTGCAAAAAAATAAAACAAAACATAAATACTTTATAACTAAAAAACTAAATAAAATACAAATAGAATTAGCCCATAATGGTGATTTTTTTATAGATAACATATTTATAGAATATTCAACCATTGGAGAATAAAAACGGAGGAAAAATAAATGGGATTTTTTGACGGACTTAATAAACTGCTTTTTGGTGAAGATACAGCAGAAAATAAACAGCGTGAGCAGTATGATAAAATAGCAAACCAAGATAACAGAATGGAAGATTTTGAAAATTTAAGCGGCACAGCTTTAAATAACCTGGCAAACCGCGGAATAGTAAATTCATCTGTTACATCAAAAGCCCTAAGCTCTGCAATGGCTCAGGCAGAAGATAACTACTGGGATGACCAAATGAAGCTTTTAAGCATAGGTTATGGTGAAGATGATAAAGGTATAGCAGGTGATTTAGCAAGCTCTGCCACAAAAGGGATATTTTCAAGTATCTTTTAAGAAAAAAAGCCTGTGGGAATATATCTCACAGGCTAAAATTATTATCTATTTTATAGATAATGCTATATTATAATTAAAATTATAATTTAAACTGCTCTATCATATTTCGTAATTTAACAGCTTTTTCTTGTAAACTATTTACAATAACAGTCACTTTATTAACCATTTCTTGATTAATTGTAATATCATTGGCAGTATTAAGTGCTGCTTCTGTAACAGGTCTTAATTTATCTCTTTGAGTTTGTAAAACCTTAATAGTAGGTTCCATTTTATCATATACAGTATTGATGCCTGAAGCTGTTCTTTCTATATCACTAGTAACATTATGTAAATTAGAAGTACTATTTTGTATAATATCATTAGCACTATTCATTTGGTTGGACGCATTGACTGCTTCTGCTTGTAAAGAAGAAATAATTTCTTCTATTTGGCCAGTTGCTTTTTGAGTGCTTTCTGCAAGTTTTCTAACTTCATCTGCAACTACTGCAAACCCCCTGCCAGCTTCACCTGCTCTTGCAGCTTCAATGGCTGCATTTAATGCAAGTAAGTTAGTCTGACCTGCTATATCATTAATAACGGCAAGTATACCACCAATATCGTTAGAACTTTTAGAAAGCTCTTCAATATTATTAGAAAGATGATGTGAATTAGTTTGTATTTCATTCATATCTACATTAATACTGTGTAAACTATCCATCATAAAAGTAGTTTTATTATTTACATCAGCAAGAGAGGAAATATTATCATTAATAATATCTGCTGTTTTGTTAAAAGTAGAAATAATATGGCCAATATCATTAACCATTAAGTTAATTTGTTCTGATTGCACATTAAAGTTAGATGATATTTGTTCCATACTAGCAGAAAGTTCTGTACTTGCTGATGATAAATCTTCAGTTGATTCTTGCACTTGTATAATAACGTCATGAACTGTTTGCAAGAAAGTGTTCATATTTTTGGCAATCATACCTAGTTCATCATTTGTTTGTGCAGGTATCTGAAATGTTAAATCATTACTTGTACCTGCTTGGCTAATTAGCTTACTAAATACATTTAAGTTTTTAAGAGCATTGTATGTTGCATAGAAAATAATAACACCTATAACCAGTACAATGATTATACCTGCTATAATTGAATATGATATATTTCTAGATGCTATATATAAAACTTCCTCATAAGGTAAGTATACACTAATAACCCAATCTGTATTTGGAATATTAATAATTGCAGCCATCATTTCAACATTTTTTTCATAGAAATACATTACTGTTTTACCATTATTAAATTGATTTTCAATATACTCAACAGATGAGAAAACCTGATTAATACTTTTATCCATAGCATTAGTATCAGAAGATAAAATAATTTTATTATTACTATCATAAATCATATATGAGTCTATATTAGGTAGTTTATCTAATACAGCATTAATATTATCTGTAATAGTATTAATTTTTAAATCAATAGATAAAACACCTTTAATATTATTTTTTGTCATAATAGGTTTGGCAATCGTAATACATAAAGCACCTGTCCCCATATCAATATATGGAGATATGACTGTTATTTTATTATTTTTAATAGTTTTTTGATACCAATCACGTTTTCTTGGGTCATAGTCTGAAGAAAAGTTTTTAGCACTAACTTTATCATGGAATGTTTCACCATTTTCAAACCCAACAATAAATCCTATTATATTATTATCTTTTGCTTTATATGTATCTAAAACATATAAATAATTTTGAGTATCAGTCGGTGTATTTAAATTAAGTATACTATCAATAGAATTTACCATATTAAAATATTTATTGAGAAATCTATTAACTCCTAATTCTGTAATATTTTCAGTAATCAAATAGACTTTATCTATAGCTAATTTACTATAACCAATACTTAATGCTCTATATAAAAAAGAGATTAAAATCACAAAACATAATACTGTAGCTGTTAATGATATAAAAATTACCTTAAATCTTAATGACATATTATTAAATACTTTTTGCATAATATATTACCTCTAATTATATTTTAAACTGGTCTACAGATTGTTTTAATTTTAATGCACGAGTTGTCATATTACTAACAGTTTTATCTATTTCTTCAATAGCTCTATTACTTTCTTCTATACCTTGCAATATGCTGTATGAATTTTCAGTAATATATTTAATTTGCTTTTGCTGTTCCACTAAATCTTTTGCACTAGGGCTTATACTTTGATACATCCCATTAATACCACTAATAGTCTCATCAATTTCACCTGCTACTTTCCCAAGATTATCAAGCCCAAAATTTACGGCTTCTGAAGCTTTATCCATCTCTTGAGAAGCTGAAGATGCTTCTTTTTGCAAAGATAAAATAATTTTTTCTATTTCTTCTGTAGCATTTTTTGTTCTTTCAGCTAAGTTTCTAACTTCATCTGCAACCACTGCAAACCCTTTACCAGAATCGCCTGCTCTTGCTGCTTCTATTGATGCATTTAAGGCTAGAAGATTTGTTTTTTTAGCAATATCATTAATAACATTTAAAATATTTCCAATATTATTTGATTGTTTTGAAAGAGTTAATACATTATCAGAAAGTAACGATGTATTTTCACGTATTTCTACCATATTATCATTAACAGTATTAATTAATGATTTTTCCTCATTTGTTTTTCTTACAGTTACGCTTAAAAGTTTCATATTTTCACTCATAATATTTACAATATCAGAAGAGGATGCATTTGCAACCTCCATTTCATCTACAATATTATTAATATGCCCCATTTGTTTTTTAAACATTTCTGTAAGTTCTATCATAGTATTATTTAGTTCTATACTTTGTTCTGACACTTCATCAGTTAAAGTATGCACTTCTGATACGGTATTTCGTACATTGGTTATAAAAGTATTTATACTATCAGATACATCTTTTAATTCGTTACGTTTATTATAATCTATAAAAAGGCTTAAATCGTTATGCATACTTGCATTGTTAATGGCATTATTTATCTTTTTCAAATCAGCAAAAATTCTGTTAGTAGTAAATAAAGTAACTATTACCATTATACTTGTTAAGATAATAAGCCCAGCAATTGCAGCATATATGGCAGTATTTATTCTTTTTAGAAAAATTTTTTTACCTACGATAAAAATAATAGTAAAATTTGTACCTTCAATTTTCGTACTTTGGGCAATATTATTGTATCTAGACTTATATTCAATATGGCTTTCAGATTCTGTAAGGTTGTTTAAAAAATTTGAAAGTTTTGGATAAATATCAGTAATTTTTTTATTTAAAGTTCTATCCGTATCAATAAGTATTTGACCGCTTTTATTTACAACATAGTATTTGCCTTTTACTATATCGCCAATAAAGGTATTATCAATATAGTCTACCATACTATCAGTATAAATGCTTATTGCTAACACACCTTTAATATTGTCTTTTGTCCTAATTGGTGCGGTATACATTAAATATGGTCTATTTGTAGCATTATCAATTAAAATATCAGATATGTTTACATTATTTGAATTAATGGTTTTATTATATATATCTGTATTATAAATTTTATATGTATTTTTTGAAATAGTATCTAAGTAAAAGTTATTATCGCTAAAAAATACACCAACAGAATAAGCAGTGCCTTGGTATTTGTCATAGAGCTTATTTACGGTATTTTGAATATTTGAAACGTCAGATGTATTATCAAATAATAATACTGATGCTATATCAGAAATATCACTTTTATGATTATTAATTGTGGTGGATGTTATATTTTTTAATTCGCTTACTGTTAAATTAAGATGGTCATAGACATATTGCTTAAAATATTTATTATTAATACCTAATGTTACAAAAATTACTGTTATAAGACCTAAAGCAAAGCTAGTAATTAAAATTAATGTTATTCTTGCACGTATGGAAAGTGTTTTTTTAAAAATCATAATAATATCTACCCCTATTAAATTTAGATAAAATACTATAAAAGTGGACTTTTTATTTATACTATCCTAACCATTATCAACAATTTATAAATAATAGTCAAGTACTATTTCTTTTCCCCCCATATTTTTTTGTAATTTACATAAGATTTGTTATAAATATTTTGCTTAAAATCTATTGTTATATAATAATATTAAGTAAAAAGTTTAGCTTATTATTTATTTAATATTGATAATTTTTATGTAATAAACCTGTGGAAGATTCTATCCACAGATTTTTATATTATCTACTTTTTAAAAAGCTGTGAAACGTTTACGTTTTCTCTTTCCTGCTCTTTTATTTCTATAAACTCTCCACGTTTAATATTAAGCATTGAAGCAAAAATATTTGTAGGTATCATATCTACAGCATTGTTTAATTCTCTAACTGCAATATTATATGCTCTTCTGCTTGCTGCAATTTGGTCTTCTGTTTCATTTAATGACCGTTGTAAAAGCTCCATATTAGCACTTGCTTTTAGTTCTGGGTAGTTTTCAACAGATACCATAATAGATTTTAACATACTCTCTGCTTTTTGTGATAAGTCCATAAGCTCATCATGGCTTATGTTACCCTTTAAAGCTTGAGTACGCAATTCTGTCAGTTGGTTTAATGTATCTTTTTCGTATTTCATATATTCTTGCATAGTAGATACAAGGTTAGGTATTAAATCAAAACGCTTTTTAAGCTGCACATCAATGCCGGATTCTGCTTCCAGAGCCCTGTTTCTAAGATTAATTACTTTGTTATAAAAATAAAAGCATATCAACACAAATAATATTATAATGATTAAAAATACTACTAGAAATGCAACACCTGTCATTTAATTTCCCCTCACTTTTATTTTTTTTAATAGTATATTATTATACTTTTTTTTCAATACTAAATTTTTTCTTGAAATTATTGTATTATTATATCATATTAAATTTATAGTATATAAGTAGGAGGTTGCCATGTTTATTTAGTAGATATCATTTCAAAAAATAATTTTTTTAAAATAATTTTATTTTTTATGGGTTTGTAGCTCATATTCTAGTTAAGATTATTTATGCAGGTGCTTTATACCTGCATTTTTTGTAAATTACTTAATATAACCAATGAATTATCAAATTATATTTATATACAATTTACTACTAAATAATACATACTTATTTTACTTTTACTCCATTATTAAAATATTCTATTTTCTCTATGCCATCTTCACTATAATATATTACTTTACCATGCTCTTTACCATTTTTATACTCTGCTTCTAGTGTTAGCATACCGTCTTCACTATACTCTTTTAAAACACCATCAAGTTGACCGTTTTTATAATTTGATTCATTTATTATACTGCCATCATCATAATAAAAAACTTCTTTTCCATTTTTTATACCGTCTTTATATTCACTATAGCTGTTTATATGAAAATTATCATCATTTTCATATTTTATAAAAGATTGCTCCCTGCCATTTAATTTGCCATTTTTAAGTGGAAAATAATATTTAAAATGAAGTTTTCCATACATTTCATCATCAGTTATATTTTCATAACATAATGTGCCACTTATATTTTTATCATAAGTACCAGTGCTGTAAAGTTTATCTGTATCTATATTATTATCTTTAAAATCACATTTTATTTCAATATTTTGAGCATATAAATGAAATGGTGTAAATATTATTACATAAAATATTACTAGATATTTAGACATTGTTTCCCACTCCATATAAAAAAGCCTCTCAATAAAATGAGAGGCTTTATATATAGCTTATTATAAACTATCTTTTTGGTTTAGCTGTTGCTTTAATGTAAACTATACCGTTTTTATGCCCTGGGATAGAGCCTTTAACAAGTATAACATTTTTTTCAGGCATTACTTTTACAACTTTTAATCTTTGAGTTGTAACAGTTTCAACACCTAAGTGCCCAGCCATTTTTTTACCTTTATTTACTTCTGCAGGCCATTCTTTCATACCTATAGAACCAAGCCTACGGTGAAAGCCTGAACCATGCCCACCAGGGCCACCTGCGAAGTTCCAGCGTTTCATACCACCAGCGAAACCTTTACCAATTGTAACGCCTTGGATATCAACTAAATCACCTTCTGCGAAAATTTCGCTGTTGATTGTTTGACCAACGTTATATTCATCAATAGCATCAACGCGTACTTCACGAAGATATTTCATAGGCTTAACATCTGCTTTTTTGAAATGTCCAGCCATAGGTTTATTAACTTTCTTTTCTGAGAGTATCTCTTCGAACCCGATTTGTATAGCGTTATAGCCATCAGATTCAACGGTTTTTTTCTGTACAACTACACATGGTCCTGCTTGTACAACCGTAACCGGAATAACCGCCCCGTTCTCAGAGAATATTTGAGTCATCCCGATTTTTTTACCGATAATTCCCTTTGCCATTTATTCCTGCCTTTTAGAGTTTAATCTCTACGTCTATGCCCGCAGATAGCTCAAGATTCTTAAGCGCATCAATTGTTTGAGGGTTATACTCAAAAATATCTATTAAACGCTTATGAGTCCTTATTTCAAACTGCTCACGAGAGTTTTTATCTACGTGAGGTGAACGCGTTACACAAAATTTTTCCACGCGTGTAGGCAGTGGTATAGGACCCACTACCCTTGCGCCTGTTCTTTTAGCTGTATTTACAATGTCTTTAACAACTTTATCTAAAATTTTGTGTTCAAAAGCTTTAAGTTTAATTCTTATCTTTTGATTTTCCATTATAATCTACCAGCCTGATTATTCAATAATTTCAGTAACAACACCTGCACCAACAGTTCTACCACCTTCACGGATAGCAAAACGTAAACCTTTTTCCATAGCGATAGGTTGGATAAGTTGTACTTCACAGCTGATGTTATCACCAGGCATAACCATTTCTACGCCTTCTTGTAAAGTGATGATACCTGTAACGTCAGTAGTTCTGAAATAGAACTGTGGACGGTAACCACCGAAGAATGGAGTGTGACGGCCACCTTCGTCTTTATTTAAGATATAAGCTTCAGCTTTGAATTTTTTGTGTGGAGTGATTGTGCCAGGTTTAGCTAAAACTTGACCACGTTCAACTTCATCTTTTTTAGTACCACGGAGTAACACACCGATGTTATCACCAGCTTCACCTTGGTCTAAAAGTTTACGGAACATTTCAATACCAGTAACTGTTGTTTTAGATGTGTCACGAATACCAACTATTTCAATCTCTTCACCAACTTTAATAATACCACGTTCAACTCTACCTGTAACAACTGTACCACGGCCAGAAATAGAGAAAACGTCTTCTATTGGCATTAAGAATGGTTGGTCAACAGAACGTTCTGGAGTTGGGATGTAAGAGTCTAATGCTGCTAATAAATCCCAAATAGGTTTAGTTAAAGTTTCATCTGTTGGGTTTTCTAATGCTTTTAATGCAGAACCTTTGATAATTGGAGTATCATCACCAGGGAATTCATATGAAGATAATAATTCTCTGATTTCCATTTCAACAAGTTCTAAAAGTTCAGCATCGTCAACCATATCACATTTGTTCATGAAAACGATGATGTATGGAACGCCAACTTGACGAGCAAGAAGGATGTGTTCACGAGTTTGTGGCATAGGGCCGTCAGCTGCAGAAACAACTAATATAGCACCATCCATCTGAGCAGCACCAGTAATCATGTTTTTAACGTAGTCGGCGTGACCTGGGCAGTCAACGTGTGCATAGTGACGAGTTTCAGATTCATATTCAACGTGGCTTGTTGCAATAGTAATACCACGTTCTCTTTCTTCAGGAGCTTTGTCAATGTTTGCATAGTCTACAAAAGATGCAAGACCTTTTTGAGATAATACGTTTGTTAAAGCTGCTGTTAATGTAGTTTTACCGTGGTCAACGTGACCGATTGTACCAACGTTTACGTGTGGTTTTGTTCTTTCAAATTTTTGTTTTGCCATGATTTATTCCTCCAAAATCTTATTAATTTCTAGCTTTAATTATTTCTTCTGCAATATTTGCAGGTACTTCTTCGTAATGGTCAAACTGCATAGTATAAGTTGCGCGGCCTTGAGTAATAGAACGAAGTTCAGTTGAATAACCAAACATTTGTTTTAATGGTACCATCGCATTAATTACCTGCGCATTACCTTGTACGTTCATACCTTCAATTCTACCACGTCTTGAGCTTAAGTCACCCATAACATCGCCCATGTATTCATCTGGAGTAACAACTTCCACTTTCATAATAGGCTCTAATAATACAGGTGAAGCTTGTTTCATACCGTCTTTAAATGCCATAGAAGCAGCGATTTTAAATGCCATCTCGTTAGAGTCAACTTCGTGGAAAGAACCGTCAAATACAGTTACTTTAAAGTCAACAACAGGATAGCCTGCAACTATACCATTTTCCATAGCTTCTGCAACACCTTTTTCAATAGCTGGGATATATTCTTTTGGAATAGCACCACCAACGATTTTGTTTTCAAACTCAAAACCTTTACCCGGTTCAAGCGGTGTCATTTCTAACCAGCAGTGGCCGTAGTTACCTTTACCACCAGACTGTTTAATATATTTACCTTCAGTTTTAACTGCTTTACGGAATGTTTCGCGGTAAGCAACTTGTGGGTTACCAATATTTGCTTCCACTTTAAACTCTCTTTTTAAACGGTCAACAATGATTTCAAGGTGAAGTTCACCCATACCAGAAATAACTGTTTGGCCTGTTTCTTCATCAACTCTAACTCTGAAAGATGGGTCTTCAGAAGCAAGTTTACCTAATGCAACAGAGAGTTTATCCTGGTCTGCTTTTGTTTTTGGTTCAATAGCAATAGAGATAACTGGCTCTGGAAATTCCATAGCTTCTAATATGATTGGTTTTTTCTCATCACAAAGAGTGTCCCCTGTTGTAGTGAATTTTAAACCAACTGTTGCACAAATATCACCAGCCCTGATTTCAGAAATGTCTTCCCTTTTATTAGAGTGCATTTTTAAAAGACGGCCGATACGTTCTTTTTTATTTTTAGTAGAGTTTAAAACATAATTACCTGCTTCAAACACACCAGAATAAACCCTAAAGTATGCAAGCTGGCCCATGTATGGGTCTGTCATGATTTTGAATGCTAATGCTGCAAATGGTTCATCATCACTTGCATTACGAACTTCTTCTTCGTTAGTTTCTGGGTTAATACCAGAAATAGCTGGAATATCAAGTGGAGATGGAAGGTATTCAACAACTGCATCTAAAAGTTTTTGGATACCTTTATATTTAAAAGCAGTACCGCATAATACAGGGTTAAACTGTAATGCACAAGTACCTTTACGAAGTGCAGCTTTAATTTCATCATTAGAGATTTCGCCACCTTCTAAATATTTTTCCATAAGCTCTTCATCTGCTTCAACAACAGTTTCTATCATTTTAGCACGATATTCATCAGCTTTATCTTTTAAATCAGCAGGGATTTCTACTTCTTTAAATTTCATACCGAAGTCGCCTTCAACATCCCAAATGTAGCCTTTCATTTCTATTAAATCAACTACGCCTTGGAATTTGTCTTCAGCACCTATTGGTATTTGAATTGCAACAGGTGTAGCACCAAGTCTATCATTCATCATATCAAGAACACGGTAGAAGTTAGCACCAGTTCTATCCATTTTGTTTACAAATGCAACTCTTGGCACTTTGTATTTATCAGCTTGTCTCCAAACTGTTTCAGATTGAGGTTGAACACCAGCAACAGCACAGAATACACCAACTGCACCGTCTAATACTTTTAATGAACGTTCAACTTCAATTGTAAAGTCCACGTGTCCCGGAGTATCGATAATGTTAATAACATAGTCTTTCCAGAAGCATTGAGTAGTAGCAGAAGTAATTGTGATACCTCTTTCTCTTTCCTGCTCCATCCAGTCCATAGTAGCTGCGCCTTCGTGAACTTCGCCTATTTTATAGTTTACACCAGTATAGTATAATATACGTTCTGTAGTAGTAGTTTTACCAGCATCAATGTGAGCCATGATACCGATATTTCTTTGTAAATCTAATGATTTTGCTCTTGCCACAGGAAACTCCTATATTACCATCTAAAATGTGCAAAAGCTCTGTTTGCTTCAGCCATTTTGTGTGTATCTTCACGTTTTTTAATAGATGCACCTTTGTTTGATGCTGCATCCATTAATTCACCAGCAAGACGCTCTATCATAGTTCTTTCTTTTCTAGCGCGAGATGCTGTAATAATCCATTTAATAGAAAGAGCTTGACGTCTAGCAGGTCTAACTTCTGTAGGCACTTGGTATGTAGCACCACCAACTCTGCGAGATTTAACTTCTAGTACAGGTTTAACGTTTTCAATAGCTTTTTTGAAAACTTCAATACCTTCTTCGCCGCCTCTTTCTTTAATTAAGTCTAATGTTTTGTAAAAAATACCTTCAGCAACTGATTTTTTACCAGAATACATTAAGCTGTTAATAAATTTTGTAACAAGTGTATCCTTATATATAGGATCTGGTAACACTTCACGTTTTTTAGTTCCTCTTCTGCGTGCCATTTATATTCCCCTCTTATTTAGGCCTTTTAGCACCGTATTTAGAACGGCTTTTTTTCCTGTTTGCAACGCCTGCAGTATCAAGTGCGCCACGAACAACTTTGTAACGAACACCCGGTAAGTCTTTTACCCTTCCACCACGAACGAGAACAACAGAGTGCTCTTGAAGGTTGTGGCCTATACCCGGGATATAAGCTGTTACCTCAATACCATTTGTTAAACGAACCCTTGCAACTTTTCTTAAAGCTGAGTTAGGTTTTTTAGGTGTTGTGGTATAAACACGAACACACACGCCACGTCTTTGTGGGTTTGCTTGTAATGCCGGAGATTTAGTCTTTTTAATCATTTCCATACGACCAAATCTAACTAACTGATTAAGAGTCGGCAAATTACACCTCCAATAAAATTATGGTTTTTCACCACGATATATTATTATTTATTAAAATTTTTCTGCCCCATAAAAAAGCAATTTTAATTTTCTTAATTTGTATTAATAATTTAGCTTGTCAGAAACTCCCCTTTTAATGGATACTATTAAGACAATAGCTGCGGTTTGTTTCCATCATTAGTGGCAAATACTATATCATCTAAAATAAAAAAGCAAGTATTTTTTTTATTTTCTTATATTTTTTTGTATGTTTGTAACTGCAGCGTATATACTATATTTATATATGCTGTTTCTTGGATGACTTATAATAAAAATTTTATTTTTTTAAAATTTCCTCTTGACTTTTTTTGTAATTTAATGATATTGAAAATCATAATCAATATTAAATTGATTTTAAAAAAAGGAGAATAATTATGGAAGAACAAAATCAAGTAAACAGAATGCCTTTAATAGGTGATAAAGCACCAGAATTTAAAGCAGTTACTACTCAAGGAGAGATTAACTTTCCAATAGACTATAAAGGTAAATGGGTTATATTATTTTCCCACCCTGCTGATTTTACTCCAGTATGTACTACAGAATTTATGACTTTTGCATCTATGATGGATGAATTTGAAAAATTAAATGTACAGCTTGTGGGTTTATCAGTTGATTCACTTTATGCCCATATTGCATGGCTTAGAAAAATCCAAGAGCTTGAGTGGAACGGGCTTAAAAATATTAATGTTACATTTCCATTAATTGAAGATATTAGAATGGAAGTTGCTAAAAAATACGGCATGATACAGCCTAACCAGTCAAACACTCAAGCAGTTCGTGCCGTATTTGTTATTGACCCAGAAGGCGTTATCCGCACTATTTTATACTATCCATTATCAACTGGTAGAAACTTTGATGAAATAAAAAGAATAGTGCTTGCACTCCAAAAAGCAGACAGTGATAAATGCGCAACCCCTGCTGACTGGCGTCCCGGTGATGATGTTATTATCCCAACAGCAGGCAGCTGTGGCACAGCTAAAGAACGTATGGAAAGTAAAGATGATAATATGTACTGCCTTGACTGGTTTATGTGCTTTAGAAAAGAAAAATAATTAATCATAAAAAAAGCCCACTATATATATTAGTGGGCTTATATTTTTATTTTGCTTCTGATTTATTTATCTCATCTAATATTTCATTTGTCCTAACCAATGCTTTATCTATATGGTTAAGGACATTTTCTTTTCCTATCATATCTATAAAATGCATTTTCTTTAATGTTTCATATGGTGCTTTATTAACCCCTGATAAGACAAGAGCTATACCTAATTTTTTACAGGTATGGTAGAAGTTTTCTAAAGCGTGCTCACCTGTAGCATCAATTGCAGGCACATTCCGCATCCTTAATATAAATACTTTTGGAGTTTTACCTATATGCTCTAAGGTATTTATAAGCATATCTGCAACACCAAAAAAGAATGGTCCGTTTATTTCATAAACTTCTACACCCTCAGGTATTACTTTGTTTGATGTAGCATCTGGGTCATAGTTTTCTTTTGCTGCTGCTTCTGAAGCATCAAAATTAATCTTACCCATACTTGTAACATCGCTCATTCTTTTCATAAATAATAATGCTGCTAAAACTACACCAACCTGCACAGCTGCTGTTAAATCTACAATGATTGTTAATATAAATGTAGTAAGCAGTACTAATATATCACTTTTTGGAGCACTAAATAAGCTTTTCATATTTTTAAGCCCCATCATATCAACTGATACCACAAGTAAAACCCCTGCTAAAGCAGCCATTGGTATTACTTCTATTAAAAATGAGAAAAACAATATAAAAAGCCCTAAAAATATGGCGTGTATCATACCTGAAACTGGGCTTATGCCACCTGCTCTTACATTTGTAGCTGTTCTTGCTATTGCACCAGTTGCGGGAATACACCCAAAAAAACCACTGAAAATATTTGCAACACCTTGCCCTACAAGCTCTGTATTTGATTTATGGTGAGAGCCTGTCATACCGTCTGCCACCACAGCAGATAAAAGTGATTCTATACCTGCAAGCAGTGCTATTGTTATGGCTGCTGGAAATAAAAGCCTTATTTTTTCCAGTGTGATTTCAGGCACTGTAAAAGAAGGAAAGACAGCTTCAATATTGCCAAACCTGCCACCTATTGTTTCCACATTCATATTTAAAAAATATGATACAGCTGTTGCAATAATTATTGCTGCCACATGAGATGGTATATTTGTTGATATCTTCCTAAGTATTAGTATAACCAATATAGTTAAAACTCCAATTAGTGCTGACTGATAATTTATGCCTTGCAGGTTTGAAAAAATTGCAGCCCACTTATCAATAAATTCTACAGATGTTTCTTTATATGTAAGCCCTAAAAAATCTTTTATTTGAGAAGAAAATATCACAACCCCAATACCTGCTGTAAACCCAGTAGTTACAGGGTATGGAATAAACTTAATAAATGAGCCCACCTTTATAAGCCCTAAAAATATTAAAATAATACCTGCCATAATAGTTGCAAGCAGAAGCCCGTCATATCCGTACTCTGCTATTATACCATATACTATTATTACAAATGCACCAGTTGGACCGCCTATTTGATACCTGCTGCCACCTAAAAAGGATATTAAAAACCCTGCAATTACTGCCGTAAATATCCCTTGAGATGGTGTTGCTCCACTGGCTATTGCAAAAGCAAGTGCTAAAGGGATTGCTACAATACCTACAGTAATGCCTGCAAACAAATCTTTCTTAAATAGTTTCAATGAATAGCCTTTTAATGATTCAAATATAACAGGTTTTAAATTCTCATGTGATGCCATAAAAATGCCTCGTAATAATTAATACAATTAATATATTTCATATAATATTAATATGATAAATTACAATATAATTTAATAAAAAATAGCAATTTTTTATTGATAATATATTTTTTAATGATATAATCCCCCTTATGAGTTTGAGAGGATGTAATCACGGCTGTATCCATAAAAAAGAAATAAAAGTAGAGCAGATGAAAGAATTATATCTTTTTAGATGTGCAGCTTTAAAAAAGTATATTACGAAAGATGAAGTCAAATCAAGATGCGGCCTGTTTCAAGGACCGTTAAAAATTAAAGAACACTCTATAGATGAATTTCTCCCTTAAAAACTCTTTTTTTATTAATTATTTGGAGTAAAAATGTCTGAAATAAGTTTACCAAAATATTCAAAAGCTGAAGAAATTATGAATGCAGTTACCCACGGCATTGGTATTGCATTAAGTATAGCAGGGCTTGTTATATTAGTTGTATTTGCTGCCATTTATGGGGATGCATGGAAGGTTGTATCATCTGCCATATATGGTGCATCTATGATAGTTTTATATACTGCCTCCACATTGTACCACAGCTTTTCAAAAACAAAAGCAGCAAAAAAATTAAATATGTTTGACCACATATCTATATATTACCTTATTGCTGGCTCTTATACACCGTTTATGCTTGTAAACCTGCGTGGTGCTTGGGGATGGTCTATTTTTGGTGTAATATGGGCGTGTGCTATTACTGGTACAATATTAAAAATAATATATGGTAATAATTTTAGGAAAATATCTACTATTATATATCTTGCTATGGGGTGGATGATATTGATTGCCATATACCCTTTTGTAAAAAATGTTGAACTAGGTGGCGTAATACTTTTAGCAGCAGGCGGGCTTTCTTATTCATTTGGTGTAATATTTTATAAATGGAAATCACTTCCATTTAACCACGCCATATGGCACTTGTTTGTATTAGCTGGTACTGTGCTTCAATTTTTTGCAGTATTATTCTACGTGGTGTTATAGTAACATTATGATTATCAAACTTATTCAACCAAGAATGATTAAAAGACCAATGGATACAGGGCTGAAAACAAAAATGTCCCCTTCCCTTGGGCTTTTAACCATTGCAAATATGCTTCAAGATAAACATACTATTATCTATGAAAACGAAAATATAAAGGATATTGATTTTGATAAAAAAGTTGATATTGTAGGCATAAGTATTACTGTAGATATTTTTCCCAGAGCCTGTGAAATAGCAAAAATATTTCAATCTAAAAATATTCCTGTTGTAGCAGGCGGTATCCATATTACAGCAAACCCAGATGAATCAGAAAAATATTTTGATGCATTAAGTATAGGGCTTGCCGAATTTACATGGTATGATATTATAAGCGATTTTGAAAAAGGCTGCCTTAAAAAAAGATATACCCATAATGCTGCAAACATTAAACCAGAAAATATTGTATCCCCTGCTTATAACCTTATTAATAGAAGTGAATATTTATATTATAATATAATATCTACAAGCAGAGGCTGCCCTTTTAAATGTGATTTCTGCTATAACAGCTGTGATGCTTATAAAGGCTTATTTGTTACTAGAAATATAGATGATATTATTGCAGATATTAAAGCAATTAATTCTACACATATTATGTTTATTGATGATAACTTAATAGGCAACCCTTCTTGGACATTTGATTTATTAAAAGCTTTAAAACCGCTAAATTTAAAATGGAATGCCGCAGTTTCAAGTAATGTTGTTGATATTCCTAATATGCTTGATGAAATGAAAACTGCAGGCTGCCAAAGTCTTTTTATAGGGTTTGAAAGCATTAATACTTCATCTATTGAAGATGTTAGTAAAGTACAAAACAATGTAGAACGCTATAATTATATAGTATCAGAAATACATAAACGTGGAATTATGATAAATGCCAGTTTTGTTTTTGGGCTTGATGGTGATACAAAAGATACTTTTGATAAAACATTAAAATGGATTGTGGATAATAAAATAGAAACTGTTACATCCCACATATTAACTCCATACCCTGGCACTAAGCTTTATAAAAAATTTAAAACAACAGGCAGACTTATTAGTGATGATTATGAAAAATATAATACAGCCAATGTGGTTTTCAAACCTAAAAATATGACAGAGCAGGAACTACAACTTGGCTATCTTAAAATATATAAGGATATTTATACTATTAAAAATATTATAAAAAGGATGCCAAAATCTAAAAACCAGTGGATACCATACCTGCTTTTTAATCTGTTTTACAGAAAATTTGGAAAATTTACCGATTTTATATGTAGTATAATAGGCTATAAAAATATAGGCAGGCTTGCTGCACTTGTTTCATATAAAACTAAAAGTAATTTAGGAAAATCATAACTACCCGTTAAACGGGTAGTTTGCTCTTTGGCTATAAGCCACTATCACCTGCAGCATCTAAAGGTGCTGACTTGTTCAAGTCACATCGCAGTTAATACTATTTTATCACTAACAGTGATATTATTTTACCAGCTACCCTTTAAAAGGGTCATTATATTCTTTTATCCCTAACTTATCATGTAATATATCTTCTTTTTCTTGGTCTTGTATATATTTTCTTATTGTTGCTTCATTTAATCCAACTGTACTTACATAATATCCTATTGACCAAAAATGACGATTACCAAATTGATATTTTAAATTAGCATGGCGTTCAAATATCATTAATGAACTCTTACCTTTTAAATAGCCCATTATACTTGATACACTATATTTGGGTGGAATTGATAACAGTAAATGTACATGGTCTGGCATTAAATGACCCTCTAATATCTCTATTCCTTTATAAGAACATAAACTTTTTAAAATATCTCTTATACTTTCCCGATATTTGTTATATATTATTTTTCGTCTATACTTAGGTGTAAATATTATGTGATACTTGCATAGCCATTTACTATGTGATAAACTATGTGACATAAAATCTCCTTGTTATTTTTGTTTGATGTAACTTGAACAATTCATCTTACTATAAAGGAGATTTTTTTCTATAAGATTTTATCATCTACTGGCATAGCCAGTAGTTTTTTGCTTCGCTATGCTCAACTCTCTAAAGAGTTAATAAAAAAGGGAGCTTGTAATGCTCCCTTCAGACTGTCAAAAAAGTTATTGATTATTTTAAACTTATAATAAGAAATATTATCTACATTAAAAAATAATCTATTTAACTAAACTTGGAGCGTGTATCCAAGTTTAGTTAGCCTTACAGCCTAACAAAATGCGGAGAGCATTATTAGGTTCATCAAAAGACTGGCGAAAAAATGTATTTTTTCGACAATCTGAAATATGATTAAATATCATCATCTTTATCAGAATTTAGGTATAGTGCATTAAACTTTTCATCGCTTAAAGTTAGAATTCTAACTCCTTGAATACAAGCAATAAGCACTGTAATAAAAATTATACCCATGCCTGCAAGTGCTTGTAAAGCTGCTTCTTCGCTATATTTAGCATCCTCATATCCAATAACATATAATGGAGCACCTAATATCAACGATATCAAACTAGCCATTAACATTATAGCACCATACATTTTTTTACCTAGATAGAACCAGTGTATGCCAAGAGCTCCAAGAGTAAATGCAAACACAGCTGCTATCACTTTATTCTTACCAGCATAGTAGCCATTAAGATTTGCCACTGTTGCACCACAATGTGGGCACATAACAGCCTTTTTTAATATCTTTTGACCACAACTGGTACAAAATTTTGTTTCACTATCCATTTGAAATAAATTCCCCTACTTACTTATTCTCTGTGCCATATTTAGCATTGAAATCTTCATCACTAGAGATAAGAAGTAAAACAAAATGAATGATAGCTATAATTGCAGGTATACCTGTCCAGAAAAAAACAAGTGATAAAATACCATATAAGTTTTTTCCAAGGTAGAACCATTGAATACCAAAACCACCAAGAAAAATTGCAAGCAATGCAGCTACTATTCTGTTTTTACCAGAACCTAAACCTATTGATTTTAATTGTATACCACAGCCCGGGCATACTACTGCATTAACAGAAACTTCTTTACCACATTCAGGACAAAATTTTGTTTCTCCAGCCATTAGATAATCCTCCTTCAAACATTCATTTACTATTTTTCTATACATAAAAATTCACTTTGTCAAGGCAAATTTAACAGCAGCTAAAGCAAGTTCTAAAGTAGCATCAACCACTGGTATTTTTGATTTTATATGTGGCACTAGTATTGGAATTTCTGTACAGCCTGCTATTAATACATCTGCACCCATATCCGTAATCTTATCTACACACTTTTGAAAAAGTGGAACATATTCTTCTGTTTTACCAGCTTTTACACCTTTATATATACAATCCATAATATCATTTTCTAACTTTTCATCAAGCTCTATAATATCGTAGCCATAGTCTATTAATATATTAGCATATACACCAGATTTTAGTGTACCTGTTGTAGCTATCAGCCCTATTTTATTTGCTTTTGGATATTTATTTTTAATAGCTTCTGCTGTACTTTTTACAATATGAATAAGTGGAATAGAAACTTCTTTTTCAATATCTTTAGCAAAAAAATGAGCTGTGTTGCATGGCATAATTAAAGCATCTGCCCCTGCATTTTCTAGCCTTTTTGCACTTTCTATTAATTTATCTTTTGGGTTTTTACCGCCATGCAAAATATATGCAGTCCTATCTTCTATCTGCGGATAGCTGTCTATTATAATATGTATATGGTCTTGGTCTTTTTCTGCTTTTGTGTTAAATGTTATTTTTTCATATAAATCAATTGTAGCAAGTGGACCCATACCACCGATTATACCTATTGTTTTCATATTATCACCCTTTTAATAAAATAAAAAATCCACAAGAAGATATACCCCTTGTGGATTTTATAATAATGGTTTGTATGATTATTATCCTACTTTTTCATCTTCCCAGAAGGACATATCCATTTCGTTTTCTACTTTAGCTACAACACAAGTACCGCATAAGTCACCAACAATATTCATAGAAGTTCTACCCATATCTAAGAGTGCATCAATACCTAATATCATAGCATATGCAAGTTTTACATTACCTTGACTTACATCTAAACCAACAGAGTTAAGTACCATAATCAGCATGATTGCACCAGCACCCGGAACACCAGCAGTTCCTATAGAAGCAAGTACTGCTGTAATAATAATTGTCATCTGTTGAGCACCAGTTAAAGGAATACCTACTGCATTTGCAATAAAGAATGCACAAACACCAAGGTAGATTGTAGTACCATCCATATTAATAGTAGCACCTAATGGTAATGTAAAGGAATAAACACCTTTAGATATACCCATTTCTCTTTCTGCTGTATCCATAGAAACAGGAAGTGTACCACCTGAAGAACGAGTAACAAATGCTGTAAGCCATGGTTCATATACTTTTTTGATGAATTTCACTGGTGATATTTTGAAAATAGAGCATATTACCACATATACTACAAACATTTGGAAAAGTAAACCAATATAAACTGCAACTGTTACGTGTAATAATGGTCCGAAAGCTTCTGCACCCTGCTTAGCAAATACTTGGAAGATTAAGAAAAATACACCTATTGGAGCATACATCATAACCCAGCCAACTACTTTAAATATTACTTGTGCACAGCCATCAAAAAACTTATAAACACTATCGGCACTTTCTTTTATTTTTGCATCCTGATTATCCCTAGCATAAGCTAATGCTATACCAAAGAAAATAGAGAAGAAAATAATTGGAAGTACATCGCCTTTTGCAATAGATTCAAAAGGGTTTGTTGGAACAATTGCAAGTAATGTCTCAACCAATGATGGTGCTTCTTTTGCCTGAATTTCTTGAGTTGTTTCTTTTAATGTAACGCCTTCACCCGGCTGCATAATATTACCTACTGCAAGCCCTACAATAATTGCTATAAATGAAGTAAGCATATAGAAAACTATGATTTTAACGCCTACTTTACCCAGTCTGGCAGGAGATATGCTTGCTACACCAGAAATAAGAGTAAAGATAATAACAGGTGTAACAATCATTTTTAAAAGCCTAATAAATAAATCACCCAATGGTGCAGCTATAAGCAATGATACTTTTTTAGCAACATGTTCATCTGGTATAAAAGCAAATATTACACCAACAATAGCACCGAGTATAAGCCCTATTAAGATAGCCCATAATAACATCTTACGGTTGTTTTCAGCCATAATGACCTCCTTGCAATAACATTTTATATTAAACTATTTTATATAAATAAAATATCGTTCTAACTAAAGAATAAACTATTTTAAACAACTAATCAAGTAAATTTTTAATATACTATTATTTTTTTTGATGTACTACTAAATACTTAATATTTTTGTATGTTTTTTTAATATAATAATCAACACTTGCAATATTGTATTATCCTAAAAATATATTCTAACAAAATTTTATAAAAGGATATTTTTCGTATTTTATAACATTGTTTCTTACTACATAAATTATAACTATTGTATTTTTTTATAAATATTTGATTTTTTTATTTGACATTATTGCATTAAATTGATAAAAAAATAGTCTATTTATATTTTTCACTTTTTTATATAAAAGGGTGTTTGAAGACTCGTCAGGGGCTGTGCAATGGTTTTACGGCGAACCCCGCCAGGTTCGGAAGAAAGCAACGGTAGTCGTTTAAGCTGTGTGCCACAGTTACTCTGACGGGTCCTCATTTCATTAATAATTTTTAGGGTTATGATATGTTAAGTTCAATTCGTAATAATCGCAAAGCATTATCTATTGTATTATGGCTTGTTATTATCGCCTTTGTTGCCACAATATTTGTAGTATGGGGTGTTGGTGAAAAAACTTCGTCTTCAACATACGCTGTAAAAGTTGGTGATAAAGTTATCACTGAAAATGAATTTATAATGCAAAACAGAGTGGTAGAAGAAGAGCTTAAAAGGTTCGGTGGTGAAATTGATAATCTTTCAGCATATGTTTTGCAATCTATGATAGAAAAGAAAGTGCTTCTTATGGAAGCTGATAAATTAGATATACCTGTTACTAAAGCAGAAATACAAGCTTATATTAGCTCTATGCCTGCTTTCCAAATTAATGGTGTATTTAATATGCAGCAGTATGAAGCAGTGCTTAAAAACAACAGAACTACTCCTGCTTCTTTTGAAGCTAATGCCAGCGATGAATTGAAACTTATGAAAATACGCGGGCTTATTTACCAAAGCCAGTCAGTTGTAAGCCAAAAGGAAATAGAAAACGAATATAACTATAGAATGTCTACTATAAACCTTGATTACGCAACTGTTCCTCTTAATTCATTTGAAAATAAGGTTAGTGCAGAGCCAACTGATGCTGAACTTCAAGAATATTATAATTTAATAAAAGAAGCATACAGAGTGCCTGCTGAAATAAAGTTAAAATATGCAGCATTTAATAAAGATAAGTTTATAGAAAATTATGAAGTATCTGATGAAATTGCTCAGAATTTTTATAACAATAATAAAGCAATTTTTAACCAAGGCGAAGGTGCTGAAGTTAGTATGATTTCAATACCTGTAAATGCTAATGATAATGAAAGTGATAAAGCAGCACTTGCTATTATCAACAAAGCATATGATGAATTAAAATCTGGTAAAGCTTTTGCAGAAGTTGCTAATACTTACAATGATAACAATACTTCCCCAGTAGATGGTTACATGGGTGTTATTACTAAAGGTACTACTAAATTTGATGTAGAAAATGTAATATTTAACACAAAAGCAGAAAGCTATTCTCCTGTTACAAAAGTTTCAGACGGCTATGTTATAGTATATGTACATAAACTTGTACCAGCTAAAGAGTTTACTTTTGAAGAGAAAAAAGATGAAATAAAAGCAACTATAAAACAAGATGCAGGTAGAGATGCTTTTAATACTTATACATTAAATGAATACACAAAAATACTTAATAATACAAATATTACAGAACTTCTTAAAAAAGAACCTGAGTTTGCATCTTTTGTAACTACTGAAGATGATTATATAACAGAAAAAGATACATTCTTTTTACCTCAGGCAAAAGAAAACCTTTTTATGCTTGATAAAGGCGCTGTAAGCCAAAGAATTGAAGATGATAATGTTACATATATATTTGAAGTAGAAGATAAAAAACCTTCTTATATTCCAGAGTTAGCTGAAGTTAAACAACAGCTTTTAATAGATTATAAAGTTGATAAAATAACAAAAGAAGGTATAAAAGCATTGGAAAGTGATATAGCTGGTGAAGGGTTTGAAAAAACAGCTGCAAAATACAACAGCCAAGTAAAAAAATTATCATTTGTTCGTTCAAATGCTGATTTAGAATCACTTTTTAAAGGCGATGCTGCTCTTGTTGCTACTGTACAAAACACAAAAAGTGGTCAGGCACTACAAAAACCATATCTTCTTGATGATAACTTCTATATCTTTAAAGTATCATCAATTACTCCTGCTGATATGGCAAAACTTAATGACTATAAAGACACTATACAAAACTTCATAGCATCTGTTAAAGGTGAAACAGCAATCACTTCTTATGTAAGTAAAGCTATGGAAAAAGTTGAAGTTAAATATAATAAAGACTTTTTAAATAGAAATAACATTACTATTCAAAAATAAATATAAGTAACTTTATATAATTGAAGCTCTCATTTTGAGAGCTTTTTTATTAACTCTTTAGATGAGTTAATAAAAAACCCACCATATATATGGTGGGTTAGTTATGCCCGAGGCCGGAATCGAACCGGCACAGGTGAAATACCCGAGGGATTTTAAGTCCCTTGCGTCTACCAATTCCGCCACTCGGGCGGGCATTTAACTCTCTAAGAGATGTATAATAAACTATATTTTCTTTATTTTGTCAAGCATTTTTTTTTAAAAAAATTTTAATTATTTTTTTACTGCATTTTCTCAAATAATCCAAGGTTTATATCATCTAACACCCACATAGATAAATTATCATCAACAGGCAGGCACATATGACCTATCAGCTCATTATCTTCAAAATTAAAGTAAAAAATACCATTCTTATATGCCATATCTCTTATCTTACTAACGTGTACCTTAGCTTTTTCATTAGTATCTGCTGCATATAATAATTCTGTGTAATCTAAAAATTCCATTTTTTCTTTATTAAGTTCATAGTACACATTTTTCATATCATCAATACTTGTCCATTTACCCCAGCAGTCATAACCATTATCTGTTTTTATATCTATTCCGTGCTGCTCAATAACAGTTTCGTCTGTCAACTTATCAGAAATATCTGCAATTATTTTTTTATCAAGTTCTTCACAGGTATCATATGCTGTTAAATCAAAAACAGGCTCATCTTGATTTTTATACCTGGTATCAACAAATGAAGAATAAGCAATACCACTTGTTAAATCAAAAGAATCATTGATTTCATAATCTGCAAGCATAACATTTACTGTTTTATCATCAAACACTTTCACATATAAAACTGTAGGCTTATCATTAATCTTGCCAGAAAGCTCATATTGTCCGTTATTATATGCTACTTTATCCAGTACAAAAATAACCATAGGGTCATCTAATGAAGGTATATGAAAAGCTATAACATCTTTTTCCTGAGATGTATCCATATCTGGAAATAAATGCTGATAACAATACCCATACAGTGGATTATATTCCAAACTAAAGTACTGCTTGTTCCAAAAACCTACACTTTCTAATGCTTTCCTAGGATTTTTTTCTGGTGAAATTAATAAAGTAGAGCTGTTATCAACATTTTGCTGATTTGAAATCTCTGTAGTCTTATTTTTCTCACAAGAAACTATAAACAGGGCAAATAATAATACAAACAAAACACTTTTATACATAAAACCCCCTAGAATATCTATAATAATACATTTTTTTTATTATCACAATATATATTCATATTTTTTTAATTTTTACAAAAAAAATGAAAAATTTTCTTTATTGACTTTTGCCAAAAAATATATATAATTTGACTGATTTAGTGAATATTATGATAACTATTTTTAAACTGTAGTATATGTATAATATTTTGTTTCTGATACAAGGAGTTTTTTATGATGCAGAGTAACAAATATATTGGCCAAGGTTATGTAATAGATTATCTTTTACAATATTTTTTAAGAGATAAACAGCTTCACATTATCACCACTAATGTTCAAGACAGTGCTGCAAAACTTAATTTTACAGCTAAATTAGCTGAAAACGGCAAATCTTTAGGAGTTTATGTTACAATTAATTCTGATGACAGCAAAATGGCTTCGTTTATTAAACGTAAAGCTGATATGCTTTTAGTGGCAGATAAGGCACTTTATTTACATATTAATCTTACTCTTCATGAAAATGAAAAACTTGATGAAAATCAACTTATTTCTAATATTTTAGACCATGCCTATATAGTTATTAAAAATTCTATTAACGATATGGATGATACTATTGCATATGAAGTTTCTCCTTATGGTATGCAAAAGCAGGATTTAACTAAAATAATGTCTTATATTACTGACTATAAAAATAATCTTAACGACAGAATTAAAAACCTTGATGAACTTGAAGGCGACCCTGTGGAAGCTTCAATTGTTAGAATCAAAGGTAAACTTATTGTTATAGAACTTGAAGGCGGCTCTACGCATGTAGGCGTTGTAGACTATGAAGCCACAAATAAAGATGCTATATTAGAAGAAATTAATAATGCTGAAACAAATATGTATGGCAGGCTTGAAAACAGTATAAGGGTACTTGTTAAAATGGAACCAAATAAAGAGCCGGGTAGGCCAGATATGGCAAGAATTATAGCTCTTAGATAATATTTAGCTGTACATAATTAGTTTTCCTAGTTTACTCTTATTTAGGCAGCTTTTATAGAAAGGCTGCCATTATTTTCTTCAATATTTATTACTATACCATATTTAGAAAAATATAATTTCCACCTTTTAAGCCTTGAGCTTCCAGTCCCATAGTATTCTTCATAATAGATTCGTGCTATACTTGATATTTTTTCAAAATCACCATTTTCTTCATAACATTTACGTGCCAATTCTTCAAAATATACTTTTTGAAATGTGCTGTTTGCTGGTACTGATATATTATTATAGTTTAATTTACTACTACTGCTGTCACTTACTGAATTTGCAGGCTCTACTGTTGCTATAAACGGTATAAATAAATCCATATAATGCCTCCATGCATTAAAACTATATGCGTCCATGCATATTTACTACTAATACATATATCGGCATTATCTTAAATTTATTAAGCTTTATTTCATTAAACAGGTATAATTATCATCATGACCAAGCCCAAATCCTTTTGCTGTAAAGGTTACTTCCTTTGCTCCTTCAAAATATTCTGCCTTTATTTTTAATGCTAATTCTGTTTCACCCTTACATTCATACCTGCCTATTTTTCCCAGTAACTGAATAAATCCATTACAAGTTTTACTATCACTGTGGTAGCATTCATAAGAATAATAAAACCCATTGGCAGCACCATTAGCACTATATCTGTAACCATTTTTTGCAGGCTTATTAAGTTCTACAGTAAAATAATAGATTTCATTTATATTGTTAAAATAATGGCTTGAGCTTGATATCTTCATTGTAACATTATCTTCAATATTTTTTTCGCACTCTGTACTAAAACTATCTGCATTTCCCATAACACTAATAACTTTTGCACCACCTTTATCAGCCTGCAGCTTAACATGGGAAGTTACCTGACCATTACACTTTGGTTTATATATAAAAGATGACATACAGTTATTTACTGGAAGCCCCGTATGGCATGATGTAGTTACTTCTAAACTATCATTCATAGCAGAAACCACTTCAAAAATTGATGCCTGCTTAACAGCTACTGGAGATAATCTACCATTTACAATAGTTGTTGTTTTATTTGGAGTTAATTCTACAAATGGAAGATTAGGATTTGTAATATCAGTTCCTTCCACATATACACCAGTTGCAGCTTTTTCCACAATATCACCCATAAGCATAGGTGAGCTGTAAAGCCCTAAACCATAACTGTTTCCATTGTTTTCACTACCTTCTGGCAGCTCACCACAGGATACTAAAAACAATAACACTAATACCATAAATACTTTTTCTTTCATTTGCTTCTTAAAAATAATAATAATTACTATTATGTATAAATTATGTAGAATATTTCTAAATATATTTATATAAGTTACCTTATAGTATATTAATTAAATAAATAAAGCAAGGAGGTATTTATGAAAACTATATCGTTAGTTTCTGTTGCTGTCCTTGTGGTTATAATTACTGTGTTTTTAAGTCAGAAAAAAACAATGGCAGAAAATAATATAATAAACAATTCAGAAATGCCATCAAACGTGGCAGAATTAAAAGCAAATGCACCAAAAGGTTATAAGGAAATATATTTAGCAGGTGGCTGTTTTTGGGGTGTGGAAAAATATTTTGCATCCATTAATGGCGTTGTTGCTACTGATGTGGGCTATGCTAATGGATTAACTTCAAACCCCACTTATGAAGATGTAGTTTATAAAAATACAAACCATGCAGAAACAGTTCATATTGTATATGATGAAAAAATTGTTAGCCTGCCTTTTATTTTAGATATGTATTATAAAATCATTGACCCTACTTCTGTAAATAAACAGGGTAATGATAGAGGCGTGCAGTATAGGACAGGTATTTATTATCTTGATGATGAACAGAAAAATATTGCTGAAAAATCTTTAGCAGGTTTAGCTCAAAAATATAAGGGTGAAAAAATAGCTATAGAGCTTATGCCTATTATTAATTATTATAAAGCTGAAGATTATCATCAAAAATATCTTGATAAAAACCCATTTGGCTACTGCCATATAGGTAGCGATAAATTTGATGAAGCTAAAAAAGCAGTTGATAGAAACCTGCATAATAATATAGCTGAAAAGAAAGAATATAAACAATTAACTGATGAAGAACTTAAGGCACAGCTTACACCAATGCAGTATAAAGTAACACAAAATAACGGCACTGAACCTGCATTCCATAATGAATACTGGGATAATAAAAAGAAAGGAATTTATGTGGATATAACAACTGGCGAGCCTCTTTTTTCATCAAAAGATAAATATGATTCAGGCTCTGGCTGGCCTAGTTTTACTAAACCTATTGATGGTACAGAGTTAACAGAAAATAGAGATACAAGCCATGGCATGATTAGAACAGAAGTTAGAAGTAAAGCAGGTGATGCACACCTTGGCCATTTATTTAATGACGGCCCTAAAGATAAAGGTGGTATGCGTTACTGCATAAATAGTGCATCACTTAGGTTTATACCAAAAGAAGATATGATTAAGGAAGGCTACGGCTATTTGATACATTTAGTAGATTAGTAGTAATTTCTCATACCTCTCCTCAAAAAAAACCCCTGTTATTTTTTTATCAGGGGTTTTTATTTGCCAATTACTTTTTTTAAAGCATATAATACTAACTAAATTAAATAATTTTATTTATTAAAATTACAATAAACTGCTTCACCCCCCCCCATTTTTTATTAAAAAATGCTATAACTACTTGATAATATATGTAAAAATAGAAATAATTGTAATAACTGTCATTCTGAGCCTACGATAGTAGGCGAAGAATCTTATTAAACTTTTATTAAAAAATACATCCATGTATTTTTTAAATCTCCGTTTGGTCGGAATAAATCCTCCCGCACTTGCTAAAGACGGGGCGTCCTGCCCCTACCATGTCATTCTGAGCCTTTAGGCGAAGAATCTTATTAAACAATAATAAAAATTAAGGTGTTGTAAAAAAAAATGGGGGTGAAGCAAAAATTGTAAACTTAAAAAATATAACAGTTTCAGATATATTAAAATTAAGTATAATCTATTAATATCTTACTGCCATATTTTTACCTTTCCATATCTTTACGCCGAAAATCTCAAAAACGGGTGTTTTGTTATTTTACATATAAAGCTCCAAAGGTATAATCACTCATTATTGTTTTTCCATTGCCACTACAACTCGCTTCGCTCTCAAGTAGCTGGCAAAACATTCCAAAAAAATAATTTCGCATACCATTTGAAGAGCGTTTATATGTAAAATAACACTAGTACATAAAATAAGGATAAATATTTATAAATATTATTTTGCTAAAGTTATTTAAAATATTATGAGTGTTTGTATTTATTATATTTATGATTTTTTGCCTAATGGCTCCGCATCAAGGTGACATAAGGTGTTGCGAAAAAAAATGGGGGTGAAGCAGACAATAATATATTGATTATATTTTAAATGATAAAAAAGCAGGCTTATAAAGCCTGCTTTTAGTATATAATCTTGCAAACAGTTTTAAATTTCTAATCTACTTTAAACTGGTCTAATATTTTTTCTAAATCAGATGTTTTGTGCTGCAGGTGGTCTATTGTTTTTGTAACTTCTAAAATAGCCACATTAGACTGGGTAATACCTGCATTAATACTGCCTGTATTATTTGTTACATCTTGGATAGAGTTATTTTGCCTGTCTACCATTGATGTTATACTTACAATATCATTATTGGCATTATTGATACCTTCCACCACATCTTTAAAGTCTGATAATGTTTTTTCAACTTTATTAGAGCCATCATCAATAGATTTAGAAGTGGTAGCCATATTTTTGGCTGCACTATCACTTTCCTGTTGGAAAGTATTAATAATAGCAGAGATTTCATTTGTAGCCTGCGATGTTCTTTCTGCAAGTTTTCTAACCTCATCAGCAACTACAGCAAAGCCCCTGCCTGCTTCCCCAGCTCTAGCTGCTTCAATTGCTGCATTTAAGGCAAGAAGGTTTGTTTGGTCTGCAATATCATTAATAACTGTTAATATTCTGCCAATATCTTCAGAGCTTTCAGAAAGGCTTGAAATAGTTTGAGCCAAATTATTTGTATTTTCACTAATAGTTTTCATTTCTTTTCTTATGCTTGCAAGTGAAATTGCACCCTCTTGAGTAAGGCTTGTGGTGTTTTGCAATCTTTCAGAACTTTGAGTTAAGCTGTTAGATACCTGCTCACTTAGTGATGATAAATTAATCATATTTGTTGAAATGCCAGAAATCTGCTCAGTTTGTGATTGGAAAGTAGACTGTAGTTCTTCAGCCACAGAAGCAAGCTCATTTGAACCAGATGTAACTTCATGGGATACAACCTGCACTTCTTTTATAATATGCTGTACATTCTGAATAAATGTATTAATATAACCTGCTAATATACCAAATTCATCTTTAGTATTAGCTTCCACCCTTTTAGTTAAATCGCCATCCCCTTCTGTTAAGTTTTTAATTAATATAATAAATTTATTTAATGGGCGTACAATATCTACAATTAAAAACAGCACTATTGCAAAAGCAACCATAGAGCCTACTAACATTGAAATAAATATTAATATAAATATTTTATTAGCAATACTTACAATATAGTTGCTTGCCTCAACCATTAATCCTGAAGCCATAGCGTTTGTTGAGTTAATATAATCGCGGACACTGGTAGATGAAGCAATTTCATCATTTTTCATCTGATTCATCCTACCAATTTCTCTATATATTTTTTTTGTGAGTTTAAGCATTTTATCTGTTTCATCAAGAGATTTTTTTGCTAGTTCTTTTGTAGCAGGTACTTTTGTTTGGTTATAAAGCCTTTCTACAGTATTTTTTATGTTATCGATATTTTTAATGACGTCATTTTTTTGCTCACCATCAGAAGTGTAAATACTTCTATTTACTTCTGCAATGGCATCTTTCATACCGCCAATAACTCCAACCATATCTTTAACCCTTGGTATACGCCTTTCCACTTCAGGATTTGCTGAATTTAAAATATTATCATAAATTGAGTTTAAAAAAGCCGTTGCTGACGTTATAAATCCTTCAAGACTTTTATTTAATTGATTTTGAGTGCCATTTAATTTCGCTTTTTGATTAAGCAGACTAACCGATGTATCTTTATATAAACGTAACTGTACTTTAAAATCCACAAGCAATGGAGCTATCATCTCTGCACGTGCGTCATCTGCTACTAATTTTTCAAGCTCAGTAAAGTGATTTGTCAATGCTTCCACTTGGTTTTCATATTCTTTAATTTTATCATCTGTTGGGTCTTGAATATGTGCTGAATAAAGAGCAGTTGATACAATAAATTCATTATTAATTTTAATAGCTTGGTCTATAATAGGTGCATAATATTCTGCACTTTCTTTTGCTGCACTCTGTACCATATATATACCAATAATTGAAACAAATGCTAAAAAAGAAGTTGATACTACAAGTGCTATGGCATTAATAATAATCTTTGTTTTTAATTTTAAATTTGAAAGCCTTTTCATTACCTCGCCTCCCATATAGTAAAGATACAACCTTTAAAACAAAAAAATTAAAACTCTATTTTATAATCTCTATCATTATCTGAAAGCATACCACGTTCTATATCAATATAGAAAACTTCAACTTCGCTGTCATCTTGTGTTTTCTTTTTATAAAATCTTTCCATAATATCTGAATTTTCTCTAACATGGGAAACAAGCTCTTTATTTTTTTCAAATACAGCTTTTCCAGTAATACGAACCCAACGGCTTAATGTAACAGCACACAGCTCCACATTATTATCATGAACCAACTCTTCATACAGCAGCTTATCTTTAGTGACAGCAAACCATATAGTATTAAGGTATATTCCAAGAGTAATCATAGGTCTAATTTTTGGAAGCCCATCAGTGCCTATATTTGCAAGCATTAAAACAGGATTGTGCTCTATGAATTCTCTTACTTCACTTTCCATTATGTATACCTCATATATTATAACAATATTATATTTTTATATATTTTTTATATAATAACATTATAATACTAATTACATAAATCTTTCAAGAAAAATATTTTGCACATATAACCAATATTTCAATTTCATATAAAAAAACCTTTGTTACTAACAGCATTAATAACAAAGGTTTGCAAAAGTTTAGATTAATCTAATTTAAAGACAGATAAGGCATTTTTAAGCTCAGTTACATGGTTTTCAATTTCGTCTGCATAGTTGTGCATACTTGCCATTTGTTCAGCAATCTCTGCAATTGCACCATTAATCTGCCCAAGTCCTTCAATCATTTCTTTTGATTTACCATCAATATTTCTTGAGCTTGTCATAGAAGTTTCTGCAACTTTAGCAACTTCTTTCATGCTGTCTGTTAAATCTGTTGCACTTCTTCTAACCACATCAGCAGTTTCAACCATTCTATAAATTTCTTCAGAGTTTGCTGTAATAGTTTTGCTGGCTTTTACAATACCTTGAAGCACACCATTAATAGTATTATTTATCTGACCTAAAGAATCTTGAGTTTTTTCTGCCAGCTTTCTAACTTCATCAGCAACCACAGCAAATCCTCTACCGTGTTCACCTGCACGGGCTGCCTCAATAGCTGCATTTAATGCCAGTAAGTTTGTTTGGTCTGCAATTTCAGATATTACAGTTAATACATTTTTAATGTCTTCTGCTTCACGTACAAGCTCATTAATATCACTTGCAATATCTTCTTCTGCTTTACTTTCTTTCTCTACTTCCTGACTTAATTCTATAATAAGCTGTTGCATTTTTTCAAGCTCAGTATGGGCTACATTCATTAAATCCATAGTTTTTTGTGATTCTGCAATATTATCTTCAGAAATGCTTCCAATTTCTGAACCTACATCAATATTGCTGTGGGCAAGGTGTTCACTGCTTGAAAGTGTAGATGTAACACTATTTGATGCCTCAACAAGTTTAACAGCAATTCTCATATTTGCTTCACTTTGGTTTTGAAGCTGCAGCATAATATCTTTAATAGAATGTATAAATATATTAATAGATGTAGCAATATGACCTATTTCATCTTTAGAAACTAAATCAATATCTCTTGATAAATCTTTATTATTTGCAAGGTCTGATAAATATTTTTTAATTTTATCAATCCTTAGTATTAAATCTGAAGCAATAATTATTGCAAATATAATATTAAACACCATACCAAGTAAGAAAAATGATATAATATAAGTAAGTTTTAATTTTGCATTTGCAATATTGGCATTAAGAATTTCATCAACAAGTTCTGCAATTACTATCTCTGTTATTTGAAGGTTATCTATGTGCATTGTAATATCATCAAACCACTGGTCTGCTGTAATATTAAATGTACCATTAATAACATTTTCTATTATATCTTTCCTATGTGATGCTATTAATGCAGTTGAATCTTCCATTGTAATAGCATAGTTTTCTAAGATTTCTCCTGTTTTTGGATGGTCTTTAGGAAGCTGCCCAAAGAAAGATGATAAATAAACATCTTGTTTTGCAATAACAGAAATAAATGCCCTAAATGCATCTTCATTTAATTCTTTAGAACGCAGTATTACATTACCATTTGCCCTTTCAAGCCCCGCATTTTCTTTTGCATACATGAAGTTTGTGTAACCACTTAATATTTTTGTAATATTGTTATCAGGGCTTACATTTGATGCAATAAGAACAGAATCTATTAATGTAGATATTGTTTTTGTATAGTATGCAATAACATCTTTACTTGTTAATTCAAATGCATCTGCTCGTCTTCTTATTTCTGGCAGTTCATCTAAAAGTTTTTCTGCATCTTCAATCTGTTTAACATAAGCTGGGTCATATTTTTTAACATTTATAGTGTGAATAACATCTTTAAATATGGCTATTACTCCATCAGTATTAAGACGCTGTTCATCAATCTGTGCTTTTGAATCTGGCGACCTGTCTGCCATATAACCTGCTGTACGGCCACGCTCAATCTGCAACTGGTGAGATACATTAGATACTTCAACAGAAAGCGTAATCATACCCGTAAGCTCAGTGTTTGCGTGCATATATATGTATGTATCGTAAAAAGTAAATGAGAAAAAGGCAACAATACCTATTGCTGGGAAAAATACTAAAAGGATTATTTTAACTTTAATGCTGATATTACGGACTAGAGCGAAAAACCAGCCAAACATCTTAAAAAAGAATTTCATATGGCCTCCTAGACTTTACTAGGATATAATAACACATTTTTAAAATATGTCTACACTTTTTTTTATTTTAGAAAAATGTTTTATTGATAATCAAATATTATTATCTTTAAATATCAATATATTACAACATCAATATCTTATAATATTTACTTATTACCATTTTAATGCTTACAAATGTCAATAGTTTTTTATAAAATTAAATTATTAATTTAAAATATATTTTTTCATTAACTTTAAAGTATAATAATCAAATAAAACACCATATTATATCATTAACTTATATTTATAAAGTTTCATATTAATTATTTTTCTCTTTTTTTATACATACAATATTTGTTATAAATTTATTGATTTGGATAATAGTTTTCCAATTATTCCTTTAGTATCACCAATAATTATATGTCTTTCTAATGACAAATCATTGCGTGAGCTGTAAATTTCAATTAAATATTTTTTCACTTTTTTTAAGTTACTGTTATTAAAAAAATACAAGACTGGATGAATAATTTAGAATTTACAATTAATAATAATATTTTTGATTTTAATTGCATAAACTCTCTCATTGTATTTAAAAATAACCCTTTAAAATATTTCATTTAAAGGGTTATTATAATCAAAATAATTAAATCCTAGCTTAATTTATCTTTTAAAAGTTTATTGATTACAGCAGGGTTTGCTTTGCCTTGTGTAGCTTTCATAACTTGTCCTACAAAGAACCCAAAAAGTTTTTCTTTACCAGCTTTATATTCTTCCACATTTTTTGGGTTATCTGCTATAATTTTATCAATAATTTTTTCTATTTCACCAGTATCTGAAACCTGTTTTAAGCCTTTTTCTTCAATAATAGCTTCCGGCTCTTTATCTGTTTCTTCAATCATTGGTAAAAGCTCTTTTGCAATACGTAAGCCTATTGTGCCGTCTTCCACTAAAGCAGTAATCCTGCCTAAACGTGAGGCAGTAGTTTTAAGCTCATATATGTTTTCTATTTGGTTTTCGCTCATATATGCTGCTAATTCAACAAGTATAAGGTTGGCAGTTTTTTTGCCGTCGCTGCCTTTTTCTTTCATAGCTTCTTCAAAATAATTAGCTACTGTTTTTTCAGCTGAAAGCCTTTTTGCCTCATCTTCAGATATTTTATAAGTCTGCACAAACCTTATTGCTTTTTCTTCTGGCATTTCTGGCATACTATTTTTAACTTTTTCTAAAAGCTCATCGCTTACAACTAAAGGAAAAGCTAAATCTGGGTCTGGAAAATACCTGTAATCATTGGCGTTTTCTTTGCCCCTCATACTTCTTGTTTCTTTTTTATTGGCATTAAAAAGCCTTGTTTCTTGATATATTTCTTCCCCATTATCATAAGCATCTACGTGCCTGTTTGCTTCATACTCTATGGCCTGCATTAAATACCTAATAGAGTTTACATTTTTGATTTCGCATCTTGTGCGTAACTCTTTTGAACCAACAGGGCGAACTGATACGTTAGCATCACATCTCATAGAGCCTTCGTTCATATTTCCATCACATGTTTCTAAATATCTTACAATACTTCTTAATTTAGTAAGATAAGCACCAGCTTCGTAAGGAGAGCTCATATCTGGTTTTGATACAATCTCCATTAAAGCAACACCAGAACGGTTTAAGTCAATACAGCTTTTGCCCGGCAACATATCATGTATTGATTTACCTGCATCCTGCTCTAAATGAAGCCTTTCTATACCTATTCTTTTTGTGCTGCCGTCTTCTAATTCAATATCTAAATAGCCTTCACCAACAATCGGTTTATCATACTGGCTTATTTGATAGCCTTGTGGCAAATCAGCATAAAAATAGTTTTTTCTAGCAAAAACAGATTTTTTATTAATTTTAGCATTAAGCCCAAGCCCAGTTTTAACTGCCTGCTCTACACAAAATTTATTAACAACAGGAAGCATACCCGGAAACCCTGCATCTATAAAAGCCACATGGTCATTAGGTGTGCCGCCGCTTTCTGCTGAAGCAGATGAGAATAATTTTGCTTTAGATATTACCTGGCAGTGAACTTCCAGTCCTATTACTACTTCATAATCACAAGTTCTTCCTTTTATTATATAGCTCATTATCTTCTGCTCCAACTATTATTTTGTTCTAAAACGTATGCACCTTTAAAAAGTGTTTCTTCATCAAAATCTCTGCCTATTAACTGCATACCAATAGGAAGTGAGTTTTCTGCCATTTTTACAGGTACAGATATGGCAGGAAGTTTTGCTAAGTTTACAGGTACAGTAAATACATCCTGAAGATAGTTTGTTACTGGGTCAAATGATTTACTTTCTTCAATTGTAAAAGCAGTAGTAGGTGCAACAGGTGTTAATATAGTATCTACTTCTTTAAATGCATTAATATAATCCTGCCTAATTAATTTACGCACATTTAATGCTTTTAAATAGTAAGCATCATAATAACCTGCTGAAAGCACGTAAGTTCCTATCATAATACGTCTTTTTACTTCAGCACCAAAACCTGCACTTCTTGAATTTTCATACATTTCATCTAAGGATGAGCCATCTACCCTTAAACCAAAACGAAGCCCGTCATATCGTGCTAAATTAGATGATGCTTCAGCTGGGGCAATAATATAATATGTTGCAAGAGCATATTTCATATTAGGAAGTGATATTTCTTTTATTTCTGCCCCGTTTGATTTTAATATATTCATACTTTCTTCATAAGCAGCTGCTATTTCCTTGTTTAAATCGCCGTTTAAAAATTCTTTTACAACACCTACTTTTAAGCCTTTCACACCAGATTTTAATGATGAAGTAAAATTAGGTACAGCAATATCAGCACTTGTGGAATCAAGCTCATCAAATCCTGCCATTTTTTCAAGCATAATTGCTGCATCTTCTACAGTTTTTGTCATTGGCCCTGCCTGGTCTAAAGATGAAGCATAAGCGATAATGCCATAACGAGAGCATCTACCATATGTTGGTTTAATACCAACTATGCCACAAAATGCAGCAGGTTGACGTATTGAGCCGCCAGTATCAGTACCTGTTGCACCAGCACACATAGAAGCAGCAACAGCAGCAGCAGAACCACCAGAAGAGCCACCAGTTACAACTTCTTTGCCGTCTGCTCTTTTTATAGGGTTTATAGCCTGTCCAAAATAACTTGTAAGGTTAGCTCCACCCATAGCAAATTCATCTAAATTTGTTTTACCAATAAAAATACTTCCTGCATCGAGTAAATTTTTAGTAACAGTTGATTCATAAGGTGGAATAAAGTTTTCTAAAATTCTGCTTGCTGCAGTGGTTTTTATATCTTTTGTGCAAAATAAATCTTTAATACCTAAAGGAACACCATCAAGCATAGATAATCTTTTGCCTGATGCTATTCTATTATCACAATCTTTTGCCTGAGCTAATGCATGCTCGCCTGTTTCTGTAATATAAGCATTATATTTTCTGCCCTGCTCCATATTTTTAATATAAGCAGTTACTACTTCAGTTGCTGAAAATTCTTTATTATCAAAGCCTTGAGAAAGCTCTGCAATTGTTTTGCTTGTTAAATCTGCCATTATTCCACCACCTTAGGAACTGTAAAATAATGCTCGTAACATTCTGGTGCATTTTTCATTAAATCTTCGGATAAATTACTGATTTTTACCACATCTTCTCTCTGTCTTAATTCCTGAGCATCATCTTCATTATTATCAACAGAGGAAGTATCAGCAGACTGTAATATATCCATCCACTTTAAAATATCGTTCATATCTTTTGTAATACCTTCCACACTGCCTTCATCAAATTTAAGGCGTGCAAGTTTTGCAATGTGATTAATCTCTTTAGTATCCATAACCAGTCCTTTTATTTTTTTAGCATAATATTATACACAAATTTTCTTATAAATTAAAGAGTGAATTTATTTATAAAACCAAAATCTAATAATTTTTTCTTTATCCTTTTTCGGAAAAAACCTTAACTTATTATCAAAAAACAGATATTTTTTATATATATGCTTTTGATGAGAAAAAGTTTCAAAGCTGTATTTACCGTGATATGCACCCATACCGCTTGCTCCCACTCCACCAAATGGTGCGTTGTGGTTTGTAATATGTATAAGAGCATCATTTACAGCACCACTGCCAAAAGAAATATTATTTATAACCTTTTCTTCCATTTTTTTATCATTTGTAAAAAGATATAACGCCAGTGGTTTATCCTTATATTTTAAATCATCTATTACATCATCAATATTGGTATATTCTATAATTGGTAAGATTGGTGCAAATATTTCTTCCTGCATAATTCTGTCATTATATGTTACATTATCCATAATAGTTAAATCAATTTTTAAAGCAGGGATATCCACCACTCCACCAAATACAGTTTTTGAAGCGTCCATTAATTTTAATGCTCTATCAAAATGTTTTTTAGATATTATTTTTGGAAAATCTTCATGCTCTGAGGAATGTGCACCAAAAATCATAGAGCTTTCTGCAATTAAAGCGCTTATTAATTCTTTTTTTACACGTGAATGGCATAATATATAATCAGGAGCAACACATGTTTGGCCTGCATTTAATGATTTTGCCCATATTATTTTTTTTGCAGTATCTTTAATATCTGCTGTATAGTCTACAATACATGGGCTTTTACCACCTAATTCTAATGTAACAGGCGTTAAATTGGCACTTGCTGATTTCATTACTATTTTGCCTACATTTTGGTTACCAGTAAAGAATATATAATCATAACGTTCTAATAAAAGGGCAGCACCTGTTACAGCATCACCTCTAACAGCCCGCACATATTCACTAGGAAATGTTTCATTTATAAGATGAGCAAGCACACGGGATGTATTTTCTGAAAATTCTGAAAGTTTAACTACAGCACAGTTTCCTGCAGCAATTGCTGCAATTAAAGGATATAAAGTAAGCTGCACAGGATAATTCCAAGGGGATATAATAAGCACAACACCATAGGGTTCGCTGTATATCTCACTTTTTCCGGGCATTAATGTTAGGGGAACTTTCACTTTTTTAGGACGTGCAAGTTTTTTAAGATTTTTAATATAGTAATTAATTTCTTCCTGTACTATACCAGTTTCTGTCATTACAGCTTCAAAGGATGATTTATTCAAATCATCATGCAGTGCTTCAATAATTTTTTCATCATATTGAAGTAACGCTTTTTTTAATGCTTTAAGCTGTTTTATTCTAAATTTTACGCTCCTTGTTTCTCCAGTTTTAAAATACTTACGTATTGGTGCTGTAATTTCTCTCATTAAATACTCCTTTAAATAATGAACTACTAATTATAAAAGAATATACTTAAATAATCAAGAATAATAGTTGGTTGCTTCACCCCCATTTTTTATTAAAAAATGCTATAACTACTTGATAATATATGTAAAAATAGAAATAATTGTAATAACTGTCATTCAGAGCCTACGATAGTAGGCGAAGAATCTTATAATGTTCCAGCTAGTAAAAATTATAGACTCTTCGGCTCCGCATCAAGGTGACATAAGGTGTTTTAAAAAAATGGGGGTGAAGCAGTAATAGTTGCGGCATTTATCTGCAAAATAATCTTATTTTACTTGATATTTTAAATCATTGATATATTCATCATTAATGACAGATTTTGCATGGGGCGATACAGGTATTGTTGGTATGTTAGGCAGAGAAGGGGTAAATAACGAACCGCTCAAAATTTCATTTATAAAATAGATAACCCATTTTTAAAAAAAATTTAAAATCAGCAGGGTTTTCCCTGCTGATTCAGATTATCGAAAAAATACATTTTTTCGCTAGTCTTTTGATGAGCCTAATAATGCTCTTCGCATTTTATTAGGCTCTTAATGGTAACTAAACTTGGATACACGCTCCAAGTTTAGTTAAACAGATTAATCTTTAATGTAGATATTGTTTCTTATTATAAATTTAAAATAATCAATAAACTTTTGACAGTCTAAAATAAATCAGCAGGGTTTTCCCTGCTGATTTTATTTTTCATCAACACATATTTCTTTTCTAATAACTGCAATAATTGTTCTAACTAATACTAAAAGTACTAAAATAGATGTCATAACTAATGATACGATAGATAAGTATTCATAAAAAGTATAAACATATTCTGTTTTTTCATATGCTGTAATTAAAGCCATAGTTAAAGCTGCCATAGGAAAAGTAAATGCCCACCATGATATGAAAAATTTAAGCTTATAAAAGTTTTTAATTAAGGCAAGTAATATAAGCCCAAAAACAATTGCCACATTTAATAAAAGGGAAGCAAAAAAATCATAATGACCTGTCAGCTTAATATAGCTTAACATTCCCACAGAAGGTGGAGCTATAAATATGGCTAAAGTTGGTAAAAATTTCTGCACAAGCATACCATGGAAAATAATCCTGTTAAATAATATTGCTGTTAATATTATCCAGAAAAATATACCAAGGGAGAAAAAGAAATTTAAAAGGGCAGCATCTGCAAACCCTTCCCCAGCAATAGGTATAATAATATTACCAACCACAGGTATAAACCATGCAGGGTTTGAATGAGCCATCTCTATATTTTTATTTAACCAGTATGTAATTGCATAAAAAGTAAAAAATGTCTGTAAACCTGTACCTATAAGAAAAAGTGGGTATGCCACACTTTTATATTCATGGAAAACTACAGCTAAAAGCAGCATGGAAATAGATATGGCCGCAAAAAAGTTTACTCTCACAGGGTGCAAAAGCTCTTTTTTTACTTCACTTGTATATACAATGATTTTAATTAAATAGGAAACCCCTATTATAATTGCTAAAGCAGCTGTTATATATGATAATACTTGGTAGATAACAGCAGGTAATAAAAGTATTTCATGGGCTTTTTTATAAGCCAGCGTAATACCTGAAAACCCCATTATTACAGCAAACATCATAACAGGGAAAAACTTTAATCTTGGTGTTTTTTCATTATTTTGTTGTGTTACTTCACTCATAAAGTATTCCTTCCTTTTACTCCTTAAAAAGACTTGATTTGTCTGAATATAATACTTTTTATTTTTTTTACAAGGGGAAATTTTGAAAAAAGTTGATAAAGTTATTTCTATCTTAAATTGATTTTAATAAACTGGTCATTTTTTTCTATATTTATAAGTGTATTATTAAAATCTGGCAGTTTTGAATATGAGCCAAAATAATTATTTGAAAACCCAAATTTTTCTACTGGGTGGTTTGATGAGTTTTTATCTATCATTTTATTATCATTTTCATCATGATATATATGTATGCCATAAATTCCTTTTGGTATAATGATTTTGGCAGTTACTCTATCTTTTTTAGCAGGGAAGAAAAATGAATACTGAGTCTGCCTTTCACTTTTAAACTCATCTTCATTTTGGCAGAAATACATTATAATATTTCCTTTTGATGACGGTATATTGTTTACTTCCATAGTAATTGTCACATTTTCTGCTGCATTTGCTTGAAAAAAATAAAAAAATACTGCAAATATACTAAGTAATTTTATGTATCTCATACTATTCATCCATATCATAAAGCTTAAGTTTTTTATGAAGCGTATTTCTGTTAATCCTTATTAAATCAGCAGCATAAGACCTGTTATTTTTTGACAAATCAAGTGCTGCACGAATTAACGGCTTTTCAACAGCTTTTAAGTATTCAAAATATGGGTCTATTTGCTCTGAATGGATGCCGCTTTCTAAAAGCCCGCGGGCAAATTTATAAAGCTCATCAATTACGCTTCTATTGGCTTCCATATAGCCTTGTTTTCTGCGTACATCCTTTGGCAGAGATGATGGAACTATTATGCCATTTAATGTATGGGTTACAGCATGCTGCACTGTATTTGAAAGCTGCCTTACATTGCCAGGCCATTCATAAGTTAATAGAATTTCTAAAGCCTCATCACTTAATGGTATTGCCTTTTTACCAAAATACCCCAAATCACGCATAAAGATTTTTATTAAATCTTCAATATCTTCCTTACGTTCTCTTAAAGGCGGTATATTCATAATAATTGCAAAGCTGTCACGCAGTTTTTGGTTAAATTTATTTTGCCTTGAAAGTTCAGTTAAATCTCTATTGGTAGAAGATATAAGCCGTGGAGTGTACATTCCAAGCTCCTGCTCCACCTTGATAATTGAATTTACAAGGTATTCCTGCAGCTTAATATTAGCAGAAGATATTTCTGTAATATAAAGTGTGCCACGCTCTGCCTTTTTAAAATATTCAAAAACCTTATTAAAACCAAGAGAGCCTATTATATCATTAAGCTCTACAGGGTTTATGGTTACAAAATTACCAGTCCTTTTGCTTTGGTTATGAATATATTCTGCCAGCCTGTTTTTACCTACACCGTCTTCTCCAGTAATATGGATACTAACATCAATAGGAGCTACAACTTCCACTAAATCATATATTTTTTTCATTTTAGCAGATTTATTTACAATACTTCTGCTTTTATATTTAGTGACAGGCTGATTATCCTCATTAAGTTCTAATTTATCTTCTATGTTATCCATTATTACTTCTTATAATTATGAGGTTCAAATTTATTGTTTTTATCTACAGGGTATAATGAAAACATTAAATCCCCTGTAATAGCATCCGTCATTTCATTAGTTTCCTTATTTACTTTAAAATAAGTAGACTGAACAGGTGTAGGAAATAAAGCCAGCGGTAATTTATCATTAATTGATTTTATATAATCAATAAATATAAGCTGTGATGTATTCGCCCCTACTGCATAACTTCCCATTTTTGTATAGTCATCATACCCAACCCATGCAACAGTTACAAGGTTTGGCATAACACCTGCAAACCAGCAGTCTTTAGAATCATTTGATGTACCAGTTTTACCACCAAAAACCCTGTTAATATTTACACGGCTTCTCCATGCACCACCTTTTTCTACTACTTTTACAACACTGTCAGTAATAAGTGATGCTGATGATGGCTCTAAAACTTTTACCATTTCAGGTGGCTGAGCTTCATATATTGTTTTATTATCAATATCTGCTACACGTGTAACAAAAAACGGTGTTTTTGAACGCATACCTTGGTTTGCAAATGTGCTGTAAGCATAAGCAAGCTCCAATGGTGAAGCTGATAAACTGCCTAAACTAACTGATAAATCTTCTGGAATATCACCAGTAAACCCAAACATTTTTGCATATCTTATTATCTTTTTAACACCTATTTTTTGGGCAAGTTTAATAGTTACGGAGTTATTAGAAACCTGTAATGCTCTTTCTAACGTCATTTCACCTCTAAACTGACCGTCAAAGTTTTTAGGACGCCAGTTTTCTTCCCCTTCCTCTGCGCTTTCCTGTATTACTGGTGTATCGTGAAATACACTCATTGGGTAATACCCACTTTCATAAGCTGTGGCATAAACAAGAGGTTTAAATGTACTTCCCACCTGCCTTCTAGCTTGTGCTGCCCTGTTAAAAAATGATTTAAAATAAGACATGCCACCAACCATGGCATATATTTCACCAGTCTGTGGGTTAATAGATACAATTGCACCCTCAAGTGGTGGGTTTTGCTCTATTAAATATACATTATTTTCTTTAACTTTCTTACTAAATGATACATAAATCACATCATTTGGTTCAAATATCTGAGTGAAATTTTTAACCCATTTACCATTAAAATTTGATATCCATTCATTTTCTTTATAGTTGATAATACCTGTGCTGTTATCATAAAGCTGAATTTCTAATTTAGTTTTTTCAACATTTGTAATAACTGCTTTTTTATAATTTAATTCTTCTAAATAGCTTGGGATATTATTATCAAGCCTTACAAATTTTGTGCTGTTATCTTGGTTTTCAGCATCTTCTACAACTGCTGCATCTGTTTCTTCTGCTATTTCCACATCTTCATCATCTTCTATTAATAGTTTACCAAGTGGGCCTTTATAACCCTCCCTTTTACCTATTGACATCAGGTTAGTTAAAAGTGCTTTTTCAGCAGCTATTTGATAATCTAAATTTAAAGTAGTAAATACTTTTATACCTTTATTTTGAGCATCTTCTATTTTTAAATCTTCCTCAATAAATTTATGGACGTAATCCATAAAGTAACCAGCATATCTTAATCTTAAAGGTACAGATTCAGCTAAAACTACTTTTTCATTTTTAGCTGTTTGGTATTCTTCTTCTGTAATATAGTTAAGCTCACGCATACGTTTTAATACGTGGTTTCTTCTGTTTATTGATTTTTTCATATTTAAGTGCGGTGCATAAATTGACGGACCTTTTGGAATACCTGCCACCATAGCAGCTTCTGCAATAGTCATATCTTTTACATTTTTTCCAAAATAGTTAATTGCTGCTGCCTGAATACCATAAGCACCACGGCCAAAGTTTACTTGGTTTAAGTATAATTCTAATATTTTCTCTTTAGAAAGCTCCTTATCAAGCCTGTATGCTATAATTGCTTCTTTTATTTTCCTTTTTAATTTTCTTTCAGGGGTTAAATATATAACTTTTACAAGCTGTTGAGTAAGTGTTGAACCACCCTCAACCATTCTACCTGCCTTAATGTTTGCAACCATAGCACGTGCAATACCCCATGGGTCTATACCGCTGTGTTCGTAAAATCTGCCATCTTCCACCGCAACCACTGCTTGATATACGTATTTTGGCATTTCTTCTATAGGTACAGGGTATCTTCTTTCTGCACCAAGCTCTGCAATAACAGTGCCTTTTGCATCGTAAACTACCATTGGTTCATTATATTTAAATTTACTAAATTCATCAGTTGAAGGAAGCTCTAAGCTAAGAATATAAATATATACAACTAAAGAAATAAACCCTATAAGCCCAAGACCGAACATACCACCAATAATATATAGTGCAATACGAAGTTTAGACCTTTTCTTTTTCGGTTTTTTACCTTTACCATTATTTTCCTGCTCATGTTCTGCAACACTTTGCAGCTCTTCAGATAAATCTTTCACCAGTTTATCATCTTTATTTTCTGACATTTTCTTCTCCAAAATATCTATTTCTTTTTAGCTTTTAATTCAAATATAATATCTCTTAATTTGGCAGCCTTTTCAAAATCAAGCTCCTCAGATGCTTTATACATTTGTGCTTCCAATTTTTCAATATCTTTTTCACTATTTCCTGTTAATTTTACATCAAAATCGTCTTTCACTTCAACAGTAAAATAATCTTTTTCATAAATTGATGCTAAAATATCGCTTATAGCACTTTTTACAGTTTCTGGTGTTATACCGTTTGCTTCGTTATATGCTTTTTGTTTTGCTCGGCGTCTATTAGTTTCATCAATTGTCTGCTGCATAGCACCGCTTATTTTATCACCATAAAATATGGCTCTTCCTTCTGCGTTTCTGGCAGCCCTGCCTATTGTCTGGATTAAAGATTTTGTAGAGCGTAAAAACCCTTCTTTATCTGCATCTAATATGGCTACAAGCTTCACTTCTGGAATATCAAGCCCCTCTCTTAAAAGGTTTATACCTACAAGCACATCAAATTCACCAAGGCGAAGTGATTTAATTATTTTAATACGCTCTATAGTATCAATTTCTGAGTGTAAATACTCCACTCTTATACCCATATCTTTATAATATCTTGTAAGCTCTTCTGCCATTCTTTTTGTTAATGTGGTAACTAAAACTCTGCCACCCTCTTTTGTTACTTTTAATATTTCATTATATAAATCATCTACTTGAGTTCTTGCTGGGCGTACTTCAATTTCAGGATCCATTAGTCCAGTAGGGCGAATAATCTGCTCTGCTATTACCCCTTTTGCTTCATCTATTTCATATTTATCTGGTGTGGCACTTACATATAACACTTTATTTATTCTACAGTCAAACTCATCAAATTTTAATGGCCTGTTATCAAGAGCTACAGGCAGACGAAAGCCAAAATCAACCAATGTGGTTTTTCTTGACCTGTCCCCATTATACATACCTCTAATCTGCGGTATTGTGATGTGGCTTTCATCTATTATAACTAAAGCATCTTTTGGAAGATAGCTTATTAATGTGTAAGGTGTTGAGCCGGGTGCTCTTCCGTCAAAATATCTTGAATAGTTTTCAATACCTGTGCAGTAGCCTGTTTCTTTTAACATTTCTATATCAAACATTGTTCGCTGAGTTAATCTTTGTTCTTCTAAAAGCTTGTTTTGGCTTACAAACTCACCGCATCTTTCAAGCAAATCTTTTTTCATCTGTTCTATTACGCTGTCCATTGTAATGGCACTTGTTACATAATGAGTATTAGGATAAATGGATAACTCTTTTAAATCTTTCGTGGTTTTTCCTGTTAATGCATGAAATTCACTAATTCTATCAAGGCTGTCACCAAAAAATTCTAACCTGTATGCTGTTTCATCTTCATGGCTTGGGAAAATCTCAATAGTATCGCCTTTTACCCTGAAAACTCCCCTGTGAAAATCCACATCGTTTCGTTCATAACGCACTTGTATTAATTTCATTAATACATCATCAAAATTATATTCTTCCCCCAGTTCAAAGTGCTGTATCATTGTAGCATATGTTTCTGGAGAGCCAAGACCATATATACATGAAACAGAAGCAACTATTATTACATCCCGCCTTTCAATTAATGAGCGTGTTGCTCTGTTTCGTAATTTTTCTATTTCTTCATTAATGGCAGAATCTTTTTCAATATACGTATCACTTGATGGGATATATGCTTCTGGCTGATAATAATCATAATAACTTACAAAATATTCTACAGCATTATCTGGAAAAAACTTTAAAAATTCACCATAAAGCTGAGCAGCAAGTGTTTTATTATGTGCTATAATAAGTGTAGGCACCTGCAGTCTTTCAATAACATTTGCCATGGTAAAAGTTTTACCAGAGCCTGTAACCCCAAGTAAAACTTGACGCATAGCACCATTATTATATGATGATACAATTTCTTCAATTGCTTCTACTTGGTCACCTGCTGGTTTATAATCTGATGATATTTTAAATTCCAATGCTGCCTCTATTATGTATACTATGCTACTCATATATAACATAATATATTTATTATTAAAAGAATAAATATCATTTATCAAAGATTTTCATATGATTATATATCATTAGTATTAAACATTTATACTACATCACTTCTTTTTATCAAATAATATGATAAAACATCTAGTATTGCTTGATTATGAGAAATAATATTAATATCTGTAAAATTATTTTTTTCTATAATTGTTTTTACATATTTTTTATCTTCTTCTTTAAGAGCACTGAATTTTCTCCACCACTCCTCTGTTATTCCATTTTGTTCATAAAATAATCTATATATAATCAATGTTTCTGGCATATATAGTAATTTTTCATATTCATCTATTGTTCTACCGAATGCCTTATAAAAAAAAGAACTTCCTTTTCCCACTTTTCCTTTAGTAGAATTAAGTATTGCCTGAATTGCTCTTATAAATTTTCTATTCCAATGCTTTCCTAAATAATCCCTATTTTTAAAATATTTTTCATCTTGAATTGGATGATATTTCATAGGAAAAGAATATATATTAGCCTGCAATTCCTCGCAAAGTTTAACATTTAATTCCAATCGTTGATATAGTTCTATTGGAGTATCATTGTAATTATATAAAATATAATTAGATAAATTCTTATGACCAGCTTTTACAGCTGTTCTAACTGCATTTTCATATATATCTTTCATAGACCAACTATCAAATGCAATTCTAACTGGTTTTATAGGTATTTCATATAATTTGATCATATTATTTTCTGTAATTAATCGTGCGTCTATTCCTTGATTAAAATCAACAATTCTCTCTTTAGATTTCTTTTTCTTATAGTACATTTCAAAATGTGGTCTTACTGCATCATGTATTTCTATAATATTTTCTTTGTTTGCAGTATCATAATTAAGTAGATTTTTATCATATAGCATATCATAAACTGTTTGAATAACTTCTGTTTTACATGATTTAAGTAATATATGATATAGTTTTACAATATATCTTATGTACCCTTTATCATTTATGCCTAATTGTAAGTTTTTTATAGCTAATTCGTATTGATTTGCTTCAATAGACTTACTTCCTCTATAAAAACCTATTGATTTTATGTCATCTATAATTTGATTAAAATTTCTAGATGCTAATATATTATTATCTAGTAATAATAAATTTTTTTTATCACCATATATTAGCATTGTATCTTTAATGGCTTTATCAATAGGTATATATCCTATATATTCTGGCTCTAATTTAGGTACAGCACAAAAAGAGCATTTATTGACACAACCTCGTGTCATATAGGCATAAAAAGCATTACTTGCAGGATACTCATATTCTATTTCATGCAAAATAGAATAATCTAAAGGAAGCATATCTACAATAATATCATTATCATCACCTAACATACCAGGTTTATTTAATACAGATATTATTGGCTTTACTCCTGTTTCTTCTTCTATCTTATCTGGTAGCAAAGATGCTGCAATTCCGCCAACTTTAACATTACGAATATCCTTACACAACAACTTGGCAAAATTAATTGTTTCAATAGTTATTTTCCAATAAAAAGTAAATAATGTAGTAATACATACAATATCCCACTTTTTACTGTATTTAAAATAATCTTTATTATGAAAATATTTTCTATAATACTTTAATAATTCAACAATATCATCATTTAAAAAAACATCTTGACTAATATCATATTTGTCACCTGACTTTAAATAACATATAATATTTGTTCTATATTTTTCCCACATTATTTCTTGTTCAATTTGATATAATTTTTTAATAATTTCTTCATATATATCATTTAAAACAAGATCATTTAAATTTCCTTTAAAAAAAGTAACCTTATCCCCTAGCATTTTATAATAAGTAGATATTTTCATAAGTCCAATTGGTGGATACTTATTTCTATAATTTGGTTCTATCAGCAATACATTTCTATTCATTTTTGTAATTCTTCCATGATCATGTCTATTATCTTTTCTGCATCATTTTTTTGTAAATTTTTTTCAATAATTTCTAAAATTTTTGTTACTATTTTTCTTTCATTTCTACTTAATTTTGATAACTTATTGGCTTTGTAATTCATCTTAGTTTTATTTTCATATTTATTTTGAGTTTTATTATCCACATCCTCTTTTGATTCATATTTTTTTTCTATTGACTCAAATATTTTATTTATTACTTCATCATCTGAATACCTTTCTTTTAATTTTGAAATATCATTTTTTAGTTTAGGTAATTCTTCTTTTAATTTTTCTAACTTATTCAATGAATTATCTCTATCTTTTGAATGTAAAAAGCCTCCATTTTCTTCTTTAGTTTTTATTTCTAATTGCTGCTTTAAATTATCTTCTAATCTCTTATTTGCACTTCTATAATCAGAAGCTAAATTATATAGTTTATGTAATTTGTCTTTAAATTTATCCATAAAGATTGTTTCAAATTGTTTACAAGGGGGATTTTCAATAAAATAGTCTCTCCTAGCATTTGGTATTAAATCATTACAAACTATATGTAACTCTCCTACATAATAAAAATTACCTCTATCTTCTTTAAATAATTTATGCAGAGTATTACTCTCCCCTATCTGAATATTTGCTTTTCTTAATCTTATTCCTCTCATTTTATTGTTTTTTGTCAGTCGTCCTTGAAAACTACATAAACCATACCAAAACCAACCATACAGTATATTATCTTTTTCAATTTTTTCAAATTGGATATCTGTTATTTTATCTATTCTATTGTTGTTTTTATCATATAAATCACTTTTATATTCTTTATATATGTTTTCGCCATTAACTTTAATTTGATATTCATATATTTTAAAATTTTCCTGCTTAGCATAATCATAAATTTTATTTCTGTATATAAAAGTATTTTTATATTCCACTGGTGCTACTTCTTCTAAATATTCTCTTATTAACTCTACATTTAATAAATCTGAATTTTCTTCATTGATATTTTCTAATATCACGCAAAAATAATGTTTATCAATATCTTCCTCCTTTTCTTCTATTTTAATTACTTTGTCTATTAAAGCACCAGCTTCAATATGTGTTGTATTATCATATAATAATTCTTTCAATTTTTCAGCATTCCATATCATAATAGATTTTCTACTTTCACCACTATATGAGCTTTCAAAAATAAATTTCTTACAAAATGCTAAGCCAGCTAAACGTCCTATTCCTCTAAAACCTTTGTTTTCATTTCTGTCTTTTGTTGAATTTGCTATATCGGACAATAATTTTACAAATTCATCTTTTGATATACCAGTTGCGTTATCTTTTATAACAATTTTTCTATTTTTTTCATCAATTTCAATATCTATAAAAGCTTCATCTTTTTGTAATAAACCATCTTTGACTGCCTTATCTATTGCATCTGCTGAATTTTGAATATATTCTCTATAAATGATTTTACTATCTTCATACATTCCTGTAGTTAAGTTTTCTATTATATTTTTTCCTATTACAGCCATAGCACACCTATCTATTTGGATTCTTTATATATTGGTTTCGGAAATTTTATTTTTAGCATTGTTCTAAACGCAGGATTATGAATAATATATTCACCTTGTTCTAAGCGTGTCATAATATTTTTGTATACTTGAGGAATATACCTATAATCTTTTTTCTCTATTTCTATTGCATTTGTTCTGCCATACGCACTTGCAGAACTATTTCCAGTTACTCTATCATGTATTGCACTTCTAAACTGCTCTGCTGCAAACAATATTATTCCTAGAGATCGTCCTCTCTCTGCAATATCTAATATTTGTCTTAAAATTGGAGAATTTTTTGGAATATCACTAGATGCATACTTATTAAGTTCATCCATGAAAATAATAATTTTTGAAGGTGGATTACACCCCTCATTTCCTCCTAATTTTAAATCATAAATATAACGAATTACATTTCCAAATACAAAATTTTGCATATTTTCATCTAATCTCGCTATATCAATAACATATACATCATTAGGTTTTATTTCATTAATTTTGTCAATTAATTCTATTTCATTATTCATTTTTACATCATCAAATAATTTTTTTCCATTAATATTACTTTTAATAATTCTTGCAAACTTTCTCCAACTTTGCACAGTTATCTCTTTTTTTGAATCAGCACTACCTGCTTGTTGTTTATTATCTATTTTTTTTATAAATTCTTCCCATGAATTTTCATGTTGAAACATATTGTCTATTGCAATAAAGTTTAATATAGCATCCATAGTCTGATTTGAATCATCAATATTTGAAAACATTAAATCTAAATTTTCTTTATTATCTTGATTACAGGGAAATTTATAATAAAACGCTTTTTTTTCATCCATTTGTTCTCGTAATATATTGTTTTTATTAGCATAAGTATTATTTTGATTTTTATCTGAGTATGGATAAAAATATAGAACTTGTTTAAATGGAGTAGGGTTTAGTCCTAATTTTTTATACTCATCTACAATATCAGAATAATTTCCTTCTCCTTTTGAAATTTTATCAGGTTCTTTATCAATTGATAATAAATCAGTTCCTTTTACATTAAAAAGAATATATGCAACATCATCTTTATTATCATCTTTTGCAGCCATCATTTTATCTTGAAGAGCTTTAAGTAAAAACATTGCATAAGATGTTTTTGAAGCAAGTCCAGAAATACCTGAAATATTTAAGTGGGCACCTTCTGGTCCAATTAAAAATCTTGTATCCATAGGAACTGGAATTCTTACAGGTGCACAGTCATCCATACCTTGATACATATTCAAATAACCACAAACTAGACCATATTCACTATCTTCTTTCAACAGTCCAAGTGCTTTTATTATTTCTTCTTTATCAGCTAATGATACCTTTGCATCATTTTGAAGAGGTAAGTATATATTTTCTGTATTATAAATTACTTTACCATAAACATAATTCATTCCAACACGGTTAGTATTACCACTACAATTAATATCTCCAAAATCACTTGATATAAAATTGCTTAAAAAACTTACACTATCAGTTATATGAGAAATTTCCTCTATAACACCATAAGATACACTATTATTTATATGTTCTATTTTTACAACATCAAAAGGATTTAATATTAAATCTTGTTTTGTCCAAAAATAAAAATTATCTATTGTTGTCGGTTTTGATTCTGTTGCAATAACTTTTCCAATTATTTTTTCTTTTTGCATGATTTCACCATCAAAATATATTTAAAAACATTTGATTACTTAAATACTGGCTTTTAGCATATTCCTCTGCTATATATACAGGATACAAATGATTTGCCCACCTTTTATCACCACCATAACATACTGGGTTTCTCTCATTTATTATATTAGCACTTATTAGATCCACTTCTTTACTGTCTATACCATTTTTTTCTTCACTATCTGTCACTAATATTTTTTCAATTTTTAATATTCCACTAAAAACATCATTTGTATATTTTATATCTCTTATTCTAATATACCATACTGCAAATGTAAGTTTTGTTTCTTTGTCTTCATATCTACTTACAGGTGTTCTATGATATAATGGTAATTCCGCAATTAGTTTTGTTATTACGTTTCCTCTCTTATCTATACAGTTGGCAGGATTAAATGATTTTGATACACCAATTACATATTTATATGCTTCTTTAAATTTATATAGCTCATCTTTATTCATATCTCTATTTTTATATTCCAAAGAACCATCTTTTAATAAATATTTATTTTGTGATAATAATCTTTCATTCATTAAGGTCTTGACCATATTCTGTTCTTCATCCATCATACATATCTGTATTTTAGCAACAGCCTTATCTTCTAACTTTTCTTTCTCATCTGTTTTATATATTAAGATTTTTTCAAACTCAATATTACCACTTATTTTATTAATTTCTTTTTTCAATCTATTGATTTCTAAATTCTTATTCCATTCACTTAGACTTTTATTAGGTAAGGCTATTACATTTTGTTTTGTCAACTTAAAAGATTGTACAGTTCTATTTTCTCTTTTACAACAAGCAACACAAACTTGACCTGCTATAATAGGAAAAATTTCATTATTATAGCTTATATCATCTATTTTAAAAGTTCTTCTAGAACCATCTAAAAAATAAACAAATATAGGTCTATCTTTATCTGATACTTCTTGTGAATATGATGTTAAATCAATATGATTATTTTTTATATCTGTTTCACCAATATACTTTAAATTATATTCGGCTAAATCATCATATTGAATAGTTGATAACCCAATATTTTCATGTTTATAACGATAAGAATGAAAACTTTTTCCACCTGTTTCATCTGCAATATAAGAAATAATTTTCCCCATAAAGATCTCCCGACTTATTATAATGAATAAATATATATTATGCAATTATTTTCTTATTTTATTGTTTCTTTACTTTTTATATAATAATTTCTATAACTATCTTATAATATAAAGATAATAAATTTTTAAATACAAATTAACCATATAAAATAATATTAAACATATGATTGTATTGTAAAGACTAGTACACTTTAATGATATTCATTTGTATAAAATAATGCTTATGATAGATAATGTAGGTTGGAACAAACCATATTCAACATAAAAATACTCATTAAAATTGTAGTAATTTAATTTATCCAGAGTTATATTGTTAGATATAAATAATTAATATTTTTATATAACATAAATTACATAATTTAAATTTTTAGATTAAAATTAATAGAACATCTGCTAACATACTGACTTAATGATTAAATTTTATATAAAAATTTGAAAATAAAATCTATCGTCTATATGAAAAAAAGGGAGCATATGCTCCCTTATATATTAATTATCTTGGTTTATAAATTTGTATTTACCGCTTATTATGTGTTTAGAGCCAGTACCTGCTGGTATTAATTTACCCATGATAACGTTTTCTTTTAAACCACGCAGTTTGTCTGTTTTACCAGAACATGCTGCATCTGTAAGTACCCTTGTAGTTTCTTGGAAAGAAGCTGCTGAAATAAAGCTTTCAGTGTTAAGGGCAGCTTTTGTAATACCTTGAAGTATTGGTCTACCTTTTGGCGGCTCTTTGCCTTCTGCTAAAAGCTCATCTTGAGCTTTTTTGAAGTCGCTTTTGTAAACTTCTTCATTTGGCATAAAGTCTGAATCACCTGCATCTTCAATAATAACTTTTTTAAGCATTTGGCGAACGATTACTTCAATGTGTTTATCGTTAATGCTAACCCCAGATTTTCTATAAACTATCTGAATTTCATCTACTAAGTATTTAGCTAATGCTTCCTCACCTAATACAGATAAAATATCGTGTGGGTTAATATTACCGTCAATTAATGCTTCCCCAGCTTTAATTAAGTCGCCTTCGTGGGCATTAATGTAACGCATTGTGTTAATGTTATATACTTTTTTATCGCCAGTTTCTTCGTTTTCAATAGTTAATTTTTTCATACCGCGTACAGCGTTTTCAATTTTAACTATACCTTCAATCTCTGCAATAATAGCAGGGTCTTTCGGTTTTCTTGCTTCAAAAAGTTCAGCAACACGTGGAAGACCAACTGTAATATCTTTTGTTTTTTGTGCTTCTCTAGGTGTTTTCGCAATTATATCACCAGGGAAAACTTCATCGCCTTCGTTAAATGATATAATAGTACCTGGAGTAAGCTCATAACGGTAAACAGTTTTGTTGTTTTCATCTTTAATAGAAATACGCGGTCTGCGTTTTTCTTTAGAGTTTGCCACAACAACTTTTTGAGATACGTTTGTTGTTTGGTCTATTTCCTCTTTTAATGTTTCCCCTTCTATTAAATCACCGTATGCAACTATACCTTTATGCTCTGTTAAAATAACAGCTGCGTGTGGGTCCCAGTTAAATAAAAGCTGACCCGGAGTTACTTCATCGCCTTCTTTAACGTGGATTATACTACCATATGATGGTGTATATTTTTCAAGTACACGGCCACTTGGGTCTTTAATTAAAATAGAACCGTTTCTGTTTAATACAACGATTTCACCTTTTCTATTGTAAAGTATTTTCATACCGTCAAAGAATACTTTACCACTCATTCTACAGCTGATAGATGATTCTACCCCACCGGCTGACGCAATACCACCAATGTGGAATGTTCTCATTGTAAGCTGTGTACCCGGCTCACCAATAGATTGAGCTGCAATTGTACCTGCTGCCTCACCTATTTCTATCATTCTTCTAGTAGCTAAGTCTAAACCGTAGCATTTTCTGCATATACCAAATTCACTGTCGCAAGTTAATGCTGAGCGAACCATTACCTTATCAATACCAGCTTTTTCAATTTTTTCTACAACTTCTTCATCAATAAAAGTATCTGCTTCTACGATTAATTCATCAGTTACAGTATCAAATAAATCTTCTAATGTATATCTACCGTAAATCCTTTCACCAAGAGTTTCCACAACAGATGAACCTTGGAATAATGGACCTACTTCAATACCTTTAATAGTACCGCAGTCTTCCTCAGAGATAATTAAATCTTGTGCAACGTCAACTAAACGACGAGTTAAGTAACCTGAGTTCGCTGTTTTTAAGGCAGTATCGGCAAGACCTTTCCTAGCACCGTGAGTAGAAATAAAGTACTGGCTCATTGTTAAACCTTCACGGAAGTTAGAATCAATTGGTGTTTCAATAATCTCACCAGATGGTTTTGCCATTAAGCCCCTCATACCAGCAAGCTGTGCAATCTGAGCTTTAGAACCCCTTGCACCAGAATCACTCATAACGTGTAGTGTGTTATAATATTTTTCTCTTTTATTTTCTTTAGAAGCATCGCCACCTAAACCTTCAATAGTTTTAATGAGTTTTTCAGTGATTTTCTCATTAGTTTTAGACCATACGTCAATAATCTGGTTGTAGCGTTCACCTTTAGAAAGTGCTGCTTCCTCGCTGTAGTGTCTTTCAATTTCCTGCACTTTGCCATATGCTTCTTTAACAAGTGCATCTTTCTCTTTTGGTATAATCATATCATCTATACAAATAGAGTAGCCTGCAATAGTAGAGTATTTGAAACCTAAATCTTTAAGGTTATCAAGGAATGTTACACTATGCCAGTTACCTAATTTTTTATAGATGTAGTCTACAAGTTTACCAATTTCTTTTTTACCTAAAACTTTATTGATTTGTTCAAAATCAATACCTTCTGGTAAAATACCGTATAATATAACTCTACCTGCAGAAGTATCATACATTTTGCCTTCTATTCTTACTTTGATTTCAGCTTGAAGGCTTAATTTACCATGGTCAATAGCTATTACTACTTCTTCTGGTGAAGAATATACTTTACCACTACCCATTGCATTTTTTAATGGACGTGTTAAGTAGTAAATACCAAGCACCATATCCTGAGTAGGAATGGCAAGTGGCTGACCGTTAGCAGGTGATAATATATTATATGCTGAAAGCATTAATGTTTTTGCTTCAAGCTGTGCTTGGAATGAAAGCGGTACGTGTACAGCCATTTGGTCACCGTCAAAGTCTGCGTTAAATGCAGTACAAACAAGTGGGTGAAGCTGTATAGCTTTACCTTCAATAAGCTGTGGTTCAAATGCCTGAATACCAAGCCTGTGCAGTGTAGGGGCACGGTTTAATAATACAGGGTGTTCTCTGATTACTTCTTCTAATACATCCCATACTTCCTGTCTGCGTTCTTCCACCATTCTTTTAGCTTGTTTTACAGTAGAAGCAATACCCCTTTCTTTTTCAAGTTTATAATATAAGAAAGGTTTAAAAAGCTCTAACGCCATAAGTTTTGGTAAACCGCACTGGTGCATTTTAAGATGTGGGCCTGCAACAATAACTGAACGGCCAGAATAGTCAACCCTTTTACCTAAAAGGTTTTGACGGAAACGACCATTTTTACCTTTAATCATATCTGATAATGATTTTAAAGGACGTTTGTTGCTAGAACGGATAATTCTACCACGTCTGCCGTTATCAAAAAGAGCGTCTACTGCTTCTTGAAGCATCCTTTTTTCGTTTCTAATAATAATCTCAGGAGCGTTAAGTTCCATAAGCTTTTTAAGACGGTTATTTCTGTTGATAACACGTCTGTATAAGTCATTTAAGTCACTTGTTGCAAATCTGCCACCATCAAGTGGTACAAGTGGACGAAGTTCTGGTGGTATAACAGGCACCACATCAAGCACCATCCATTCAGGGCGGTTGTTTGATTTTCTGAATGCTTCCACCACTCTTAAACGTTTAGCAAGTTTTAAACGTTTTTGCATACTGTTAGTTTCCCTTAACTCGCTTTTAAGTTCAATTAAAAGCAGGTCAAGGTCTACTTTTTTAAGTAAATCTTTTATACCTTCAGCACCGATTTTAGCCACAAAACCACTTGCACCAAAATCTTCTATTGCTTTTCTATACTGTTCTTCTGTTAATATCTGCCTTTCTTTAAGGTTTGTATTTTTAGGGTCTGTAACAATAAATGATTCAAAATAAACAACCCTTTCTATATCTTTAATAGATAAATCTAATATAGAACCAATACGAGATGGAGTACCTTTAAAAAACCAAATATGGCATACAGGAGAAGCTAAATCAATATGCCCCATACGTACACGACGTACTTTAGACTGGATAACTTCAACACCACATTTTTCGCAGACAATACCCCTGTGCTTCATACGTTTATACTTACCGCATAAACATTCCCAGTCTTTTACAGGACCAAATATTTTAGCACAAAAAAGCCCATCTCTTTCAGGTTTGAAAGTTCTGTAGTTAATTGTTTCAGGTTTAGTAACTTCCCCTGATGACCAGCTTAATATTTTTTCAGGTGATGCAATTTTTATGCGTATCGCATCAAAAAATACTGAATTTTTATCGTCTCTTACACTTTTTTTCATAGTCTATATTCTACCTCATTAAATGAAGTTAAAGTATTTTATATAACAGGGGTATATAACCCCTGTATTAATAACTTTATTATTCCCCTTTATCATCCATATCCAAATTTTCATCGTCATCCGTATCAAAAGATATGTTTTTGATAACATCATCGCTGCTAGGTATTTCTTCATCTCTAATACCTGCACTAATATTGTTTAATTGCTCGTTAGTAATAAGCTCATCACCTGTAAGCAGCTCAATATCAAGTACAAGCCCTTGCAGTTCTTTTATTAAAACGTTAAATGATTCTGGCATATTAGGCGTAAAGTTAAAATTACCGTTTACAATAGACTCATAAACTGCTGTCCTGCCTTCCACATCGTCAGATTTAACAGTAAGCATTTCCTGTAATATGTTTGCAGCACCGTATGCTTCTAATGCCCAAACCTCCATCTCACCAAGTCTTTGGCCACCAAATTGTGCTTTACCACCAAGTGGCTGTTGAGTTACAAGTGAGTATGGACCAGTAGAACGAGCGTGGATTTTTGTATCAACCAAGTGGTGAAGTTTTAACATATACATTACACCAACTGTTACTTCTTGGTCAAAGGGTTCCCCAGTTCTACCGTCATATAAAACAGTCTGCCCATCGCTTTGGAAACCAGCTTCTTCAAGCATTGCTTTAATATCTTTTTCTTTAGCACCATTAAATACTTCTGTTGCTACGTGTTTTCCAAGTTTTTTAGCAGCCCAGCCAAGGTGTGTTTCTAAAATCTGCCCAATGTTCATACGAGAAGGTACTGATAGTGGGTTTAAAACTATCTCAACTGGTGTGCCATCAGGTAAGTATGGCATATCTTCTTCTGGTAATATACGAGATACAATACCTTTATTACCGTGGCGACCTGCCATTTTATCACCAACTGATAAACGTCTGCGAATTGCAATATATACTCTAACTGATTTTAATACACCAGCTGAAAGTTCATCGCCTTTTTCAATTTTTTTACGTTTATCTTGGAATTTTTCTTCCGCTTCTTTTTTAGCTTCGTTGCATAAAGCATCAGCTTTTGCATATTCTGCATCAAACTCTGCTTTATTATCTATATTTAATGTAGACATTTCCCTAGCTGTAAGCGGAGCTAAATTTTCTTCATTTAAAACTGTGCCAGCTTTTAAGCCTGCTGCATCAGCTTTTAATGTTTTACCTGCAAGCATAGATATAAGTTTATCTTTTCTTGCATTTTCAATTGCTGCCACTTCTCTTGTATAAGCTGCTGCAATTTTTTCTGCTTCTTTTTGCTCTATTAATTCAGTTCTTGAATCTTTATTAATATCGCGGCGAGTCATAACCTGTACATCTAAAATAGTACCAGATATGCCAGGTGGTACTCTTAATGATGCATCTTTAACATCACCTGCTTTTTCACCAAATATGGCTCTTAAAAGTTTTTCCTCAGGTGTTGCTTGAGTTTCACCTTTTGGTGTTACTTTACCAACTAATAAATCACCTTCAGAAACTTTAGCACCAATTCTAATAATACCGCTTTCATCAAGGTTTCTTAATGCTTCTTCTGAAATATTTGGAATATCCCTTGTAATTTCTTCAGCACCTAATTTTGTATCCCTTGCATCTATTTCAAATACTTCTATGTGAATAGATGTGAAAGCATCTTCTTTAACAAGTTTTTCAGAAACTAAAATGGAGTCTTCATAGTTGTAACCCATCCATGGCATAAATGCTACCACAATGTTTCTACCAAGGGCAAGCTCACCTCTGTCAGTTGCTGCTCCGTCTGCTAATGTATCGCCTACTTTTACTTTCTGCCCCGGAGTTACGTTTGCATTATAGTTAATGCAAGTATCTTGGTTAGAACGACGATATTTAACTAAATCATGTACATCAATACCGAAAGAGCCATCCTCTTTAATGTATCTTACAATAATTGTATCTGCATCAACGTAATCAACTACACCATCGTGAAGTGAGATTAATGCAGAACCAGAGTCAACTGCAACTTTTCTTTCTAAGCCTGTGCCAACTATTGGAGCATCAGTTCTAATTAACGGTACTGCTTGACGCTGCATGTTTGAACCCATTAACGCACGGTTAGCATCGTCATGCTCTAAAAATGGAATAAGAGCAGTAGAAACTGATACAATCTGCATAGGTGCAACGTCCATAAACTGAACTTCAGCTTTTGGCACATTCATATTTTCGCCTTTAAACCTGCAGGCTACTTCTTCAGTTTTAAAGTTACCTTTTTCATCAACAGGAGAGTTAGCTTGTGCTATATAAAAATCTTCTTCCTGTAATGCATACATATAAACAACTTCATCTGTTACTCTGCCATTTTCAACTTTTCTATAAGGTGTCTCAATAAAACCATACTCGTTGATTTTTGCATATGTAGTAAGAGAAGTAATCAAACCAATATTTGGACCTTCAGGCGTTTCAATAGGGCATATTCTACCATAGTGAGAAGTGTGAACGTCACGTACTTCAAAGCCTGCTCTATCTCTATTTAAACCACCAGGGCCAAGAGCAGAAAGCCTGCGTTTATGCGTAATCTCAGATAATGGGTTGTTTTGGTCCATAAACTGAGAAAGCTGATAGCTTCCAAAAAATTCCTTAATAGATGCTGATAATGGTTTTGCATTTAATAAATCCTGTGGAGTCATATCTTCTAAATCTTGTAAAGACATACGCTCTTTAACAGTTTTTTCCATTCTTGCAAGGCCTATGCGTATGTGGTTTTGTAACTGTTCACCAGCTGCACGCACACGTCTGTGACCTAAGTGGTCAATATCATCTATCTGCTCTTTACCTAAACGGATATTGTTAAGCAATCTAACAGTTTCTACAATATCTTCTTTAGTTAATGTAATAGTTTCAAGAGAAACTATATCATCAGTAATTTTAAGCCTTTTATTAACTTTTAAACGACCAACGCGAGATAAATCATAACGTTTTGGGTTAAAAAATAAATTATAGAACTGTGATGCAGCAGTATCATCTGTTGCAGGTTCACCAGGGCGAAGTTTTTTATAGATTTCTATTAAAGCTTCTTCCTTAGTTTTAATTTTATCCACTGCCATAATATCTCTAATAGCAGAGTCAGAATCAGTTCTATTTATAAATAAAAGATAAAATTCTTTTATATCATTTGCTCTAAAGTCTTCTAATAATTCTTCAGTAACAACGCTGTTAGATTCTGCAATAACTTCACCGTTAGCATCAATTACATCTTGAGCCAAGAAACACTCGCATAAATCTTTAGGGTCAATTTCATACTCAGTAAGGCCAGATTTTTTTACTCTTTTAAATGCACCTTTAGTAATAGATGTATTAGGTTTTACAAGATATTCTTCTTTACCGGGCTCTTTAATACCTAAAGCAAGTTTTTGGTCTGTAATAACGTGTTTTTCGTTAAACTCTTTAAAGTACCTGCCATCAGCATATCTTACTTTATCTTTTTCGTAGTATGTATCTAACATATCCTGATTAGTTAAACCTAATGCTTTAAGTAAAACTGTAACAGGTATTTTTTTCTTTTTATCAATACGAACATACATTACGTTTTTGGCATCAAATTCAAAATCTATCCAAGAACCTCTGTATGGGATTATACGTGCACTATATAAGTGTTTTTCTGAAACACTTTTACCAGCTGTTAAGTCTTCAAAGAAAATACCAGGCGACCTGTGCAACTGGCTAACAATAACTCTTTCTACGCCATTGATTACAAATGTGCCTCTCTCAGTCATAAGAGGAATATCACATAAATAAACATCACTTTCTGTGGCAGATAAAGTGATTTTCTCACCTGTATCCTCATTTATATCATGAGTTGAAAGACGTACTTTCACTTTTAATGGAGCTGCGTAGTTTGTATTTCTATCTATAGATTCTCTAGGAGAATATTTTGGTTTCTCAATAAAATAGCTAACATACTCAAGGATTGAAGTATCATTAAAGTCTGTAATTGGGAAAATTTCATGAAATACTTCTTCTAAACCCTGTAATTTACGTTTATCTTCAGGGGTATATTGTTGAAGAAATTCAGCATAAGATTGTTTTTGTACCTCTATAAGGTCTGGTATATCAATTACTTTCTTAATTTTAGAAAAATTGACACGCTCTATTGGTTTCTTTGTTTTAAACATTCTTTTCTCACCACCACTGGTTCGTGAATTTTGATAAAAACGGGGGGAAGCCCTATACGAGCGACCCCCTATACAATATTTTAAACACAAATTGTGTTATTTATCAGCAATTTATGAAATTAAATAAAATTATTTAACTTCAGCTGTACCGCCTGCTTCTGTAAGTTTTTTAGCTATTTCTTCAGCTTCAGCTTTAGCGATACCTTCTTTAACTGGTTTTGGTGCTTCGTCAACTAATGCTTTAGCTTCTTTTAAACCTAAGCCAGTGATTTCACGTACAACTTTGATAACTTGTACTTTTTGAGCACCACCGTTAGTTAAGATAACATCAAATTCAGTTTTTTCAGCTGCTGCTGGAGCTGCTGCACCAGCTGCTGGAGCTGCTGCTACTGCTACAGGTGCTGCAGCAGAAACACCGAATACATCTTCTAATTCTTTTACGAAATCTGCAAGTTCAATTACAGACATATTTTTTAAAAATTCTAAAACTTGATCTTTAGTTACAGCCATTTTAAGCCTCCAATTTACTGTTCGTTTTCTTTTTTAGTTTTTAATGCATTAAGCACATTTACGAGACCGCGCGGAATATTCGCAAGCACGGACACGAAATTCGTAATCGGCGCGTTCATGCTGCCGAGAGCTTTCGCCAAAAGTTCTTCTCTGGATGGTAAATCAGCGATTTTTTCAACGCCGCTTTGGTCAAGTGCCATTCCATCAAAATAACCACCTTTAATAACGAAAAATTTAGACATTACTGCATCTTTAGCATATTTTTTTGCTAACTTGGCAGCAGCAGCAAAGTCACTTTTAACTACAACAACTGCAGTGGGCTCTACAAGTGTGTTGTCAATTTCAGTAATATTCTCAGCGTTTAACGCTTTTTTGAGAAGAGTGTTTTTAATAACACGATAGTCATTACCAGCGTCTTTAAAGCTTCTGCGTATTTCATCCATTTGGTCAAATGTTAAACCTTTATAGTTTGTAACAATAACACCAGCAGATTCTTTTATCTCAGCTGCAATACTATTAACAAGTTCTATTTTCTGCTCTTTACGCATTTTCAAGGTAATCACCTCATAAATGACAGAGCCGGTTGAATATATCACGATAGTTTCCACAGGCCTTATACTGCTCACTGAAGGCAGACCCTGTTTCTTCAACCCGCTTTTTGTCAGTTTAATAATAATTTAATATTTCTAAAATAAATTAGAAATTTTTAGGGTCTACTTTAACACCAGGCCCCATAGTTGTTGATACGTTGATACCTCTTAAGTAAATACCTTTACTTGATGCAGGTTTTGCTTTTATAAGTGCATCAATAAGAGTTTTCATGTTTTCAACTAATTTGCTTATTTCAAAGTTTTTTCTGCCGATAGGTGCGTGAACTATACCAGCTTTATCAACTCTAAATTCCACCATACCAGCTTTTAATTCTTTAACTGCTTTAGCTACATCATTTGTAACTGTGCCTACTTTTGGGTTAGGCATAAGCCCGCGTGGCCCTAATACTTTACCAAGTTTGCCCACCTTAGCCATCATATCAGGAGTTGCCACAACTTTGTCAAATTCCATATAGCCACCCTCAACCTTAGTGACTAATTCATCGCCGCCAACAATTTCTGCGCCGGCTGCTTCAGCTTCCTTAGCCTTTTCGCCTTTTGCAAATACTGCAACACGAATAGTTTTACCTGTTCCATTAGGAAGAACTACAGCACCCCTAACCATTTGGTCAGAGTGACGTGGGTCTACACCTAATTTAACTGCAGCATCAACACTTTCGTCGAACTTGGCAAAGGCTGCCTTTTGTGACAGTGCAATAGCTTCTTCTAAATCATATAATTTAGTACGGTCTACTAAACCAAAAGCTGTTGCGAACTTTTTACCTTTTCTGGACATTTCCGTGCTCCTCTTGCCAGTTTTCTACATTAGCCTTCAATCTCATAACCCATACTTCTAGCAGAGCCAGCTATGATTTTAATAGCTTGGTCTATATCTTTAGTATTGAGATCAGGCATTTTAATTTCTGCAACGCGTTTTAAACTCTCTCTTGAGATAACGCCAAGTTTTGCTTTACCAACATTACTTGAACCTTTCTGAATTTTCATTTCTTTTTTGATTAATTCAGTTGCAGGTGGCATTTTAGTAATAAATGTAAAGCTTCTGTCTTCATAAACTGTAATAATTACAGGTATAGAAGAATCACCTAAGTTTTGAGTCTGTGCATTAAATGCTTTACAGAACTCCATAATATTTACACCACGTTGACCAAGTGCAGGACCAACAGGTGGTGAAGGGTTTGCTTTACCAGCAGCAATCAGCAGTTTTATCTGCCCTAGTACCTTTTTTGCCATTTGGCACCTCTAAAATTATCGTCTTATAGACTAATTTATAACTTATTAATCAGGTTATTTATCTTTTCTTTTAACCTGTAAATAATCAAGCTCAATTGGAGTTTGACGGCCAAAAATACTAACTATAACGCGTACTTTTTCTTTTTCTGGTGTAACTTCATCAACCACACCTTCAAAGCCTTGAAATGGGCCATCTACAACTTCCACTATATCATTTTTAATATATGTTGCAGCTATTCTTGGTGCTTCAGATTTTGCAAGAGCAAGCATAGCATTTACATCTGTTTCAGATATAGGCACTGGGTCCACCCCGCCTACAAAGCCTGTAACTTTTGGCAGGCTTTTCACAACGTGCCATAAGTTTTTATTCATCTCCATATTAACTAATATATAACCCGGAAATGTTTTCTTTTTGCTTATTTTTCTTTTACCGTTTTTAAGCTCTATCACATCTTCTGTAGGGATAAGCACTTCGCCTATCTCTTCATGCAGGTTTTGAGTCTGCACTTTATTTTCTAAAAGAGTTTTAACGTGCTTTTCAAAGCCAGAATATGTGTGAACAACATACCATTGTTTTGCCATAAGTTTAACCTATAACCTGCTGCGCCAGTTTTGAAACTATAAAATCAACCACACCTAAATATGCAGTTATTAAACCCACAACCACTAAAACAACAATAGATGTAGTTATGGTCGCCTCTCTAGTAGGCCAGCTTACTTTTTTTAGCTCTTCTTTTACTTGGTTGTAAAATGAAACTGGTTTAAATTTTTTCACAATAAATCCTCTTCATACAGTTGATGGCAGACCAAGAGGGATTTGAACCCCCAACCCCCGGTTTTGGAGACCGGTGCTCTGCCAATTGAGCTATTGGTCTAAGTACCTTTTCCAACAACTAGAGTTTATTTAAAAACTTAACTCCTGCCACTAGGGCAGCAAACTTATACATAATGTATAAGAAAATCCTAAAAAGGACTACACACTAAAAACTACTGCTATTTTGTTTCTTTATGCAGAGTATGTTTCTTGTCAAACTTGCAGTATTTTTTGATTTCAAGTTTGCCAGTCATAGTTTTCTTGTTTTTAGTAGTAGTGTAATTACGACGCTTACATTCACTGCAAGCTAGAATGACAATTTCTCTCATTGAACCAAACCTTTATATTTATTAGCGCTGTCACACCTTTTCAGGCTCCCAGCTCCCGCTCGATTTGGAGCGGTAAGTAATGCTTATACACTTATAAAATTATAAATGCAAGCTTTTTTTATTAATTTAATAAAAAAATTTTTTGTGTAACATATTTTACACACATTTCAAAAAATAAGCCCGAACCCGGAATTGAACCGGGGACCTCGTCCTTACCAAGGACGCACTCTAACCGACTGAGCCATTCGGGCAGTTCATTCCGATATATATTTATTTAACTTATTTTATGATAAGCGGGCGACGGGATTCGAACCCGCGACCCTCAGCTTGGAAGGCTGATGCTCTAGCCAACTGAGCTACACCCGCATAACAAAGATGGTGGGGAGAGGAGGATTCGAACCTCCGAAGGAAATTCCAGCGGGTTTACAGCCCGCCCCCTTTGGCCACTCGGGTATCTCCCCGTAAAAAACACCGCCTTAAATTAAGGCGGAGTTTATATAAAGCTGGTGATAGGAATTGAACCCACAACCTGCTGATTACAAGTCAGCTGCTCTACCTATTGAGCTACACCAGCATACGCTTTACTAAGCGGAAATAGTTTATATTATGATTTTAAGAATTTGTCAAGCACTTTTTTTATACTTTTTTATCATATAAAAACTATATCATCTTGACGAAGATATATCTACATAATTTTGCAAGTTTTGTCAATAACTTTTTTATATGTTTTTATAAATTTTTATTTTTAATAATTATTATATTGATAAATATGTATTTATTTGATATATCTAATTCATAGTCAGTAGGAGGAATATATGTTATACCTGCTTAATTTTTTAAATAATTTACTGGGGTTAAATTTCTCTATGCAGATAACCCCCGCTTATGATGCTACCAGTAAACATATGGCTTCAAAAACAGGCTCTGGCCAAGATATGTTTGTTTTCATTGTCTTTGGTATTATAGCTGTTGTTTTTATAATTTTTCTTGTTTTTGTTTACTTTAAAGAACGAAATAAACCAAGATATTAATTTTATGCCTGCCTTTGCAGGCATAAAATGCCTTATTGTCACTAATTTCTTTTTACAATACATCCTCGCCTAATGTGTATTTATACAATATATGCTATTACATATATTGCTTATTATTTTCTTATTTATTACAATTTTGTAATAAATTAACTTTGCTTTCTTTGATTTATTTCTTTATTTATCAATTAGTTATATTGTTTTTCTTTTTGGCACATATCTTGTTTAATAATGTTCATACAGGAGGAAATTATGAAAACAAGATGGTTTATTATTTTTATTTTTATGGCTTTAGTATCTATTGCTGGTTTATTTATCCCAGAAAGTGATACCCTTTATAATGTAGTTGATAAAAACATTAACTATGCATATACTTCTTGGATGATTACGTCTTCGGTATTAGTTCTTTTAATGACACCGGGTGTTTCATTTTTTTACGGTGGTATGGTTAGAGCAAAAAATATAATATCTACTATGCTTCAAAGTTTTATTGCTATGGGTATAATTAGTATTATATGGGTTATTTTTGGTTTCAGCCTTGCTTTTGGTGATGATATGGCTGGTATTATTGGCAACCCTTTTACATTTTTTATGTTTAAAGATGTGGGATATGCTACACACGCCCTTTTATCACCAACTATACCTCTTGTGGTATTTGCACTTTTTCAAATGAAATTTGCAATTTTAACTCCAGCATTAATTACTGGTTCATTTGCTGAACGTGTGCATTTTTCAGCTTATGTTTATTTTATTATACTTTTTTCTATATTTGTATATGCTCCTATTGCTCATATGCTTTGGCATCCAGAAGGTATTTTTAAACAATGGGGTGTTACTGATTTTGCAGGCGGTTTAGTAGTGCATACTACATCAGGGATTGCTGCCTTATCTGGTGCTTTATTTTTAGGAAAACGTAAAAACAGAGCTTCCATTCCAGTTAATATTCCCTTTGTACTTTTAGGTGTTGCTCTTTTATGGATTGGATGGTTTGGTTTTAATGCAGGCTCTGCTCTTGGTGTTAACCAGATAACGGCTAAAGCTCTTATTACCACAAATACAGCAGCGGCTTCTGCTATGCTTACTTGGATTGCATATGATTATTTACGTGGAAGAAAACCGGGGGCAGTTTCAGCTTCAGTTGGTGCGGTTGCTGGGCTTGTTGGCATTACCCCAATGGCTGGTATGGTATCAGTTGGTGTTAGCTTTTTTGTTGGGTTTGTTACTGCTATAATATGTAATATATCTATTTATCTTTTTTCTAAAACTGTAGATGATGCTTTAGATGTATTTCCAACCCATGGCGTTGGCGGTATAGTTGGAAGCCTTTTAACTGGTGTTTTTGTTAATGGTTTAATTGCAGGAAATACTCATGAATTTTTTATGCATATTGCTGCTCTTGCTATTACTGTTATCTACAGCTTTTTAATGAGTATGGTTTTATATTACATAATTAATAAATTTATACCATTTAGAGTTTCAGTTACTAATGAAGAAATAGGGCTTGATGTCAGCCAGCATAATGAAAGTTATAAAAATTAATTAAAGTTACCTCCTTTTTTACCGATTTAGTATTAAAGGAGGTTTTTATGTCTTTAAATGAAATTAATACATCAATAAATAATACTAAAAATAACCCTGTTAAGGCTTATGAAACTATAAATAATAATGAAAAAAATAGTTTTACTCTGGAAAAAGTAGAATTAAATAACCCTAAAGCAGATTCCTTTAATGCTTCTAGTCATTCAGTTGCAAAATCTAATGAAAGTGTTTATTATAACAGCTCTTCTAATACTGAAGGCAGTAAAGCTATTACTGATACTTATATGGCAGATATTGTAAAGAAAGGAAAGGAAGTTCCAAAACCTGATAATGTTGAAATGGATGATGTTTCTTGGGGTATCCTTGTACAATTGGGCGAAAAAATGGGGCTTACTGATGCCGACAGGCTTGCAAAATTAACTGTTGAAGATGTGGAAGCATATTTTTATAATAAAAATATTTTAGAGCGTGGTAAAAATCTTATAAAAGATAATTTGACAGCAAATGAATATGTAAAATATAAAAAAGAAACCATGAACGATAAAGAATACTGGGATATGGTTTTTGAAGCAAAAGCTAAAAACGAAAAATATTCCGTTAGTACAATTGAAAAATCTAATACTGGATTAAAACTTTCTGCTGATGAATTTTTTTCTAATAAGGGCAATATTAGTGTTACAAAACTTTCTGCCTCCTCACTCCATAATGTACTAATGGCTTTTGAAAATGAAGATGTTGAGCTTTTTACATATGCTATAAACACATCAAAGACAACCGATAAACCAAAAACAATAGCTGAAAACCAAAAGCAAATGATTGAAAGTTATGATGCTATGCATGAATACGCTCAACATGCTTTAAGCCCGTATGAACAACTGCAAATTATAAAAAATAACTTAAAAAATGGCAGTCTTGCAAGCTATCAAGTTTAATTTATCTATGTAACTACAAATAATAAGGGGCAGCTAAAAAGCTGCCCCTTCATATATTACATCTGTTTTTAATTATACCATTTTGTATAATATAATTTTATTTATCTTACCAGATAGATGGTCTTTCTTCTTTTGGTTTATACATTCCGTCAGTTTCTTTTATATCAAAAGCAGTATAGAAATCATCAGTCGCAGAAAGCACTGCATTAGCTCTTATTTTCCCTGGAGAATGAATATCTATTAATAACTGATTAGCCAAATATTCAGGACGTGCCTTAATGGCCCATATTTTGCCATATGCAGTGTATAAATCTTGAAGATTATAATTATAATTTTTTGCATATTCTGTAATACAGGATACTGCACCTAAATCTGCAATATTCTCACTTAAAGTAAGTGTACCATTGACATACTGATTGTTTATCTGATATCCATTATAATAATCAATAGTTTTTTGCTGTAGTTTTTTATATTCAGCCATATCTTCTGCAGTCCACCAGCTATTACCATTACCGAAATTACCATTTGCATCAAATAGTGAGCCATTTGAATCAAAAGCATGAGTTATTTCATGAGCAATTATGGTTCCTATACCACCCATATTTTCTTCTGCACTTGCATCTATAGAGTAAAATGGTGACTGTATAATTCCTGCTAAAATAATCATTGCATTGTATTGTGGTGCATAGAAAGCATTTACAGTATGCGGTACTTGATTAACAACATTTTTATTAACAGGTTGGGCTTTATTTTCAAACATATAATTCATGGCTGCTTCTGCATCTGCAAGAAGATTATTAACATAAATACCACCTTCATTTTTATTTGTGTAATATAATACATAAAGATCCTGTGGCCATGTTGCATTTTTATCATATCCAACTACAATCTGCATTTTATCAAGCTTATCTATTGCTGCTGCTTTAGTTGCTGCTCCCATCCAGCTAAGATTATTAATACGCTGTCTGTAAATACCTCGTATATCATCAACCATTTTTGTTATATTTGTTATTATTTCATCACTTATATACTTTGTGGCATATATTCTGCCAAGCTGAAAATTTAAATGATTACGAATCTGTTCCTGCATAACTTTATCTACAGATTCCACTTCTGGTAAACCATGTATTTGAGCCTGATATTGTAAATATGCATTATATGATTCCAGCCCAACTTTATCAGCAAGTTCCTGATAAATTACTGTTTTCATATAGTTTTTCAGAAGCAATAAATTATCTTCTGTTAAATATTCTGCCAATTTAGCTAATGCAGCTGTTTGAACAATAATTACAGTATCATCTGCACTTCCACCATAATATTGTATTAAGTCATCTACTGTCACACTGTTATTTAATTTTTCAGGAATATCTGACATTTTAAATGGATTATAAATCTTATTTGGATCTCCTAATTCATCAGCATTAAGACCTTGTTTTGCAATTTCTATCATCATGTTTGTTACATCTTGCACAACCTGCTCTGCATTTTGCTGCTTATCATTTATACTCCATAATTTTTTTATAAATTCTTGAAAAGAAGTTTTAAATAAAGGATCTTCTGCCAGCCATTTCTCTTTTTCTAAAACAAAATTTACCTGCATATAATATGCATTTTGATTTGAATTCATTATATCAGCCTGCACAGCAATTGCATAAATAGGTGCAATTCCATACTTCCTGTTTAAGTCCATATTAATTTTTAATAAATCACTAACAGTAGCAGCTGAATCTATGTTATCCAAATATGACTGTAACTGCCCAAATCCACTCACATTTCTTTTGTCCCAGTCCATACCTGTTTCATATAATGCTTTTATATTATATTCATCTTTATTTTGCTCTTTTACAGGATTAGAAGATACTGCCTGTTCAATAAGTCCATTAAGCCTGTCTGAAACTATATCGTCCATATTAGAGATATGACTTATTGATGATTTATCAGCAGGAATAGTCCATGATGATAATTGTTCATAATTTACTGATTCATAAAAATCATTTTTTAAACTTGGTGCTACTGCTCCGCCATTTGTCTGGCTATCTGTATTGCTACAGGAAATAACTGCTAATGATAACAATAAAATCAATAAGGTTAATAATACTTTTTTCATATACTCTCCTTAGGTACTCAACTCTGCTAAAATTTTACATAATCTATATGTAACTAATATAATATATAATTTATTACTTATCTTTTCAATTAAAAAATCATAACTACCCGTTAAACGGGTAGTTTGCTCTTTGGCTATAAGCCACTATCACCTGCAGCATCTAAAGGTG
>CALUWN010000006.1 GCA_944324495.1 uncultured Mucispirillum sp. | reverse complement strand
CACCTTTAGATGCTGCAGGTGATAGTGGCTTATAGCCAAAGAGCAAACTACCCGTTTAACGGGTAGTTATGATTAAAAAAAATCAAAAAAATTAAGAAAAAATATTGCATTTTAAAATTTTATATAGTAAAATCCACCGTTAAAATATTTTTGAGGTGCATTTATGAAATTAAGTGCTAGAAATCAATTAAAAGGTACTATTAAAGAAATTGAAGAAGGTGCAGTTAATGCTGTTGTAAAAATGGATATTGGTGGCGGTAATATTATTTCTGCTACAATCTCTATGGATGCTGTAAAATCTCTTGGTTTATCAGTAGGTAAAGAAGCGTATGCTGTAATCAAATCCACATCAGTTATGGTTGGCGTGGAATAATTTATAATATGCCGAAATGGTGGAACTGGTAGACACGCAGGTTTCAGGTACCTGTGGGGTAAAACCTGTGGGGGTTCAAATCCCCCTTTCGGCATTATTTAGTGTTGATTTTACATATTTTTTTTATTATATATAATATATGATGTGTAATATATGATATGTATTAAAAATAATTTGTTTTATTTATAGTAAGTATAATAAATATTATTTTTAATACATATTGTAATTTGTAATATATTTGTGTGAGGTGATTGTGTAATGGCGATGAATTCTATATATAATATGTTTTCAAGCGATTTAGCCGTGGATTTAGGAACGGCAAATACTTTAATATATGTTAAAGGCAGGGGCGTTGTTTCCAGCGAACCTTCTGTTGTTGCAATAAATAGTGGTACAAAAGAAATATTAGCCATTGGGCAGGAAGCAAAAAATATGCTTGGAAGAACTCCAGCAAATATTATTGCTGTTCGTCCTATGAAAGATGGTGTTATTGCTGATTATGATACTACAGAAAAAATGATTAGATATTTTATTCTTAAAGTTCATAACCGCAGAGCATTAGTTCGCCCACGTATGGTTATTTGTATCCCATCGGGTGTTACACAAGTAGAAAAAAGAGCCGTTAAAGATTCTGCTATTCAAGCAGGTGCTAGAGAAGTTTATTTAATTGAAGAGCCAATGGCAGCAGCTATTGGGGCAGGGCTTCCTATCCAAGAGCCATCAGGTAATATGGTGGTAGATATAGGTGGTGGTACTACAGAAGTAGCTGTTATTTCATTATCTGGTATAGTTTATGCAAACTCTGTTAGAGTTGGTGGCGATGAAATGGATGATAATATAGTAAACTATATTAAACGTCAGTATAATCTGCTTATTGGTACAGCTACTGCTGAAGATTTAAAAATTAAATTAGGCTCTGCTTTTCCTTTAGAAAATGAAATTAAAACAGAAATTAAAGGCCGTGACTTAGTTACTGGTATACCAAAAACAATTGAGATTTCTGATTCTGAAATTAGAGAAGCATTAAAAGAATCTATTACAAAAATAGTTGATGCTGTTCGTATAGCTCTAGAGCAAACTCCACCAGAGCTTTCAGCTGATATTGTAGACAGAGGTATTGTGCTTACAGGTGGTGGTGCGTTACTTAAAAATCTAGATAAACGTCTTTCTCACGAAACAGGCTTACCAATTATTGTATCAGATGACCCTTTAAAAGCAGTTGTATTAGGTTCTGGTAAAGTGCTTGATGATATTGACCTGCTTAGAAAGGTTGCTGTAGAATAAGAAATGTTTAAATGGAAAAGGCTGTTTCTTGTTATTGTTATTATATTGGTTGTAATGATATTACAAGCAAGAAATGTTAATGTTGAAGGTCCTTTTAGGGGTTTACTAGGTAATATAGTAAACCCAGTAGTATATTATACAAATAAATTGTTTTCTGGTATAGGTAATATCTGGAATTCTTATGTTTTCCTTATAAATGTCAAAAAACAAAACGATGAATATAGGAAAATAATAGATAACCTTACATTAGAAAATACATTACTTGTGGAAAAATTAAGCCAAAGTGAAAGGCTTGAAGCACTTATTCGTTTCTACAGAACTTATGATTTCAAACAGATGCCTGCTAATGTAATCGGTACAAGCGATGGTTATACAAAAACTATCACTATTGATGTTGGCAGTGTTGATGGGGTTGAAAAAAATGACCCTGTCATTGGTTTTCAAGGTTTAGTTGGCAGAGTATCTTCTGTTTATGCTACAACAAGTGAAGTAGATATACTTCTTAATATTTCATCAAATGTTAGTGTAATGAACAGCAGAACTAGAGTGACTGGTATTATGCGTGGGGATGGTAAAGGCCGTCTTTATGTTGATTATTATGACAGGCTTGATGATGTAAGAGTTGGGGATATATTTGTAACATCAGGTTTAGGAAAACTTTTTCCGAAAGGTGTTAGAGTAGGTAAGGTTTCTGAAGTAATAAAAGGTAAAGAAGATAAATCAGGTTTATTTCAGAAGGTTTATATAGAACAATCAGAAGATTATTATAAATTGGAACATGTATTCATTGCTAAAGATTATCAAAAATAGATATGTATCTATTATATTAATATTAGTTTTGTGGTTTGTTTTTTCACGTACTATATTTACATTCTTATCTAGTGTAAATTTTTCTGTTATACTCTACGTACTTATATCCAGTAAAATAGATGAGAAGACGTATATTCCATATTCCATAATTTTTGGGCTTTATTCTGATTATATTATTGCTTCATACATTGGTTTAAATGTATTATTCTTCTTATTTTTATCACTTATTAAAATGTTTTCAGAATATAAATTTGATTCTAAATCAACTTTAACTACATTTTTATACAGCATATTTTCTATATTAACTTATAATCTTTTTCTTTCTATTGTCTTAGATTACAAACTGGGAATATCATTTTTATATATTTTGCAGTTATGTGCAGTAGATTTTATTGTATTTACAGTATGCTATTTTATTATGGAGTTTAGCCGTGCTTTTCGCAGCGTTAAAGGATGACCTTTTAGGTTATTATAAAAAACGAATTGTATTTATTTTTGTTCTTTTTGTAATATTTGCAGGAATATTATTTGCTCGTCTTTTTATATTGCAGGTTATACAATATGAGCAGCTTTATGTTGATGCTAACCGTAATAGAATCACTACAAGAGATATTGTTGCTGAACGTGGATTTATTTATGATTCAAAGATGAATCTTCTTGTAAGTAATGCTCCTACATATGATTTAGTATTAAATAAAGAAGATATCAGGCGTGGTGATGATGTTTTAAGCATGCTTTCAAGAATTAAAGAAATCGTTGATTTTGATATGGAGGCTGTAAAAAAAGCATGGGAGGACAAAAGGGTTTCATCAATTTTAATCAGCAGAGGTTTAAAACAGGAAGATATAGCATACTTTGAAGAATATGCTGATAATTTTGTTGGACTAAGTGTTGAACTGCACTCTGTACGCAAATACGCTGACGGTTTGGCTTTCAGCCATATTTTAGGATATGTAAGTGAAGCAACGCAAGCAGATATTGAAAAAAATAAAGGTATCTATAAGCGTGGTAGTAATATTGGTACTATGGGTGTGGAACTTCAATATGAAGAAGAACTTCGCGGTATGTCTGGCTCTATGGAAATTGAAAGAGATGCCAGAGGTAGAATTGTAAATATATTAAATGAAGACCCTGCAATAGCTGGTAATGATTTAGTATTAACAATAGATTCTGAATTACAAAAATATGTATCAGAACTTATGACTGATAAAAAAGGAGCAATAGTAGTTTTAGATATTCATGATAATTCATTATTAACATTATATTCTGCTCCAAGTTATGACTTAAATGTTTTTACACCTTATTTAAATGAGGCAGAGTGGGCAAAAATTCAACGAGATAAAAGAAGCCCTTTAGTAAACAGACCAATAGAAGGTCAGTATTCTCCGGGTTCTGTTTATAAAGTTATTATGGCTTTAGCTGGTTTTGAAGAAAAAGCAGTTGATGTAAAAAGCACATATAAATGTTTGGGAACATTTCATTTAAACTCATATTTTTCATACAGATGCTGGAAAAGGTCTGGTCATGGTAATGTAAATATGCAGGAGGCTCTAGCTCAGTCTTGTGATATATATTTTTATAATTTAGGGCTTGCTTTAGATATTGATAAAATAGAATATTATTCTAAATTATTTTCCCTTGGAGAATATACTGGTATAGATTTACCAAATGAAAAAACAGGTGTATTTCCTTCAAGGCAGTGGAAAAAACAGGTAATTGGTGATATATGGTATCCGGGTGATACTGTAAATACATCTATTGGGCAGGGTTATATGACATCAACGCCACTACAAATTGGTGTAATGATGTCTGGTATTTTTAATGGTGGTAAAATTTATAAACCACGCATTGTGAAAGGTATTAGAAAACGTGATACAAATGAATATATAGAAAAAGGGCCAGAATTAAAGCACCAAATAAATGTACCTAAAGAAATACGTGATAATATTATGGCAGGCTTAATTGATGCTGTTTATAAACGTGGTGGCACATCAAGAAGAGCAGCAGTTAAAGAAATGAAAATAGGTGGTAAAACTGGTACTGCTCAAGTTGTAAGTTCAAAAGTCACTGAACGTTATAAAAAAGATGAAATACCAGAAGAATATAGAGATAATGCATGGTTTACTGGAGTTTTTCCTGCCAGAGACCCTAAATATGTTGTTGTAGTTTTAGCAGAAAATGGTGGTGGTGGCGGTACAAGTGCTGCTCCACTTGGTGGGCAGATTATGGAAAAAATGCTTGATATGGGCTATGTTACACCAGATTAGAGTAAATAAAGGGAATAATTATGTTTGCAAAATTTAAGAAATATTTATTTGAAACAGATTATGTATTACTTGCTACAATACTTGTTTTGGCATGTATTGGTATTTTTTCTATTTATAGTGCTGGTTATAACCCATATACAAATGAAACAGATAATTTCTATAAACGTCAACTTATATGGTTATTTTTAGGTCTTGTGTCATTTTTTGTAATGAGTTATGTAAATTATAGAAAATTAATAAGATTTGTACCAATAATATATGGTATTGGTGTTTTTATTTTACTTATAGTTTTAATATTAGGTCATATTAAAATGGGTGCTCAAAGGTGGATTGGTATAGGTCCGTTTAGATTGCAGCCTTCAGAAATATTTAAAATAGTTTGGATTTTAACACTTGCTTGGCTTTTTATGGATTTTGATGGCAAGCGTTTAGATTTACTAAAGATTATAAAAAAATCATGGATGTTATTGCCTCCTTTTATACTTGTATACGAACAGCCAGATTTAGGAACATCTCTTACATATGTAGCAGTGTGGGCTATGGTACTTTTTATATTAGGAGTAAAACGTCATGTATTTGTGATTGCTTTACTTGCTGTGATAATTATTATACCAGTTGGGTGGCAGCATTTGCATGATTATCAGCAGACACGTGTATTGGTATTCTTAGGGCTTGTGCAGGATAAAAAAGGTGATGGTTATCACGCAGAGCAGTCAAAAGTGGCTGTTGGTAGTGGTGGTATAAATGGTAAAGGGTTTTTAGGTGGAACACAAGCCCATTTAAGTTTTTTACCAGAAAGCCATACAGACTTTATATATTCAGTAATTAATGAAGAGCAGGGGCTTATTGGTGGTACTATAGTTATACTGCTTTTCTTGTTTCTAATTTTTAAAATACTAAATATTGCCATTAAAAGCAAGGAAGCCTCAGGTAAGCTAATAGCCATAGGGGTTGCCTGCTATGTATTTTTTCAGTTTATAGTAAATGCTGGTATGACAGTTGGTATTCTTCCTATTGTGGGTATTCCTATGCCATTTGTAAGTTATGGTGGTACATCATTATTATCATTTTTTACTATGATGGGTATAGTAAATTCAGTACAACTTAGAAGATATTCAATTACGGAGTAATTATTTATATGAATATAAAGCAGCTTTTAAATGTTTCCAAACCAGTTAGATATATTGGCGGGGAACTTAATTCTTGTGTGAAAAATAATAAAAATCTGCTTGATTTTTGCCTTATATTTCCAGATATATATGAAATAGGCTCAAGTCATGTAGGTTATAAAATTTTATATGAACGTATTAATAATTCAGATAAAATATACTGCCAGCGTTTTTTTGCACCATGGAAAGATGCACTTGAGCATTTTGGAAAAGATATTTTTGTAAGTTTAGAAACTCATAAACCACTAAAAGAATTTGATGTTTTAGGTTTTTCTACTCATTATGAGATGAGCTATACCACATTACTTGCCATATTAAAATATTCTGGTATTGCATATAAATCTATTGATAGAACAGAAGATGACCCAATTATAATGGCAGGTGGCTCATGTATGTATAACCCTGCACCACTTACACCATTTATTGATGTTTTCTATATTGGTGAAGGTGATATTAATTTACCAAAAGTTTTAGAACATATAAAAGAATTAAAAGAAAAAAATACTAAAAAAACTGATATATTAAAAATATTAAATGAATATCCGTTTTTATATATACCTTTGATTGATAAAAATAAAAAAGTAATGCGTGATATTTATAAAGATTTTAATACAAATAATATGGAATATGCTCCTATTGTACCGTTGATACCAGCTATTCAAGACAGGGTTTCTGTGGAAATTGCAAGGGGATGTACTGCAGGGTGCAGGTTTTGTCAGGCAGGCATGATATACAGACCTGTTAGGGAAAGAGATACGAAAAATATTGTAGAGGATGTATTCAAGCAGATAAATGCCACAGGATATCAAGAAGCATCGCTTTTATCATTATCAACTGGTGATTTTTCTCAAATTGAACCATTGATTTTAAATTTAAATAAAATATTATCTTCAAAAAATGTATCACTTTCTACACCATCATTACGGGCAAGCAGTGTTTCAGATACTTTATTTCGGGAAATCTCTAAGGTTAGAAAATCTGGTTTTACAATAGCTCCAGAAGCAGGCAGCCAGAGAATGCGTGATATTATAAATAAAAATATCTCAGAAGAAGAAATACTTTCAGCCTGCCAAATGGCTGCAGAAAATGGTTATAACGGTGTAAAGCTTTATTTTATGATAGGGCTTCCTTATGAAACCGATGAAGATATTTTAGGTATTGCAGATACTGCTTCAAAAATAAAAAAAGCAGTACAGCAGGTTAAAAAAGGTGGTTTTGATATTTCTGTTTCAGTATCTCACTTTGTGCCAAAACCACACACTCCATTTCAACGTTTTGGACAGGTTGAAAAATCAGAACTTGAACGCAGAATGTATATGCTAAAAGATGAGCTAAGGAAACGTAAGTTTAAGTTTAAGTTCCACGATACTAGAATGAGTTTATTAGAGGCATTTTTATCTCGCGGTGATGAAGAAGTATCTAATGCTTTAGAATATGTGGTAGAGCAGGGATTTTATCTTGATGCTTGGGATGATTTTTTTGATTATAATAAATGGGTTGAATGTTGTAATAATATTGGTATTGATATTCAAGCAAAAGCATCTAAGGGCTATAATTCAGAAGAAATACTTCCGTGGGGTAATATATTAACAGGAGTATCAGATAAGTTTTATGAAAGGGAAGTAAAAAAGGCAGAAAAAGGTGATGCTACAAAAGACTGCCGACATGGTGACTGTTTTGCATGTGGTGTGTGCGATTTTAAAAGCCTGCATCCAAATAAATCAAAAGAACTAATAGAAGATTTACAGGAAGTGCAAAAAATTACAAACTATGAGCAGTATGAAGTAATTTATGAAAAATATGGCACAGGTATATTTTTTTCAGCCCTTGATTTAAATAGGATATTTATACACAGCTTATTAGTAAGTGGTGTTATTTTATCTTACAGCCAAGGTTTTAACCCGCATCCTAAAGTAAATACTTGGATACCGCTTCCTGTTGGTATGGCAGGTGAAAATGAGGTTATGAGCTTTGAAGCTGCCCCACTTAATATGGATAAATTTATAGATATTTTTAATACATATCTTCCAAAAGGTTTGAAAGCAAAAAGTATAAGGAAGATAGATACATTAAAAACAGGTACAGAGTTTATATCAACTTATATTTTAGAAAAAAATACAAATGAAATATTTGCAGATGCTTTTGAAAATCAAAAAGCTCTTTATTATAAAAAAGATAAAAAAGGCAATTTAAAAGAAGTAAACATAAAAGATTATATGATTTCATATGATAAAGAAAGTGGAAAAATTGTATTATCAGCAGGAAATGCTGGTGGATTTAATTTAATAGAAATGCTAAAGCAATTTATGCCATTAGAGCAGATTGATATAACAAGGCATCAGGTTGTAAAAGATGACAGAAAATAGTAAAGATGAAATATATAAATTTTTAGAATATTTGTATAAATATTATAATAATAAAGAATATATTTTTAGCGACCCAATAAGATTTCCCCATGAAATAGCAGGAAATGTTGAGTTTATTGCTTTTACTGCTGCATCATTTGCTTATGGTAATATGAAAGCTATTCAAGGTTTTTTGTATAAATATTTTGAATATGCAGGAAGCGACCCATTTAAGTTAAATACACAGCCTAGTGACAAATTATATTACAGATTTCAAACAAAAGATGATGTGGCATCATACTCATCTCTTATGAAAAGAGTATATGAAGAATATGGCAGTCTTTTTAACCTGTTTAAAAAAGCAGATGCATTATCTGTAGAAAATATTCATAAAGGTATTATTTTACTGCGTTCTCATATTGATAATATTACTAATGGGCTTAATTTTTTACTGCCAGTTCCCGGAAAATCTGCATCTAAAAGATTATATATGTTTTTAAGGTGGATGGTAAGACATGATGATGTTGATTTTGGCCTGTGGGATGGTTTTAATAAACAAAGCCTTTATATGCCTACAGATACCCATATTCTTAGAATGTCTGCCAATCTTGGTATAATAGGGGATAATGAGAAAGGAAAAAATGCTGTTATTAAAGTTACAGATTTTTTTAAGAGCTTAAATATGGAAGACCCTGCAAAATATGATTTTTCTTTGACGAGATTAGGTATTATAAGTGATTGTCAATATTCAAGAAATGATATTTGCGAAAGGTGTGTTCATAAAAAAGTTTGTATTTTCCATTGACTTTTTTTTAAAAAAAGATAAATTTAGTATTAATTAAAAGGAGGCTATTATGGCACTAGAATTTAATGATAACAATTTTAAAGAAGAGGTTTTAAATAGCGATAAACCTGTTCTTGTAGACTTTTGGGCAGCTTGGTGTGGACCTTGCAAATTATTAGGACCAACTATTGAAGAATTACACAAAGAAATGGGCGATAAAGTTAAAATCGGTAAAGTAAATGTGGATGAAAACCAAGCGTTAGCAGCAGCTTATGGTATTATGAGTATCCCAACTGTCATCATCTTAAAAGGTGGTAAAATTGTTGAACAGTTTATTGGTATGCAGCCAAAAGGCGTATATATTGATGCATTAAATAAACATATGTAAGATAATTCTATATTTAATAGACAATTATAAAGGCTTGGGCTTATGAGCCGAACCCCATTTATTTGTCCAATAAATGGGGTTCGCTTCAAACAACCACTTTTTTTCGCAATCGTTTTTAGAATTTACCAAATTTATAACAAATATAAAGATATATTTATTGAACTTGATTATTATGGTAATATAAGCGGATGGGTTGGTCATATTAATAGATAACATGTACTGCTGTAACCAAGCTTCGTTAATAACTGTTTAGTTGCAGTATTTTTTTATTTTAACTATTCTTCATTAAAAGATTCCTAAATGTAAACTGTATAAGGTTGTATCATATACAAAAAATCATGAAAATATTAAATAATAAAGTCATAAAAACAGTGTGGAAATATTGCATAAGTTCAAAATAGATAAATTTTAAGGATAAAATAAGAGAGCAGGAATGGTGCCCAGAGACGGAATCGAACCATCGACACGAGGATTTTCAGTCCTCTGCTCTACCGACTGAGCTATCTGGGCATCACCATTTGGCGTGTGAGAATATAACCATATATTTTATTTTTAGTCAAGTACTTTTTTTAAAAAAAATAATTTTTTTGTTATTAATATGTTATAGCCCTTTAAAATAAAGGAAAATTTTAATTACATACAAATATGTAGTAATTGTTTATAATTATTCTTTACAAAAATATTTCGTAATAGTAAAATGGTTTGTTTAAAATTGTATAACATTTAGGAGTAAAGTATGCCAAAAAGGGAAGATATTAAAAAGGTTTTAATTGTTGGTTCTGGTCCTATAGTAATAGGGCAAGCCTGTGAATTTGATTATTCTGGCACTCAGGCTTGTAAAGCATTAAAAGAATTAGGGTATGAAGTTGTACTTGTAAACTCAAACCCTGCAACCATTATGACAGACCCAAATACTGCTGATGTTACATATATAGAACCTTTAAATGTGAAAAGGCTTGAAGAAATAATTGCAAAAGAAAGGCCTGATTCACTACTTCCAAGCCTTGGTGGGCAAACTGGTTTAAATTTAACTATGGAGCTTTCTAAAGCTGGTATTTTGGCAAAATATAATGTTGAAGTTATTGGTATTAACCTTGAGGCCATTGAACGAGGCGAAGATAGAATTATCTTTAAAGAAACAATGGAAAAAATTGGCGTTGATATGCCAAAAAGTATTCCTGCTTACACTGTTGAAGAAGCTGAAAAAATAGCAAATGATTTAGGGTATCCTGTTGTAGTGCGTCCTGCTTATACTCTTGGCGGTACAGGGGGCGGTCTTGTATATAATGCTACAGAACTTAGAAAAGTTGCTTCAAATGGTATTACTGCCTCTTTAATAAACCAAGTATTAATTGAAGAAAGTGTGGCAGGCTGGGAAGAACTAGAACTTGAAATTGTAAGAGATAGTAAGGGGCAGATAATCACTGTATGCTTTATTGAAAATATTGACCCAATGGGTGTACATACTGGGGATAGCTTTTGTGCAGCACCTATGCTTACTATAAGCGAAGATGTACAAAATAGATTACAAAAACATGCATGGGATATTGCCCACAGCGTAGGGGTGACAGGTGGTACAAATGTACAGTTTGCCCATGACCCAAAAACTGATAGGATAGTTATTATTGAAATTAACCCTAGAACTTCTCGTTCTTCAGCACTTGCTTCTAAAGCAACAGGGTTTCCAATTGCATATATTTCTGCAAAACTTGCAGCAGGGCTTACTCTTGATGAAATACCTCATTATAAATTTGGTACACTTGATAAGTATGTTCCAAATGGTGATTATGTTGTTATTAAATTTGCACGCTGGGCATTTGAAAAATTCCCACAGGAAGAAGATAAACTTGGTACTCAGATGAAAGCTGTCGGCGAAGTTATGAGTATAGGTGCCACATATAAAGAAGCATTCTTAAAAGCTATACGTTCCCTTGAGAATGGCAGATTTGGGCTTGGTAATGTTAAAGAGTATAAAGAGAAATCTTTAGATGAATTAAGAAACCTTTTATATACTCCATCAAGCCAGCGTCAATGGATAATGTATGAAGCATTGAAAAAAGGTATGACTGTTGATGAACTCCATAATATTACTAAAATCAAGCATTATTTCATTGAACAGATGAAAGAAATTGTAGATTTAGAAAATCAAATAGAATCTTATACTATTGTTTCTATTCCAGATAATGTGCTATACCGTGCAAAAAAAGATGGGTTTTCTGATAAATATATCGCAGACCTTTTAAAGACTAAAGAAAAAGTTGTTAGAGAACGCCGTCATGATATAGGTGTACGCCCTGTATATTTACCTATATGGGTTTCTGGTGTTAAAAAAGATGAAAAAACAGGCTACTCAAGTGCCTGCTACTATTATTCTACTTATAATAGAGATGAAGGCGAGCAGGCAGCAGATAATAATAAGAAAAAAGTAATGGTATTAGGCAGTGGTCCGAATAGGATAGGTCAAGGTATTGAGTTTGATTACTGCTCAGTTCATGCTGCATTTGCTATGAAAGAAGCAGGGTATGAAACTATTATTGTAAACTGTAACCCAGAAACAGTGTCAACAGATTATGATACTTCTGACAGGCTATATTTTGAACCATTAACTGTTGAAGATGTTATAGAAATATATAATTTTGAAAAACCAATGGGAGCAATTGTACAGTTTGGTGGTCAAACACCATTAAACATTGCAAAAAAATTGCAGTCAGCAGGCGTGAATATGCTTGGTACAAAACCAGAAGTTATTGCATCTGTTGAAGATAGAGAACTTTTTGCAAGGCTTATGGATAAATTAAATATTAAAATGCCAGAAGCAGGTACAGCTTCTAGTATTGATGAAGTTGAAAGTATTGCATCAGGTATAGGTTACCCTGTAATTATACGCCCATCATATGTACTTGGTGGCAGGGGTATGGCTATTATTAATAACGCTCAGGAATTAAAAGATTATATTTCTAAAGATATAGAAATAAGTGAAGATAAACCATTATTAATAGACAGGTTTTTAAATAATGCTCTTGAATGTGAGGCAGATGCTTTATGTGACGGAAAAGATGCGTTTGTACCAGCTATTATGGAACACATTGAACTGGCAGGGGTGCATTCTGGTGATTCAGCCTGTGTTATCCCACCTGTAAGGCTTACAGAACAGCAAAAAGAGTTAATAGAAACATATATGAAAAAAATTGCCATAGAATTAGGTGTAGTAGGGCTTATCAATGTGCAGTTTGCTGTAGAAAATAATGTTATATATGTACTTGAAGCAAACCCTAGGGCATCAAGAACAGTGCCTATTGTATCAAAAGTATCAGGCATACCAATGGCAAAAGTCGCTACTCTTTTAATGGAAGGCAGAAGCCTTGCTTCATTTAACCTTAAAAAACCTGAGTTTGATTTTTATGCTGTAAAACAAGCAGTATTACCATTTAATAAATTTTCTAATACAGACCCTGTTTTAGGGCCAGAAATGAAATCAACAGGTGAAGTAATGGGTATTGCAGATACTTTTGAATATGCTTATTATAAAGCAGAAGAATCATCTGGTTTGTGTATGCCATTAAAAGGTACAGTACTTCTTTCTTGTGATAAAAAGGATGATAAATTACTTGAAACTGCAAAAGTTTTAGAAAGCATAGGGTTTAAAATTATTGCAACAGGTGGTACTCATAACTTTTTACAAAGCAATAATATTAAATCTGAATTTATATTTAAAGAAAGTGAAGGCAGGCCTAATATTACAGACCTTATTATTAATGGTGAGCTTAATTTAATTATTGATACACCGGGAAGCAGGTCATTAAAAAGTGATGGGGCATTAATTAGAAAAAGTGCTGTAAAATATAATATACCATATGTTACAACAATAGATGCTGCCTTAGCTGCTGCAAATGGTATAAAAGCAGCTCAAACAGCTGTAAGCAGGTTAAGAAGTTTACAAGAAATAAATAGATTAGAAAAATGAAAAAAATATTATCTTATAAATTATTTTGGTTTGCTGTTGCATTAGTTCTTTCTATTACTACAGATTATCCAGCTATTGGGTTAATAATAGGTATTGCAATAGCACTTATTTTTGGTAACCCTGTAAAAGATGTTACAGGTAAAATCTCAAAAAAATTACTTCAAACTTCTGTAATTCTTTTAGGGTTTGGTATGCAAATAGGTGTAATTTTAAAAGTTGGGTTTACTTCTATTGGTATAACATTTACATCTATTGCTATGACAATGATAATAGGGCTGCTGCTTGGAAGAATATTTCAAATTGAGAAAAATTTATCAATATTATTAACAAGTGGTACAGCAATATGTGGTGGTAGTGCTATTGCTGCTATGGCACCAGCTATTAATGCAACGCAAAGCCAAACAGCAGTATCTATGGCAGTAGTATTTTTACTGAATGCCATAGGGCTGATTATTTTTCCACCACTTGGTCATTTATTAGGTATGGATGAAGCATCATTTGGGTTGTGGGCTGCAATTGCAATTCATGATACATCAAGTGTTGTTGGTGCAGCCACTCAATATGGAGCAATCGCAGCAGGTATTGCTATTACTGTAAAACTTACTAGAGCATTGTGGATATTTCCTCTTTCTTTAGGAATGGCAAAATTTAATAAATCTGAAACTAAACCACCTTTTCCTTGGTTTTTAATAGGCTTTTTAGTGGCAGGTATTATAACAACTCTTATTCCAGCAGGGGAAAGTTTATGGCACAGCCTTTCAACTGTTGGCAAACATTTAATGACTGGTACATTATTTTTAGTTGGTGCAGGTCTTACAATAGGGGAGCTCTCTAAAGTTGGTGTACGCTCACTGCTTGTTTCAGTTACATTATGGATAATTATTACAATAATATCTTTTACTGCTATACATTTAGATTTGTGGTATATTTCACCTGATATAGTTAAGTAGGTTATATTATGATGAGGTTTTAATATGGAAACTAATCCAATACTTCTTGCATTAATGGCAGGGCTTTTTACATGGGGGATGACTACAGCAGGTGCTGCTTTAGTTTTTTTCTTTAAAACAATAAATAAAAATGTATTAAACATTATGCTTGGGTTTGCAGCAGGCGTTATGGTGGCAGCATCTTTTTGGTCACTTTTGCTTCCTGCTCAAGAAATTGCAAAAGAAGCAGGTATGATAGAATGGATGCCTCTTATACTAGGGTTTGCAGCAGGCGGTATTGTACTTATGATTATGGATAAACTGCTTCCCCATCTTCACCCAAACTCTAAAGACGGTAAACCAGAAGGGATGAACAGTAATCTTAAAAAAAGTATTTTACTTGTATTTGCAATTACTCTGCATAATATACCTGAAGGGTTTGCTGTTGGTATCGCTTTTGGTGCTATGGCAAATGAAGGTGTTACGCTTGCTTCAGCTATGATAGTTGCCTTAGGTATAGGGATACAAAACTTACCAGAGGGCGCAGCAGTTTCTATTCCTTTAAGAAAAGAAGGATATTCCAGACGCAGAAGTTTTTTCATAGGGCAGTTTTCTGGGTTTGTAGAGCCTATTGCTGCTGTATTAGGTGCATATTTTGCTTTTCATATGTCATTTCTTCTTCCTTACACCCTTTCATTTGCAGCAGGAGCTATGATATATGTTGTGGTAGAAGAATTAATACCAGAATCTCAGTCTGATACCCATTCTCATGGGGCAACAATTGGTATGATGTCTGGTTTTCTATTAATGACATTTTTAGATACTGCACTAGGTTAATGCTTTTTATTTGATAGAAACAAACCTGTTACAATAAGTATTATACCTATTACAGAATATAATGTTAATTTTTCATTTAATATAATCATGGATGAAATAACAGTCATTACAGGTATAAAATAAATATATATACTTGTTTTGACTGTTCCTAATATATTTACAGCATAAGACCATGTAACAAAACATAATGCAGAAGCACCAAACCCTAAAAATAGTAAATTACTAATATTTTTAATATTTAATACATCTTCTTGTTCAATATGAAAACCAGTGTATAAAAGATAGGGCAGTGTAAAAAGCAGTCCGTAAAAAAATATTTTTCTTGTAGATTGCACTGGGTGGATGCCTAAAAAACTTATTTTTTTAACAAATAAAGAATAAAATGCCCAAGAAACAGCAGCTAAAAGAGCTAATATATCACCAAGTGGGTTAATTTCCAGCACAACAGTACCATTAAATATAATAAAAGAAACCCCAGTTAATGCTAAAACCATTCCAAGAAAAAACATAAAATTTAATTTTTCATCTTTTAAAAATAAATAAGCAAGCAGGGCGGAGATAAATGGTGAAATAGAAACCAGCATACCAACATTTGAGGCAAATGTGTATGAAAGAGCAGTGTTTTCCAAAAGCAGATATAAACATATTCCAAAAAGACCTGCTGCAATAAATAATATTTCATCTTTTATTTTAAATATTTTAGCTTTTTTAGGGTAAATAATAAAAAGGGCAATAAACCCAAGTAAAAAACGTATAAAAAGTATCTCTGCTGGTGTAAATGAATCAAGAAGCACTTTTGTAGATACAAAAGTAAGCCCCCATACAAAGACAGTAAAAAAAGCAATTAAATGCCCTAATGATTCTCGTTTCATATATATCCCAAAAAATAATTGTTCAAGGAATATATAATATATTTATATAAAAGATACAAGGAAATTAATGCAGTAATACAATATTACGAATTTATAACTATTGAATATATCTAAAGATTTATTTTTTATGGATAATATATAGCGGATATAATTATATATAATTATATATAATTAATATTAGTTTAAATAGTCATTAAGACGTTTTTTTAAAGCTTTCTTTTTAAGTTTTTCCAATGCTCTGTTTTCAAGCTGTCTTACACGTTCTCTGGATACCCCCATCATTTCACCAAGTTCTTCAAGTGTTTTAGGAGTTTCTCCATCAAAACCGTATCTTTTCATAATGATTTCAGCTTCCCTAGGGTCAAGGCTTGAGATAATTTCATCAATTGAAGATTTTAAAGTTTTTGCAATAATAGCTTTTTCCACATTAGTATCTTCATCTTCTAAGGATTCTAAAAATGTTTTATCCTCTTCATTACCTATATAATTATCTAGAGAAAGGTATGATTTTGAGGCCATAAGCACCTCTTCAATATCATCTTCTGGAATAGAGGTTGCTTCACTTAATTCTTTTGTGGAAGGTGCTCTGCCAAGTTCTTTAGTAAGTTTTTCTGTAGCAGAATTTATTTTATATAAATAGTTGGTATGTTTAACTGGCAGTTTTATAGTGCTGCCTTGTTCATTTAATGCTTGAACTATAGCCTGCTTTATCCACCAAACAGCATATGTAATAAATTTTGTACCTTTAGAAGGGTCATACCTTTTGGCAGCTTCAAGCAAACCAATATTGCCTTGATTAATTAAATCAAGCAATGGCACATCTAAGTTTTTATATTTATTTGCAATAGAAACAACAAACTTTAGATTAGCAAGAATTAATAATTTAAGAGCTTCTTTATCACCTTTTTGAATACGGTTACCTAACTCTATTTCTTCCTGATGAGAGTAGGGCTTATATGCTGATATACTTTTAAAGTACTGCTGCAGAGCATCTTCAGAAGTGCTGTCATTTAATTCAGTAACAGGGTCAATATTTAAATCAAGTATTTCATCATCAACCTGGTTAATATTTTCTACCTGTTGGTTAAGTTCTTTTTCTTCCATCTTTTCCCCAATGTGAGTAAGAATAATAACATATTTTTTATGTTTTGTCATTTATTAATTTAAAAATTATTTAATATTAATAAAAAAGCTCCATAATTAAAATAATTATGGAGCCGTATGCATTAAATAATGTTAATTCTAATTCAGGAGATTAAGCATTACATAAATGTATCTATAAGAATATTGTTCCCCCAGCTGTGACCGTTAACTTTATTTTCAACAGAAGCAGCTTCAGGTATACCGTTTGCACCATTTCTAGTAACAATTTTATTTTTCTCTGCACTATATTCATAAAGTGTAGCAATCCAAATACCTTCAGTTTCACTAACTAAACTGTAGCAAGTGTTACCAACAAACGGTACAAGAGGTTCTTTGCCTGCAAAAATCCTTACTAAGTTTTCAGCAACTACTTTACCAGTTGCGTTTGCAATAGTACCAGATTTTGGCATTTCTGTAACTGGTGCAGAATCAATAGCATCACCAATAACATAAACATCTTTAGCAAGTGTAGATTCAAATGTTTTAGGGTCAACACTAGCCCATTTTTTACCTTCTTCCACAAGCCCTAAAGTAAACACAAGTTCACCAGCTTTTTGGTTTGGAACAAAGTTAATTAATGTGCCTTGGAAATCACCTTTATCTGTTTTAACGATTTTTTTATCGTAGTCAATAGCAGTAACATTTACACTTGGAATGTATGTTAATACATCTTTATAAGTAGTGTTAAATGCTTTTTCAAATAATGGTTTTTTACTCATTATTTGTGGGTTAGGGTCAAGTACGATAACTTTTGCACCTTTTTTAAGAGCAGCATTACCAAATAAACAAGCCCTTTCATATGGTCCAGGTGGGCAGCGATATAATGCTAATGGTGTTCTAAATATAACTGTATCGCCAGCTTTGATTTGGCTTACCATATCTCTTAACTGTTCAGTTTGTTTACCTGCTATCCAAGCATGAGGATATTTTGCTTGTTTATCTTCAGTAAAGTTAAGAGCAGGGTCATAATCCATACTGATACCTGGAGATACAACTAATTTATCGTAAGAAATATCACCAGCACTTGTTTTTAATACTTTTTTCTCTTTATCAAGCCCTGTAACTTCTGCTTGTCTGAAATCAATACCATGGTTATCAGCTAACCTTTTTAAAGGCATAGTGATTTCACTCATATCTCTAAGTCCAAAAATAACTTCGTTACTCATAGCACAAGAAACGTGTTCAGCATTTCTATCAACTAATATAACATTAATAGCAGGGTTTAATATTTTTAAATATTTAGCAGTAGTAGCACCACCATAGCCACCACCTGCAATAACTACTGTATGACCTGTTTTTGCACTCTCTGCAACTGGTGCTGCAGCATCTTGAGTTGCAGCAGGTTTTTGTTCTGTTTTTTTACATCCTGCAAGCCCAAATAATGAAAGGGATGCAGCTGTAACAGCTGTTGTTTTAACAAAACTTCTTCTTGAGATTTTTTTCATATTAACACCCCTTAATTATTTCAGAGAAGAAAAATATTCAGCTAATGCTTTTAATTCTTCATCGCTGATTTCTTTAACTAATTCCATTTCTGATGCTCTTTCTGTCATACGTTTATCATTTTTATATTCAAGTAATGCATTATAAAGATAAGTAGGAACTTGACCACCTATGCGTGGAATACCAGCATCTTCTACATTGTTTCCATTAGCACCATGGCAAGATGTGCAAGTTTCAAGTTGTGTGCTTGCTTTGCCTTTTGCTACTAAGTCTTGGTTTAATGGATATGATGTAGGAACCCAAGGACGGCTTGAATACCAATCAGCCATAGCTTCAATCTCTGCTTCAGAATAGCCTTTTAAGAAAATCTTCATAAGAGTAGAATACCTTTTTGGTGCTTGTTCTTTGCCATCAACAACAATAGGTTTCATATCCATCATGGAGTTTTTTAAGAAATCTTTATGTTGACCACCAATAGATGGTATAGCATCAGATACTGCTGCACCAGCTGTACCATGGCATGAAGAACAGAAGTTACCAAATCTACGGCCTTCTTCATTTTCCTGAGCCATTACAATTGTTGCAGTAGTTGTGATAGTCAACAATGAAAGTGTAAGAATCATGATGCTTTTACGCATATAGTCCTCCTTTTTCAAAATTTTGGGTTATAAAACACAACCACTTATTAAGAGTATTATAGTCTTTTTTTGAAATAAAGCAAGTAAATATTGTAAAAAATTTAAAAATTTATTTATCAAAGTATTATTGAAAAAAAAATTATTTTGTGATATATAATGCAGGACGATAAATTTTAAGGGGTATATTAATGTTAGATTCTAAAGAGCGTATTAAGCTTGAAAATGTTAAAAAGCTTATTCGTCGTAATGCTAAAATACCGTTGGAAAAATTGCTTCATAAATTACACCATGCAGATTTAGCATTAATTATTACCCATTTATCTGATATTGATAGGAAAAAAATATGGTCTTTTATTGATGACCGCTCTAAAATTGCAAAAATTATCCTTGAAATGCAGGATGTAGATATTATCAATATAATTGATGAATTAAAACCAGAAGAGGCTGCTGCCTTAATTTCTGAAATGGATAGTGATGATGCTTCCTACATTCTTCGTATAATATCTAAAGAAAAACAGCAAAGTTTATTGCAGTATATTTCCCATGATGAACTTTTAGATGTGGAAGAGCTGTTGCATTACCCAGAAGGCAGTGCTGGTTCTATAATGAATACATCTGCTTTTGCACTACATATGGATACTTCTGTTAAAGAAGCTACAAAACTTTTACATAAAGCAGAAGATTTAGAAATGGTATTTTATTTATATGTAGTTGATGATGAAAACCGCCTTGCTGGTGTGCTTTCCTTACGTCAGTTAATACTAAACCCGCCTGATAAAAAATTATCAGAAATTATGATAAAAGATGTGGTTTCTGCTATGGTTACAGATACTCAGGAATATGTTGCAGAACTTGTTGAAAAATATGACTTTTTAGCTCTTCCTGTAGTAGATGAACAGCACAGGCTTTGTGGTATTATTACTATTGATGATGTAATTGATATTATTAAAGACCAAGCATCAGAAGATATATATGCCATGGCAGGTCTTACTCAAAATGATTTAATGTTTGATAAAAGCCCATATAAAGTTGCACGCACAAGGCTTCCTTGGCTTGTTATTACTTTTATTGGAGAGATGATTGCAGGTATTGTTGTAGCATTTTTCCAGCAAAAAATAACTGATTTTGCAATTCTTGTATCATTTATGCCTATTGTTATGGCTATGGGTGGTAATGTGGGCAGCCAGTCTGCAACAGTTATTATTCAAGGTGTTGCAATGGGTAAGATAGATACAAGCAGGTGGGGCATGGTAATATTTAAAGAACTTGTAGTTGGTGCATTAATGGGTATTGTAATCGGTGTACTTTTAGGTATTGCAGCTCCTTTATGGGAGGGCACAGCACAAATTGGTATAATAGTTGGTGTTGCAATTTTTGCAGCTATGCTTTTTGCTTCACTTACTGGCTCTATTGTGCCTATAACTTTAATGAAATTAAAATTTGACCCAGCAATTGCATCAGCTCCGTTTATTACGGCATTAAATGATATTACAGGGCTTACAATTTACTTTGCAATATCTATGGTATTACTTACAATATTATAATTATGGAACGATTAGTTAGTGATGCAGTAATATATAAAATTACAAAATATGCAGATAATTCTGCTATTGCTTCAGTTTATTCATATGATTATGGTAAATTAAAACTTTTTCTTCCAAAAGCATATAGCAATAAATCAGGTATTCATACTTTTATTCCCGGTGAACTTGATTTTTTGAAAAAAGATACCACAAACCTTAATAAATTTTACTCATTCCGCATAGATACTTCTTATGTTGAATATCTTTCAACTCCTGCTATTTCTTTAAGATTAAGCCTTTATTTTGATATTTTTGACAGGTTATATGATATAGAACAGCAGGATAATGTAATTTGGACTATTATAACAAAATACAAAACAGCAGAATACAGTAAAATTAATCTTTTTGGTATATATGCACTGCTGAAAAACTCTGGTCATATGTTTAATTTTAATGTATGTGCTGAATGTGGCAGTATAATTCAAGAGCAGGGCAGTTTGTATATGGGGCAGTACTTTTGTGAAAAATGTGCACCTGAAGAAGCATATACTCCAAAACCATATGTAAATACCATTATGCGTGCCTTTTCCAATCAAGAATTATATAGAAAAATAAAAGTAAATACATATGATGAGATATCAGTATTAGACTTATTTGTAAACCATATAGAAAATATTACAGAAAAAGAATTAAAAAGCTATAAACTATTTAAAGAGTTAATATTTAATATATAAAAAAACTGCCTTATACTTTATATATAAGGCAGCTAAGATATTATATAGTATCAATATTTCTCATATAAGGGAAAAGCAGTACATCTCTTATAGACTGCTTGTTAGTTAAAAGCATAACAAGCCTGTCGATCCCCATACCAGCACCAGCTGTAGGTGGAAGACCGTATTCTAATGCTCTAATATAGTCTTCATCCATCATACAGGCTTCTTCATCACCAGCATTACGAGAATCAACTTGTTTTTGAAACCTCTCTTTTTGGTCTATTGGGTCATTTAATTCATTAAAGCCGTTTGAAAGTTCCATTCCAGCAACAAATAATTCAAACCTGTCTGTAAGTTCTGGATTATCTTCTTTTGATTTTGAAAGAGGTGATATCTCTTTTGGGTAATCAATAATAAAAGTAGGGTTAATAAGTTTTTCTTCAGCAACTGCCTCAAAAATTTCAGAAACTATTCTACCTTGTCCCCATGAAGCATCAACAGTAATTTTTAAATTTTGTGCCACTTGTTTTGCCTTTTCATAAGTAGATATCTCATCTTGGGAAATATTACCATATTTTTCAATAGCTTGAGCCATAGTAAGCCTTGCCCATGGACGAGTTAAATCTATAGTTAAATCGCCATATTCAAGCTTTTCGCTGTTATTAATTTTCTTTGCTAAATGAGTAACAAGCTCCTCTATCATATTCATAAGAATATTGTAATCAGCATAAGCCATATACCATTCTATCATAGTAAATTCTGGGTTGTGTTTTGTATCAACACCTTCATTTCTAAAGTTTCGGTTAAGTTCAAATACTCTTTCTATACCACCAACTACAAGCCTTTTTAAGTAAAGTTCTGGAGCAATACGCAGGTAAAGTGACATATCTAATGCATTATGGTGAGTTATAAATGGTTTTGCAGCAGCACCACCTACAAGAGAGTGCATCATAGGTGTTTCAACTTCAATAAAACCATGATTTGTGAAAAAATCTCTTATTTCTTTAATTATCTGGCTGCGTTTAATAAATACATCTTTTACATCGTTATTTACGATTAAATCAAGATAACGCTGTCTGTATCTTGTTTCCACATCTTTTAAACCATGAAATTTTTCTGGTAAATCACGTAATGCTTTTGTTAAAAGCCTGTACTGGAAGGCTCTGATAGTTAATTCACCTGTTTTTGTGCGGAAAAGAGTACCTTGTACACCTATAAAATCACCAACTTCAGAAAGAGTGTATACTTCAAAATCATTTTCTGAAAGCAGTGCTTTTTTAATATATACTTGTATAATACCACTTCTATCTCTTATTGTTAAAAAAGCTGTTTTTCCAAACTCTCTTTTAGCAAGAATTCTTCCTGCTGCACTAAATTCTTCATTTTCAGGAAGAACATCATCTTCTTTACTAAAACGTTCTAAAATATCAGAAATAGGGGAAGATATAATATGGGAATTTACATATGGATTTAACCCCATTTCTCTTAGTTTATTACATTTTTCTAGTCTGTGTTGGTCCATTTTAACTCCATATAAAATTATATTTGTTTTTTAAATTCAAATTCTTCATTATCAGATAAGTTTTTTGCAAGAAAATTAGCAGTATCAACTAACTTTTTAATGTCATCAGTTGTTATATCGTTTTCATTATATATTGTTGTATTGCTGCCTGCTTCATAATATTTTATACTGTCATTATTATATAAGCTGATGATTTTTTCCATATCAAATATCATTTTTCTAAGGCTTCTATACTCTGCATCTGTAATATTATCTTCCTGCCTGAATAATGACTGTGTTTGATGGATTATCCTGCCAGCATATAAATTATTTTTAAATTCTATTAACGATGTACATATGGATTGTGATTTATTTTCCAGTGCAGCATGAATATTTCCATTAAACCCTGCAAAGCGCTGCACATAACCAAAATGCAGTTTCCATATATCACTTTTAATTTCACTTAAAGTGCTATCATCTATATTATTAACATCAAAAATAATTACTAAATCTGCTTTTATATTATTAATAAATGATGATATTTTAGATGAGTTTATTTCATCATTTTTAATAGTAATAGTGTGTATTCTGGAGATATTATTATATTTGTTTCCAAAAAATTTGTGTTCTGAATTTTGATAATACTTATTTAATAAATCATTATTTCTAACAAATGTATTATTATCATCATCTAAAACCATTACAACTCCGCACAATGAACCTGTTTCCATAACCGAAACAATAAAATCAAAATGGCGTGGAAAGTTTTTTGTAATTACAGCAATTTTTTTCATTTTACCTCCATACAAATATCTTTTAATCTAATTGTTATAAAAAAACAAGCCAAATATTTTATAATTTAATTGATTTTTTATAAAATTTTATGATAATACTTTTTTAATACATAATTATAGAAGGATATATTAAAGTGATAAAAGCTATTACATATATTGTTATAGGGCTGTTTGTTATATTTGGTTTTTTATATATGTTTGTAATAGATGTTAATGTGGATGATATTACATCATCCTCTTATTATTCAACAAGCAAAAAACGAAGCCATATTAATGATTATCTTATAAAAAATGATTTTAGCTTAATTAATTTTACAAAAAAAATCACTTCATCATGCCTTAGTGATGATAAAGCTTGTAAAACACTGGAAATTTATAAATATGTCCGTTCAAGTTTTATAATAGATAACAGCACAGACTATACTTCTCCAAACCCATATACTGCATTTAATAATAGAGAAGGTACATATTTAGATATGGCATTATTGTATTCATCACTTTTACTTCACAGTGGTATATCTACATATATTAAAAAAGATAATAATAAGTTTTATAATTATGCGTGTGGAATTAGTAATGGAGATATGTATAATGCTTTAATAAATGATTTACACTCTGCACCACTAGCAAATAAGGAATTAACTTTAAGACAGAATCAAGTGTGGGCTTTTGATTTATCAAGAAAAGATAACAGCAATCTTATTATAGATGTTGAATTTTTTTCAGCAGAGCCTGTAGATATAATACTTTTTCCAAATAAACAGGAGATGAATGCCCATTTAAAAGGGCAGTATGGCAGGTATAACAAGGACTGCTCACAATTTAATACAAGCGATGCAAAATTTACCTGCCAGGCACCATTAACTGGAATTTTAGTAGTTAAATCCCATGCAGACGATAATAAATTTAGATGTAAAATATATAAGGGTGGGCTGCTTTCTGGTGATATAAAAAGTGAAAAAAGTAGAAAAGGCAATAACTGTATCCAAATAGATATTAATAGTAAAGGCACTTTTCAATATCCCGGTATTATTTATTAAATCTATTTTAAATAAGTTGTTTATAATACAGGGTAATAATAATTATTATTATTGACAATAATGTAGAAATTATGTATAAAATAGATGTATAATTTTTAAGTACGGTTATTAGGAGGATAACATGAGAAAGTTAATATTTTCATGGTTGATGGCACTTTGTGCAGTGCCTGTGTTTGCTGTGGAGTTTACTTCTGGGGATTTTAAAGCAAATATTTATGGTAACCTTTATGCAGATGCTTTCTATACTTATTCATCTAAGGAAGCTACACCAATTTACTCATCAACATTAATTGGTGGGGGTCAGCATTCTTTTGGTTCTTATGCATTTGTAGGGTCATCAAATTTTGGTGTAACAATGAGTTACAAAAATGTATCAGGTACTATTGAAGCTGGTCTTGGTGACCCAGTTAGAAAATTTTATCTGAAATACAATATTAATGGTCAGTCCGACCACTACTTTTTAGCAGGTAGAGACAATAATATTGCTTTTTATAATTATGGGCAGTTATCAAATGATGGTCAGTGTATGATTGACTATGGTGCTGTTGCTAATAAAAGAAGATTACAGTTTAGATATGGTATTAGAGGTTTTGAAATAGCTATTGTTATGCCGCAAATTGGTTTTGGTTCTGGTGATGATGCAGCTTATAAAGATAGTTTTGAATATTCATATCAAACTACTGATGCATCTAGTAATCCATTTACAGCTTATGATACCATTGATTCAGCATCATATATGTTTAATTTTATTCCGAGATTAGAGCTTGCATATACTCTTTCAAAAGATAATTTTAATATTAAATTCTTTGGTTCTTATGGTGCATATATGTATCATAATGAAAATGCATCAGAACATATTGATGCTTTTGATAAAACAGCTCATATGTTCTATGTAGGTTTTGGCGGTTCTGCTAATTTTGGCAACTCATTTCTTAACTATGTAGGCTATTTTGGGCAGAATATGTATTTATCTAATGCACAAGGTGATTATAGAACTGGTATGTCAAAAATAATGTTAAACCCAGTAAGTCTTATTCAGCAGGCAAATGGCAGATACACTATTGATATTAATGATATATACAGTGCAGGCGGCTCATTAGGTTATGGCTATAAAGCATTAGATGGTAAACTTGTTTCTCAACTTGGTATAGGTTACAGTGCAAGTTTTGCATCTCATTATGCTGATGCAGACCAAAACATAGGCGCATTTTTAAATACTCAGTATTTTGTAACAGACTGGTTCTCAATAGTTCCAGAATTAGCACTTTTCTATAACCTTAGTGGAGCTTACGGTAAAGCTCAAGGATATTCAGTAGTTGCTGGTCTTGTTGCTGTTTTAAGTTTTTAATAATCTATCAAACTTTTATAAACTGGGAAGGGAAACCTTCCCAGACCTTTAGTAATTTATATATATTGATATAATCCGTTTTTTAGCTTTCTTAAAATTATTATATGTATATATTGTTGATAAAATTAACTATTTAAAAAGACATAATAGTTTTTATTGAAATTTATTATCAATAAACCTTGACTTTATTTCAAAACTAGTATAATCTAATATATGATATAAATCATAAAAGTATTTTATTGGGTTTTAGGAGGTTCAATGAAAAAGATTTTATTTTCATTAATTATGGTACTTGCTGCAGTGCCAGTATTTGCCGTAGAATTTGAAAGCGGCGAATTTAAAGCCAACATATATGGTGAAATATATGGTGATGCTTTTTATACTTATAGTGAAAGTTATGGACAAAGTTCAAATTCTTTTGGCTCTCAAGCTTTTGTTGGTTCATCTCTTTTAGGGGTTGAATTAACTTACGGTAATGTTACAGGAACATTTGAAGCAGGTCTTGCGGACCCTGTACAAAGGTTCTTTTTAACTTATCGTTTTGGTGGTGCAGAAGACCATTTTATAGTAGTAGGTAGAGATACTACTATTGCAGCATATTCTTTTGGGCAGGTATCTAACGACTTTCAGTCATTAAATGATTTAGGTACATTGGCAGATAATGACAGACTGCAAATTCGCTATGGTATTAAAGGGTTTGAACTGGCTGTGATATTTCCTAGTTTAGGTGGTGGCTGGAATAGTGATAATACTGATGATACAGGGTATAAATTAAGTGCAGTAGATTCAGAAGGTAATGCTTTATATACTCCATTTAATGTATTGCCAAGGGTGGAATTAGCATATACTTATACTAATGATACACTTGAATTTAAAGTGTTTGGTGCATACGGTGCTTATATGTATTCTGATAACAGCAATGCTTTTTCTGATAAAGTATTTCATTCATATAATATAGGTTTTGGCGGTCAGGCTGATTTTGGCAACTCATTTTTACAATTTACTGGCTGGTATGGTGCAAACTTAGATTTAATGGATGCATTAGGCAATTATAAAAGCCGTGTAGTTTCTATTCAAAATAATAAATTCAGTATGTTTTTATCTGATGAAAAAGGCACTACTACAACACAAGCAGAAAATATCCAGTCTGCAGGTGTTGCAATAGGTTTAGGTCATACATTTAATGAAAAATATACTCCACAAATTGGTGTAGGTTATACACTTAACTTTGGTGACGGATATGATAAAATGGATGACAGCCTTGGTGCATATTTAAACTGTGTTATTCAAATTAATGACTGGTTTGCAATTACTCCAGAAATTGCATACATTAATAAAATGCAGGACAGTGCAGGCGAAAAAGAAGGCTATGATTTTATAGCTGGTGCAATGGCTTCTGTTGTATTTTAATAATAGCTTATAAATATCTGCTTTAATGCAGTAAAAACAGGGCGGGTTACTACCCGCTCTTTAAATTGTCAAAAAAGTAATTGATTATTTTAAACTTATAAGAAGAAATATTATCTACATTAAAAAATAATTTATTTAACTAAACTTGGAGCGTGTATCCAAGTTTAGTTACCCTTATAGCCTAATAAAATGCTACAAGCATTATTAGGCTCATCAATTGACTGGCGAAAAAATGTATTTTTTCGACAATCTGAGAGTGGGTTAATACCCTATCTTTTTATATAATAACATTTTTCAATATTTTTTGTCTTATAAATTTCTCTGTAATAAAAACACTCTAATATAGTTTATAGATAGTTATAATTATATATTAATCAGTGTGCAATTTACATATTAATTATTATAATTAAATATATATAAAGAGAAGGGCAGTATAGATATTGTTTAATAAAACGATAATGTATATATGTAACTTTAAATATGAATATATTGAAGCAATGCTGTATAAGCTCTTTCAAGTGGTTGGTATGATGTAATAATTAAATAATGTGATTTATGTATTATATAAATTACAGCTGTTTAAATAAGATGATTAATGATACTTATACCTTTATAATTATATTAAAAAGAATAATATTATTAAGCAGAAAAATAGTTGTTTTAGATACAAAAAAAGGGCAGGATACAAAAAACCTGCCCTTAATTATATTAAATAATTTATTACATTAGCTGCATTTAGAATAACCGCATGACTGACAAGTGAGGCATCCTTCAATATATTCAACAGGAGCACCGCAGTCAGGACAGGCACCATTAGAAACTACTTTGTTACCAGCTTTTTTATCCATATCAGCAAGTAAAGTATCAACTGTAATACTGTCGTTTCTGATAACCTGAGTATTAAGCGGGTTTTTAATTGCTTCATCAAGGGCTTTACCAACAGCATCTGCACAAGAAAGCACTCTTTGAGCACCAAAACCATAAGGCATATGGCATGAAATACCTTTTAATTGTTTAATTATAAATTCAGGTTCTACACCACTTCTTAAATTTAATGATATTAAACGACCTATAGCTTCAGACTGACTTTGTGCACAACCACCAGCCTTACCAATACTTGTAAATACTTCAAAAACATTTCCTTCTTGGTCTTGGTTGATTGTAACATACATTTTACCACAACCAGTTGTGATTTCTGTAGTTTTACCAATTAAGATAGCAGGGCGTTCTTTTGGTTTTGCAGGTACTGGAACAGGTACTTCAACAGGAGCTTCCTCTTTTACTTTACCAATATTTAATACCTGATTATCTCTACTGCCATCTCTGTATATTGTAATACCTTTACAGCCTAAATCATAAGCAAGCATATATGCTTTTTCAACATCTTCAATAGTAGCACTGTTTTCAAAGTTTACAGTTTTACTAACAGCATTATCTGTGTATTTTTGGAAAGCAGCCTGCATTTTTACGTGCCATTCTGGGCTGATTTCATGGCTTGTTACAAATATTTTTCTAATATCTTCTGGTACTTCTGTTAAATTATGAGCATTACCAGCATCAGCTAATTTATTAAGTAAACTTTCAGAGTAGAATTTACCTTCATGAGCTTTAGTTAAAAAGTATGGGTTTACTTCTGGAAGTTTATTATTATCCATAACATTTCTATAATAAGCTAATGCAAAATATGGTTCAATACCGCTTGATGCTCCTGCAATAATAGAAATAGTACCAGTAGGGGCAATAGTAGTAATAGTAGCATTACGCATAGCTTTAAAACCTAGTGCAGGATATATACTTTTATCAAAACCGGGGAAGCTGCCACGAGTTTCTGCTAATTTTACACTCATTTTTCTGCCTTCATCCCTAATAAATTTCATCACTTCTTCTGCTAATGCAATAGCTTTATCAGAATTGTATGGAATATCAAGCATAACAAGCATATCTGCCCAACCCATAATACCAAGACCAATTTTTCTATTTTTCTTAGTCATTTCATCAATTTGCTTAATAGGGTAGTTATTCATCTCAATAACATTATCTAAAAAGCGTACTGCAATACAGCAGGTGTTTTTTAAATCATCCCAGTCTATTTTACCATTTTTAACAAACTGTACTAAGTTAATAGAACCAAGGTTACATGATTCATATGGTAATAATGGCTGTTCACCACATGGGTTTGTACTTTCCATTTCTCCTTCTGCAGGAGTAGGGTTTGCATTATTAATTCTATCTAAGAAAATAATACCCGGGTCGCCACCTTCCCAAGCTAGGCGAACCATTTCATTGAAAACCTCTTTTGCGTTTTTTGAGCCAACTTTCTTTCTATCTCTTGGCGTTAATAAATCATAATCAGTGCCTTTTTTAACACTTTTCATAAATTCTTCTGTAATACCAACAGATAAATTAAAGTTAGTAAGTTTTGTTTTATCCTGTTTTGCATATATAAAATCCATAATATCTGGGTGGTCAACACGTAAGATACCCATATTAGCACCACGCCTCATACCACCTTGCTTGATTGTTTCTGTTGCAGCATCAAAAACAGACATAAAAGAAACAGGACCAGAAGAAACACCTTTAGTAGTTTTAACAGAATCATCTTTTGGACGAAGCCTTGTGAAAGAAAAACCTGTACCACCACCAGATTTATGAATAAGAGCAGTATATTTTACAGCTTCAAAAATACCTTCTAAAGAATCTTCCACAGGTAAAACAAAGCACGCTGAAAGTTGTTGTAATGCATTACCAGCATTCATTAAAGTAGGTGAATTTGGTAAAAATTTAAGCGCAGCCATTTGGTTGTAAAACATTTCAGCCACACTATCCACATCTGCCTGTGGGTCAAATTTCAACTCTGCTTGGGAAATATTTTTTGCCACTCTAATAAAAAGGTCTTTTGGGGTTTCCATCTCCCCAGATTCTTTTTTCCTAAGGTAACGTTTTTTAAGCACTGTTACAGAATTTGCCTGTAATTCTGGGTCTTTTTGAAAAAGTGCTTTAGAATTATTTGATGCCATATTTGCTCCTAAATCAGTTTTTAGAATGCTATATTATCAGAGTTTTAAAACTAATCAAGAGAAAATATTTCATACATTCATAAGTGCTTGTATTATCAAGCAAAAAAAATTTTTTTAAAAAAATATGTAACTAAAATGGTAATATTTTGCCTAAATTTTCAGCAGCTGCTTTTCTGTATATAAATTCAGCACACATAATATCCTGCAAACCCATTCCCTGAGATTGAAAGATAGTTATACCATTTTCTGTAATTCTTCCCTTACGAAATCCTGCTGTAATTTCTCCTAGTTCTACAATCTCATTCCAATGAAGTCTGCCTTTTTCAAGGGAGGGGAGAATATCACCACATTCAATTGCTGCTACATCTTTACTATCTACTGCTAAAACTTCTGCTGCTTCTATAGTTTTTTCTGGCACTTCTGCACGGATAAGTGCATTAGAGCCTGCACCATTAATATGTACACCATTAGGGTTTAACATGGTGTGTTCAAATAACGGTTTAACTGATGTAGTAATTGTTATGATAATATCTGCTTTTGGTAAATCTTCTTCAATATTTTGAGTGGGGATGATTTCTATACCAAGGCTGTGGCTCATTTTTTCAGCAAAATTTTGAGCATTTTCTATTTTTCTTGTTGTAACATATACTTTATTTATTTTAGTTGTTTTACAAACTGCTTCAAGCTGTGCTTCAGCTTGGAAACCACCACCAAAAATAAAAACAGTAGAGCTTTCTTTTTTTGCCATATATTTTGTAGCAATACCTGTAGCAGCTCCAGTTCTAAGTCTTCCTATTTCATTAGCATCAATAATGGCAAGAGGGCTGCCATTTTCAGCATCATATAAATGTACTTTAAAAATTAAGCCAGCACGGAAAGATGTGTATGCTTTAAAACCAATAACATTTTTATATGGTACAGCTCCGGGAAGCATATGGAGTGCTCCTTTACGTATTCTCATACGCTGGCGAGTCATATTAAAAGCCTGCCCCTTAGCGTACGATGAAAAAGACTCTTCCACAAGATTTAAAGCATCATCCATTGTTAAGATTTTTGATGCAGTGTTTTCGTCAATATATACAGCACTCATATATACCCCCAAAAGAATTAATTTATAATTATGCTATTGTACTATTATACTATTTGGGCACAATTTTCAGAAATATCAGCAAGTGAATATTGTTTTAATTTATCAATTAAAGCTTGTTGAACATCCTGCCACATTTTATGAGCACAGCATGACCTGTCAAAACAACATCCAATTTGCTCATCAAGGCAGTTATTAATATTAAGTGGCCCATCAACTGCAACAAGCACATCATACATACAGATATCTTTTGGAGCTTTTCCCAACCTAAAACCACCTTTTTTACCTCTTTCACTAATTAAAATATCTGACTTAGCTAGACTTTGTAATATTTTACCAAGAAAGCTGTCAGGAACATTACACGCTTTAGCAATATCATAACGCATAAAAGGGGTTCCCATAGGTGATTGGGCCATATATACTAAAGCGCGGATAGTGTAATCACATGCACGAGTTATTTTCATAAAACATCCTTTTATAAATATCATTAAATCTTGAATATTATAATATATCATAAATTTAGATATATCAATATTTTTATTATACAGTTGTATAAAAAAAATTAATCTTAATAAATTTATTTTTAAATATATTGAAAAATTTTTGTTGCTGTATTAATATATGAGTTGCTGGAAGTTATGTGAGGGAATCTATGAAATTATTTTTTCAAGAATATTCAAGAGTATACAGGCAAATTATTAACGATGTAAATCGTATATTAAAGCCGTATGGCTTAACAAGTGTGTTGTGGGGGATTATACTTTATCTCCATAGAAATGTTACTGCTAAAGCAAGTAATATATATGAGTACTACAGTATGGATAAAGGTATGACATCCAGATATATTGCAAAATTAAGAAATCAAGGTTATGTAGATTACGTAGTACAAAATGGTAAAGTGAAAAAAATATTAAAACTCACAGAAAGTGGTAATAAGCTTTTTGATGAGATAAATAGTAAAATAAGAAACCATGAGGCAAATGTTCTTTCTATATTTTCTGATAGCGAACGTTCTCAACTTATGGATATGATAGAAAAACTTCGTGTAAAAACATCAGAAGATTAAGCAATTTATAGTTATAAAGAAATTTTTTTTATTTTTTTAAAAAAAGTACTTGACTAAATAGAAAAAATATATTAATTATCATTCACGCAAACGCTGGGGCATCGCCAAGTGGTAAGGCAGCGGGTTTTGGTCCCGCCATCCGGAGGTTCGAATCCTTCTGCCCCAGCCATTTTTTTATCCATTTTTTTAGGGTCTGATAATGAATTCTAAAAATAATATTAAGACTTTGATAATCAAAATAGGCAGTTCCATACTTTCTGGTGATGATTTAGGCATAAATTCTGCTAGAATTGCTTCTCTAGTATATCATATAGCAAAACTTAAAAAAACTATTCCTAATATTATAATTGTTTCTTCAGGTGCTGTAGCTTCTGGATTTAAACTTTTAGGTTTTCCATCTCGCCCTCAAGATATAGTTGATAAGCAGGCTTCAGCTGCTGTTGGGCAGGCTCGCCTTATATGGACTTACGAACAGGCATTTGCTCAATATAATATTAATGTGGCTCAAATATTAATTACTAAAGATGATTTATCTAATAGAAAAAGATATCTGCATGCAAGGCAGGCATTAAAAAGATTATTAGAGCTTGGTGTTATTCCAATTATTAATGAAAACGATACTATTATTGTTGATGAATTAAAATACATAGAATCTTTTGGTGATAATGATAATCTTGGTGCATTGGTTGCAGGTATTGTAGATGGTGATTTACTGCTTATTTTATCAGATGTGGAAGGGCTTTACACGGCTGACCCTGCTAAAGATAAAAATGCTTCTATTATACATAAAGTAGAATATATTAATGATGATATAATGGATAGTGCAGGTGGCAGCATATCATCAGTTGGCACTGGTGGTATGAAATCAAAAATTCAGGCTGCTAAAAAAGCATTAGAAGCAGGTTGTGAAGTGGCTATTATTCGTGGAATGGAGCCTGAAAATATTGAGAGATTTTTCAAAGAAGATAATGTGGGAACATATTTTTATCAAAGTGCTGCTTCCATAAAAAAACGCAAATTTTGGATAGGTTATGCGGCTATTCCTAAAGGTACATTAATTGTTGATGATGGTGCCTGTAATGCTTTAAATAATAATAAATCACTGCTTGCAAAAGGAGTTACTGGAGTTATTGGCAGGTTTCAAGCAGGGGATATTGTTTCAATTGTAAATGGTAATAAAGAGATAGCAAAGGGTAAAATAAGGTATTCTTCAGCAGATGTTAATAAGATTATGGGTACAGTTTCCAGTGAAATATATAATATTTTAGGATACAAAGTTTCTGATGAAATAATTCATAAAGATGATTTGATTATCATTTAGGGAGTGCTTGATGGAACTTAATGATATACTTCAAAATGTAAAAAATGCTTCAAAAAAAATGGCAACTTCAAGCCAGATTGAAAGAAAAAAACTTTTAGAAAATATTGCTTTAAAACTTGATGAAAGACGTGAAGAAATAAAAAAAGCAAATAAGATAGATATTGATAATGCAAAAGATATGGAATTAAGTTCTGCTTTAATAGACAGGCTCATACTAACAGATAAAGAAATTGATGGTATGATAAAAGCAGTTCGCGAAATATCTATGCAGAAAGAAGTTGTTGGTGAGATAATATCTGGTTCAACTCGCCCTAATGGCCTAAAAATTAGAAAAGTAAGAGTGCCTCTTGGTGTGGTTGGGATTATATATGAATCACGCCCAAATGTAACAATTGATAGTGCTGCATTATGTATTAAATCAGGTAACTGTGCAGTATTAAGGGGTGGTAAAGAGTCTATTAATTCTAATATTGTACTTTCAGAAATTATATCAGATGCTTTGGAGAATACTGGTTTTTCAAAAGATAGTATATATTTAATAAAAGATATAGATAGAAATATTATAAAAGAAATAGCTCAAGCTAAAGGGCTGATTGATGTAATTATCCCACGTGGTGGTGAAAACCTTATAAACTATGTGGTAGATAATGCAAAAATACCTGTAATTATGCATAATAAAGGTGTGTGCCATGTGTTTATAGATGAAAGTGCAGACTATCAAGATGCTTTATCTATAACATTTAATGCAAAAGTACAGCGTCCAAGTGCTTGTAATGCTATGGAAACATTACTTATCCATAAAAATGCAGTAGATAATGTGCTTGTAGAAATTGCAAATATGCTGCAGGAAGTTGATGTTGATTTAAGAGGATGCCCAGAAACTTTAAAACTTGTTGACTGCAGGCCAGCTATAGAAGAAGATTATTATGCAGAATATAGCGACTTAATTCTTGCTATAAAAGTAGTAGAAAATATTGATGAAGCTATAAACCATATAAATAAATATGGTTCAGGGCATAGCGAATCAATTATTACAACAAATTACTACAGTGCAGAAAAGTTTTTGAAAGAAGTAGATGCTGCAGCTGTTTATGTTAATGCTTCAACACGCTTTACAGATGGTGGTGAATTTGGGCTTGGTGCAGAAATAGGTATAAGCACTCAAAAATTACATGTAAGAGGCCCTATGGGAGCAGAAGATTTAACAACTACTAAATATATGATTTATGGCAGTGGGCAGCTGAGAGCATAATGAATATATGTATTTTTGGCGGAGCTTTTGACCCTGTGCATAAGGGTCATATAAAAATTGCTTTATCAGCCTTAAAACAGTTTAATATTGATAAACTTATTTTTATGGTATCAAAAGAGCCGCCACATAAAAGCAGTCATAAAGCAGAATTTATCCATAGATATAATATGGTGAAACTGGTAACTGATAAATACAGTTTTTTTGATGTTACTGATATTGAAAATAGAAGTGATACTCTTTCTTATACATATAATTCATTACAGGAAATAAATAAATTATATAAAAATGATAATCTTTATTTCTTAGTAGGCAGTGATATTTTTGCCACTATTGAAAGCTGGTATAAATATAATGAGCTTTTTGATTTTACATCTTTTATTGTAGGTTATAGACCGGGTATATCATTTGAAAATATGCTGGGGCAGTTGCCAAAAAATATTATAAACCGTATAGAAGAACATAATAAAATAGAGCTTTTTCAACTGGATTCAGTTGATATTTCAAGCAGCTATATTAGGGAAAATATTGAAAAATCATACGAATTTTTACCAGAAGAAGTGTATGTTTATATTAAACAAAATAAATTATATAGATAATGAGGTATAATGGATACTAAAACTTTAGCATTAAAAATTAAAAACTTACTTGATGATAAAAAGGGTGAGGATATTATTTGTTATAATATTTCTGAAAAATCTACGATTGCTGATTATATGATTATTGCAACAGGTAATGTGGATACTCATGTAAAAGCATTAGCAGAATATGTTATGGTGGAGCTAAAAAAAGAAGATATACAGCCACTTTACCATGAAGGCACAGGTAATGGTATATGGGTTTGTATTGATTATGGCGATATTATGGTACATATTATGCGTAAAAATGAACGTGAGTTCTATAATCTTGAATCTATTTGGGGTGGCTGCCCTAAAATTTAAGCAGCAAAAAAAGGAAAGTTAGCAAATGTTTAGAATAGTTCTAATAGAACCAGAAATACCACAAAATACTGGTAATATAGCAAGGCTTTGTGCTGCAACAGATATAGAGCTTGTGCTTGTGGGAAAACTTGGTTTTTCTATTGATGATAAATATGTTAAACGTGCTGCTATGGATTACTGGCAGTACGTTAATGTTACTCATATAAAGACAATTGATGAATATTTAGATAATGTTACAAATGAAATATGTGCCATAAGCACTAAAGGTCATAAATTATATACAGATATTAATATTAAAGAAAATAAAAATATTGATATCGTTTTTGGAAGCGAAGGTGCAGGGCTTCCAAAATTTATGTATGAAAAGTACAGCGAAAATTTATATAGAATACCAATGAAAGCGGGATTAAGAAGTTTAAATCTTTCTTCTTCTGTTGCTGTTGTAGCATACCATATGCTGCATAAACTAAATTTTCCAAATATTTGCTAGGATGAATAAATACAGTATTACTTTATATAAAGTAATACTGTATAATGCTTATTTTTTATACCACATAATAAATTACTTTTTTTATTAAATACAGTACAATTATATTATGCTGCTAATAATAGAATCTTTATAAACTATTTATCATTTCTAAATATTATTGTTCTTGCAATAATAAATGTTATTATAAAAGTAACAAGTTCAGTAAACAGTTTAGTTATTTCAATAAATTGTTGTGTCAGCCCTGTTAATTCTTGAAAGTTATCATTATGCAGTAAGAAATAAAATACAGCATTATTTATGATTAATACATATACAACTAAAACAAAGTATTTTAAATATTCATCAACTACATTTGCTTTTGATTTGAATACAAATTTCCTGTTTAATATAAAATTAAATGTTGATGAAACAAGCCTTGCTAATATATTTGCAATAATTACAGTTTTAGAAACCTGTAACAACTGGTAATCATTTGAAGTATCAGGTACTTTAAATATATGGAGAAAAAATTCAAGCATTAGAAAATCAATGCAAAATGAAAGTATTGCTACCCACATATATCTAAAAAATACAAAGTATATACGCAAAGAGTCAAGCACTGGATTAAAATGAGAAGAAGCATTGCCATTTTCATAAACTGTTGTTATTGGCACTTCTTTTATTGTATAATGCTGTTCTTTTGCCTGTATTAACATATCAAGCTCGAAATCGTAACCAGATGTTTTTAATTTTAAAAGAGTAGGGAGGAAACTGCTTGGTATACCACGTAATCCAGTTTGTGTATCATTTATACTAACACCTGTAAATAGTTTAAAAATAACTTTAGTTAGCTTGTTGCCAAATCTGCTTCTAAGGGGGATAGTTTTACCGTCAAATACTCTACCGCCAGTAATTATGCTGTTACTATTTTGTAAGAGCTCTTGGGCAATATTTATAACATCTTTACTTAAATGCTGTCCGTCAGCATCAAGAGTGACAACACCACAGCTTTCTGGAAAATAATGCAAAGCAGCATTAAACCCTGTTTTTAATGCTGTTCCTTTACCTAAATTAACAGCATGGTATTCTACTTTAACACCAATATTAATAAGCTCATTAAATATTTCATCATATTCCTTGCCACTTCCGTCATTTATACAAATAATACCTTGAAATGCATTTGATTTTATAAGTTCCTGTGCAATATTAATTACTACAGGCATAGGTTTATATGCAGGAATTATTGCTACTGGCAGTTTTTTCAACTTATACTCTCCATAAATTATTATACTATCTATTTTTCTATTAACATAATTAATGATAAAACAGCATTATCAATATTCATTATCCCTGTTTTAATATTTTTGTCAAGTTCTGAAATATCATCTAAAATTTTAACAAGTTCTATTTCTTTCCATTTCTTTTTTTGGTCTTTTATTTTTATAAGCTGAAAATCTGGAACACGTTTTAAAAAACTTTCATCAATATATAATAAGTATAAATAATATATTCTTCTAGTTAATGCAAAAAAGATTTTAAAGCAGTTATCAAAATCTTTTTCCATAGTACTGTATATTTTTAAAGTATTAGAAAGATTACGCATACCAAAAGCATCTGTTAAAGCATATATTGTTTCTTCTTTTTCACCAGAAATTTGTTCAAGCAGAATATTTACAGGTACTTTTGCTTTTCTGCTTAATATATATATTTCCATTTTTTCTGCTTCATTTTCCACCATACTTAAATTATTTAAGCATTTATTAAGTATGAGTTCTGCTTGATTATAATTAAACAATATATTTTTTTCTTTAAATATACGAATCACATCATCAATAGTTGCTTTTGTTTTTTTCTGTTCTTCTACTAATACATTAAAACCATTACTTTTAAACAACTTTACAAGATTTTGGTCAACTTTTTCACCACTTATAGCAGTGACCAGCAAAACACATTCTTGTGACTTTGCCATAGATAAAACTAATGATTCTATATCTTTTATTTTATTAGTATTTCTAAGAACTGCAGCTTTTGTATTACCAAACAAATCTACAGAGTTGATATAGCCTAAAAATTCTTCTCTGTTTATTTCATCACCAAAAAAAACTTCCAAATCTAAATCATCATCTTTTGGTGTATAAAGTTTTATATTTTTTTCTATAAAATAACTGCTGCCTGTAATAAAATATTTATCCATTACATACCTTAACTTTTCTTATAAACTCTTGGGCTAATATTAATTCTAAAAGTAGTAAATATATCCTGCAAACTATCTTTTAATGCCTGATCTTTATTTTGCAGGGCAGTAGATACACTTTGCGTAATTGTAAAAGATTTAGATACAGAAGTATTATATGAATATATTTCTTTACCTTCTACATCTGTTACTATTATTGTAATATCATATGATATATTTGTCGATGATGCTTCATCAGTTGCACTTAAAATAGGGTTGATATATTTTAAGTTATCAATATTTATATCCATAAAGTAACTTGCCTGTTTATAAGAAGAAAGTTCGTTGTATGAAAGGAAAAAGCGTTCTGCTTCCAGCTGTATAATATCACCAATATATGTATCTATGGTGTTATTATTAACCACATTAATGTAGTATTTCACAGGAATACTATTATTAAAGCCTGCAATTGAATATCCACAGGATGATACAGTAAGTAATATTAAACCAGTAAGCAGAATTTTTTTCATTATTTTACCACAAGGCTGACAAGTTTATTTTTAACAAATATTTTTTTAACTAATTCTTTTCCTTCAATATAAGAAAGAACTTTGCTGTCTTTTAATACAGTATCAAAAACAACATTTTCTTCCACATCTCTTGGAAAAGAGAAGTTTGCTCTTACTTTACCATTTACCTGAACAACAATAACTATTTCATCAGAAATAGTGTATTTTTCTTCGTAATCTGGCCAGTTTTTCTCAGCAATAAATGTGTTATTGCCAGCCATTTCATTTAATTCTTCAGCAACGTGTGGAGTAAATGGTGCGATTATTGTAAGCAGAGTATCTAAACTAAAAGCAAATGCTGCTTTATCATTATCTGATGATAATTTTTCTGCTTCCACATATAAAGTATTAACCATTTCCATAATGGCAGAAACTGCTGTATTTAGCTGAAACCTGTTAATATCATTTGTTACTTTTTTTATGGCTGCATGAGTTGCTCTAATAATATTTTTTGCTACATCACCTTCAAAAGCAGGGGCAAGATTTTTATAATTTTTTAATATTTCAATATTATTATCAATAAGCCTAAATACTCTGTTTATAAAGCGGTAACAGCCTTCAACGCCATTTTCAGACCATTCAATTTCATTTTCAGGTGGTGCTGCAAATACAGAAAAAAGCCTAATAGTATCAGCACCATATTGGTTATTTAATAAACCCGGGTCTACAATATTTTTCTTAGACTTAGACATTTTTTCTACTCTGCCTTTTATGGCATCTCTACCACATTTTACGCATTTTCCATTTTCAACTTCGCTAGGGAAAAGCCACCCGTCATATTCACATTTCCATGTTTCTTTACAAACCATACCTTGTGTTAAAAGGTTAGTAAAAGGCTCATCAAATGAAAGGTAACCCATATCACGTAAAACTTTCGTAAAAAACCTTGCATATAAAAGGTGCATAACTGCGTGTTCTATACCACCGATATATTGGTCAACAGGCATCCAGTAATCAACTTCTTTTTTATCAAAAATATTGCTGTCGCATTTTGGTGAGCAGTAGCGTAAGAAATACCAAGAGGATTCCATAAAAGTATCCATAGTATCAGTTTCTCTTTTAGCTTTTCCACCACAAACAGGGCAGGTAGTATTAACAAAATCTTCCACACCATCAAGTGGGTTACCTTGACCTTTAAAATCAACATTTTTAGGAAGTTCAACAGGTAAATCTTTTTCTGCAACAGGCTGCATACCACATTTTTCACAGTAAACAAACGGTATTGGAGCACCCCAGTATCTTTGGCGGGAGATACCCCAGTCCCTTAATCTAAAATTAATAGATGGTTTTGCTGCATTATTTTTAGCAAGGTTTTCTATAATTTTCTTTTTAGCTTCATCATAATCAAGCCCATTTAATTCGCCAGAATTAACTAATTTTCCTGCACCAGTATAAGCTTCTGTCATTTTTTCTGGGTCAAGTTCTTCATCCTCTGGCTGTATAACAATATTAATAGGAAGGTTATATTCTTTTGCAAATTCAAAGTCTCTTGTATCATGGGCAGGTACAGCCATAACAGCACCAGTACCATAATCCATTAATACATAGTTTGCAATATACACAGGAAGCTTAGTATTATTTACAGGGTTTATAACATATTTACCTGTAAAAAAGCCTTTTTTCTGTTTATTATCTGTTCTATCAGCTTTATCTTGTTTTGCAATTTCTGCAATAAATTCAAGACCTGCTTTTTCGTATTTTGTACCTTTAATTAAGTCTTTAACCATTGGGTGTTCTGGTGCTAAAAGCATAAAAGTTGCACCATATAAAGTATCTGGACGAGTAGTGAAAACTGTAACAGTTTCATCACTATGGCTGAAGTTAAATATAATCTCAGCACCAACAGATTTACCAATCCAGTTTCTCTGCATAGTTAAAACTTTTTCAGGCCATCCTTTTAATTTGTATGTATCTTCTAATAATTCATCTGCATATTCTGTAATTTTTAAAAACCATTGTTCAAGTTCTTTTTGTTCAACAGTAGAAGAGCATCTCCAGCATGAGCCATCCTCCACCTGCTCATTTGCAAGTACAGTTTCACATTCAGGGCACCAATTTACAAGTGATTTTTTCTTATAAGCTAACCCTTTTTTCCAAAGTTCTATAAATATTTTTTGTTCCCATTTATAATATTCTGGAGCACAAGTGGCAACTTCCCTTGTCCAGTCATAAGAAAAGCCAAGTTTTTTAAGCTGCTCTTTCATATTTGCAATATTTGAATATGTCCAGTCAGCAGGGTGTCTGTTGTTTTGTTTTGCTGCATTTTCAGCAGGAAGCCCAAAAGCATCCCAACCCATAGGGTGAATAACATTAAAACCTTTCATAAATTTAAAACGAGAAACAACATCACCAATAGAGTAGTTACGAACGTGCCCCATATGAATGTTACCAGAAGGATAGGGCAGCATTTCAAGGCAGTAATATTTTTCCTTAGAAGTATCTGCCTCTCTTTTAAAAATATTATTTTCTTCCCAGCGTTTTTGCCATTTAGATTCAAATGCAGATGGATTATATTTCATATATCACCATAATAAAATAATTTTTAAAGTCACTTGCAATATATAGCATACATTATATGAAATTAGCAAGAAATAATATTCATTAATTATTATAGCTTGTTATAATTTTTTAAATATGATAAAAGTATATGTTTTTATATATTGGTGAATAGGCTGTATGTTTGATAAAGAACTTTATTTTAAGCATCTTAACACTATAAGTTTTGGCAAAAATATTTATATATACGATGAAGTTACATCTACAAATGATATTTTACTTGAAAAAGATTTTCCATATGGAACTGTTGTAGTAACTAATCTGCAAACAAAAGGCAGGGGCAGAAGTGGCAGGGTATGGGTTGATAGTGGTAAATCTCTAATTTTTTCTATTTTGCTGACGGGTATATCCCATAATATACTCATGCCTTTTAATATTATTGCTGGTTATTCCGTTTGTGATGGTATATCACTATATGCACCTGCAAAACTTAAATGGCCAAACGACTGCACTATAAACGGTAAAAAAGTTAGTGGTATGCTTATGGAAGCATCATTTCAAGGAAATAATACTTCAAAAATCGTTTTTGGGGCAGGTATAAATGTTTTTAATACCACATTTCCTGAGGAAATAGCTTACAAAGCAACATCTGTATGTATGCATACAAAAGATGAAGTATTTAAAGAAGTTATGCTTGCTAAAATATTATCATCAATGGAAAAAATGGTTAATAGTTATATTGATGGTTCTATGCAGATTGAATCATTATGGCAAACATACTCAGCCCATTACAATAAAAACATATCCATACATATTAATGGTAAAGTAACAGAAGTAGTGGAAAAAGGTATAATGCCTAATGGCGAATTAATAGTAGAAGATATAAAAACACATAATATTAAAAATATAAGTGTGGGAGAAATAGGGTATGATTTTAACTGTTGATATAGGTAATACAAATACAGTATTTGGATTATATGATAAAACGAATCTTGTATATAAATTTAGAGTTCAATCAATACATGATAAAACAACTGATGAGTATGCAAGCCTGCTTTTAACTTTACTTGAAAGAAATAACGTATCCCCTAAATCAATTGATGGTGCAATTATTGCCAGTGTAGTTCCTCAATTGCTTTATACTTTCAACAGGATGATAAAAAAATATTTAAAAATAACACCATTAATTGTAAATAATCAGTTAAAAACTGGAATAACTATGAAAATGGATAATCCTAAAGAAGTAGGTGCAGATAGAATAGCAAACGCTGTTGCAGGTGTAAAAAAATATGGAAAGCCCTGTATTGTAATAGATTTTGGCACAGCTACCACATTTGATATTGTAAATGATAATGGTGAATATATTGGTGGAATAATATGCCAAGGTATTATGCTTGCTTCAAAAATGTTAAGGTCCAATACGGCTCAGCTTCCTGAAGTCAGCATTAAAAAACCAATATCCGTTATTGGTACAAATACAGTACACAGCATACAATCTGGTATATATTTTGGGTATCTTGAGATGATAAACGGTCTTTTAAGACGAGTGTTAGATGAGAAGTTTAAAAATACAGCTAAAGTAAATATAATTATTACTGGTGGCTTAGGTAATGATATTTCTCATGATATGGAACAAAAAGGCACATATGAGCCAAACCTTACACTAGATGGGCTTTTGGCTCTTTACTATGAAAATTCATAACATATTGATAATAAAACTAAATAAATTATAATAAAACTAAATTTGTATTTTTTTTATAAATGAATAAAAAAATAGTTGAAAAAATATAGAAAAATAGTAGACTACTTTTTGTAAGGGTGATTGTCTGCTTAATGGAGAGTATTAATGAGTGAATTAGGAAATTTACTAAAAACAACAAGAGAAGAGCAAAAAAAGACTATTAAAGATGTTGTAGATGACACACGTATTAGAGAACCATTTATTAATATTATAGAAGATGGCAGGTTTAAAGATTTGCCGTCATATCTTCATGCTTACGGGTTTGTAAAAAAATATGCTGAGTTTTTAGGTTTAGATTATGAAAATGTTGTATGGCCACTTTTTTCTAAAGAATGCCCAAAAGATGGAGCTATTAGTAAAAGTACTACTCAGGAAGAAATTAAACCAGAAGACTATACACCTCAGACTACTGAAACAAGCTTTTTAGAAAACGAACAAAAATCTGGTAAAAAACCTATGTTTGCAATATTTATTGTTATTATATTAGTTGCAGTAGGCTATGCTGGTTATTATTTATATTCAAGCAATTATTTTGCTGAAACATATTCATCAGATAAGCAAACACCAGCTCAACAAAAAGCAGTTACAGAACCTGAGCCAGTAATCACTTTTGCAGAAGATAATAAAACTGATAATGGTACATATTTTAACTATTATGGTTCAAATATATATGCAGATAATGCTACAGATAATAATTCTATAGCAATAGGTACAGCTATGGAACCAGCTTTTGTTGACCCATTATTTGCTCAAAACATACCAACACCAGTTATTATTGAGCCAGAAAAAATAACAGTTCGTTTTTCAGAAGACTGCTGGTTTAAATATAGAACTGATAAAGGTGAAGAAAATACTATAGATGCTACTGCTGGTACTGTTTTAAACATAGAGTTTGATAAAACATTTAGAGTAGAAATCGGTAATGCTGTAGCTGTAAGCATAGAATATAAAGGGCAAACATACAATAACTTTGGCAGAAGAAATATTGTACGCATTTTAAACTATGAAGCAGTTGATGGCAAATTAGAATTAATTAGGTAGTATAAGGATTTATTTTTAATGATTAAAACAGCAATTTTTGTTGATGATTATTTATTGTTATTAGATTTTCTTTCAAAGGTGGAAAGTGAATTTCCTCTTTTAGAATACACTATATATGGTGATAAAGAATTTGCAGATTCTTTAGAAGATACAGCAGAAGGGTATGTAGAAACTGATTTATCATCTATAAGGGAAGCTGAAATATTAATATTACTTGCAAAACCTTTGAAAGATGAAAATAACATTATAAAAAATTTTGACGGTACAGTTATAGATATTACAGATTATGAATTTGGAAATGATGTAGAAGTTTTTAAAATAGATGAACCTGTGAGAAAAGTATTAAAAAATATAGCAGTACCTGTTGCAGATGTTACTGTTACAGTATCACTTCCAGTATGTGTATATGGTAAACACGGAGTGGAAGATTTAATGCAGCAAACAAGAAGTATTTTTTCTTTTGATGAAGGTGAAAGTTTAGTATTTCATAACAGAATAGCTTTCAATAAGCACTTTAACCCACTGATTGCAGGTCTTCCTGTTGGTAAAACAGTAGATGATTTTGCAGCCTCAGGTGGCGATGTATCTGTTAGAATCTCACCACTTTCAACTGTTTTTGAAATAGATGTTTTTGCAAAAGATGCTTTTGGGCTAAAGGACGATGAAGGTTATTTCCCTACAGAAAGTTTCTTTACAGCAGCAGATATTTCAGAACGTTCAGATATTGCAGTTATCCCACGAAGAAACGCTTTTACTTTTGTGGGTGACTATGTGAGAGTGCTGATTGAAGATGTTATGAAAAAGTTAAGAGAGGTTATGTAATAATGGAACCAATATATTTAGACAATATTGCAGGCACAAAGCCTGATAGCAGGGTGGTAGATGAAGTTATACCATATTTAACTGAAAAATATGGAAACCCTGCAGCACATTTTTATCCACTTGGCAGGCAGTGCTATAATGCTATTAATCAGGCACGTAAGCAGGTGGCAGACTTAATAGGGGCACAAAACCCTGAAACAATTATATTTACATCTAATGGTACAGAATCTAATAATATTGCCATAAAAGGTGTAATGGGGTTAAGTGGTAATAAAAAACATATTATTATTAGTGAGATAGAGCATTATTCCATACAAAATCCAGTATTAAAAATGATGAATGATGGCTATACTTTTACAAAATTACAAGTTGATAAAAATGGTAGGGTATCACCAGAAAGTGTTGCAAATGCTATAAAAGATGATACTGCACTTGTAGCAATTGCTCATGCTAACTCTGAAATTGGTGTTATTCAAGATATTGAAGCAATTGGTAAAATATGTAAAGAAAAAGGCATACATTTTCATGTTGATGCAGTAGCTTCTTGTGGTTTTATTGATATTGATGTTAATAAAATGAACGCTTCTACATTGACTATTGCTGCTCAAAACTTTTATGGAATACGTGGTGCGGCAGCTTTATATGTAGCTCCAGAAGTAAAATTAAAACCATTATTTGACGGTGGTTTTCAAGAAAGAGGTATTAGAAGCGGTAGTGAAAATGTTCCTGCTATTATTGGGCTTGGTAAAGCCTGCGAAATAGCAAAAAATGAGATGAAAGATTATGTTCCTCATCTTATGAAATTAAGAAATAAGTTAATTAAAGGTCTTACAGACCAGTATGATTTTCTTCATATTACAGGCGATGTGGAAAACAGGCTTCCATACCATGTAAGCTTTTGGGTAGAATATATTGAGGGTGAATCACTTTTAATGTGGTATGCTCAAAAAGGTGTATATTGTGCCAGTGGTTCAGCATGTTCATCAAATATATTAGCTGAAGATGAAGAAGATTTACAGGCTTCCCATGTACTTACTGCTGTTGGCGTACCAACAGATATTTGTGCAGGGTCTATTACAATGAGCCTTTCAAAATATAATACAGAAGAGGATATTGACTACGTGTTAAAAGTTAGTCCGGAAATCATTGATAAACTTTGTGCAATGAGCCCGGCTTTTGACCCGTCAAAAATAAAAAAATAAAAAATATAGGAGAATAAAAATGGCAGCAGGACCATACAGTGATACAGTGATGGATCATTTTACAAACCCAAGAAATATGGGAGAAATTGAAGACGCAAATGGGGTAGGTGAAGTTGGTAACCCATCTTGCGGTGATGTAATGAAATTATACTTAAAAGTAAATAGTGATGGAGTTATTGAAAACTCTACATTTAAAACTTTTGGTTGCGGTGCAGCAATTGCTTCAAGCTCTATGACTACAGAAATGTTAAAAGGTGCAAAAGTTGAAGATGCATTAAAACTTACAAACCAAGCAATTGTTGATGCTTTAGGCGGCTTACCACCTGCAAAAATCCACTGCTCAGTAATGGCAGAAGAAGCTGTTGAAGCAGCTTTAAAAGATTACTACATAAAACAAGGTAAAGATGCTTCCATAGTTGATAATATGAAAGCAGAAATTAAAAAAGAAGCTGAATAATTTTTTTAAAAAAAGGAGAATAAAATGGAATTAAAAGAAAGGGTTCAAGAAGTATTAAATAAAGTTCGCCCGGGTTTACAAGCAGATGGCGGCGATGTTGAACTTATCAATATTAAAGACGGCGTTGTTACTGTTGCATTAAGAGGTGCTTGTGGCAGCTGTCCTTTTAGCTTAATGACTTTAAAACAAGGTATTGAAGCAAGAATTAAAGAAGAAATACCTGAAATTAAAGAAGTTGTTTCAGCATAATTTAAATAATATATGTGTTTTAAATTTTACAATAGGCATGCATATATTAATGTATGCCTATTTTTTTATTGAAAAAAATCTAAAAAGACTATATAAATACTAATATACATAAACTTTTTTATGTTATATTAATATTTTATAGGTGAAAATACATGGGACTGAGGATTTTAAGATTTAAGTTTAACTATTTTTTATGGGTTATTGTTGCTGGTATGGCTGCAATGATTATATCTTTTCTTATTTTTATGACAATGATTTATAGTGCAACAAAACATAATGAAATGTTAACATATGACAGCCTTGATATTGTTTCATATGGATTTATTGTATCTAAAGCCTCAGATTATTTAACTACTCAGGCAAGACTTTATGCTACTACTGGTAATAGAGAATATTATGATAAATACTGGAATGAAGTAAATAATACAAAAAGCAGAGATAAAGCTGTAGAAGCATTAAAAAAATTAGGTGTTCCTTCAGAAATATTAGTATATGTTGAAAAAGCAAAAAGTGATTCAGATGCATTGATTAAGCTTGAAGAAGCATCATTTGATGCTGTTGCTGCTGGTGATTTACAAAAAGCTACACAGCTTATGAGCAGTAAAGAATATGAAGCTGGAAAGGACAAAATATCACAATCTTTAAATACTTTTGAAGATGAGATAAAGAAGTTTTCAACAAATGCTGCAAAACAATCTACTTCTAAATCTGTTACAATTATTTTTGTATCATTATTTGTAATGGCAGGAATAGCAGTTATATTTTTAATATTCCTGTATATTTTTATCAATAGTTTAAAAAGAGCATTAAATACATTGGATAAATTATTTATAAGTATTGCTGATGGTGATATGACTGTAAAAGCTCCAAATTTAGAAGGTTCATCAGAAATAAGTGAAACATTTAAAAATATAAATCTATCTCTTGCAAGTATTAGAGAAATCTTACAAAGTGTAACAGAAGCAACAGAAGATGTAGCTTCAAGTAATAATCAGCTTGCATCAACTATGGAAGAATTATCTTCTACCTTCTCTGAGCAGGCACATCAAGTAGGTGATACAGCTGCCAGTCTAGATTCTATTAATTCTACTGTTAAAGCAACTGTTGATTCATTAAAATCAAATCAAGAAATAGTTGATAATACAGTTATTTCTGCTAATGATGGTAGAAAACAGCTTACAGATTTAAAAATGAGCATGGAAAAAATCCATGAAGACGCAGATTCTCTTTCTGATACCATTACTAACCTTGCAAATTCTTCCAGTGAAATAGGTAATATAGTAACAGTTATTAATGATATTGCAGACCAGACAAATCTTCTTGCATTAAATGCAGCTATTGAAGCAGCTAGAGCTGGTGAAGCAGGCAGAGGATTTGCAGTAGTTGCTGATGAAGTTAGAAAACTTGCAGAAAGAACTCAACAAGCAACAAGTGAAGTTACGGCTATTGTTTCTACGCTACAAAATGAGGCGTTAAGAGCATCTTCTGCTATGGGGCTTGAAGCTGAAAAAGTGAAAGAAGGTGTTAATAATATTGAAAGAACAGAAGATGTTTTTAATAAAATTTTTACTGGTATTGATGGAATCAATGGTGTTATGAGTTCTATTCGAGAAGATATGGATAATGAATACTCCACTGTACAGACTGTTCATGAAACCTCAACAAGTATTGCAACTGGTATTGAAGAATCAAGCAATGCTGTAAATGAAGTAACACAAACTATAGAGCATTTACAGGAAAGAGTAGAAACTCTTAAAATGATGCTTACAAAGTTTAAAGTAAAATAATTTTTTAGTCTGCTTAATAAATATAGGAGCATTAAGCAGACTAAATATTTTTTATAATATCTAAAGGGCTGGATAAATTTTAAACCAGTTATAAGTATTTATATAATCGCACGCATTTTTTGATAAGATTTGATTTAAATCCAAAATCAACAGTATAGTTGGAATAAAAAATATTTTAAAAAGTTATTTATAATTTTAATTAATAGTTTCTATGTTCCTATGAAGAATATTATGAATCATATAAAAATATATAATATGAAAAAGGCTGTTGGATATCCAACAGCCTTAATTGTATTCTTAAACTTATAATATTAAACTATGCCTGAAAAACTAATCTGCCATTTTTAAATGTATATAAAGCTCTTCCTTTTAACTGTTTATTTAAAAATGGAGTGTTAAATGATTTAGATTTATTTATTTCTCTTGTATAAGTGTATTCAATATCTGCATCAATAACTACAATATCTGCCTGTTTTCCTTTTGCAATTATCCCTAAATTTTCTTTTTTAAGTATTTTTGCTGGATTATAAGACATAAGCCTTACAAAATCTGTCCATGATAGTATGCCTTCATCTATTCTTTTTATAGTTAAAGGAACAGCTGTCTGGTAACCAATAATACCAACAGGAGCAAGTCCAAATTCTACAAATTTTTCATCGTCCTGATGTGGTGCATGGTCTGTAGAAATACAGTCTATTGTACCGTCTTTGAAACCTTGTAATATTGCTTCAATATCTTCTTCTTCTCTTAAAGGTGGGCTCATTTTATAATTAGTATCATAAGTTAAGCAGTTTTCATCAGTTAAAGTAAAGTGGTGTGGGGTAGCTTCAGCTGTAACATTAACACCTTCATTTTTACCCCATCTAATAATATCCACAGCTTCCTTAGAGCTTACATGACTTATATGAACCCTTGATTTTGTAAGGCGGGCAAGCATAATATCTCTTGCAATAATAACAGATTCTGATTCAGAAGGAATACCGTTTAATCCATTAATTGCTGAAATTCTGCCTTCATTCATATAACCATTTCCCTGCAGGTTTGTATCAATTGCATGGACAGAAATAAAAGAATCAAAATATTTAACATACTCTAATGCTCTACGCATTACTTCTGCATTCATAATAGTATGACCGTCATCAGAAAATCCGCATACACCATTTTCTATTAAATCGCCCATTTCTGTAAGCTCTTCGCCTTTTAAACCTTTAGTAACTGCACCGTAAGGCAGAGCATCAAAAAGCCCGTCATTTTTAGCTCTGTTTATAATAAAGGCAGCAACAGGAGCATTATCAATAACAGGTTTTGTATTTGCCATACAGCAGGCTGTAGTAATACCACCTGCAACAGCAGCTCGTCCTGCACTTGTAATATCTTCTTTATATTCAAAACCGGGTTCTCTCATATGGGAGTGCATATCTATAAGCCCTGGCAGTACGTATTTACCTGTGCAGTCATATTCTTTATCAGCTTTAATATTTTCTGTGGTAATATCTGTAATTATACCATTTTCAATTAAAATATTACCTTCAGTGATTTTATCGTAGTTTACTATTTTACAATTTTTAAGTAATGTTTTCATATGATACCACCGTAATTATTTTGCCATAGCAAGAAAACTAAGTACTGCCATACGTATAGCTACACCATTTTCCACCTGGTCTAATATAGCAGAATTTTGACTGTCTGCAACTACAGAAGAAAGCTCAACGCCTCTATTAACAGGCCCTGGGTGCATAACCATTACATCTTTTTTAGCTTTTGCCATTACAGCTGGAGTTAAACCAAAAAGTTTTGAATACTCTCTTTCCGAAGGTATAAGCAGTTTTGCCATTCTTTCCCTTTGAATTCTAAGCATAATAATAACATCTGCATCTTTAACAGCTTCTTCCATATTAGATGCAGTTTCTACACCAAAAGCTTCTATGCCAACAGGTATCATAGTAGGTGGCCCAAATAATTTTACATTCATACCACAAGTTTTCATAGCCCATATATCACTTCTAGCAACCCTTGAATGTTCAATATCACCAATTATAGTAACATTTAAGCCTTCTAATTTACCTTTTTGAAGTTTTATGGTTAAAAGGTCAAGCATTGATTGAGTAGGGTGCTCATTAAGCCCATCACCTGCATTGACAATATGAGTGTGAACGTTATCTGCCACAAATTTAACAGACCCTGAAAAACTATGCCTTATAACAATAATATCAGATGACATAGCCTGTATATTTTTAACAGTATCCATTAATGTTTCGCCTTTTTGTGTGCTGGAAGTTGAAGCACTAATATTAATAACATCAGCACCAAGCCTTTTTCCTGCTATCTCAAAAGAAGTTCTTGTTCTAGTAGATGGTTCAAAAAAAAGGTTTACAATAGTTCTTCCTTTTAAAGTAGGTATTTTTTTAACTTCACGTTTATTAATTTCCCTGAAAGATAAAGCCTGTGTAAGGATATAATCTATCTGTTCTGAAGTTAAATCTCTTGTGGATATAAAATCCTTTTTGTCATATACCATTTTAAGCCTCTCTATCGCTTATTGTTACACAATCTGAATCCACATTATCTATTTCTGTAACTTTTACGTGTATTACTTCGCTTTTTCTAGTTGGAATAACTTTTCCAGTAAAATCTGCGTGTATTGGAAGTTCTTTATGACCTCTATCCACAATAACAGCAAGCATAATTTTTGCTGGTCTGCCATAATCAAGAAGTGCATCAATTGCAGAACGTATTGTTCTTCCTGTAAAAAGTACATCATCAACTAAGATGATTGTTTTACCATTAACATCAAAGCCTATATCAGAAGTTTTAACTTCTGGAAGATTTGCTATTTCTGATAAATCATCCCTATAAAGAGTAATATCTAATACACCTGATTTTAATGGTTTTTTATTATGGCGTTTAAAACTGTCTATTATTCTGTTGGCAATATATTCACCACGTCTTCTAATACCAACGATATATGTATTATCATAGTCAGTTATTTTTTCTATTATTTGAAAAGTCATCCTTTCTATAATAGCCTGCATTTCATCGCTGTTTATAAGCATTTTTTCATTGGTCATAAAATACCTCCGTATTTACCTGATATAGATAGTAAAGATTATATTATCATAAGTCAACATATTTATAGGAAATATCAATATAAAATACAAATATGTAATATTTAAGTTGATTATTATGATGAAATTTTATAATATGCAAAATGATTAAATTGACAACAAGAACGATGATAGCTAAATTGGTATTTGTTATAATTATACCTGTTATTTTTTTTAATGGTTGTGCTTGGATTGCAGCTACTGCTGTGGCTGGTGCTGCTTCTACTGTAATATTTACATCAGGTTCTGTTTCTGATATTGATGTTACAGAAAAAGCATTAGCTGTTGAAAAATTAATATATGCTTTTGAAGCTAATAAAGGTACTATTAGTGATTTAAGCTTTGTAGATGGTTATGTGGAAGGCAAGGTGGATAATTGTACAGTTAAAGCTTATATATACACAAGAAGAGATGGAGTTTTAGATATTAATGTAAGGGCTACAAAATATTTAATATCTAATTCTAAAGTAGCCCAAAAAGTAATTGATAAATATAGGAATTATGTAAGATGATAAGACACGCAAAAATTTATGATGCACCTATCATACAGCAGATAGTTAATAAATATGCTAAAAAAGGTGAAATGTTACAAGTCAGTTTAAATGACATATATGAGAAAATATTGGAGTTTATAATATTTGAAGAAGATGGCATTATAAAAGGAGTATGTGCACTTCATCCCACTTGGAGCGATACAGCAGAAATTAGGTCTTTAGCTGTAGTTGAAGAGTATAAAAGGCAAAAAATTGGCTATTCTCTTGTGGATTATAGTTTAAAATGGGGTAAACAAATAGGTTTTGTTAAAATTTTTGCTCTTACATACAGGCAGGATTTTTTTGAAAGCTGTGGTTTTAAAAAAACAGAAATAGACAGCCTGCCTAAAAAAATATGGACAGATTGTTTGAAATGCCCAAAATATCCAGACTGCGATGAAACAGCAGTTATAATTGAAATATAAAAATATAGAAAGGACAATATGTTAGAAGAAATATTTCAAGAAATAGATGAACTTAATAAAAAAGTTTTAAGCTTTGTGCCGGCTGTAAAAGAAGATGTATTACAAAAAAAAGTAGATGAAATAGAGCAGCAGTCTATAAATGATAAAGATTTTTGGTCAAAAAAAGAATCAAAACATTTATTAAAAGAACAGTCTGCCATAAAGAAATTTTTAGAATCTTTTAGAGAGCTTTTGCAACTGCAGGAAGATATTAATGTACTAAAAGAATTATATAATGAAGGTGAAACTTCTGCTGAAAGCGATATAATAGATAATTATAATAAATTACAGCATAAAGTAACAGAATTTGAGCTAAAATTAATTTTAAATGACCCACACGATATAAATAATGCAATCGTTGCAATACATTCTGGAGCAGGTGGCACAGAAGCAGACGACTGGGCATCAATGCTTTATAGAATGTATAACAGGTGGGCAGAAAAAAATGGTTTTAAATTAGAAACTTTAGACCAGTTAGACGGTGATGAAGCAGGTATTAAATCAATTACATTTAATATAATTGGTGAATATGGTTTTGGATATTTAAAAAGTGAAAGTGGTATTCACAGGCTTGTGAGAATATCTCCATTTGATTCTCAAAATAGAAGGCATACATCATTTGCTTCTGTTTTTGTACTGCCTGAAATTGATGATGATTTAGAAATAGAGATAAATGAATCTGATTTAAGAATAGACACATACAGGGCAGGTGGTGCTGGTGGGCAGCATATTAATACTACAGATTCTGCTGTTAGAATAACGCATATTCCATCAGGTATTGTGGTAGCCTGCCAAAATGAACGCAGTCAGCATAAAAATAAGGCTTCTGCTATGAAAATTTTAAAATCAAAACTTTATGAATATGAAATGAATAAAAGAAATGAAGAAAAAGAAAAAATGGAGGACAGTAAAACTGATATAGGCTGGGGTAACCAAATCCGTTCATATGTAATGCACCCATATAAAATGGTTAAAGATTTAAGAACAAGATATGAAACTGGTAATGTTGATGCTGTTATGGATGGCGAACTAGAACCATTTATACGCCATTATTTACTTTTTGCTGCAGGTATTGAAAATGAAAATAAATAGCCTTGATAATTTGAATATAATACCACGCCCAACTTATGCTGTTATAGATTTAGAAAGGTTTGCAAGTAATATTGAGCTTGCCCGCAGTCTATCAAAATCAGATATTATAGCAGTTGTAAAAGCTGATGCTTATGGGCATGGAGCAAAAATTTTAGCAAAATATGCTTATGAAGAAATGAATGTTACTCATTTTGCAGTTGCTACTATGATAGAGGGTATTGAGCTTAGAAAAGTGCTGCCTGATACAAAAATTAAGATTATAGTTTTAGGGTATGTTAGTGATTCTTTTGTGAAAGAAGCATTAGAAGCATCCCTTACATTACCAGTATTTGATGAAAGGTATGCAAGTATTATTTCTAATGCTGCTAATGATTTAGGCATTAAAACTCATGTTGCACTTGAAATTGATACAGGTATGAGCAGGCTTGGCTTTTCATATGATTATAATATAGAATTACTTTTAAAAAAATTTAATAATATTGTTATTGATTATGCAATAAGCCATTTAGCTACCTCTGACAGCGATAATAGTTTTGCACATATTCAAACTGAAAGGTTTGATAAATTTTTAGAGATAAATAAAGATTATACTTTTGCTACAAGTTTTTTAAACTCTTCAGGTATTGCTAATTTTGAAAACAGGTGGACTTTTACTCGTCCCGGATTATTTTTATATGGATATGAATCTACAAATGTGTTAAAAGAGTTAAAGCCTGTTATGAGCTTATGGAGCGAAATTGCCCATGTTAAATGTTTAAAAAAGGGGCAGTCTGTAGGTTATGGAAGAACTTTTGTTGCACCAAAGGATATGATTATTGGGGTAATACCCATAGGATATGCTGATGGTTATGTACGTGCTTTATCAAATAAAGGGTATGTGTTTATTGATAATATAAAATGTGGTGTTGTTGGCAATATTTGTATGGATATGACAATGATAGATATTACCCACCTTGGTGAAGACTGTATTGGAAAAAAAGTTGAAATAATGGGTGATAATATATCTGCTACTTTATTAGGAGATTTAGCAGGTACTATTGATTATGAAATATTGTGTGGAATATCAGATAGAGTGCCACGATTATATAAACATAAAGAAGGTTATTTTGAGATTTTTTGAGTTTGTAGGTAAGATAGTTTTAGATATTGTCCATATGGCTGGTAGAATGTCTATTTTGTTTTATGAAACTACAAAAGGTATTTTTAAACCACCTTTTAGGTTTAGATTATTTATAAAACAAATAGAATTTATCGGGTATAAATCAATACCTATAATTATTTTAACAGGAATATTTACAGGAATGGTTTTCAGTCTGCAGTCATATAAGGGACTTAATAATTTTGGCTCTGGTGAAATGACAAGTGGTCTTATAGCTATGGCTATGATATTAGAGCTTGGGCCTGTATTAACTGGTATAATGGTGGCTGCTCGTGCTGGTTCTGCTATGACTGCTGAACTTGGCACAATGAAAGTAACAGAACAAATAGATGCTCTTGATGCTATGGCTGTTGACCCAGTACATTACTTAGCTGTACCTAGAATGCTTGCAGGTATGTTTTCAATGCCTTTATTAAATGCAATTTGTATTATTTTTGGTGTAATAGGTGGCTATGTGGTAGTAGTTCCAATGATGGGAGTTAGCAGTAGTATTTATTTTGAAAATATGGTATTATACACAAATCTTAATGATATAATAGATAGTATTATAAAATCTTTTGTATTTGGTATAATAGTTGTTATTGTTAGCTGCTATAATGGATTTAATACATCAAACGGTGCAGAAGGCGTTGGTAAAGCTACAAATGTTTCAGTTGTTGAATCTGCTGTACTTGTATGTATGTTTGACTATATTTTAACATCGGTATTAATACTATGATTAAAGTTGTTAATTTATACAAAAAATTTGGCAATCATAATGTGCATAATGGTATAAACCTTGAAATAAAAAAAGGTGCTATTACTTATATTATTGGTCCATCTGGAACAGGCAAAAGTGTGCTTTTAAAACAGCTTATGGGTTTAATTAAGCCAGATAAAGGCACAATCTATGTTGATGGAGCAGATATTACAAAAGCTAATAAAAAACAGCTTTTAAAAATACGCTATAAATTTGGTATGCTTTTTCAAAATGCTGCTTTATTTGATTCATTGACAGTCTATGAAAATGTTGCATTTCCTTTAAGGGAACATAGAAAATTAAGCGAAGCAGAAACTATGGAAATAGTACACGAAAAACTAAAACTTGTAGGGCTTTCTGGAGTAAATAACAGGTTTCCCTCAGAGCTTTCAGGTGGTATGCGTAAAAGGGTAGGGCTTGCAAGGGCTATTGCACTATCTCCAGACATAATGATGTATGATGAGCCTACAACTGGGTTAGACCCAATAATGACAGATGTAGTAGATGATTTAATATATACTACACAAAAAGAATTAAACATTACTTCAGTTGTAATTTCCCATGATATACCAAGTGTTTTAAAAAATGCAGATTATATTGGTATGCTTTATAATGGGCGTATAATACAGTATGGTACACCAGATTATTTTAAAGAAACAGATAATCCATATGTTAGACAGTTTTTTTCTGGCTCAAAAGATGGGCCAATAAAGGTTTTTTAATATTTTATTTTTTATTATAGGAAGAATTCTATGAATTTAGAAACAAAAGTTGGTATTTTTGTCATTTTAGGTTTTTTTATGGTAGCACTTACTACCACAGTTTTTGGTAATTTGGATTTTAATTCAAAGGAAGGGAAAACAGTTTATTTTCGTCTTAATGATGCAACAGGAATTCGTGAAGGTACACCAATTATGTATAAAGGTATTAAAGTTGGTGAAGTTCAAGATGTTACAATGAAAAATAATGAAATTATTTCAAAAGTAATAGTATATCATGAATTTGAAATACCTGATAATGTACGATTTAATGTAAAACAATCAGGGTTTGTAGGGCAAAAGTATGTGGAATTTGAAGCCGACCCAACAATCCAGTCTAAATCACCGTTACAAAATAATTATGAATATGACGGCAGGCAAAATTCTGCAAATATGGATGCTGTTATGGCAAAATTAAATGATGTAGCAGCAGAAATGACAACTCTGCTTAAATCTTTTAATGAAGTTATAACCACAGATGAATCCAAAAATGCACTGCAAGATAGTATATCTAACCTTAAAGATATTACTGAAAGTGTAAAAAATATTGTTGCTACTAACGATAAAAATATTCAAGAAGTAATAGATAATGCTAAAAATATGACAGATATGATTGAACGCATTATTGCAAAAAATGAAAATCAATTAAATTCATCTATTAGTAATATTGCAGAAATAAGTGAAACATTAAAAGCTTTTACTGCATCAGTTGATAAATTAGTAGCTAATAATCAAGGAAATATTGATGACAGCTTGAAAAATTTAAAAGAAATAACTGATAAAGTTAATACTACTATGGATGAAATAGAAAATATTACAAAAGATATTAATGAAGGTAAAGGTACTTTAGGTCTTTTAATCAATGATGAAGAAACAAAAAAAGATGTAAAAAACGTAGTAAGTAAAATGTCTAGTTTTTTAGGTGATTCCAATTCTGCTGATAATGAAAACGGTATGGCATTATATACTACAATAGGGGCTGATTTTCTTTTTGATGCAAAATCAGTTTATACTGGTAGAGGTTATGTGCAGGCTCAATTTTATTCTGACCCTAAAAATTTCTATCTCATAGGGCTTTCCAATATTCCACCTATTGCACCAAACAGCCCAGAATATGATATATATGGTAGTAAAATTAAGTATTCTGAACTTGCTATTTCATTACAATACAGCCATATATTTGCCAATGTTTTTGGTGTCAGGTTTGGAGTATTTGATAATACATTAGGGCTTGCTGCAGATATTTATCCGTTAAAAAACAATAATCTTGCTATTTCTCTTGAAGCATATGATTTTAATACATACCAAAATAGTTTAGATGTATATACTAAAGCATACATTAGGTGGCATTTTTACAAAGGTATATTTATTCAAGCTGGTGTGGAAGATATTATAGGTAATGTTAATAGAATGTATATGGTTGGTGCAGGTTACAGGTTTAAACCTACCGAAATAGGAAAAGTTGCAAAAAATAAAGAAGAAGCAGTAAAAAAAGAAGAAAATACCATATATAAAGACTATGAAGAACAAAAAGATGAACAAAAACAATTAGAAAAAAATAATAATACAGAAAAACAAGTAATAAAAGAAGATAAAGAAGAAAACAATAAAAAAGAAAATAACGATAATAAAAAATCTAAAAAGAATGATGATTTTTTTGATAGTTTAGTATATTAATCAAGGAAAATTTTATGGATAAAATTAAATTAGCAATTTCACCATGTCCTAATGACACTTTTATTTTTGGTGCATTAATAAGAAGAGATATAGAAGTACCTTTTGACTTTGAAGTTGTTATGGAAGATATTCAGTTATGTAATAATATGGCATTATCAGAAGAAAAAGATATTGTTAAAGTATCTTTTGGGGTATTTCCTTTAATAAAAGAAAACTATAAAATATTAAAATGTGGTGGAGCTCTTGGGTTTGGGTGTGGTCCATTACTATTATCAAAACAATATAATAAAGTAGAAGAGTTAAAAGGTAAAAAGGTGGCAATACCCGGAGAAAATACTACTGCTTTTGCTGTTTTTAAAAAGTTTTATCAAGAATGTGCTACAAATATTGAAATAATGAGATTTGATAAAATTATGCCAGCTATCCGTGATGGAAAAGTTGATGCAGGGCTTGTAATTCATGAAGGCAGGTTTACTTATGAAAATTATGGGCTTACTAAGTTGACTGATTTAGGGGTAGAATGGGAAAGTAAATATAATCTTCCAATTCCATTAGGGTTTATTGCAATTCATAAAAAATATCTTCATATGGCTGATGATGTAAATAATGCAATAAGAAAAAGTATTGAATATGCATATAACAATAGAGAAAAAGCTCTACTTTATTGTAAAAATTATGCACAAGATATGGATAATAATGTTATGAGTTCCCATATTAATTTATATGTTAATGAATACTCTAAAGATTTGACACCAGCCATAAGTGCAATATCTGCATTATTAAATGTTGGTGATGATGTTTTTGCATAAAATAAATGAGGATATATGGTTTCTGTTTTATTAATAGCTAATCCAGCAAGTGGAAAATATAAACAAAGTAAAATAGATAGGATTTTATCATTACTGAAAAAAAAATCAGATAATGTAGAGGTCGCTCTTACAGAGTATAGAGGTCATGCAGAAATTATAGCCAAAGAATCAGCTGCTGATGTAATAATTGCGGCTGGTGGCGATGGTATGATTAATGAAACAGCAAGGGGAGTTGTTGGTACAAATAAATATTTTTACGCTCTGCCTCTTGGAACTATTAATGTTTTCTGTAAAGAATATGGTATAGGGCGCAATCCTTATAAAGCAGTGGAAAAACTAGATTTTAAAAATTTTAAAAAAATACCAGTTGGTTATGTTGGTGATAAACTGTTTTTGCTAATGGCAGGTTTTGGGTTTGATGCTCATGTGGTAAAAAAAGTAGAAAGACACGGTGTAACATTTAGACCATTAAAAACAGCTATACATTTTATGTATGGATTTCCTGCTTTTTTTTCAGATAAATATAATAAGATTAATTTATATAAAACTGGTAAAAACTATGGTTTTTATCATGGTGTTTTTGCTGTTGCAGCTTCATATGCTGGTACATATAAATTAGGAAAGATAGATGAAAATTTAATTAATGCTTTTCTTGTACAGCGTAAGGGTAGGTTTGCATTATTTAATGCTTTTGCTTCATTATTTTTTAGATTTGGTTTTAATGGTACACACATATCATCTAATTATTTTAAAGTAGATGGGGTAGGCTTTTGTCAGTTAGATGGTGAATATGTAGATTTAGACAGCCAATCTAACTATATATCTTTTAAAAAAGATGCTATTAATTTTTTATCACCAAAAAAAATAAATTAGTTGAAATATTTAAAAATATATTATAAAGTAAAATATTAATATTATAAAAATGAGGATAATATGGCAGAATTAAGGCAATTCGTAGGTTTTATGCTTGCACAGGAACATTATGGTATTGACATAATGGCTGTAGAAGAAATTATTCGTATGGTTGAGATTACACCAGTTCCACGAGCACCTGGTTTTGTTGAAGGCATTATTAATATGCGTGGCAGGGTAATACCTATAGTTGATTTACGTAAAAAATTAAATGTTAAAGTTACTGAAATTAGTGAATCTACACGTATCGTTGTTGTATGTATACAGAATAGAAGAATTGGCTTAATAGTTGATAAAGTGGAAGAAGTTATCCGTATCGAAGTTGATAAAATTGATAAAGCTCCCGGCACTTCACCTGCTATTGATAACTATATTGGTGGTGTTGCTAGAACTTCTAAATGTATGGTTATTATACTTGATATTCTTAAAGTATTCTCAATACAAGAACAAATGGCTTTAGACAGCTTATCATAATATTTATATTTGGTTATTTGTTTGGTTACTAATAAAAACAAGCTGTCTGGTAATAATAATCAGACAGCTTTTTCTTTTATATCACAGCCTGTTACAAGTTTACCAGGGATTGGTGAAAAATCTGGCACTGGTTTATCTCGCTTAAAAATAAACACAATAAAAGATATGATTTTTGCTTTTCCTTATAGGTATGAAGTGCTTTTACCTAACAGCAATAATGAAGATAAAAATATTTTAGCAGGGGCTTTTGAAGGAAGTACTATTATTAGAACACGTAATGGTAAATCATTACTTAAAGCAGTTTTTAAAGGTGAGTATGGTTATTTCTTTTGTTTATGGATTAATTTTAACCATAATTATCCATCATCTATTCTACATACTGGTACGTATTATTATCTGTATGGTGTAACTACAAAATATGATGGAGTATTATCTATTTTTCATCCTGAAATTATTAATAAAGATGATATTGGCTCAATTCGTTCTATATATACAGTGCCAGCAGGGCTTACATTATCAGTATATAGAAAAGCATTAAAAACTGCTTTAAATAAAGGATTAAAAGAAATAGAAGAAACGTTGCCATACAATATTCTTGATAAATATAAATTCCCAAATCTTTGCGATGCAGTATACACAATACATAATCCAAATACTAATGAAAATGTAAAAAGTATATTAAACAGAACTCATCCAGCTTATAAAAGATTTATATATGATGAGCTTTTTTATATGCAGCTTGTAATGCAGCTAAAACGTAAAACATATAATAAAAGTAAAGGTATTAAATTCAATATAGATAAATATTATTTGCAGGTAATAAAAAATGTAATGCCATTTACATTAACACCAGCTCAAAAAAAAGCATTAATTGAAATATTTAATGATATGATATCTAATAAACAGATGAACAGGCTTGTGCAGGGTGATGTGGGTAGTGGTAAAACTATTATATCATTTATTGCTGCTGCTGTTGCAGTTCATAATAGTTATCAAGTAGTTATAATTGCACCTACAGAAGTACTAGCAGAACAGCACTTTCAAAATGCAATTAAATTTTTTGAAAAATTAAATATAAGTGTTGAATTATTAACTGGCTCTACAAAAAAGAAAAGTAAAGAAACAATTAAATCAGGGCTTGCTGATGGAAGTATTAATATTATCATAGGAACTCATGCTCTTATAGAAGATAATGTAGAATTTAAAAATTTAGGTTTAATAGTAACAGATGAACAGCACAGGTTTGGGGTACATCAGCGTAAAACTTTAATAGATAAGGGCTGTACTCCAGATGTTATTTTAATGACAGCAACTCCAATACCTAGAACACTTGCAATGACTTTATATGGTGATTTAGATATAAGTATTATAGACCAGCTGCCACCCGGAAGAATTCCTTGCATTACAAAAGCATTTAAAGCAAAAGATATTATAAAAGCATATAACATGGTAGAAGAGCAGTTAAATAAAAACCATAAAGCTTATTTTATTTATCCTTTAATTGATGAAAGTGATAAATTAGAGTTAAAAGCAGCGACGCAAAGCTATGAAGAAGTTAAAAAATATTTTAAAAATAAAAATGTAGGGTTACTTCATGGCAAAATGAAATCAGAAGAAAAAAGGCAGCTGCTTTATGATTTTAAAAATGGAGATATGGATATACTTGTTTCTACAACAGTTGTGGAAGTGGGGGTTGATGTACCTGAAGCAACTGTAATATTAATAGAAAATGCAGAACGGTTTGGGCTTTCCCAGCTTCACCAGTTAAGGGGCAGAGTTGGCAGAAACAGTTTGCAGTCATATTGTTTACTGATAACTTCAGATGATATTAGCAGTTACAGTAGAGAAAGAATCCAAGCAATGATTGATTATACTGATGGATTTAAACTAGCAGAAGCAGACCTAAAACTCAGGGGGCAGGGTGATTTTTTTGGTACTAAACAGTCAGGTGCTCCAGAATTAAAATTTGCTGATATTATTAAAGATATAAATATAATTAAGCAGGTTAGAGATGATGTGGAATATATCTTAATGCATGATGAAGAATTAAAAACAGATGAAAATTATAATGTAAGAAAGACACTTATTTCAATGTATAAAGATTCATTATCGTATTTTAGAATAGGATAATTTTTGTAGAAAAATATTTAAGAATATGATAATATTAGAAAAATAATAAAAGGAATGGTTATGAAAGCAACAGTTGTAAAAAACACAAGGTTAAGCGAAAAATTTGGCTATTTGGAATTAAAATGTCCTGATATTGCAAAAGAAAAAAATGCAGGGCGTTTCTTTATGATATCACCTCACAGTGATAACATTTACTTAACAGATACACTTCTTAAAAGACCTTTTGCAATATGCGATATAACTTCAAGTGAGACTTTTACATGTTTATATATGATTACAGGTCGTGGAACAAAAGTATTATCAGAGGCACTGCCCGGTAATGATTTTCTTGTAACTGGTCCTATTGGTAATTTTTTCAGATTTGAAAAAGATGCACCTGTTGCTTTAATTGCTGGAGGAATTGGGCTTGCTCCTATGATTAATTCAGCTAGAAAGTTACGTGAAATGGGGTCAAAAGTAACATTATATTATGGTGGTAGAAGTAATACAGATATTTTAATGTATGATTTCTTAAAAACCATATGTGATGAATTAATTATTACAACAGATGATGGCTCATTAGGAATACAAGGTAATGTACTTGTTCCATTAACTGAAAATATTAATCAATATAAAAAAATATATGCTTGTGGTCCTAATAGAATGCTGCAGGCAGTAACAGATTTATGCAGTAAAAATAATGTTGCAATTGATGTTTCTTTAGATGAGCAAATGGGTTGTGGTGTTGGTGCCTGCCTTGGGTGCATGATAACAGTAAACGAAAATGGGCAGCAGGTTAGAAGACGCTGCTGCGTTGAAGGACCTATTTTTGATGGTACAAAAGTAGACTGGAATGAATTAATTAGGTGATAATATGGATAGATTAAAAACTGAAATTTGTGGTGTGGAATTTAAAAATCCTATAATTGCAGCAAGTGGTACATTTGGATATGGTCTTGAATTTAAACGTTTTACAGATATAACAAAGATAGGTGGTATTTCTATAAAAGGTATATCTCTTCATGAAACAGAGGGTAACCCTATGCCACGTATTGCAGAAACTTACTCTGGGATGCTAAATGCTATTGGGTTACAAAATGTTGGTGTTGAAAAATTTTTAAAGGAAAAAATACCTGCTTTAAAAAGTTTAGATACACGCCTTATTGTTAATTTTTGGGGTAAAACCCTTGAAGAGTATGTAGAAGTTGCCAAAATTTTAGATGAAGTAGAGCAAGTAGATATGCTTGAAATGAATATATCTTGCCCAAATATAAAAGAAGGTGGTATTTCATTTTCATCAAGTCCTGAAGCTGTAAGCCAAGTTGTATCAGTATGTAGAAAAGTAATTAAAAATAAACCATTAATAGTTAAGCTTTCTCCAAATGTGCAGGATATTAAACCATTTGCTACAGCCTGTGAGGAAAGTGGTGCAGATGCTATTTCTGCAATCAATACTCTTATTGGTATGGCAATTGATGTGGAGAGAATGAAACCAGTTCTTGCAAATGTGACTGGTGGTTTAAGTGGTCCAGCTATTAAGCCTATTGCACTTAGAATGGTTAAAGAAGTTTATGAAACAGTTAAAATACCTGTGATTGGAATAGGTGGAATAGGCAACTGGAAAGATGCAGCAGAATTTATATTAGCAGGGGCTAGTGCAATCCAAATAGGTACTGCAAATTTTGTTAATGCAAATGTTTGTAATGAAACAGCATCTGGCTTAGATGAATATTTAGAAAGGAAAAATATAAATCATTTTTCTGAAATTATTGGAAAGGCGGTTAGATAGTTTTGGAATCAAAGCTTATTGTATCAGATAAATGGAAAGATTTTCAGATTATTGATTCTGGTGACGGACAAAAATTAGAAAAGTGGGATAAATTTATACTTTTACGACCAGAGCCTCAAGCTGTATGGGCAAAAAATGATGATAAATTATGGTCTAGAGCTGATGCTGTTTATACCAGAAGTTCAAAAGGTGGCGGCCAGTGGAATTATTATAAGTCTATCCCTGAATCTTGGAATATTACATATGGAAATATGGTTTTAAAAGTTCATCCTACAGGCTTTAAACATACTGGGCTTTTTCCAGAGCAGGCAGCTAACTGGGATTGGATTACTAATACTATTAAAGAAAAAAAAGCAAATAATATTATTAATCTTTTTGGTTATACTGGAGCAGCCACTGTGGCTTCAGCATTAGCTGGGGCAAATGTATGCCATGTAGATGCTTCAAAAGGCACAGTAAACTGGTGTAAAGAAAATTTACAGTTATCTAAAGTAGAGCCAAATAAAGTAAGATTAATTGTTGATGACTGTATGAAATTTATTCAAAGAGAAGAAAGACGTAATAAAAAATATGATGGCATTATTATGGACCCACCATCTTTTGGAAGGGGTGCATCTGGTGAAGTATGGAAATTGGAAAAGAACTTATGGGATTTATTGTTGTCTTGTAAAAATATATTATCAGAAAATCCAAAGTTTATTTTAATTAATTCTTATACTTCAGGGCTTTCACCACTTGCTGTATATAATATTACAATGGATTGTTTTGGTGGTATGTTTAATAAAAATAGTTTAATAGAATGTGGAGAAATAGGGCTTCCATTTAGGAAAAACAGGAGAGTACTTCCATGCGGAACTTATTGCAGAATAGTCTTTTAATTATTGTTTTTTTATTTATTACTTCAGGTTGTGCAACTACAATTAATGCTTCAAGAATAGTGCCTGCTGGTTCTACAGATGTAACAAATTATAAAACAGTTGCTTTTCTTGATTTTACAGGTAATCAAGGTGCAGACGCATCATCAAGAATGGAATCAACTGTTATTAAAGCAGAAGTAAATGGCAAGAAACAATATGCTGTAGTTGATAGAAAGAATATAAATAAAATATTACAGGAACAACAGTTTCAAATGACAATTGCAAACCCAGATACTATTGTTGATTTTGGTCAGCTTATTGGTGCAGAAGCTATATGGTATGGTAATGCAGAATCAAGATATAATGTTACACATAGTTATGAAACAAGAAGCGAGTGTGCAAGATATGTGGACGGCAGGTGCAGGGTTTATCGTGAATATAACGTACCTTGTGAAAGAAGGAATATTGTAGTTAATATCACTCCTAAACTTTCTTCAGTTGCCACGGGCAAGGTTATATATTCAAAAGACTTTCAAGAGCAAAGCAGTTCTTACTACTGTTCAGATTCATATTTTGGAGCAAGAACAGAAGCAGAATTATATAATGATGCACTTAATGAAATATTGTATAGATATAGATTAGATATAGCCCCATATGTTGAAAATGTAAAAATTGAGTTAATGAGTAAAAAAGATGGTACCAATAAAAAGTCAGAAGAATTTCTGAAAAGTGGGATAGAGTTTGCAAAGGTAGAGCGTATGGAAAAAGCCTGTGAGCTGTGGGCATCAGGTTTAAAAGAAACTCCTGCATCTATTAGTTTAAACTATAATATGGGTGTTTGTAGTGAATTATCAAATAATTATGAAAAAGCTTTAAACTATTACTTGAAAGCTGAAGATAATTCTTTAAAACCAATTAAAACAATATCTGATGCAATTGAAAGGGCAAAAGAAAATATTGCAAACCAAAAAACATTAAAAAGACAAATGTAAAAATCTAATACAATAAAAAAGGTTTGTTATTTTCATAACAAACCTTTTTTATTATATAAAATATATAGTTTAACTTTAAGTATAATAAATAAATTATTTATATTATTATACGTTTACAATACCTTCAAATGATTTGCTGCCTTTATATTTTTCAATTAATGGGTCTATTTCTGAGGCAATAAATTCTACAGTTTGCTCTGGAGCTCTGCCTATGAACTCTTTTGGGTTTAAGATACGCTCTATATCTTTTTCATTTAATGGTATTTTATCATCAGCAATAACACGTTTTAAAAGGTCGTTATCTAAACCGTCCTGTTTTACACGTTTTCCTGCTTCCATAGAATGAATTCTAATTTGTTCGTGCATTTCCTGCCTGTCTGCTCCACGTTGTACTGATTCCATAATGATGTTTTCTGTTGCCATAAATGGAAGTTCTTCAGAAATACGTTTTGCAATTACTTTTTCATATACTACTAAACCACTTGTAATATTTAAAAGTAATTCTAACACAGCATCAGCAGCTAAGAATGTTTCAGAAATAGATAAACGCCTGTTTGCTGAATCATCCAATGTTCTTTCAAACCACTGTACAGAATGAGTATAATATGTGTTTGAAGTTGCTGCTATAATAAAGCGGGAGAGGGCACATACTCTTTCACTTCTCATAGGGTTTCTTTTATATGCCATAGCACTTGAACCAATTTGATTTTTTTCAAATGGCTCTTCAATTTCTTTTAAGTTAGCTAAAAGCCTTATATCTGTAGCAAATTTATGAGCAGATTCTGCTAACCCTGCAAGTACTACTAATATTCTAGAATCTTGTTTCCTAGTGTATGTTTGTCCACTTACACCAAAAACTTTATCAAAACCCATTTTAGATGATACAAGTTTATCAAGCTGCTTAACTTTTTCATGGTTATTTTCAAAAAGATGTAAGAATGATGCTTGAGTTCCTGTTGTACCTTTTACACCTCTAAAGCGAATATTATCTAACTCAAATATCATATTTTCCATATCCAGCATAAAATCCTGCATCCAAAGAGTAGCACGTTTACCTACTGTTGTAAGCTGTGCTGGTTGAAAATGGGTAAAACCAAGTGTTGGTAAATCTTTATATTTTAATGCAAATGTTTTTAAGTTATCTAAAACTGCTGCCAATTTACTGCGTACAAGCTCCATTGCTTCTTTCATAACTATAATATCAGTATTATCACCAACAAAAGCACTTGTTGCACCAAGGTGTATAATAGGCATAGCAGTAGGGCATACTTTACCAAATGTATGAACGTGAGCCATTACATCATGTCTGAATTTTTTTTCCATTTCTTTTGCATATTCAAAATCAATATCATCAATATGGCTTTTCATCTCATCAATTTGAGTTTGAGTAATATTTAACCCTAATTCTTTTTCTGATTCTGCAAGAGCAATCCACAGTTTTCTCCATGTAGTAAATTTTTTATTAGGAGAAAATAAGTAAAGCATTTCTTTAGAAGAATATCTTTCTTCAAAAGGAGTTTTAAATCTGTCAAATTCATTCATATTTTTACCCTTGTATTATATTTTTTGCCTTTTCTCTGGCATAATTTTTAATTTCTTCTTCATCTATTTTTAAAAGCTTTCTATTTTGCATAACAGGTTTACCATTAACATAAACATCTGTAATATCACTATCTTTTGCATTATATATAAGGTGAGATATAGGATTATATACAGGTGTCATATGAATGCTGTCAAAAGATAAAACAAAAAAGTCTGCTTTTTTACCTTCATATAAAACACCAATATCATCACGATTTAATGCTTTAGCTGCATTTTTTGTAGCCATATTAAGTACAGTTTTTGCATCAAGTGCTGTTGCGTCATTATTAAATGCTTTATGAAAAAGTGAAACTGTACGCATTTCACCAACCATTGATAAATCATTATTGCTGCATACACCATCTGTACCGATAGAAACATTTATATTTGCATCTAACATCTGTTTTACAGGAGAAAAACCGCTTGCTAGTTTTAAATTACTTTCAATACAGTGAGATGTATTCACTTGTTTTTTGCTCATAATTTTCATATCGCTATCATTAATATGTACACAGTGGGCAAAAACAGAAGGGCAGTCAAAAGCACCAGTTTCATTCATAAGTTCAACTGGTCTTTTTCCATATTTTGCAAGAATAATATTTTCTTCATCTTTTGTTTCTGCTAAATGAGTATGCAAAAGTATATTTCTTTTTGAAGCATAATCTACACACTGCTTCATAATATCAAAAGGAACTGTATATAAAGCATGAGGGCAGATTGATAAAGAAACTAAATCAGATTCTTCAAATTTATCAGCTGATTTTAATGCTTTATCAAAATTATCAAGCACCCCAAAACCAACATAACCTCTAATGCCTGATTTCTCAATAGCCATTTTTGCATTATTAGCAAAAAAATACATATCATTAACACAGGTAACACCAGAACGAATGGATTCTGCTAAGGAAAGCAGGGTAGAATAGTAAACAAAATCACCAGATAATAACTTACGTTCTGTAGGCCATATATAATCATTAAGCCAAGTCATTAAAGGTAAATCATCAGCAAAACCACGCATTATCCCCATACCTAAATGGTTATGAGTATTAATTAAACCGGGAAAAATTGCTGAATTATTAAACATAATAATTGAATAATCAGAGATTTCTTCAATATTAGAAGAAATACCTTTTATAATATTATTTTCTACAAGTAAATAAGATTTATTAACTATTTCATCATTATAGTATATAAAATCAGCATAATAAGCAAATTTTTTCATATTTATATTCCTTTTATAATATCTATAAGTTCTATTGGAGCATTTATTGTATAATCTGAAGTAGATTTAAAAAGGCTGGAGTATCCGTAAGTGCAAAAACAAGTTTTAATCTTAGCATTATTACCAGCAATAACATCATTATCACTGTCACCAACCATTAATGCTTTTTCTGGGTTTATATTCAATGAATTAAGAATAAACTCTAAAGCAACAGGATTAGGCTTTTTATCAGAAAAAGAATCACCACCAAAAACAAATTTAAAATATTTTGATAAACCAAGTTCGTTTATAATTATTTTGACAAGATGCTCAGCTTTATTTGAAACCACAGCCATATTAACATTATCCTTATATAAAGAAACTAAAACATTTTCCATACCGGGAAACAATAAGGAAGAATCTGTACAATGAGCTTTATAATATTCTAAAAAAGTATTCATAATCTCATCTTTTAAATGTATTTGATTTGTAACATTTAATGTACGTTCTATAAGCTTTGCAAGTCCATCACCAATAAAAGATTTAACTTCATCAAGTGATGGTGTAAAAACATTATACAAATTTAGGCTGTATTTAAGAGATAGGTATATATCATCAAACGTATCGCACAAAGTCCCGTCTAAATCAAAAATAACAAGTTTTGTATTAATGGTTAAGCTCCTTTTTAATTTATCTTTGTAATCATTTATATATTAAAGCATACTTTTTATCAACATATAAATTGTCTTACAGCTAATTATAATACTAATTTAGTTGCTTAAATCTGATTTTTGCTTTAAAACGCATTTTTTTATTTTTATAGGGTGCTGGTAGATTTTAATCTAAAAATTGCTAAAATTTCTAAAATCCACCCCTTTTTACTTATTTATTTTACATAATATATCTTATCGGACGTTTAGTGCATATTAATGGGATTGTTTGATTTATCAAATTTTGATGATTTTTTATTGATACTTTTATTTAGATGTTTATGCAGCATTTTAAATTTTTGATTTTGTATTTTAGATACAATTTGACATTAAGGCCTGCAGGCAAAATTATATATTACATTATTGATTATATAGAATTAATTTTATGGTTTTTATAATGCAATTTATAAATACGACATTATAAATTATTTGAATTAAGGTTAAAGCAAATTTTATAGTAAAGGGTTTATAATCTATATTTGATAAATATTTCATTTAAAGCTTTTTAAGTCGCCAATCATCATTATTAATAAAATATTTAATCAAGTTTATAGTTTATATATAATAGTGTAATAATATAATATTACTTTTATAGTTATATTTGTACTAACTACTTTCTATTATCTATACTATTTACACACCCCCTCCCTTTATTATTTATATATTTGTGTATTTTTATATTATACTTTACTTTTAAAGTATCACTGTTATTCTGTAATTATTTATATTTATTATTATAATTTTAAAAACACCCCCCCCGTTATATTTATACTTGATTTATCTTTTTATATGTGTTACTACTTGATTATAAATTACTTTATAGGAGCATAATTTATGAAAAAACTCTCTTTATTTGTGCTGTTTATTTTTTTAGTTCCTTTTATTTCTTTTGCTGCTTTTCCTGTAGATTATCAAGAAAGCCTTGATATTACTACTCAGGATAAATCTTTTACATTAAAATCTAATACTGTAAAAGTTTCAGCTACTCGTCCAATGAAACCTATGAATGAATTTACCCTTACTTATTCATTTGACAAACCAAATATTAAATCTATTAAATTTACTTCTAACATGGAAATGAATATGGGTAAATATGAATATGAAGGTATAAAAACATCTAATAAAGTTTTTACTGTAAAGCAAATACTTGTTAAATGTATGTCTGGTAGAACTAAATGGTATACAAAAGCAGATATCACATATACTGACGGTAAAACAGAAACAATGTATGTGTTTTTTGATGTAAAGTAATTAACTGGTTATATTTATGACTGATTTTACTTCATATATTAACTTAATAATTGGTCATTTTCTAATTGGTTTTACAGGAGGGTATGGCCATTGTATTTTAATGTGCCACCCTTTTGTTCTTCATATTTCCAGTGCATTTTCCACAAACAATGCTGGTTATAAAATTTTAATTCCAAATTTTTTCTATAATATTGGTAGGACTGTTACATATTCTATTATGGGTGCAATTATTGGCAGCCTAGGTTCATTAGCATTAAAATTAATGACTGGTGAAGAATTTGTAAGTGTTCAAAAATTCACTGCATATATTGGTGGCTCTATTTTAATAGTTTTTGCTTTAATGTATTTCCTAAATATAAGTTCTTTAAATTTTCTTGCAAAACTACCTATTATGAATACCTTAAAAAAGTATACACCAAAAAACCCTTTTGTATATGGTATAATTTTAGGTTTTCTACCATGTGGGTTAACAGTTAGTGCTTTAATAGGTGCTATGTCCTCTGGTTCTTGGTATACAGGAGCTTCAATGATGGCATCATTTGGTATTGGAACTACTTTTGCCATGATGACATTGGCTGTACTAGGCTCATATATTATGAGATATGTCAAATACTTTAAACATATTACTTCCCTATTGCTATTTTTTATGGGTATATATATTATATATTTGGGATATAACTTTAGCTACTAAATATATTATATGGAGGCTTGTAATATGACATTAAAAGAATTATATGATAAAAAAATAAATATAATGGAATATCTTAGGGATAATCATAATATTGATTTTAATGATAAAGATATTATTAAATGTTCATATGATATGCAGGCTGGTAGTTATATTAAAGGTTATAAAAACCTTTCTCATGTTCCTGTTTTAGTAAGAAGGAAAACAAATGATTATGCTCTTGAGGAAATTGATAATGTAGAATACCACAATTTATGGTATGAAGCAGCAGCAAATATTTTTGATTCGTTAGATTATAATTCTATACTTGATGCTGGTACTGGGGAAGCTACGACGCTTCATGGCATAATGAAAAATTCAAAAAAAATACCACAACAAATTTATGGGGTTGATATATCACTTTCTAGAGTGTTGTATGCTTCAAATTTTTATTCAAAAGAATTCTCACAACATAACAGCAGTTTTGTAACTGGTAATATATTTGATTTACCATTTGCAGATTCATCCATAGATTTGGTGTTTACTTGCCATGCTATAGAACCTAATACTAATAAAGAAAAAGATATATTGCAAGAATTATACAGAGTTACAAAAAAATATTTATTAATGATAGAGCCTTCTTACAATCTTGGTAGTGATGCTACAAAAGAAAATATTTTAAAACATAAATATATCACAAAATTACATAGTACAGCTATAGCATTAGGGTATAAAGTTATTAGGTATGAACTGTTTGATATATCTATGGATAAAAATATGAGTGAAATAATAATTATTGAGAAAAACACAGAAACAACAGAAAATCAATCTGTTTACGCCTGCCCTATTTGTAAAAAGACTCTTAAATATCATAATAACCAATTTTACTGTCACAATTGTTTATTGATATATCCTGTTATTAATAATATACCTGTACTAAATAGAGAATATGGAATCTTATGTTCTAAATTTTTAGAGTTTTAATATTTCATTTTCTAATACGCATTGAATTTGTTACAACAAATAATGAACTAAAACTCATAAATGCTGCACTCATTACAGGATGTATTAACCCAGAAACAGCCAAAGGTATTGCAATAATATTATATGAAAAAGCCCAAAACAAATTCTCTTTTATAATCTTGAGTGTTTTTTTACATATTTTATGAGATTTACTGATTATTGATAAATCATTACGAAGCAAAACTGCAGATGCACTTTCCATAGAAATATCAGTAGAATTTCTCATAGATATTCCCACACTTGCAGAAGTTAGAGCAATTGCATCATTAATACCATCACCTATCATAACAGTTTTTTTAGTATCTACTGCACTCTGTAAAATTTTGCCTTTATCAAATGGAGAAACATTTGCGATAATATTTGCATTAATTCCTGCTTTACCTAATATAATACCAGCAGATTTTTCATTATCACCAGTTATAATAGATATTGTATTTCCTGATTTTTGAAGTTCTGCTATAGTATCTGCTGCTTCCTGCCTTATTGTATCAGAAATACCATATATACCAACAAAAATACTGTTAACTGAAACAAATACTAAAGTTAAACCTTTTTCTAAATAATCATTTACAACTTCTTCATATTCTTTAGAAATTAATATATTATTTTTAGTTAAAAATTTTCTTGAACCGATTAATACATGGTTACCTTTTATTCTAGCATCTATACCCTCACCCGCTTTTTCTTCAAAAGTTTCATATGTAAATAGTTCATTATTTAAGAGTGATATTGCTTTTGATGCTGGGTGTTTTGAATAAAATGCAGCAGAAGTTATTAAGTTAATAATTGATGAACAGTTAGTAATAAGCTTGTATTCACTAACACTCATATCACCTTTTGTAATAGTTCCTGTTTTATCAAAATAAAAGTCATTTACATATGCAAATCGTTCTATTGCTTCACCATTTTTAAAAATTATACCAGTTTCTGAAAGTTTAGTAGATGATGAAATAATGGCAAGTGGAGTTGCAAGCCCCATAGCACATGGGCAGGCTATTACAAGCACAGATACAGCACGCATAATAGATAATTCTGCTCCATTTGAAGCAAATAAATACCAGTACAGAAAAGTTGATAATGCAACAATCAATACAAATGGTACAAATTTACCAATAAAATTATCTGCCACATCTTGTATCGGTGCTTTAGAGCTTTGAGCATCATCAACTGATGCTGCAATTTTTGAAAGAAAGCTATCCTGCCCTACTCTTTCTGCCATTACAATACATGTACCATTAATTACTTTTGTACCCGCATATACTTCTGCTCCCTCCTGTTTTTCAACAGGCATAGGCTCACCTGTAAGCATAGATTCATCTATTTCACAAAATCCTGAAATAATTTTGCCATCTGCTGCCACATTATTTCCTGCAGATATTTCAAAGAGTTCGTCTTTGTTAAGCTGCTCTATTGGTATTGTTACAAAAGAATATTCTCCATTTTCATCTTTTAATACTTTTTTAACATTTTTTGGTTTTAATGATAATAGTTTAGCAACTGCATTACTACCCTTTTGTTTTGCTCCAGCTTCAATAAATCTGCCTAATAATATTAATGTTATTATCATTACAGATGTATCAAAGTATGTTTCATAACCTAAAAATATTGCTGCCACACTATATAAATATGAAGTTCCTGCTCCTAAGGCTACCAATGTATCCATAGTAAAATGAAAATGCTTTATAGCAGCAAAGCTTTTTTGAAAAAATGGAGCTGCTGAATATAAAAGTACTGGAGTAGCCAGAGCCCATGATAAAAGTTTAAAAAGAAAATATAAATTTTCATCCATTCCTTTAAAGTAGCCTGTATAATTAGCGATAGAATACATCATTACCTGCATAGTAAAAAACGCAGCTACTCCAAACCTGTAAAAATAATCCTTACGCTCTTTATCGTGGATTGATTCTATATTGGTTGACGGTAATGGGCAGTATCCAAGGCGTGTAATTTTTTGTAAAACCTCTTTAACTGATATGTCCTGTGGATTAAAGATAATTTTTGCTTTATGGTTTGCATAGTTAATGCGGAACATCTTAATGCGTTCATCTTTTTGAGCAGATGACTCAATAAGCCAAACACAGGCTGCACAACGAATCCCTGAAATTACTATAGATAACTCTAAATCACCATTTTTTAAAGGTTTTATTGATGTTTCAAAATATTCTTCATCAGCTTCCACCTGCTCTGCTGGTGGGGCATCTTCCCAGTCTGTCCTTTTTGTATAAAATGAGCCAAAGCCTTCATCATTAATTAAATGATAAACAGACCTGCAACCTTCGCAGCAAAAGTATTTATCATCTTCCTTTATTGCTCGTTTTGGATTAACTTCTGAAGAACAGTGAGCACATACGGCTTTTTCTGTATCCTTTTTATTTTGGTTCATCTGTGTCATCATCATCCAACATTCTATATTTTGGCCCTTCTATATCATCAAACTGTTCTTTTTTACTGGAAAATATAAACCAAAAAAAAGCACTAATTCCAACAACTAAACTTAAAAGAATAAGCACAAACAATGACTTCATCAGATATTACTCAACATATACAGATTTTAGAATTTTTAAATAGTTTTTACTATCAGCAATCGATATAAAAAATATAACAGTATATAAACCAGCAGATAAGTTTTGGTTTATACTATAAACCTTATTACCATTATCTAATACTGCCATTATACTACCATTTTTATTTGGTTGTGTCACTTCAATACCTGTAATTACTGCATCAGCATATTTAGATTGAATATCATTATTATAAGTAATTTGTGTTTTTGTATCACCAACATTATCAAGAGAAACATTAGTAATCAATTTTTCCATATCTTTTATAATAGGTGCAGTTTTATCATACTTAGTAGAATTTTGGTACACATTTGTTTCAAATGTACCTTCAAAGCTTTTATTCCCGAAATATAACATAACTAAAAGCAACACAACACCTGTTGCTATTAATGCAATCATAGGTTTCATATTATATAGTCCTCATTTATTTTAAATTAACTTCAAATACTATTGGGTCTTTTTTCCTGTCATATACAGCTTGTATTTTAACTTTTCCATTAGGTATTTCTTTTAACGTATTAATGGTTAAAGTACTTTCCACTTTTTCTTTAATAAATACCCTTACACCTGCAGGAGAAACCTCTGCCACATTATCAGGGTTTGAAAAATGTACTCTAACAGCTTTTTCTAAATTACTTTTCATCTCTACTTTAACAGTATAAACTCCATTACCTAAAGATTTAACATTATCATCAACTTTTATTATAAAAGGTTCACTTGTAGAAATAATACTGTATATAAGTATAATAAAAAGTACTATAGAAACACTAAAAGTAACAATTAGATTTGGACGTTTAAAATTAAATTTATTGCCTTTACCCCACACATAACCTAAGATACCTTCATGATGGTCTTTCTTTTGGAATACTTGATTACATGCTGTAACGCAAGTTTCGCAATATATACAATCTGCATCAGGGTTTTTCCTTGGGTCAATATGAGTAGGACACACTCTTATGCAGGCTTTACAATCTATACATTCTTTTTCTTTCCCCGGTATCATACCAACATATAGAGTATCATCATCAGTCATTACAACTTGAAATTTGGAATATGGGCAAACATATTTACACCATTTAAACCTTACAAGTACAAAATCTACAAAAATAAATAAAAATAATACTACACCAATAGTAACCATTGTACTGCTGCTTTTAAGTGATGATATAAAATCATATGGTGATACAAAATACATCATCCAGTTTAAAGTTAAAACTAAAGCAAATACAAAAGCAAGCAAAACAGCTGCTACTTTTCTCATAGTCTTATTTTTAATTTTTTTTGAATATGATTCAATTCTTATAGAAAAAAATGATTGCGGACAAAGCCAGCCACACCAAACCCTGCCTAAAAGTTGTGTAGTAAATACAAACAGAAATGTAAATAATAAAATTGCAATAAAAGCAGAAAAGAAACTTGCAAAACTAACTACCGTATTAAATGCATAAAGCTGTAGTGTAGATACATCAAACCTAAAAAGACTATTGCCATTTGATGTTTTTATAAAAGGTATAATTAAAGCACAGACTACTACAATAAATTGTAGCAGCCTGTATATTTTACCACGGAGAACACTATTTGCTATCATCATCGTCATCATCCTCCATCATAGAATATTTTGGAGATTCAACTGACGCTTTTCTTTTTGAAGAAAAGAAGTAAACAGCTATTCCAATTAAGATGAGTACTAGAAGAAATTCAAATCCTAGCATAATATAACCTGCAGCAGCAGACTGTAATTGTTCACCTTCTTGTGCTAGTGTTTCTGTAGCAATAGTGTTTCCGTTATCTTGCATTTTATGCTCCCTAAAATTATGGTTTTACTGGTTCTTGGATAGGGTTTTCTGTTTCATATGCACCACTTTGTGTCCAACCACTAAAGCTTGGAGTGTATGCATATATGTAGTAAATACCCCATACAATTAATGCCAGAAAAAAGATTACCCAGCCTAAAGGAAGATTGTTTTCTGTATCCTTGCGGTTTAAGCTAGGGATATCATCTTGTTCATCAAAATTAGACATATTATTCCTCCTTTATACTATTTTGCTAATGTTTTAACATAAGCAGCAACTGACCAAATATCATCTTTAGTCATTATTTTTAAATGCCCAGGCATAGCACCTTCAAGACCATTTGCAATTGTAAGAAATATCATACCATCAGTATAGTCTGGTAATGCTTCAGCAAATGTTAAGTTTGTAAGGTCATAACCTTCTGCTTGACCTTTACCATTTTCAGCGTGGCAGCCAATGCATAATAAGTTATAAATTTCTTCGCCTCTTGCAATTTTTTCAGGGTTATTTAAATTAGGATTTGTTGCATTCTCAAAAGCAGCTTCATCAGCTTTAATTGCATGAGTGTTTTCCACATAGATACCTAATTGTTGAAGATAAGCAACTAATGCATCAAGTTCTGTAGCATTTTCAAGTGCTGTAATATCTTCTGGTTTGTAGTTTAACCCATATGCTTTTGCGTGTTTTTCAACAGTTGCTGGGTCTAATTTTTTCTCAGCAAGCCATGGATATTTTGGCATATTTGAGCTTGGGAAAAAATGTTGTGGGTTAATCATGTGTGCTTTTTGCCATTCGTCAGAATAAACACCGCCAACTCTAGCTAAATCTGGACCAGTTCTTTTAGAACCCCATAAAAATGGACGTTCAAAAGCACTTTCACCAGGTTGTGAAATTTCGCCATATCTTAATACATCTGCTTTTAATGGACGTACTGTTTGAGAGTGGCAGTTAATACAGCCTTCTTTTTGATATACATCACGTCCAGCAAGTTGCAATGGAGTATAAGGGTTTTCCTGCATATTAGAAAGTTTAGGGTGCATTGCTGAAGTCATCATTGGAACAAATACTGTTACGATTGTACCAATAAGAATAACAACTAATGCAACAACTGTAAAAATAAGCCCTTTGCTGTAAATACTGTTATTATTTTCGCTCATATTTCATACTCCTTATTGATTAGATAAGTTTTGTTTGCCTTTTACAATTGTCATAATGAAATTGTAGAGGAAAAACAGCATACCAACAATGAATATTACACCAAATGCAGATCTAGCCATCCAATATGGATAGTTACCAACAACCGTTTCTATGAATGAATACTGTAATGTTCCATCAGCATTAGCGGTTTTCCACATAAGACCCTGACGGATACCTGTAATCCACATTGTAATAGAGAAACCAATCTGACCTATAAGTACAAGCCAGAAATGGATATTAGCAATGCTTTCACTGTATATTTCTGTTTTATACACTTTTGAAGTTATATAATAGATTGCAGCTGTAACAGTTAATACAACCCATCCCATCGTACCCATGTGAACGTGTCCTGGAACCCAGTCTGTATAGTGAATAAGAGAACTTACAGCACGAAGACCTTGTGTAGGACCTTGTAATGTTTGTAAACCATAGAAAGTAATACCAGCAATAAAGAATTTTGCTAAGTAAGCTGTTCTAAGTTTAGACCAGTCTGGTGCAAGTGTTAAGTAACCGTTTACAACAGAACCCCAAGATGGTGCAATTAAAAGGATTGTAAATACAATACCTAATGTTTGTAACCAGTCAGGAAGTGGAGTGTAAACAAGGTGGTGAGCACCTGTCCATAAATACATGAAAATTAATGACCAGAAAGAAAGGATAGATAATCTGTGGCTGTATATAGGCATACCTGTTGATTTCGGTAAGAAATAGTAGAATACAGCTAAAATTGGTGTAGTAAATAAGAAACCAACTGCATTGTGACCATACCACCATTCAACGTTTGCACTATTTAAGCCTGCAAATAAATGGTAAGATTTACCTAAACCTGCAATAATATGTAAGTTGTTAACAATGTATAATACAGCAACAGCTACGATAGTTGCTAAAATATACCATAAAGAAACATACATATGTTTTTCTTTTCTAGTAAGAATAGTACCTACAACGTTAATTGCAAATAATACCCAAGACACTACAACACCAAGGTCAAAATACCATTCGCCTTCTGCATATTCAAGTGATTGAGTATAACCCATAAAAAGAGAAATCATACCAACAAGTACAACCAAGTTATAAAATACAAGTTGGAACTTAGCAAGCCCTGGGAAAATAAGATTACGTTTAGTAAGGCGTCCTATAATGTAATAAAACGCACCCATTTCAGCTGTAATACCAAGCCCATAAGCAAGCATATTTGTGTGAACCGTTCTAAGACGGCCGAATGAAAAATACTCTCCAAAATTAAAGCTAACACTCCACATTTGAGCAGAGATGAGAAGACCTAATACAAGACCTATAACACCCCAGAATAATGCAGAATAGATATAGCCCATGACAATTTTAGAATCGCCTGAGATTTCTTTCATTGCACATCCCCCATAAAAGATTTATTAAACTGCTATGTTGTTATATTATCAGAAAAAACAATATAAATCAAGACTTATAATGTCTTTTTAGGATTATTTTATGAAATAAAAAAACAACTAATACATCAATATGTTATACACAATATTTAATGTATTAGTTTATTTTAATTAAATATTTATTTTATGAATGTTGAACAAAATTATCTATTAATCTTGTTTTACCAACATAAACTGCAAGTAAAACTGCATAGTTATTATCTGGTATTTCTGCTATATCTTCTAATGTATTTATATCAACTATTTTTATATAATCTATCTTAGTATAAGGATGACTGCTTATAAATTCCTGCATCTGTTTTATTAATTCTTTACTATTTTTTTCACCATTATTAATCAGTTGGGAAGCCTTTTTTAAAGTATCACTTAAAGAAAGTGCAGATTTCTTTTCATCATCAGTAAGATATACATTTCTTGAGCTCATAGCTATACCACTTTCTTCCCTAACAATATTAACAGGATTAATTTTCACAGGAAAGTTTAAATCTTCTACCATGGTTTTAATAATTACGTACTGCTGAAAATCTTTTAATCCAAAATAAGCATTATCTGGCATAACTATATGAAATAGTTTTGAAACAACCTGGCAAACACCTGCAAAATGTGTTGGGCGTGTAATGCCACATAATTTTTCAGAAAGCCCCTGCACTGTTATATAAGTATAATTTTTTGTATTATACATTTCTGATGCTTCAGGGTTAAATATAATATCCCCTCCTAAACTTTCTACAAGTTGACTGTCCCTGTCTATATCTCTTGGGTATTTTTCTAAATCTTCATTAGGACCAAACTGTGTAGGGTTTACAAAAACACTTACAACTGTTTTATCATTATTTTTTACAGACTGCTCTATTAATGAGCCGTGACCTGCGTGCAAATACCCCATAGTAGGCACAAGCCCTATGCTGTATCCTGCTTTTCTCCAATCTTTAACAATGTCCCTTATTTCACTAATTGTTTTAACTATTTTCATTTCATAATCCTTACTTAAAAGAATGATTTTCATCAGGAAAAGCACCTGATTTCACATCATTAATATATTCTTTTGCTGCTGTATTAATTATTTCAGCCACATTTGCATAATGTTTTACAAACTTTGGTTTAAAATCAGTGAATAACCCAAATACATCATGAAATACAAGTATTTGACCATCACATCCATTACCTGCCCCAATACCTATAGTTGGAACATGAATATTTTTTGTAATTTCAGTGGAACTTTTACTTGATATTCCTTCTAATACAATAGAAAATGCTCCTGCTTCTTCAATAGCTTTTGCATCCTCTATTAAGCTTTCTGCACCGTCTTTACCAAATATTTTATAGCCACCCATAGTATTAATCATTTGAGGTTTTAAGCCAATATGCCCCATAACACCAATACCAATACTTACTAATTTTTCAACAAGTGGAGCGGCTTCTTTTCCACCTTCTATTTTTACAGCTGCAACTTCTGTTTCTTTAACTAACCTAACTGCATTATTAACTGCTTCATCTATATTAGTTTGGTATGTTCCAAATGGCATATCTGCTACAACAAATGCTCTTTCTACTGCTCTTTTTACTGATTTTGTATGATATATTACTTCATCAAGTGTTACAGGTAGTGTAGAATTATAACCATTTATAACCATTCCTAAAGAATCCCCTACTAATATTAAATCAATTCCTGCATTATCTATTATTTTAGCAGAAGTATAATCATAAGCTGTAAGGCATGTTATTTTATCATTATTTTCTTTCATTTTTTGAAAAGAGTTAATATTTAATGACTGTGTTGCTTCTTTTTGTACACTCAATTTAATACCTCATATATATTAATAAAGTTCTATATAGCACTTAATAAATGAAAATGCAAACCATAATATTATGTAGATTTTAAAATTAATAATAGATTTTTTTAAGAAAAAAGATATATTAAAAAAAGATATATAGTATTTTAAAATTAATATTTTATGGTGTTAAAATGAATATAGTTGAAGAAAATCTTAAAAAAGGCGTAACTAAAGGTAATAACACTTTTATAGCAGATACTGCAAAAGTATTGGGAAATGTTAAACTTGGCGATAATGTGGGTATATGGTATAATGTTACCATTAGAGGTGATATTAACTACATTGAAATTGGTGATAATTCAAATGTGCAGGATGGTTCTGTTGTACATATTGGTTATAAAGAACCTGTAATTGTTGGTAAAAATGTAACAATTGGTCATAATGTAATACTTCATGGCTGCATAGTACAGGATAACTGCCTGATAGGAATGGGAGCAATATTACTAAATGGCTCTGTGGTAGAAGAAAATGCCATAGTAGCAGCAGGAAGTATTGTCCCTCAAGGAAAAGTTGTAAAATCTGGTACACTATTTATGGGCTCTCCTGCAAAATATGTAAGAGATTTAACAGAAGATGATTTAAAGCATATACAAAAAAATGCTGAAGAATATGTAAACCTAATTAATACATATAATAAACTTGGAATTAAATAATATCTTTTTCGGGGAGTATTGTTACTCCCTGATTTCATCCATCTCTATTTTAAAGAAATGAAACATCATGTTTTAAAGTATATTTTTTTATTTCATCATAATAATTATAATCACCCCAAGAAACATAGTAAATACGGCTTTTATATGTAATATGGCGTATTTGTTCAATTATTTTATTTAAAACATCAGATTCACTAAACCCTATCATTATAAAATCATAATCTTTATAATTTTTTAAAAGTAAGCTTAAAAAGTGTAATCCTATATTATAATCATTATTTTTTACTAATATAGAAGATGATAAGTATTTTGCACATTCTTTTTCTTTTGGAAACTTAGGATAATTTAATAAATATAAAGGAAGTTTTGATATTAATTTATATATACCAGAATAATTTTCTACTTTATATTGCTTATAGCTGCTTTGATTTGTTACATACCCTGCCCCAATAAGGTTTGTATTATCATAGAGCCCGTAAAAATCACCATGATTTATATAATTATCTATATTATGTAATAAAAACGAGTATTTTGAACTTTCATTTTTGTAAAAATCTAATATATCTTGAGATAACCCCTGTTTTATAACATACTTGTTTGAATAATACATATTTTTTCTAATAAAATATGTGTTATAGTTTTCTAAAAATATGTATTCAGGCATATTTTTTCTTTTCTTTTCAAACATTTTTACAGCATACTGGTTATCTGTTAATATTGATGTGTAATAAAAATCTACATATGGTCTGCTCTGTTCGTATAAATACTTGTAAATATCAGGAATACATAATACTTTATTTCTATATTCTGGTATAATTTTTAATCCAGATAAATAGCCAGCTTTAAGAATTTTATTTCCTATTACCACATCTCTAATAATACATCCGCCCATACCAACTGCCATGTTACTGCCTGTATCTTTTAATACATACATAAGCGGTGTACCTTCTTTTTTAAAAGATAGTAACGGATTATCACCACGAAGATATGATACACTGATACCGCCAGAAAATGCATTTTTTTCAAGTATATATTTTATACTGTCACTATCTGCAATTTCTAGTTTATATTTGTTATTTTGGAAGTTCATCTAAATTTTTTCCAATTGGCACATTCATTTTTTTATCAACTTCACTGCCTATATTTAAGTTCATTACCCAAAACAGCATCCATAATGCAGGGCTTGTTTGCCTCATTGCCTGCCACCCTCTTTTTAATACAGTTTTAAAGGATGAAAACTCTTTTCTGGCATCTCTACAGGCTTTGCTTAGTTTTTCTGGGCTTATTTTTTTTGGTTTAAATGAAAGCTCTCCATAGTGATAGTTTTCATCAAGCCACCATTTATCATAAAGCAGCCTGTTTTCTTTTTGGAGCTGTTCATATAATTTTGTGCCAGGAAACGGTAGTAAATGGTTAAAAGCAGCCGTATAGAAATTATGTTTTTTAGCAAATTCTAGTGCTTCTTTTACAGTATTTTCATCATCATTATCATAGCCGAAAATAAATGTAGCATATATTCCAATACCTGCTTTATGGATTCTTCTAACAAGTTCATCCCTTTCCTGCTCTAAAATATTTATATGCTTATTCATTTGTTTTAAGTTATCATTATTTAAGCTTTCAAACCCTATTAATATAATTTCACAGCCGCTTTTTTTCATGGCTTTTAAAAGTTCTTCATCATAAGCCATATTTAATGTGCCCTGCCCAGCCCATTTTATTTTAAGTGGCTCTATTTTTTTAAAAAGTGCTAAGGCGTTTTCTTTATCTGCCACTAAATTATCATCAACCATGAAAAAGTATTTGTGTTTATTCATCTTTATATCTTTTATTATATCATCATGGTTTCTAATATAATATTTATGTTTATAGTAACCTGCAATAGCACAAAAATTGCAGGTATTAAAACAACCTCTGCCTGTTTCTACAAGTGATACTGGTAAATATTTTTTACCTTGAAATATTGATTTATCAGGCAGTTTATGAGTATATGCTATACCACCTTCATATATTTTTTGTAATTTATTTTCTGCATAATCTTTTAATACCTGTTCCCACACATTTTCTGCATTACCTGTAATAATGCTGTCTGCATACAGGCTTACTTCTTCAGGAATAAGTGTTGTATGGTATCCACCCATTATAATAACAGAGCCATTTTGTCTAAACTTTTCTGCTATATTATAGCTTCTTAAAGCTGTATATGTTTCTACAGTAATAAAAACTATATCTGCCTTTTGGTTATAATCAATTAATTCAATTCTATCATCATACAAAACTGTTTCAATATTATCTGGAGTAAGTGATTTTAATACTGCAATAGTTAAAGGCTCCATTTTCCAAGTGCCAATATATTTTTCTCCAGATTTTTTACCAATAGCAGGAAGAATAAAGATTATTTTCATTTAGTTTGCTCCTTATTTTCTGGCACTGGAATATCTGAATTATCACACATTACTTCTTTTGTAAAAAGCTCATACTTATCTGCATAATGGCGGTAACCAAAATTTAAAGGAATAGAAAGCCAAGGGCTGTGACGAAATGGCGAAAGTCGTTTAAAAATATTACCAACTTTATATGTTTCTTTCCAAGCCCAAGTAATACCTTCTTCTAACTGTTCTACTGTAATTTGTTTTGGCACAAATACACAGTGTTCTACATCATACATAGCCCAGTTATGCTCAAAAATTCTTCCTTGACTTTCAAGCTCTCTATATAATGCAGTATTTGGGAATGGTGTTAATATACTATAGCGTGGCAGGTCTATTTTTGCATCAATTATTACTTCTACAGTTCTTTCAAAAACAGATGTATCCTCTTCATCCCCACCAAAAGCAAAACAACCTTGAACTAATATACCATTATCATGAAGTTTTTTCATTAGCTCTTTATAGCCTGCAACTTGATTTACACCTTTATTTATATACTGCTGTGACTGCTGACTAATAGATTCAAACCCAATTAATAACCCTTTACAGCCACTTTTTCTAAAAATATTTATCAGTTCATCATCAAGCCCAATTGCTGATGTTACAAGCCCAAGCCAGTATTTTTTTAGTGGTATCATAGCTGTAAAAAGCTCTATGGCATACTCTCTACTGGCTGTTAAATTAACGTCTGGAAATAATACTACTTTTGAGTTAAAAGTTTCTATTTCTTTAATTACTTCATTAACAGGACGCTTATATAATTTTCTTCCAAAAGCAGCAGGATAAGCACAAAAACTGCATGGAAAAGAACAGCCTCGCACAGCTTCCACCGTATTTTTTGTTATATATCCTTTGGGTTTTAATAAATCTCTGCGTGGCATAGGTCTGCCTGTAATGGTATAATCATCATTTTGGTTATATACTTTTTTTAAGGTATTATTTACAAAGTCATATATCATTTGCGGAAATGTTTGTTCTGCAAAACCTGTCATAATAAAATCAGCGTGCTGTAATGCTTCCTGCGGCATTAATGATGGGTGGACACCACCAAGCCCAACAGTTATACCCTTGCTTCTAAAATAATCAGCGTATGCATAGCAGCGTTGGGCGGTTCCTGTAATACAAGTCATAATTATTAAATCAGCCTGTAAATCAAGCGGAATAATATCAACTGTTTCATCATATATCTGCATATCAGCATTCAATTCTTCTGGCACTAATGCTGCAAGCGTTGTTAATGTTAATGGAGCATAGTGAAGTACTTTACCAAAGTTTCCATTAAATCTGTGCATAGCACCAGCTGGTGCTAAAAATGCTATTTTCATACTCTCCCTCTCATAAAAAATAACCTGTAAAAATATTATACCAGTTTTCTTCAAGCGACAATACTTTTAATTTAATATCTCCAAGCCTGATACCTTTTTTTACATGGTATTCATTATATTCTTTCTCTGGGTTTCCAGTTAATATATATACTTCTGTTTCTTTTAACTGCCCTAGTTTTCTTGCATAATCAAAATGAAAATTTTGACGTAATAATCTATCAGCATCTATTTTGTTTAACGCATAATCTTTTATATATATTACATACCTGTCATTTAAAGGGGCTGCCATAAAAAATGATGATTGATGTATAATATCTTTAAAAATATTTTCCACAAAATCAATACTTAGTTTTTCCCCTGTAATATCAGAAAATATCCCCTTTCTTCCTACAAAACGAATAACTACTTGATTTTGTTTTTTACAAACCACTTCAATAATATCATTTGTTCTATATCTATATAACCCACCGCTTGTGGTAACAATAACCTCATATTTATTATTTTCTAATAAATTATCAGCATAATATATTTTATTATCATCAATATTTAAAAATTCATAAAAATGCGATAAATAGCTTATTCTGCTGCCTTCAATATCTCCAAATGGTAATGATATAAAAGCTTCTGTGGAAAGCACCCCTTTAGCCTCTATATACGTATCTGGGAATAGATTTTGTATATTATTTTTATATCTTGATGAAATACCATCAAGCCAGCAGCTTATAACTTCCAGATTAGGCCATATATTATTATATTCTTTGTTTTTAATATAATTATAAATCTTAGTTCTTCTTTTTTTATTAATAAACTGCATTAATCTATCACTATTTTGTTCTATATAGCCAATTAGCTCAAGCAAAAAAGTAGGACTCCATACAGATATTAATGTTAGATTTTTACAATTTAATAAATCTACTGTAGTTTTTAAATAAAAATTATCAATACTCTTTTCTTTTTTAATACTATTTTTTACTGCAAAAAGCTTATCTATAATATGTTTTTCAATTATGCCAAAATAACTGCTGTCCTCTTCAAATCCAACAGGTATACCACCTTTTGTATATTCAATATTATCTATTAATGGTGTAATACTCCAGTAACTTTTACCTTTTTTTACTTTTGGATATTTATTATATAAGCTATAAATCCATACTTTTATGCCTTTTAAAAATTCATCCTTTAAACCTTTTGTATATGGTATAAATTTTTTACCACCACTTGTGCCACTTGTAAGTTCAAATAATAATATATCATCACTTGTTAATATGTTTTTACTGCCATTTTTCATCTCTTCTATATATGGAAGATAATCATCATATTCTGATAGTGGCACAGATAAAGAATACTCTTCCCGTGATGAGATATTTGCAAAATTATGTTCTATGCCATATTTACATAATTTATTTTTATTAAGTATATTTAAAAGAATTCCCTGTTGTACATTGTATATGTTACTGCCAGCACTTAAATATTTATAGTAATCTTTTTTATAAAGCAACATTAGGATATTATTTAATAATAAATTAATCATTTTTTACCAAACAATATAGGCTTTGCTTTTTCTTTTAAGTTTTCAAGCCGCAGTTCTGTAATACATACCATATCGTTACCATTAATATAATCAGGGTTTGACTGGCTGAAAAATTTAATATCTAAATCCTGCAACTTATCATCAGTTATATCTGCAACTCCCTTTTTTAATTTATCTTTTATGCTTTTATATTCAATAATACCATTTGTTTTATTATATTCATCTTTATAAAAAACTTCCCCAAATCTATCTGCAATTTGTTTTATTTCTGGTGGCATATCATACCTGTATGTTGGATAAAAACTATTAAAAAACGCAGGAAGTATTTTATATGTTTTGTAACCTTTTACTATTAAAAACCAGTAAAAATTATCATACTGCATACCTAAATCAAAAAAGAATTTTGCAAAAATTTGAAAAAGTTCTAAACTGCCCCAGTTTTCTTTATGAATAATAGTATCACCAGAAAAAATACCGTATATTACTTTATCGTTCAATGTAAAATTTATAACTTTTTGGGTGGAAAACCCTCTTATAGTATCATTTTCTTTTAATATTATACAGTAATCTTTGTTATATAAATCTTTTAAAAAAACATTATAATCTACATTATCATAGAAATTTGCCATTAATTGATACATTTCATTAATGCTTTCTTCATTTATATCTTTTATTTCTATAATACTGCCTTTAAGACTCATACTTTTCTCCTTTTTTAAGCCCAAACTCCATACCCTGCTTTTTATATACTTCTTTTCTAAATAAAGGGTTATACATAAGGTATGTAATAAACCTGTATAACGAACGCATATTTGTTTTAAAATCAAAAGCTCTTTTAAAAATAGATAATGGTTTATTAAACTCTTTTCTGCACCAAAAAGATACTTCTGTAAGCTCATCTGCTGTCATATTTTTTGGAGTAATTGCAGAATAATTAAACCTGTAATCATCATTTAACCACCATACACCATTATATAACAGTCTGTTTTCATTTTTTAATTTTGTATATAATGGTGTTGCAGGATATGGCATTAATATATTAAATGCAGCAAAGCAAAACTTATTATCTATTGCAAATTTACAGGTTTCTTGAATACTTTCTATTGTATCGCTGTCATGACCCACAGTAAATGCTGCCCAAGTTTGAAGCCCCCATTTTCTAAGCAGCTGTATTTCATTTTGGTACTTGGTAAATTTTTGTTTTCTATTAGAGCCTTTATTCATTTCTTTTAAGTTTGCTTCACATATGGATTCAAAGCCTATTACAAGCCCTAGACAGCCACTTTTTACCATTAAATCCATAAGTTCATCATCATATAACATATCCATTGAGCCTTGACTTACCCACCTTATTTTCAATGGAATTAATGCTCTAAAAAGCTCTTTTGCTTTATCAAAATCAGATACAATATTATCATCTACAAAAAATATAAGTTTACGCTTCTGGCTTTTTATTTCTAAAACTACATCTTCTACATTTCTGCAAAAATGGCGGCTTTTAAAATATGCACTTGATGCACAAAAGTTACAATGGTATTTACATCCCCTTGAAAACTGCATTAGAGTTATTGGCAGGTAACCTTTTCCTTCAAAAATATCGCGTCTTGTAATAACATTTTTTTGTGGAATATCAGGCTGCTCGCCTTGATAACGCTTTTGAAGATTATTGTTTTTCAAATCTTTAACCATTATATGCCACACAGGTTCTGCATCACCTATTATTATGCTGTCACAGTATTTTTCAACTTCCTCAGGTATAAGGGTAACATGAATTCCACCCATTAATACTTTTACACCCCGTGACCTGTATTCTTTTGCTATTTCATATGCTCGTTTTGCTGTAAAAGTTTCCACTGTTATTGCAACTAAATCTGTTGGCTCATCATATGGTATTATTTCCATTCTATCATCATACATTACTACATCTATATCTGACGGAGTAAGCCCTGCAATAATCCCAAGCTGTAAAGGTTCCATTCTGCATTCATCAACATATAAATTATCACCTTTTTTGCCGATATTTGGTTTAATTAAAGTTATTTTCATATTTAACGACCAAACTCCCTGTTTTGTTTTTTATGTATTTCTATTCTTGAAACAATATTTGCTGCCAAATAAACAAATGCATTTTTTATAGAATGATTAGAAGTATTGAATATAAACCTTTTCAATATATTTTTTATACTGTAAAAACTATAACGTGCTTTTTTGCATGCCTGCTCCAGCTCTTTTGGTGTCATCATACTTGGTTTAAAAACAGTTTCTCCATAACACAGCCCTTCTTGAAGCCACCATTTATCATAAAGAAGCCTGCCTTGGCTTTCAAGCCGTTTGTATAATTTTGTATTAGGCATAGGGATTAATGGGTTAAAATTTGCAACTGCAAAATTATGTTTAACAGCAAATTCTACTAATGTATCAATATCATCAAATTTATCATAATCATAACCAAAAATAAATGTAGCATATATCATAAGTTTATGTTTATAGATATTTTTCACTGCTTTATGATAATTTTCTATATTAATATTTGCTTTTTTATTCATTTCCTTTAGATTATCAATATTTAACGATTCAAACCCTATTAATACTAAAAAGCATCCACTTTCTTTCATAATTGAAAGTAAATCATCCTGCATAGCAATATCAATACTGATTTGGCAGGCCCACCGTTTATTAAGAGGCTTTATAATATCTAAAAACTCCATAAGAGAGTTTTTATCACTAAATATATTATCATCTATAAAAAATATAACTTTTTCTTTTATTTCTTTTAGTTCCTGCTGAATAATATATTTATCTTTTTGTAGTATTTTATTTGGATATACGGCTTTAATAGAACAAAAATCACAGTTAAATTTACATCCACGAGAAAAAAATACTGTACCTATTGGCAGATATTTTTTATTACTAAAACATATATGATTATAGTTTAAATATTGTAGAACAAAATTGGAGTTGGATATATATCTTTTTTTAAGCGAGTTATTTTTGTAGTCATTAATAAAGCTGCCCCAAGTATCTTCGGCATCACCAATAATAACAACATCGCAATATTTTTCTGCTTCATCTGGAACGCAGGTAGGGTGAAAACCACCTATAACAGTAATATTATTTTCATTTTTATACTTACTGCATAATTCATATGCTCTTTTTGCTGCAAAAGTTTCTGTGGAAAAAGCAATTATATCAGCATCAATATTTGCAGGCAGTGGCTCTATTCTGTCATCATAAAATTCAATATTAATATCATCTGGAGTGGCTGCAGCAATTATGGGAAAAATTAATGGCTTCATTGCATCTTTCCCATAAGCAGCAAACATATTTACTCTAATAAATACAACTTTGATAGCTCACCTCTATAAAGTTATATAATATATATCAATGATTTATTATATACAATTATGTATTAAAAGTAAATACTTTCTCAAGGCAGCTGCTGAAGTTGTCCTTTATGAATATAGCCTACTATAAAATTTGCTTCATCTTCTTTATCTGGAAAATAAATAACCTGTACCCATTTATCATTAATACTTTTTTTCTCAGCTATATTGCTTCGTGCCTGCTCTAAATCAACTATAAATATTTTATCAATATCTGATTTATAAATTTTAGATAATACTGTACCGTTTGGCATCTGCCTAATATTTACATAATCATCTTCTGTCTTTAGGGTATAATATGTCATTGAAGTTTCAACAGCTGTATATGAAGAAGGACCTGATTTCATTTCAGAATGTTTACCTAATACTTTAATAGATTTTGGATAAATTTCTCGTTCATCTCCAAATTTACAAGCTGATATATTCTGCAATAAACCAGTATTATAAGTTAAATTTTTATTGAATGCAGTCATTTTTTGATTAATACTATCAAGAGTTATTTCCACATTAAAAGATACACTTCCTGCAAGCATAGTTTCTTTAAACCACTTAGGAAGCATATTCTCAACATTTTCAAATTTTTTTCTAACTAATGCTCCATTATATTCCTGACCAATTAAAAAACTAAAATCTTCATCATCTGGTGTAAACATTGTATATTTTACATCAGCACTACATGCACTGGCACTATAATCTATCACATACTTTAAAGTTCCTGTTATGGTTATTGGTTTTGATAGTTTATAATAAGCAAACCGTTCTGATTCACTATATATACAAGTATCTGAAATAATTTCAAAATATTCATTTAAAGTATCTATACAAGAGTTGCTGCCACCACAAGAATTATGCATATCATTTAATAATTCATCACATGAATAAATATCAGCAAATGAAAGTAATGGCAATGCTGTAAAAATAAATATAAATTTTTTCATAAACTCCCTGCTTTTTTATATATTTACTAATCTTTTGAGTATTCTGCTGCTGAAGTATCTGTTTCCCATACGATTACTTTATCTACTTTTTCGCCATAATGGACTGCAAGCCTGTCAAAAATATATTTTGCCATATTTTCGCTTGTTGGGTTTACTGTTTTAAAGTATTCAAGCTCATTAATGTATTCATGGTCTAATTCATCCATTATAACATTTAAATGTTTTTTAAACATTTTAAAATCTTCCACCATACCAAGTTTATCTAAAGTTTCTGATTTTAAGTATGCTTCTACTTTCCAGTTGTGGCCATGAAGCCTTTCACAAGCTCCTTGATATTCTCTTAAATTATGTGCTGAAGAAAAATGACTTTTTATTCTAACTCTATACATTTTGTACCTCTTTTTATTTTGTATTATAATTTAAGCCTGTGGCTTTATATAGTTTTTTTATTTCATCACGGGAAAGCATTTCATATTCTCCCGGTTTTAACTGCCCTATGGTAATAGGCCCAATTCTTACCCTTTCAAGTCTTTTTACTTTACTGCCAAAATAACCAAACATATTTCTTATTTGGCGTTTTTTACCTTCTTTGATTATAACTTTATAGTTATATTTACCTGCAAATTTTATACTGCAAGGCTGGTATTTTCCTTTTGGAGTATCAAGCCCTGATGCAAATTCTTCCATTTCCACACTGGATAAAAGTCTGTCTACTGTTACAAGATATTCTTTTTCCATTTTATATTCTGGTTTTTGCATCCTTTGGATAAGTTCTCCATCGTTTGAAAATATTAAAAGCCCTTCGCTTTCATAGTCAAGCCTGCCAGAATAAGGAAACTTTCTTCCTGCAAAAAGTGGGAATTTTTCTAATGTATCCTTCCCTCTGCCTTCCCCATAAGCAGTTAAAACTCTGCGTGGCTTATAAAATTTAAAAACATCTGGTTTACTTTCATATATAGGTTCATTATTAATAAAAACTACATCTTCATTTTCATTAATCTTTATGCCCTGCTCTTTAACACGCTTACCATTAACTGATACTTTACCTTCTTCAATTAATTTATCTGCTTCACGTCTTGAATAACCAGTCATAGAAGCAATATACTTATTTAATCTAACTAATTCGCTCATTGGTTTTGTTTTAGCTCCTGCCATTCTCTAAAAGTTGGTAGTTCTGATAAATCATTAAGCCCAAAATATTCTAAAAAATACTTTGTAGTAGCATATAACAGTGGTTTTCCCGGTACCTGCTTTCTGCCTACTACTTTTATTAAGTTTTTATCAAGCAGATATTTCATTGTACCAGATGAATTTACTTCACGCATTTCTTCCACTTCTGCTTTAGTTACAGGCTGGCGGTATGCAATAATAGCAGCAGTTTCTAAAGATGCACGAGATAATGATTCTGTTTTTTCACCAAAATATTTTTCTAAAAATATAGTAACTTCAGAATCTGCTACAATCTGATAACCACCTGATACCATACGAATACGCACACCTATATTCATATTATTAAATTCTTCAGCATATGTTATAAGCCTGTTTTCTAAATTTATTGGGTTTAACATTTTACTAAATGTAGATATTTCTACAGGTTTTCCAGATAAATAAAGGGCAGCATAAAATATACGTTTTTCCCTGTTTTCTGAAAGTTCTTCATAATCATCTACTACATTATGGGCTGCTGTTTCGTTCTCTTTGTTTTCAAAATAACCTTCATCAAATTTTTGAGAAAGTTCTTCCTCATCAAGATTGCTGTCTTCCATAATATTATCAGCATTATAAGGTGATGTTAAATCAGGTAAAATGTTTTTTAAAGGGCTGCTTTTAGCCATTTTATTTATTTCTGATTTTTTTTCTTCATCAATTATATTATCCATATAATCTTCAAAAGCATCACTTAATTCTTTTATATCCCTGTCTTGCAATTGGTTTATATCTTCTTCACTTTCCTGAGGAGCATTAAGGTTGTTTTCATCATTATTGTTGTTCGTTGTCATAGCTAGTATTTTCCCTAATAAGTGTTAATAATATTTCTTCAAAATTGCCTTCTTGAAAAGCTTTTATTTTCTTTATTTTCATTAGCTCTAATATAGAACCAAATGATACACATTTTTCAATCTTTTCATTACAGGTTTTTTCAATTTCACTCCAGAGAGTTTTCTCTCTTGATAATATAAATTCTTTTACTCTTTTTGCCACCTGTTCTGTAGCAATTTTAGAGTTTTTTACCACCATTTTCTTTTCTTTTTTACCTGATGCCATATTAAAAAAAGCAGAAGCCAGCTTATATGCATCTTCTGTAAAAAGTTCTTCTCTTAATATAACTATGGAATGAGTTCTTGCCAAAAACTTACCAGAATTTATTTCATAACCTTTTAATTTCTGTGCCATATCTTTATAAAATGAATATTCTATTAAAAGTTGGTTAAAGCGAAATTTTGCTTCTTCTGGGTCAATATCATCTTCACTGCTGCCATCACGCGGGAGCAGCATTCTTGATTTTAAATATACTAGATATGAAGCCATATTAATAAATTCTGCGGCAACTTCTATATCCATTTCTTTCATTTTCCTAATCTCATCAATAAATTGGCTTGTTATTTCAGAAATGGACACATTAAAAATATTCATCTCATTTTTATAAACAAGATGTATCAATAAATCTAATGGGCCTTCATAATCTAGTATTTTTACATCAAGCAGTTCACTCATATTTTTATAGCAGTTCTAACCTTTTCCATAAGATTTGCAGCAATCTCATTTGCCTTTTTCTGAGATGGTGCTAAAAATTCATCAATATTTTTGATTTCATTATCTAGCTTTTTCTTTTTATCTCTAATTGGGCATATAAAATTTTCCACATTACTGATTAATATTTTTTTACATTCTATACAACCAATAGTAGCTTTAGTACAGCCTTCAACAACTTTTGCCCTTTCTTCATCTGATGAAAATACTTTATGATAATCAAATACTGGGCATACATTTGGGTCACCTGCATCTGTTTTTCTTTGCCTTTTAGTATCTGTTATCATAGTTTTTATTTTCTTATCTATAACATCTGCTTCTTCTGTTAAAAGAATTGTATTATTAAGGCTTTTACTCATTTTTCTGCCATCAAGGCCCGGAAGTTTTGGTACATTTGTAAGCATAGCTTCAGGCTCTACAAATATTTCACCATAAAAATTATTAAACCTTCTAACTATCTCCCTTGCAAGCTCTACGTGTGGCACTTGGTCTACCCCTACAGGAACTAAATTTGCAAGATACATAATAATATCTGCTGTCATTAATACAGGATAACCTAAAAATCCATAGTTAGATAAATCTTTATGGTTTAATGCATTAATCATATCTTTATAGCTTGGGCATCTTTCAAGCCATGCAACAGGTGTCACCATACCTAAAAGCAGATAAAGTTCTGCTGTATATAAGTTATGTGATTGTATAAATATAGGTGCTTTTTCCACATCAAGCCCTGCTGCAAGCCAAGTTAATGCCATTTGACGACGCATTTCTTTTATATTTTCTGGATTATCATAATTTGTAGTTAAAGCGTGCCAGTCAGCAACAGCAAAAAAACATTCATACTCATTTTGCATTTTCACCCAATTTTTGATTGCTCCAAAATAATGACCAATATGAAGTTCTCCTGTTGGTCTCATTGCACTATAAACTCTTTTTAACATTCCATATACCCCTATATACCAAAAATAATACTAAATGCACTAAATATTACATTTCTTATTGGTGTAATAATATAAGATAATACACCTGAAACAATAAGCACTAATATTATTATAAAATAGTATTTTTCTGTAGCTTCATATTTTTCTGCCTGTTCCCTTGGAAGAAAATTCCAGATAATTCTTGCCCCATCCATTGGCATAATTGGAAGCAAATTAAAAATAAAAAGTGATACATTAATTAGTATTGAATAAAATATCATAGCTTCAAGTGGTTGGGCAATATTTTCAGGAATATTACCAGCAATATATACGATAAATAACTTAAACAGTAATGCAGATAAAAATGCTGTGGCAAGATTTGCAAGTGGCCCTGCTGCAGAAACTATTGCAACCCCATATTTATGGCGTATATTATAGTAATTAACAGGCACAGGCTTTGCCCAGCCTATCATACGCGTAATAACTAACACCAAAAGCCCTATAGGGTCAATATGTGCCATAGGGTTTAATGTAAGCCTGCCTGCATTTTTTGCTGTATTATCACCAAGCTTGTAAGCTGCATAGCCATGCATAAATTCATGTATTGTAATCGCAAATAGAAACGGTACAATAGATAATGCTATCATTCGTATTGTACTAGAAATATCAAACCCTTCCATTGTTATTATTTAACTCCAAAAAACTTATTTTTAAATAAATTTATTAAATCTATATCTTCAGCATAGGTGACTTTCACATTTTCATAATTAGATAAAACTATATCTACTGGTATCCCCATATATTCACATGCTGAAGCTTCATCTGTAACCAGAACTTTATCATCTATTGCTTTTTGTAAAGCATTGTAGATTATATCCTTTTTAAATACCTGTGGAGTATGGGCTAAATACATATTATCCCTTGGAACTGTTGATAATATTTTACCATTATTACATTTTTTCATTGTATCTCTTACAGGTATGCCACATATTGCAGCATTAGTGGATATTGCTTTTTCTATTACATTTTTAACAGTTTCATCACTTACAAAAGGACGAATACTATCATGAACTGCTACATAACTGCATGATGATTTTTCTATACAGTTCAAAACTGTATTCATTCTTTCTTTGCCACCACTTGCATAAACTACAGGTACATTAATTTGTAAATCTTCAATAATATTTTCCATATAGTTTATATCTTCATCATTAAGCCCTATAACCAACTCGTCAAATTTATAAGCTGTAAATAATCTTTTTATAGTCCAGTATATAATAGGCTTACTGTCAAATTCATAGAACTGCTTTTTAATGTTTTCAGAAAATCTTTTACCAATCCCTGCTGCAGGTATTATTAAGGCAACATTAATCATCCTTTTACCTTGGTAAAAATTATTCTGCCAGATTCTGTCTGTAATAATGATGTAGCTTCTACTTTTACAGTTTCACCTATACGTTTTTTACCGTTTTCAACTACAACCATTGTACCATCATCTAAATACCCAACACCTTGGGATGGGTCTTTCCCCTCTTTTGCAATAGTAATAACTAAATCTTCACCCGGTAATATAGTCTGACGTAAAGCTATAGCTAAGTTATTAAGGTTTAAAACTTTTATATTTTGGATTTCAGCAACCTTCATCAAATTAAAATCAGTAGTAATGATAGCCGCATTTAGTTTCATACTTAATGCTAATAGTTTTTCATCAACCGTGCCTATTTCATCAAATGAAGTATTATCTATTTCCACTTTAATATTAGACTGTTCCTGTAATCTTTTTAAAACGTTTAAGCCTCGCCTGCCCTTTTGCCTGCGAAGATGGTCATGAGAATCAGCAATATTTTGTAATTCTTTTAAAACAAACGCTGGGATTACAAGGCTTCCTTCTATAAACCCACAATCTACAATATTTGCAATCCTGCCATCTATTAAAGTAGAAGTATCAAGTACTTTTGATTGACCATTAGATTTTATCTTGGTAGAATTATGCTTTAATGTAACATTAGTAATTAATGATTCAAAAAATTTATGGTTTTTATTACCAATAATAATACCTGCATATAAAAACATAAAAAGTACAATCAAATTAATTTCTTTTTGCTGAAAAACAGATTGAAATGATTGTATTAATAAAAAACCTAACACTAAGAATGCAATACCAACTAAAAAAGATGTAATAATACGGTAACTTTTAATGCCACCCAATACAACATCTAAAAGCAAAATACAAAGCACTGTTACACAAGCGTATAATAGTGCCATATATAAACTTATATCCATACTTTGTCTAAAAATAACAAATATGGCAAATACAACAAGAATATACGCCACTCTAAATAAAATCATAAAAAAACCTCATTATTATATAAATTACATAAATGGACTAACTAATCCTTTTAAAATTATTGATGCAAAATAAAAACCTAAAACAGCTATTAATGCTGAAAAATCAATAAATCCAACTGGTGGAATAAGTTTCCGTAACGGCTCTAAAACTGGCTCTGTTATTACATAAATAAACTGAACAAGCATATTTCTAGGGTCTGGACTAACCCATGATATTAATGCTCTAACGGCAATAATTACACTCATATAAAACAATAAATCAAACAATGCATATGCTTCTGATGCTAATATGCTGCCATAAACTGATAATGTATTACCAATAGTTTTATATAAAAACAGAGAAAACAATGTATTAACTAAAAGCAGTAAAAAAGATGATAATAAGTAAACTGTAATAATTGCAGGTATTACAATTTTACCACTGCTAATTGGTATAAACATTCTAGTAAGCTTTACCCAAGGAAGCCCTAAACGAAAACAAAGTGATGTAATACCACCACCAATAGGTCTGTTACCAAGGCTGCCTATAATCATAAAAACAACATATAATACCATGAAAAAATATATATAGTCTGAAAACGTTAAAATAAACTTACTTATAAACTCATTCATGTTTGTAGAAATGGCTGATAATAATGATGTTACTATTACTAAACCAAAAATCCATAAAAATATGAACCTATTAGCATTTTTAGCAGATAATACTGGGTTGGTTACTTTTGCCAATATCTTACCTAATGGATTAAATATAAGCTCCTGCTTGCTGCAAACAGACCTTAAAAGTAAGATAACAATATATACCTTTGCTAAAAAAATAACAAATGACATAAAAACTCCTATATAAAAAATACAACTTTCTATATTGTACTAAATTTTAAAAAATATCAATAAATTTAAACTCTTTCACCAAAAATATATGTACCCACTCTCACTAAAGTTGAGCCGTGTTCTATAGCTTCTTTAAAATCATGACTCATACCCATAGATAATGTATCAAATACATCGCTTTTATACTGACAAAAAAGTTTATTAGCTGTTTCAAAATATTTTATATTTTTTGTAACATCTTCTTCATATGGAGGCATAAACATTAAGCCTTTCACCACAATATTTTTATAATGAGAAGCTGTATTTAAAATATTTTCAAGCTCACTTACAGCTATTCCATTTTTTTGTTTTTCACAGGCTATATTTAGTTGTATTAAAATGTGTTGTTTTTTGTTTAAGTCTAAAGCATATTTATCAATTAAACTTAAAACATCTTCTCTATCAACTGAGTGGATAAGATGAAAAAATTCAACTATTTTTTTTAATTTATTTGTTTGAATTTTCCCTATAAAGTGAAACTCTAAGTTATTGTATTTGTTAGACAAATAGTTAATTTTTGGAAGTGCTTCCTGAACTTTACTTTCACCAAATAATGACACATTACTATTTGCAAGTTCATCCATTTTTAAAACACTTTGATTTTTAGAAACAGCCAAAAGCTCAACTTTATGGCCTGCTTTCATGCTGCACTTATCCACATCCACTTTTATTTTTTTATAATTATCTACAACACTCATTATTATTTATTTTTTACAATGGTTGTAACCATCCTCCCTGTTTTTCCATTTTCTAATCTATATGAGTATAACTCTTTATTACAACATGAAGAATGTGATGAAACTTCAATATTATCAATATGTAACCCGTTAAACATTAAAGCATTAGTTGCAAGTTTTTTCATATCTAATAAATAGTGTTCATCATCTTTTTTAGTTAAACACTCAGCAGGTTTATATTTTTCAACTAACTGGTTAATTAAATCATCTTTTACTTCATAACATTTATTACAAATACCCGCTCCAATATAGGCATATATCACTTTATCATTATGTTTTTGAAAAAGTTTAAAGGCATTATCTATTATACCACCATTTAAACTTCTCCAGCCACAGTGAAGTGATGAAATGCACTTCTCCCCTGCTATCATAACAGGCAGGCAGTCTGCTGTAATTACACCTAATGGCAGATTATATTCATCAGTAAAAAGCCCATCTGCTTTTGAAAAAAGTACTTCTGCTGCATTATTATGATTAACTTCAATAATATCATTACCATGAACTTGGTTTAAAGTTACTATCTTATGGGTATTAGTGATATTTTCATATAAATAATAATTTTTAATAACTGTAGTAACATCATCACCAGTAAAATAGCCCATATTTAAGCTGTCATAAGGAGCTGTAGAAAAACCACCATTTCTTGTGGAAGTTTTAATACTTATATTTTTTGGTGTATTTTTAGCTTGAATATACATTAAATTACCCTGTTTCATCATAGCTTATTCCTTAATTAAACATACATTTATTAAGTTTTTTAAATTTTTCTTCACTGGTTTCAAAAACTGAATTGCCATATATTACTACAGATGGCAAACCCGGTGGAGAATATTTTGCATCGTTATTATATACCTTATAATTACTATTGTTCTGCAAAACTATCCCCATTATTCTTATAGTCATCTTCATACCTTCTGTATGAAAATTATGGCTTTTTATCCTTGAATTATCACCAATGAAAATCATACCATCTTTTAAAAAAGTTTCATCAGTAAAATTAAGCATACCACAGACTTTTTGTTCATAGGTTTCTGCTTTATATACATTTAATTTACAACTGCCTACCGTAATATTATCTTCTCCAAAAGCAACTTTTGAGCAGTCTGGCATGGGAAGAAACTGCCCATAAGAAACATTGTTACAAATCAAAATAAATAAAGTTATCATTAAAGCTTTTTTCATATATATGCTGCCTTTAAAATTCTCCAGTATAGATTAATCTATTTTTATTTCACCGTTTTTAATCTGTTCTTTTAGTTTGCGTTTTAATACTTTTCCTGTTGCTGTTAATGGCAGTTCATCCACAATAAAAATATGTTTAGGTGTTTTAAAACTTGCCAAGTTAGCTTTTAAATGAGCCTTAATTGCCTGCACAGAAATATCAGACGATTCCTTTTTCATTACATATGCAACAATTGTTTCATCTTTATTTTCAGCAGGTACTCCAATAACAGCAACAGCATCAACTCCTTCCACCTGTTTTATTATATCTTCCACTTCTCTAGGATATACATTTATACCTTTTGATATGATTAAATCTTTTTTTCTATCAACAATATATATATAACCATCCTCATCAAGTTTGGCAAAGTCACCAGTGAAAAGCCAGCCGTTACGTATAGCATCATCTGTTGCTTTTGGCATATGATAATAACCTTTCATAACGTTACCGCCTTTAACAATCAATTCACCTACTTCACCAACAGGTACTTCGTTTTCATCATCATCTACAATTTTTACTTCAATACCGGGCATTGGTTTACCAACTGTATTTGCCCTGTGTTCCTTAAAAGTATTAAAAGCAACCACAGGAGAAGCTTCTGAAAGCCCATACCCTTCTAATATTGGCACTCCAAATTTTTTTTCAAATGCGTCCAGCGTATCTGCTGATATGGCAGCACCACCAGAAATATGAAGCTCAATAGGATAAAATAGTTTTATAAACCACTTTGGCATAGGAGCTTTAATTAATGCTTGATAAACCTGTGGCACACCAACCATTACTTTTGGACGTTTAAATATTAAAGTTTTTCTAAAATTCTTAGTTTTTAACTCCATTACAGAACCAAATATAATAATACTGCATCCTAAATATATTGGATAAAAAACAGAAGTCATCAAAGTATAAGAATGAAAAATTGGTAAAAACAACAGGAATTTTTTAGATGGATGCCACTGTAATGTATTATCAATAGATTTTGCATCGCTTAACATATTACCATGGGTAAGCATAGCACCTTTTGGATGACCTGTAGTACCTGAAGTATATACAAAAAATACTAAATCATCATAACCAAAATTATATTCTAATGGTTCATCTGAAAATGGAGCAGATGCTTCAAGTACATTTATACTGTTACAGATTATTTTTTCCCAGCTTAAAATATCTTGTATAGATGATACATTTTCCTGTAAATATGCAGCATGCTCAGCATATTTATCTGATAGAAAAAGAAACTTAGCACCACTATCATTTAAAATATAAGCAAATTCACCACTTCTAAGCATATTATTAACAGGTATAGCTACAGCCCCAGCTTTAAATAGTGTTATTAATGAAATAACATAGTATGCAGAATTTTCCATTATTATAGCAACTCTATCACCTTTTTTTAAGCCTCGCTCTTTTAACATCCTAGCAGCTTTATTGGCCATTTTTTCTACCTGCATATAAGTATATACTTGCTCATTAAAGTAAATCAGTGGCTTATTCTTCCACTTTTTTGCCTGAATAGTCATCATTTCGCCTAAATTAGGATATTTCATATTCTACCTCATCATCAAAATATACAACTATATTATCACAATTCCATGCTTTTCTAAAACACAAGATTCAGCATAAATTGGTACATTCATTTTAAGCCCAATAGCAATAGCATCTGACGGTCTACAGTCAATCACTTTCTCTAATCCGTTTACATTAAAGTACATCTTAGCATAAAATACATCCTGATTACAGCCATCTATTAATATCTTTTCTAAAACCACATTATCTGAAAGATTTAATATTTCAGTTATTAAATCATATGTCATAGGTCGTGGTGGAACAATATTTCTCTCCCATGATGCAACGGTTTCACCTTCTTTATCTCCTATATATATCTGGAGATAACGCTCTTTTTCCATATTATCCTGTAAAAGCATAAGATATCTTGATGCAACAGGTTCTTTAATAATGCGTTTAAAGAAAAGACGAACTAACATACTATACCTCTATACCATACAAACAATTTCTTCTTGCATTTTGTATTAATACATTTACCGTATCACCATAATTTAAACTTTTATCTGAAGAAAAAGCAACCTTTCTATTATACATATTTAAACCATAATATGGAAACTCTTTATCTTCATTTATATCTGTTATCAGCACTTCAGTTTTTATACCTGTTAATGATGGTAATTTTTTATCATACAAACTATCCTGCAATTCAAAAAGCGAATTTAAGCGTTCAGATTTTACTTTAGCTGGTACATTATCTTCCATATCAAATGCTTTTGTACCCGGTCTTTTAGAATAATTAAATGCAAATATTCTATCATAACCAATCTCTTTAACTGCATTTAATGTAGCATTAAAATCTTCATCTGTTTCATTAGGAAAGCCAACAATAAAATCAGATGAAAATTCAATATCAGGCATAACCTCTCGTGCTTTTAATATTTTTTCTTTATATTCTTCATATGTATATCTTCTATTCATTGCCTTTAATATTTGGTTTGAGCCAGACTGCAAAGGTAAATGAAGATATCTGCATACTTTATCATTTTCTGCCATAGCATAAATCATTTTATCTGAAAAATCTTTTGGGTGAGATGTTACAAACCTAATTCGTTCAAGACCTTCTACTTTATTTACTAATGATAATAAATCTGGAAAATCTATTTTTTTAGATAAATTTCTGCCGTAAGAATTTACATTCTGCCCTAAAAGGCATACCTCCTTAACACCCTTACTAACAAGTGATTTAACTTCATTTATAATTTCTTCCGGAGTTCTTGATACCTCTCTACCCCTTACATATGGCACAATGCAGTAACTGCAAAAATTATTACAGCCTTTCATAATAGTAACATTAGCAGCGATTTTATCCTTCCTATTAAAAGAAGAAATAGAGAATGAGCTGCTATCCACCTCTGTATCAGCAAAACGTTCACCATTTAAAGCTCTATCAATAATATCATCAATGTGAGAAACAGCATCTGTTCCCATAACAAAATTTACCACTTTATTATTTTTTAAAAACTTATCCCCTTCCTGCTGAGCAACACATCCTGATACACCAACTATCATATCTGGGCGTTTTTCTTTTAAAAGCTTTATCTGACCCAAATAACTTAATATTTTTGCCTGAGGTTTTTCCCTAACACTACATGTATTTAACACTATAAAATCAGAATCATCTACAGTATCTGATGGAATATATCCTCTTGCTTCTAAAGAAGCTGCAATACGTTCTGTATCGTATTCATTCATTGCACAACCAAATGTGTATATAAAGTAATGTTTTGAACTCATAATCTTCCTTATCTATATATTAATATGCACCTTTTTTCTGCAATACTGCACCTGGTGTTTTAAATAATATCACAATATCAAGCCATACAGACCAGTTTAATACATACCATGAATCTTTTGCAACTCGTGTATCATAATCCACATCGTTTCTACCACTTATTTGCCAAAGACCTGTAATACCCGGGCGAACCATATAGTAGTATGATGCAAGCTCTTTATAATACTTATCTATTTCATCTTGTATAACTGGGCGTGGCCCAACAAAGCTCATATCTCCTTTTATTACATTAAATATCTGCGGCAGTTCATCTAATGATGTTTTACGCAGAAATTTACCAATAGTTGTAATTCTTGGGTCATTTTTTAATTTATAATATGTTTCCCACTCTTTTTTAGCTTCATTATCGCGGGCTAAAATTTCTTTCAACCTAACATCTGCATCTTTATACATTGAACGAAATTTTAATACTTTTATTGTTTTACCATAACGCCCAACACGATTATGACCATAAAACACTGGTCCTTTTGATGTTAATTTAATTAGTAAAGCTATTATACATATAACTATTAGTAAAAAAGGCAGTAGTATTATAGATAATATAATATCATATAATCTTTTTACAATACTATTTAATAAAGATTTAAAATTATTATTAACTTGTATATAGTTGAGATTAGTTTTTAAAAGCTGTACTGCCTCAGTATTAGAAAACCCTACACCTTGAGAATCATATTTAATTAAAAGCTTGTTTACATAAAGCTGTATTCTATTAAGCATACTGTCTATTTGTCTGTTTGTTTCATCTATCATAATAAATGCTGAAGCAATTCTATTTTTTATAATAATATCTTCTAAATCATCAAAATAACCAAGCATTTTATATTTGCCATTATACTCATTTTTATCTGTCAAAACAATACCTTTAATATAAAAACACAACCCATGCTCTTTATTTATGTTACTGCATATTTTATCAACCTGAGTGGAAGTTCCAACAACAATAAGGCTTTCTGCAAAAGCTCGCCTGTTTAATATTTTTGTTTTTAATATATATCTAATAATTGTTAAATATATAAATGTATAAGTAAATAAAAGTATTAAAAACAATCTAGAAATATATTCAATTAATTTACCTAATGATACTAATGAAAATACAAACAAAAAAGTAATAAATACAGCCACCAAAATTCTTCTGCTTTCATGCCAGAATGGTTTACGAAGTGAATAAAGACCACGTGAAGCAATTACTATTATAAGTATACCTGTAACCCAAAAAAACTCCTTTATCAAATATTCTAATGAAAAATAAAAAGGAATTGATATAAGTATCTCATTTAAATAATCTCTTGTATAATAAGCAGAAAAAAGCCCAAGATAATATGATAATATATCGCCTAAAAATAAAATAAGTATTGTAAAAAAAGATTTTAATTTTATTGTATAACTATTTTTCTTCAACATTTACTCCAAGAGCAGTATTTATACAATCAATTACAGTATTTGGTGATATACTTTCCATACAGTCTGGAACATCCATACTGCATTTTTCATCACCATAAAGAGCCTGACACCCAGAACAACCAGTAGAAGAAACCACATATACATTATTACCTATTGGACCATATTTAGATTTTTCAGTTGGTCCATATAAAGCAATTACAGGCATATTATAGTATGCTGCTATATGCAGAGAAGCTGTATCACCTGCAATCATCAACGCTGATTGTTTATAAAGCTTAACAGTTTCTGCAAAATCAAGCCTTCCTACCAAAAAATCAATATCTGCTTTACTTCCTGCAAGCTCATTAAATGTTTCAGATTCTTCAATATCTTTTTTGCCACCAATTAAAATTACACGATAACCTTGTTTATTAATATAATCTACAATAGTTTTCCAGTTATTATGACTCCATTTTCTATTGTTTTGGTCAGCATTATCAGCAAATATATCAATAACAACCTGCCTTAAAATATCTAGTCGTTCTTGAGGCTCTTCTTTAATATCATCAGTACGCACACCAATTGAGAAAAGTAAAAAATTTAAATTTTTAGTATAGTGACTATCAAATGAATACTCTACAACTTTATCATAAGCAAAGTGCCTGTGTTCTCCTTCTGTTTTAAAACCTATTTTATATGATGCTTTTGCACTTTGTGTCATTATGGCTTCAAACCTAGACCATACACCAAAATCTATCCATAAATCATAATGACCTGCATTTTTTACTATTTTTATACTTTTGCTTAAATCATTAATAAAAAGTCGTACTGTATTCGATACGCCATCCAGTTCTGAAGCCATATGAAAATTTTCTTCTCCAGCAAAATATGTAATAGTGGCATTAGGATATGCTTTTTTTAATGCTTTAACAGCATTTTTAGTAAACACCACATCTCGGATAGAGTTTATTTTTAATACTGCAATTTTATTAATAATTTCTGGTTTAAATGCATTACGAATGCTAGAAAACCCAGAAAGTGTAAATAATACAGGAAGCCCTATTAAAGAATCTTTTTTCTTTAATACAGAGTTATTAATAAAATTTTTAATTTTACCTTTTCCAAAAGAAAACTTCATTATATTATATAACCACCACTATTTTCTAAAATATCGGCATATTTTAATGTGCCTTCTTTTAATGAAATAAACGGTTTATTATACCCTGCTTTTCTTAATGAAGTAATATCACTTTGAGTAAATGTTTGATATTTGCCAACTAGACTTTCAGGAAATGGGATATATTCTATTTTTGCTTCAGTATATTTTTCTTTTAATGCATTAGCTATTTCACAAAAACTTTCTGCATTACCTGTGCCACAGTTATATATGCCTGAAATTGATTGATGCTCAAAAAAGAACATATTAACAGCAACAACATCATCAACATATATAAAATCTCTTTTAAAGTTCTGGCTTCCTTCAAAAAGTTTCATAGGCTCATTATTTTTTATTTGGTTAAACATATGAAACGCAACTGAAGCCATTCTACCTTTATGGTTTTCCTGTGGTCCATATACATTAAAGTACCTTAAACCAACCACTTGTGAGCCTAGATGTTTTTTAAGGTTTAAAAACCTGTCAAACTGATATTTACTAAAGGCATAAACATTTAAAGGATACTCACATTCTTCTTTTTCTATAAACCCTTTATTGCCATTACCGTAAACTGAAGCACTAGATGCATAAAAAAGCCTTACATTATGTTTTTGGCAGGCTAAAAAAGTTTCTTTTGTACATTCATAGTTATTTTTCATCATATATCTGCCATCTGTTTCCATAGTATTAGATGATGCTCCTTGATGAAAAACAGCTTCTACTTTATTATTTTGTAAAAATTCTTCTACATTAAAATCTCTTTTATCTACATAATCATAAAATTTTATTTTATTTAAGTTTTTATGTTTTTCTGCTTTTTCAAGATTATCTACTATTAAAATATTATCTATTCCTTTATCATTAAGTCCTTTTACAATATTTGAACCAATAAAACCAGCTCCACCTGTAACAATTACCATATTACTTTCCTCCATTAAGTTTTTCTATAGTTGATGTTGTTGAATAACCTTGTACAAAATCAATTATTTCAACTCTTCCTGCATATTCTCTGCCTACAACATCTTCAACTTTATAATCACCGCCTTTTACTAAAATATCAGGCATAATGTTTTTAATAAGATTTAATGGTGTGTCTTCATCAAAAATTACAATATAATCAATACATTCTAATGCTTCTAATACAACAGCTCTGTCATTTTCACTATTAACAGGGCGAGTTGGACCTTTTAATCGCCTAACAGAATCATCACTGTTTAAACCTAAAATTAATATATCACCTAATGATTTTGCTTTTTTCAGGTAAGTTACATGACCTTTATGAAGTATATCAAAACAGCCATTTGTGAAAACTATCTTTTTATTAAAAGACCTTTCTCTTTTTATAATATCTGAAATACTGCTTCTTGAAACAACTTTTGAAGAATGTATTCCATTTAAAGCATATGTTAATTCTGAAAGAGTAATAGGAGCAGTACCAAGCTTGCCCACAACTACACCTGCTGCTAAATTAGCATAATATACTGCATTATCTATATCTAAGCCCAAATCTAAAAATACAGCAATACAAGCAACAACAGTATCCCCAGCACCTGAAACATCAAATACTTCCATAGCTTGAGTTGGTATTGTTTTTACATAGTTTTCGCCAATAATAGTAATACCTTTTTCGCTTCTTGTAACAACTAAATATGTAAGATTGTATTTTTTCCTTACGATACTTCCGTATTTTATAATATCATCATCTTCATTTGCTATTTCTTTGCCGTATACTTCACTTAATTCTTTAACATTTGGTGTTACTAAGAACGCATTATTATATTTTTCCCAGTTAGCTCCTTTTGGGTCTATAATAACTTTTTTATTTTGAGCATTTGCTTTTTCAATAATAAAAGGGCATAATTCTTCAGAACACATACCCTTACCGTAATCAGAAATAACAATCACATTATGTTTTTCTATTTCTTTTAAATAAATGGATTTTATTTGATTATTAATATCATCAGTAAATGTGCGTATTTCTTCAAAATCAAGCCTTGCAATCTGCTGTTTTCCACCAATTACACGTAATTTAGAAATGGTTGGCATATCTGCATCAATAAAGTATGAAGAAGCATTTATATTTTCAAACATTTGCTTTAAAAGCCTGCCAGCTTCATCGTCTTTTGCTGCCCCAATAATAGTACAATCCGCCGTTAAACCTTTAATATTATTTGCAACATTACCAGCTCCACCCATAGTATAAATTTCAGATTTCACATTTATTACAGGAACTGGTGCTTCTGGTGATATTCTTGATACGCTGCCATAGTAGTACCTATCAAGCATTATATCACCAACTATTAAAATATTTGACTTATTAAAATTATAATCTAACAATTTATTACTCATTCTTTTTAGTTACTTCCTCTAGTTTTTTCTTAAGGTTTGATATTTTTATTTTTGCATCAACTTGGTTTGGTGAGCTGCTGCTTATTAAATTATACCAATATATTGCATCTCTAATCAAAAACGCTGTTGGGTTACTGTCTTTTGCAACCTGTTCTGATTTATCGTTTCCTATCTGATATGCTAACTGGTCCATTAGCTCCCTAATTTTTGCATCAGGCTGTTTAATATTTAATAAAGCATTGTACGCCCTTTCATACTCCCCATTATTTGCAAGCTCTTTAGCTCTGTTATAATATCTTTCAGGCAGTTCTCGTTTTAGACGCTCTGTATCTTTTACTATTTGCTCCTGCAGCTCACCTGCTTTACCATAAGCTGGAGATGACGGAAATATTTCAGCTAACAATGTATTAGCCTTATCAAGTTTTTCAGCAGCATCTACATAATCGCCTCTATCCATGGCACGAACGGCACTATCCCTAAAGGATACAGCATTTTGCAACTTGTTTTCACCGTCCACCACAGCAAAAAGTTGTGATTTATACGCCAAAACTTTTCTATTAGTTGGGTTTAATTCTAATGCTTTTAATATAACTTCATGAGCCTCTTTTATTTTCCCTTCTGCTTCAAGCTGTTTTGCCTGTTCGTAAAGCTTATTTTCTTCGCCTGTAAAATATTTATATCCACTAAAAGCGATACCTAGCACAAGGATAATCACACCAATAATAATTTTCCACATTATAAACTACCCCTGCTTATTGTTCTTTTTACCATACCAGATAAATCTATATCATTTACTTTAGATAAATAATTATTATACTGGTTTGTATTTCCAAGGTAATAATAAGCTATTGCCATATATGCCGCATCTAAATCTGTTGATGCACTGCCGCCTAGTTTTATCATTGAATTATAATCTTTAAATTTTAATAATGATTCATACATTGATGCTTTATCTTTACAGCCTTCAAACTTATGTATAAATTTAGTATCATATAACCTTTTGCCCATTATATACTTACCATATTCGCATAGCTTAGTAGTTTCCTGATTAGTTAGAGTACCAATAAACCAAGAAATTTTCTCTTTATCTTCTTTTTTCATATAGCAGGCAAGTTTTGTTTTATTATAATCTGGGCTGTCTGTTCCGAGGCATTTATCCACTAAATTACAGTCAAAATTAAATGCTTCTTTATTAGAAGCTTCTATCATTCTGCAATATACAGTTTTTTGAAGATTATATTCTTCTTTAACTTCTTTATTAAATGTATTTATATAGTTTTTATAATCTTTTTGCTTCCATATATCATCAAGTAAAAGTGATGTTAAATCACTGTCTTTATAAACTCTGTATAAATCCATAAACTCTGTTTTCATATTATTAGCATAAAAATATTTACCATAAAAGTTCATAAGTTTTGGAGTTCTTTTTTCTGGTTTTAAATTATCATATGTGGAAAAGACAAGCTCTTTATTATCCTGCACCCTTTCTAATACTGCGTATAGTGCATTGGTGGAAACATCTATTTTATTAATTAAGCTGACAACATCTTTATCCATAGGGCATGAACTTTTTGCATATACTTCTAAATATTCATTTCTTCTTGCAGACATTAAAAGGTTTTTAGCACCAGAGCAATCAAGTTTAGTTTCAATAAACATCTGGTCTTTAAGCATCTGCTGTTTATTGAACCTGCTGTCATTAAAATTAGCAAGCTGAGTAAGGTTATACTGTGCTGATTTGAAATCACCTTCAGACATATATAGCTGATATAATAGATAAATTGCAAAACCTGCTTTTTTTGATTTTTTTTCATGGGCAAGGTAACTGTTAAAACTTGCGATAGCTACATCGTTAAGCCCATCATCAAAAGCCTTTAACCCAACAACATAATCATCATTAAATGAGGCATCAGGTTTTTTTTGTACTACTTGTTTTGTTTCATTTTTACTACTGTTATCAGCTGCAAATAAAGGCAGTGCTGATAATATAATACAAAAAATAAAAGCAGTTAGTCTATACATTTATCTACAACCTCTATTGGATGAATAATTTTTTTATTTCCTAAATGTTCAAGCTGCATTGTACAGGTTGGACATTCTGTAACACCAATTTGAGCCTTGCTTTCATTTAATTTATCCATCATTTGAGAACCTATTTTAACAGATAAATCATAATTTTTAGCAGCCATACCCCAGCTTCCTGCCATACCACAGCAGCCAGAATTTAATTTTTCTGCACTTGTTACAGGTAAAGCTTTTAATACATTAAAAGTACTGTTTGCATTTTTTAAAAGCCTTTTATGGCAAGGCATATGGTAAGCTAAAGTCATATCATTTGATTTTAATGACATATCATTAATATGTTTTTCTACTAAATCCATAACAAAAATTGTTTTATCTTTTATTTTTTGAGTTATTTCATCATTTTGATAATAAAGCCATTCTTTAGTTAATGAAAGAGTGCAGCTTGAGCAGGCAGAAACAATATAATCAACTTTATCAATTAAATTGCCCCACTCTTTTAAATTCTTTTTAATTTGCCCTCTTGCATCTTTTGCAAGCCCTTTAGAAAGATGAGGAATACCGCAGCAGTGCTGGTTAGGTGTTACAACTTTATAACCTAATTTATTTAAAACTCTAATTGTACTTTCCCCTATTTCTGGTTTAATATATGACGCATAACAGCCTGCAAAATACATTACAACCTTTTCACCAGTACCTTCAGTTTTTTCTATTCTTTCATTTAATGATTTTGTAGCAAACTTAACAAACTTTCTTTCGCTTGATAAACCAGTAGTAAGTTTTAACATCTGCCTCATAACTTTAGGTGCCATAACAGCTGACACAAATGGACTTAATTTATGAGTAAAACGCCCTGCTGTTTCAAAATTAGTAGCAAGTTTTGCATCCATTGATACACCAAATTTTTCAGCATATCTTGATTTTGCTTCTAAAGCAAGTTTTGGAATATTTACTTTTGAAGGGCATTCTATAGAGCAGCTGCCACAGTTAATACAATGGTTTATAACATACTGAAAGCCCTCTTGAAACATAGCTTCAGAATCTATAACATTACTTAAAAGCCCACGTAATATATTAGCTTTAGCTTTTGGAGCAGCAGCTTCATCACGTAATACTTTATATACAGGGCACATTCTTGTAGCCGTTGTAACTGTTGTACACTTAGAACATCCGTGGCATTTTTCAGCTTCTAATATAAAATCTTCTTCCCATACAAGCTGTTTATTTAATGCTTTATCACTTGCTCCATAATCTGCCCCATAGCGAAGATGTTTTGTCATCTGCATTTCATCGTTTGTTGTTTTTATTTCCGGGTTTAAAAGATTATCAGGGTCTAATATATTTTTTACCCTTAAAAATAATGAATAAAGCTCTGTGCTGTATTGTTTATTAATATAGCATGAACGAAGTCTGCCATCACCATGCTCGCCAGAAATTGTACCATTTAACCTGTGTACAAGTTCAAAAACTTCATCTGCTATAGTTTTAAGTAAACCAATATCATGTGGGTCTTTTAAATCAAGAAGCGGTCTATTATGTAAAAGCCCTTTTGCAATATGACCATAGCTTACAAAATCAACTTTATATTTTCCAAATATTTCATAAAGCCCGTTAAAATACTCCACAAGATTATCAGTTGGAACTGCTGCATCTTCCACAAGAGCTAATATCTTCTTTTTACCTCTTAAAAGATAGAGTATAGGCACAGCAGCTTTTCTTACAGCCCAAAACTGAGCCATTTCTTCCTCGCTGATTGCAATAAATGCTTGGTCTGTATAGCCTTCTGCTTTTATTTTAGCAACTGTTTCTTCAGAATATTTTCTAACTTCATCAAGAGTTTCGCCTTCAAATTCAAACATCAATACATTATCTACATCTGTTGGAAGTTTGCCTTCAAGGCTTGGTTCATGCGTAACTGCTAAAGAAAGCAGAGATTTATCCATTATCTCAATACCTGCTGGGTCATATTTTAGCCCAACTTGAGCAGCTTTTGAACTGCTTGTTTTATCTTGAAAATATGCAATTACAAGGGCACTGGCTGGTTTTTTTCTAATAACTTTAAAAGTAAGTTTAGTAACTATACCTAAAGTACCCTCAGAGCCGCCTAATATTTTATGAAGATATAGTGCATTATTTTTTATAGAATTTCTTAATTCATAACCACAAACGTTGCAGACAATAGGTGGATAACCATTTGATATAATATCTTGGTTATTATTTAATACATTATATAATTCTTGAAGCTCAATAGATAAATCTTCAACTTTTGTTTGAGCAATATTATTTAAAGTATTAACTGTGCCGTCATGAAAAACTACTTCAGCATCTACAATATAATCAGCCACATTGCCATATTTTACAGAATAGCCTCCCCCTGCGTTAGTACCATACATACCACCAAAAGAGGCATATTCACCACTTGAAGGTGCTGCTGGAAACCACATAGAGCTGCCTTTAAGATATGCTTCAAGCTCGCCGTATTTATATCCGGGTTCACAAGTAAATACAGCTTCTGTATCACTGATTTTTTCATAACTTATAAATTTATTCATATATTTTGCAAAATCTACAATAATACCCCTGCCAATAGCAGCACCGCAAAGCCCAGAACCTGCCCCACGGCTGTGAAGAGAAAGCTGATATTTATTTGCAAACTTAACAATTTCTACAACATCATCTTTTGATTTAGGATATACAACACAGGATGGTTCAACCCTGAATATACTACCGTCTGTAGAATGCATATATCTTCTAATTTTATCTGTATATATATCACCAGCTATTTTTTTACTTAATTCATCAAAAATATTTTCGTTAGAGTTACCCATATCTGCCTCTTTTTTAAAATGCACAGCTCTTTTTTAATTGTAACAAATTTTTTTATAAATATATAGTATAATTTTATTAAATTGTAAAATATATTTTTTACATATATTTTATACTTGATTTATACAGAATTTTCATAATATAACTATAAAAAATTTTTGTGAGCAGAAAATGAGTAGATTTTCATTAGTTATAACAGCTGGAGACCCTGCAGGTATTGGGTATGAAACAGCCTGTAAATTTTTTCTTCAAGATGAAAGTAAAAAATATGATATTGCTCTTATTGGGCATAAATGGATAGTTGAAAAAACATATAAAGATATATTAAAGCAGGATATTCCAAAGCATTTAACAGTTTTAGAGCCAGATAACAATATATTTTCATATGAATATGGTAATATTAGTGCAGAATGTGGCAAAGCAGCAATAAGCTATATAGATTATGCAGTTAATGGTGCATTAAATAAAGAGTTTGATGCTTTAATAACCTGCCCTATTAATAAAAAATCCATAAAAGATGCAGGGTATAATTTCCCGGGGCATACTGAATACTTAGCGTATTTATCTGGAGTAAATAATGTATCTATGATGCTTGCAGGAAACAATGTAAAAACTATACTTGCCACAACTCATTACCCAGTAAAAGAGATAGCTTCTCATATTAATGAAGATATAGTATTAAATGCCATAAATAATGCTCATAAAGCAGGCAGATATTTCGGAAAACTTTCACCAAAAATTGCAGTATGTGGTTTAAACCCTCATTCTGGGGATAACGGTGCATTAGGTAATGAAGAAATAAAAATTATTAATCCTGCCATAAAAAAAGCACAATCTATGGGTATAAATGTATTTGGAGCATTCCCTGCAGATACTATATATACAAAGGCAAAAGAATGGGATTTTATTATTGCAATGTATCATGACCAAGGTATGATTGCTGTTAAAATGGATTCTTTCGGTGAGGCTGTTAATGTAACACTAAACTTGCCGTTTATTAGGACATCTGTTGACCACGGCACTGCTTTTGATATTGCAGGTAAAGGAATCTGCTCTTGTTCAAGTTTAAATAAAGCTGTAAATATGGCTCATATGATGGTAGAGTATGATAAATCTATTAGAAGCATTTAAAAACGAAGAAGGGCTTACAAAAAAGAAATTTGGCCAGCATTTTCTCACCAATAAATCACTGCTTGAGAAAATAGTTGATGAGGCAGAATTATCTGAAAATGATAATGTAATAGAGATTGGACCGGGATGCGGAGTACTAACTCAGCTAATAGCAGAAACTAAAGCTAATACTATTGCATTAGAAATAGATTCAGAACTTATTGAGTTTTTACAACGGTACTTATTTTTTTATAAGAATGTGGAAATAAGAAATCAAGATGCCTCTACAGTTGATTATAACAGCTTATTTAGTGGTGAGCCTGTAGTTATTATAGGTAACCTGCCATATAACCTTTCTGTTAAAATTTTAGAAAAAGCTGCCATGCGTGAAAATATTAAAAATATGGTATTTATGTTTCAAAAAGAAGTAGCAGACAGGATTATTGCAAGACCTAATTCAAAAGCATACACTTCACTTTCTGTTTTTATAAGCTACTTATTTAATACATCTAAAATAAAAGATATTAGTGGGGCAAATTTTTGGCCGAATGCTAATGTTATGAGTACAGTTTTAAAATTTGTTCCAAACAATAATAAATGTTATTTTGGCGAAAAAGAGCAGTCATTTTTTAAGTTTTTAAAAATGGCCTTTAGACAAAAACGCAAAACATTAAAAAATAATATGCAGGAAATAGATAATATAAGCCAGATATTGACACAGGCAGGGCTTAGTATTACAGCAAGGGCGGAAGAATTAAGCCTTGAAAAATTTAAGGAGTTATTTGAAATAGTATATGATAAACACACCTTTTAATCAACTAACATATACTGTTGTGGATACGGAAACAACAGGCTATACACCAAAATATGCAAAAATGGTAGAGATTGCAGCGGTAAAAATTTACCCTGATTTTACAATTGATTATGAGAATACTTTTTCTGAACTTATTAATCCAGAAATAAGTATTCCATATAACGCTTATAAAGTTCATAATATATCAAATGATATGGTGAAAGATAAACCATTAATACAAGATATTATGCCCTCTTTCTTATCTTTTGCAAAAGACAGCGTAATAGTAGGCCATAATGTTAATTTTGATATGAGGTTTATAAAACATGAAGCTCAAAACTGCAATCTTCCCCTAACCTTTAACCATGTTTTAGATACATTATCTCTTTCAAAAAAAGCAGTACCTAATTTAGAAGCCTATAAACTTGATAATCTAATTGATTATTTCAATATTAATCTAAACATAGATAACAGCGACAGGCACAGAGCGTTATTTGATGCAGTAAATACCGCAATAGTAATGATAAAATGCTTGGAAATATTACAAAACAAGGGAATTTATAGTATTTCTAATTTATAGGCTTGCAAAAAGTTATGATTATTAGTATAGTCAATGGTTAATGTTTTATGGTGGATGTAACAATTTGAATAAGTTTGAAAACTATTATGCTGAAAAACATGAATTTAAGAATTTAGAGTTAACACTTGCCCGCATAGATGATGCTGTAAATGAAAGTGGGTTTACTCAGTCAACTTTAGGTGAAATTATTCATATTGCAGGCACAAATGGTAAAGGTTCTACATCATATTTTTTATATCAAATGCTGCAAAATTCAGGTTTTAAAACTGCCCTTTTCACTTCACCACATATATTAAAAATTAACGAACGGATAGTATTTAATAATAATGAAATAAGTGATGATGATATGGATATGATTTTTGAAAAGCATAAAGATATTATCATAAAATATAACCTTTCCTATTTTGAAGCAGTATTTTTTATTGCTTTAATATATTTTGCACAAAATAATCCAGATTACACCATATTAGAAACAGGGCTTGGTGGTAGGTATGATGCAACAAATACATCTTTAATAAATGATAAATTATGTGTAATTACATCTATGGGTTATGACCATGCTGCATATCTAGGGAATAATATATATAGTATTATTAATGAAAAATTAGGTATAGTACGTGAAAATTCTAATATTATTTTAGCATATAATAAGCCATATGTTTATAATTATATTAAATCAAAGATAAATAATAGTATAGATTTTATAGATAAATCAGAAAGTGAAAACTCATCATATCCCTACCCTTACAGTGAAAACTTTTCAACAGCAAATAGAATATATAAAACATTATTAAATAAAGAATTTGATAAAAATATATTATTACAATTACCACCTTGCAGAATGGAACAATCAGGAAGAATAGTTCTTGATGGCTCTCACAATATGCAGGGTATTTTAAAGATTAGAAATACTTGGAAAAAATATAATTTTGATGCAATATTAACTACTGTAACAAATGATAGAGATATAAAAAACACAGTAGAAATATTAAAAACTATCAGCAACAATATTGTAGTTACCACACTGCCTGAAAACATTAGAAGTATTGATTCTTTTAATGATGATAGTGTTAAATTTATTTCATCTCCTTTAGAAGCTTTTGATTTTATTTTAAAAGAATATAAAAGCAATATTTTAGTAACTGGTTCATTTTATTTATGTGCCATTATTAAAGAATACATAAAAAGGTGCTCTAATGTATAGGGTTTTACTTATTTTATGTATTATGCTTATTTCAAATATTGCATATGCTCAAGTAAATGCTGATGATGAATATATCTTAGAAGCAGATAAAGTTACAAGAATTGGTGATAATTTATATGAAGCAGAAGGAAATGTTTCATTAACTTCAAAAGGAATAACTATAACATCAGAAAAAATGATATATAATTCTAAAACATCTAGAGTGCAGGCAGAGGGCGGAGTAATACTTGAAAGCCCTGAGCAAAAAATGGAAGCAGATAAAATAGACTATAATATGAATAGGCAAACTGGTACAGCAGAAAATATTCAAGGTTTTATAGCTCCTTTTAATTACCTGTGTGCGAAATCTATGAATAAAACAGGCCCTTCAACTTTCACAGTAAAGGATGCAAAGATTTCAGCTTGCTCTGGCAGTGTGCCTGAGTGGTCACTTTCTATGTATGAAGGCAAGCTTGATTTAGATGGTTATATGCAGATGAACCATGCCACAGTCAATGTGGTTGACAGCCCATTTATTTATATACCAAAATTTTTCTACCCTGTTTCCTCTAATAGAAAAACTGGTTTTTTAATGCCTATGATTGGTTATTCTCAAAAAATGGGAGCAATAGGTAACATTCAATATTACATTGCTCCAGATATAAATTATGATTTTACATTTGGCGTTGGCTTATACTCTGAAAGAGGCGTTATGGAGGAAGCAGAAGCTAGATATGCTCTTGATGATAAAAGCTCTTTTTATGTAGCAGCTGAGCATATTAAAGACTTCGGTTCTGAAGCAGATACAAAGTCAAGGTGGAGAGCAACATTAAGAAATCAATATGTACCTGTTAAAAATTTATATTTAAACTTAAATGGTGATTATGTATCAGACTATTTATATATAAGAGATTATAACGACTATACTTCCCCATACTACAACAAAGACAATTATCAAAATATGCATTTTGCAGAACTAAGATTAAAATATTACAATGATTTTATAGATTCTCACATACATTACAGAAGGGATATGTTGTATAGAGATACAAATACTGGTTATAACCAAAATCAGCTTGTTCGTATGCCTTCTATTAGATTAAATAAAATAATAAAAGATATACCTTATGTATTTTTTGAGTACGATTTATCATATGATTATTTAAAATACAGGCAAAAAACTTTTTTCAATAATCAGCAAAATAAAGCTGATGAATATAATGATTGGGTGATGAATAGATTTAGTACATATGGAAGATTATACACCCCTATTGATTTAAAAGTATTAACTATAACCCCTTCTGCATATGTAGGCTATGTTAGATGGCAGGACAGTACAAAACCATTTAATTTTGAAGATTCTATAAGCCCAGATTTTGGTGGAATATATAAACTAAATGACTCTACTGCTCAAAAATACTGGGGTGGTGCTGAATTAATGCTGTCTGTAAAAGAAATATACAAAGATTATGGCTTATTTCGCCACTCTATACAAAACAATATTAAAATGGGATATTCTCCAAAACTAAACCACCCTATTTCCAATACAACTACATACTATCCTGATTTGCTGCCATATGATGTAACATCAAATCAAAGTACGTTAAGTTATGAATTTATTACAGCATTGGTTGGTCAAGGCTGGAATATGAAATTGACATTAAATCAAGGTGTTGATTTTATGAATATGAAAAACCCGCTAACACCACTTGATGCAAAATTTTCATTAAATGCTTTAGGCTATCTTACTAATACAACAGAGATGATATATAACTACTCTGGTGAAATAGAAGAAGGTGAGCCTAGGATGCAATATTTCACTAATACATTAACTTTAAGGTTTTTAAAATATTTTTATTTAACAAATACTTATACATATAACGGTCAAGTATATAATAAAAGCCAGAATAGTAATATTTTTAATACAAATGTTGGTATTTCTGCGGGTATAAATGTATGGAGAATTGCAGCACAAGGATATTATAACTGGAGTGGATATAATTCAAATATAAGTTTTGATAATTTGCAGCCTAAAAGTTTTGGTGCATCAATACTTTACAATGCAGAATGCTGGAGTTTAGGGTTTAGGGGTGATGTAACTCAGTCTATTGTAAACTCTATTAATGGGCAGTATAAAAGAAACGAAATAAAGTTGTATATTTTATTTAGTTTACGTGGTTTAGGAGACAGTAATATTGATGCTTATTCAATAATTCAAGAAAATCCTATTTAAGATTTATTGCAAAAAATAAAAAAATATATTATAATTACAGACGGGAAAAGAAAGGAGTGTTATGTTTAATAAATTTATCAGACTTTTAACTATTTTTTTAGTTATTTTTACAGCATTTGAAAGTTATGCTTACAATGTAACAATAACAGGCAAAGCAACCGTTTCAAAAAACAGACTTAGAGATGCATATTATGCTGCATTAAATAATGCATTATATGGTTCAATACGCTGGTATTATAAAGAAAATAATCAAGATGTTAAAGTTACCAGTGAATATCTTAAATTCATTAAAAGTTACACTATTTTAGAACAAAAATTAGAAGAAAATGTGGTTGTAATAAAAGTAAAAATAGATTTAGATGATGTAGCATTACAAGATGCAAGGCTGCTTTTAAACCAATACTCTGATTCTGCTGTATTTATATACAGAGGAATTCAAGAAAATATCCTGCCTGATAAACAGGTTAAAAATGCTATTACAACTGCCCTTTCATCAACACAATTTGCCACATCTAATGAAGCAGCTTTTTTAGGTAAAATTAAAGATATATCAGATAATGCACAAATAGAAAAAGCATTTAAAGATATTGATAGTAATGTACTTTTAATATTTGATTTTCAACCTGTTGCAACTACTGAAGAATTTAAAGACAGTAATAATACTTGTGAAATAATTACTACTGTATCTATTAAAGATAAAAAAAATGAAGCAAAAACTATACAGATTACTACAGGTTCTAATAACACAAATACTGCATACTGTTATAATGATGCTGTAAAACAAGCAGCAACAGAAACAATAACTTATGTAAGGGAAAATATTGTAAAACTTCCTGAAACAGCGGCAAAATTACAAAAATATGAAATTAAGTTAGTTAATGCTAATAATTTTGTAATAACAAAAAATATTATGGATACATTATTGAAACGTGGGCTTATAAAATCATCAAAAACTGTATCTTATAACCAAAAAAGTGTAGTTTTTGAAGTTGAATCATACTTTTCTCCTGAAGAGTTAGGTAATAAAGTACAAAGTTCAAAATTACCTATGAAACCAACAAAAATGGAATTTGGTAAAAAGGAACTTGTGCTTGATTTTGCAGCAGAATAAAAGGTATTAAAGTTATGATTGAAAAGTTACTCGAAGCAGTAAAATCTAAAAGAAAAGTATTAATACAAACACACAATAACCCAGACCCTGATACTATTGCAGCAGCATTTGCATTGAAAAATCTGCTAACATTAAAGCTTAAAAAACGTGTGACAATAGCATATATGGGTGTTATTGGCCGTGCAGAAAATAAAGAGTTTGTAAAACTTTGTAAAATAGATATGCACTATATTACAAAGCTTAATATGGCACGTTATGATTATTATATACTTGTAGATACTCAACCCGGAGCTGGTAATACATATGAAACTGGGCAAAGGCTGCCTGATGCAGTTATTGACCACCATAATTTACGGGCTGTTTCTACGACAATACCATTTAATGATATTAGAACACACTATGGTTCTACATCTACAATTATTGCAGAATATTATAAAAAATTAGGTATAGTGCCTGATACAAATACTGCAACAGCTCTTTATTACGGCATTAAGACTGATACATTTGGGGCAGGCAGAGGAAACACACAAGCTGATATGGATATGATAAGCTATGTATTCCCAAATGCTTCTTTTACAAAATTAAATAAGATAGAAACCCCTGAGTTACCGCGTTACTATTTTAAAACTATTAGAAAAGCAGTTGACCAGTCAGTTATATATGATAATCTTATTTTCTGTGATTTAGAAGAAGTTAGAAATGCTGATTTAATTGCAGAAATATCAGACTATTTACTTAGGATGCGTGAAATAAAAGCATCTTTTGTTGTAGGAAAAATAGACCAGATGTGTTATTTTTCCATTAGGAATAAAACCAGCAAAAAAGCTGTGGGCTCTATTGCATTATCAATTGTTAGAGGCATAGGTTATGGCGGTGGGCATATGAAATCTGCCGGCGGACAAATACCTATAAAATCAAAAACATATGAACAAATAGTAGAGCTTTTAAAATCACGCCTTTTAAAAAAATTAGGCATAAAAAATGTGGAAGAAAAACAAATATAGGAGGTTTTTATGAAAAAATATGTTTGTAATGTTTGTGGTTGGATATATGACCCTGCTGTAGGTATTCCAGAAGATGGTATTCCAGCAGGTACAGCCTTTGAAGATTTACCAGAAGACTGGGTTTGCCCTCAATGTTTAATCGGAAAGGATGAATTTTCACCATTAGAAGATTAGTATTATTAAATATATAAGCAGTTCTTTTTTAAGAACTGCTTTTTTTATAGTTATAGTTTATTATAAGTATTATTAAATAGTTGATATCTAATTATTAGGTTTACCCTTACCCCCTTGCTTTTAAAAGCAAGGGGTAAAATTTTATATTTATAAATTATTTAAGTTCTATATTTTTGTTGCGTTTTTTTATACTTTTTACTGTATCTGGTTTAGATTTTTCAACAGTAATAAGTTCTGATGGGTCTAAGAGTCTTCCGCCTTTTATTAAGTCATCCCCTTCCACCATATCTATATTTGTGGCTTCTATTGGGAGTTTAGCGCGTATTCTTGATTCTTTCATCTGTTGATTAGCTGCATAATCTATTTTTCTTCCACCAATATATGAAATACCCTCACCTGATGTTTTAAATACATAGTTTTTATAACCATATACCCAGTTATTAGTATTAATATTTATCAGTGTATCATTAGCTGTTTTGTTTGTTGCAGTTGATGTGAAATTAGCAAAATCAGTATTTATAACAAGCGGATTAGCAGCCCCAATTGTATTACCTGTCATATTAACTTTATAAGCTGTAATTTTACCTATACCTTTTATATCATTAGCCGCTGTAATGCTTATATTGTTACCATCCATAATGCTGTAATTTGTACCAAAATCAAACCCAAGAGAATTTACGTTAAGGTTTTCCACATATATTTGCCCATCTAATGATACATTTTTGTCTGTATTAATATTTAATGTACCATATATATTTCCAGAGCTATCATCTAAATCAACATCAGCAAGTTGAGTATCTTTTAATAATGTAACATTTAAATTGTTACCATTTAAATCAACTTTATCAGCACTTATTTCATAATTTTGTGTGCCTTCTCTTAATTTTAAATACACTTCTGGTCCAGTAAGTGCCAAATCAGTATTACCATTTATATTATTTCCTTCTAAAGAAATAATATTATCTGCTGTAATACTTCCGTTTGCACCAGTTAAATTTAGATTACCACCACTATACAGTTTTAAATCAGTAAATGTATTACCTGTATTATTAATTGTTAAATCTCTATCATTTCTTGCTATTAATTTATATTTTCCGTTACCATTTGTTAAATCAATATTTAATGCAGTTTCACCACTTCCAGAAAGAGATACAGTATCAGCATTAGCCACATTTAATTTTACAGGATTATTAGAAGCAAGCCCAGAAATATAAAGATTACCAGGCAATGTAAGTTGTACATCAATATTGCCATTTAATGCTTTTAAACCGCTTATTTTAATAGGTCCGCCTTTATGGTTATATGTAATATTTCCAGTATAACTTTCAAAGCTGGCTCCACCAAGAAGAGCAGATGTTACATTAATATCTTTTTGTGCAACAGCTCCAAAATACATTGCATTAATATCTGCTGTAGTATTTACTGCCCCATTTCTAGATATTACTTCAAGTCCAGAATTTGCAAGTTTTGTAAGGTCAATAGTGCCTACAGAAATATCCCCCACATTATCAAAAATATATTTGGTAGCTGTGCCGTTTATAGCACTGTCATCAATCACCAGTGCTTTATCAGCAGTTTCTACAAAATGTATAATATTTGCATTCATAGTAAGGTTTGTAAATGATTTAATAGCATCAAGCCTGTCTTGAGCAAATATAGTTCCGTAAGTACTTTTTATGGTAAGCCCACCGTTACTTATAGCATTTTGTGGTATATCGCTTAAATTAATTTTCCCTGTATCCTGAGTATAAGTAGAAGCTGTACCACCATAATATTTTAGAAGTACAGTTTCACCCATATTTTTATTGTTAATATCTATGGCACCTTGGCTTTCTGCTGATAACCTTTTAGTATCTACTGTTGTATTTATTGCACCTTCTGCTTTTAGAGTAACTTCATCACCAATAATTACGGCTCTGTTTGTAACGGTGGTATCACCAGTAATTGCTCCTGTGCCAGTAGCTTCTATACCCACACTTTTACCTGCAATATGGCTAATTGTACCAAGACTATCACCAACTAAATATACACTGCCCTGCTCTGCTAAAAATGTAGATTTACCAGTAATATTTAGTTTTGTAAGCTGTATATTACCACTATTAGAAGTTACACTAATATCATCTGTTGTATTAATGGCATTATTACCTGTAATATTGCCACTGGCAAGTAATGTCAGCTTGCCAACGTTTACATCACCTAATAAATTAATATTGTTTGAAGCATTTAATGTAAGACCGTTAGTACCATTTATGGAAACACCAGAATTAAGTGTAATATTACCGCTTCCATTTCCCGGCAATGATTTTAATTCTATATCAGTTGACGTAAGCTGAGTATTAAGCCAGTCAATATCAATATATGTATTGCCGTCACCTGAAACCACATTATTTTCATCATCTGCTAAATTAGCATAGTATCCAATAAACATATCAGATGGGTCTAGTAAAAATTTACCATATGTACCATAAAGTGATTTTGTATTAAAATCCCCAAAAGCATAAACTGATTTATGGCCACTAAGCTCAATAAAACCACCTTTACCATACACTGAATTAGCCTCAATAACTGCACCTTTATAAGATTCTGCACGGTTTGGAGATATAAGATAAATATTGCCACCATTACCATAGCCAAATGCATTTGCTTGAATTAAGCTATTACCATTAATTTGTAATAGATTATTAGCATATAAATCAATTTTTCCACCATTTAAACCATTAGCCTTTAATGTGCCGTTATTTATTATATTATCTGATTTTATTTCAATAGAACCTGCACTATCTGTTTGTGATGAAACATTAATTTCACCATTATTAACTATTTCTTCATTTGCAGCACCAAGAATTACTTTACCACCTTGATATGAAATAGAGGAAGCATCAATAACACCAGTATTATTGACAGCCTGACGTATTACATCAGATGCATTTTTTGCTGTCATTACAATAGTGCCACCTTCTGCATGAAGCTTACCTGTATTACTAGTAGATGCATTACTAGCTGCTTTTTCTATATATACACCTATTAAATCATTACCACTCATATCTAATCTAAAAGCTTCACCAGAAGAAAGGTATATTTTTCCTAGTTTCGCAGCAATAAGCCCATTATTTTCCACATTTTTACCTAACAAAACAGCATAGCCGCCATTTTGAACTTTTATAGAGCCATTATTTATTACACTTCCTTTAGCATCATAAAAATTATATTTACCAGCAATAAAATCATTATCTGTAATATTAGCAGCACCTGCAAGAAACCCATGAGTATTTATTACAGCACCATTGCCCACTAATACTCCAGCTTGGTTTACTACAAATACATTACCATTGGCTGTTAAGTTACCAAAAATACTTGTTGGAAGCCCATTAGTAACTCTATTTAGCACAATACTAGATGATGAGTTTTGGTTAAAGTGAACACTTTCGCCACTACCAATATTAAAAGAATCCCAATTTATAATAGCACTATTACTACTTTGATTAATAATTGTATTTGAGCCATTTTGAGTAATATTTGCATTCCCATGAACAACATTACCACCTACTGGAGCTGCATATAATTGGGAATTAAATATAAGTATAATAAATACTGCAATAAATGATTTAATTTTAGAAATCATAACTTATCCTCCCATATATTGCACCCCAGCCTGCATTATGTTTTCTTGAAGACATTATTGGGTATCCGTAATCAATTTTAATGGCAAGCCCTTTCCAAGGGTAAAACCTAAGGCCTGCACCAACGGAATCAAGCGATGCATCTGCATAAGAATGATAATCTGTATTATAATTAAAAACTTGGCCTCTATCATAAAACACTAATGCTTTTATATGTGGTATACCTAAATCAAACTCTGCTTCTACACTAAGTCTGTATCCATTATCACCAGATTCCAAACCACTTGTAAAACCACGAACACTATATATTCCACCAATATAAAAACGTTCACTAGAGAATGTAGTATCTGAAACAAATTGACCAGATAAAAATAATCTCATTCTAAAAAACCATGTAATAAACTGATGGTATTCATAATCAAAATAAAGTTTTTCATAATAACCAGTAGCAAAAGGATTTGATGAATTAGGGCTGTAATGAGAAGCTGATAAGAAACCATTTAAACCTTGAGAAAATGCAAGGGAGTAATACATATTGGCACCTATCCAAGGATATGCTTCACCAAAAAGGCTAAGCCCTACTGTTGCAAGAACATCATGGCTGCCCATATTTGTTCCAAAAAGTTTCATTTTATCTGCTGTATCTTTTACATATATACCTGCACCTAAATTTAAAGTGCCTTGATTTCTTAAAATAATAGGATATTCTGTATAAATAGAATAATCATTTGAATAACCTTCAAGCCCGAGCATATCAAAAGTATTAGTAACAATATAGTTACTTCTTGCATAAGAAAAACCCAATTTAAAACCTTCACTGCCAAGGGCAAGTCTGTAATCTATTCTACCGAAAAAAAGCTGCCAAGGGTTAAAGTTATCAAGCCCAAGGGATAAATTCAGTGCAAGCCTGTCACCACTTTTAATAACATTTCCTATCATAGCTGCCCCATTGAGCCTGTATTCATTTGTAAGCTTATTACCATAGTTATCAACACTAAAGCTTGCTCTATATGGGTTTGTATCTTGAGCATAAATGATAATATCAGAAGTTCCTTTTCTTTTGCCTGGTTTTAATGTGGCATTTACTTTCAAATCCATATAACTGTTAAGAATAAGTAATCGCCTTTCTAAAGTTTTAGTATCTAAAATAAGACCTTTTTGAAGTGGAGCAAGATGTTTTAAAACAAATTCTTTTTTATAATCTGAAAGCCCTTCTACATATATATCCCCTATTTCACCTTCAACAACTGCAATAACAATAGTGCTGTTATTTACAACCTGAGGTGGTATATATGCATAGCTTATAATATACCCTTTATTTCTATAATATTTTGTAATAACATTTGCAGCATCATTTAACTGCTGTAAAGTAAGGTTTCTCTCAATATAATCACCTAAAAGAAGTTGTAATTCTTTTTTATTAATTACCCTGTTACCAGCAATATCAAAAGTGGAAACATATACAGTCTCAGCTGAAGTTTCTTTAGGAAGCTTTTCTAATAATTCTTCTTCAGTAATTATTTTTGCATTTCTATCTCTAGGAAATGGTGTATTTCTGAAATCTTTTTCAAAACTATCATCTATAATACCACTAATACCAATTTGAGATTGTGCATAACAAAACTGAGTAATTAAAAAAAACACTAAAATAGGCAATAAAAACCGCTTTATCATTAAATTCGCTCCAAGTATTGAGTAGTTCACTACGTATAATGCGAAATAGTATCAAAAAATATGCCAAAAAATATCAATACAGTAACATAATTACTTTAAAATAATAAATTTTTATAAATTTATCAATAAAAAAATTGTATAACTAGAAAATAAATTAAGTATTTAATGTGCTAGAAATTGCAATTATAAGTTTAATCATACAGTCTTTTAGTTTATGGTTTCTAAAAAGACTGTATAAATATACAATTTTACCAGCTAAAACCAGCCTCAATAACTGCATTAAATTGTGACATATTTCTTGATGCAGGTAAATTATTATGGTGATATACATATTCAATACCAGCTCCAAACATTAAGGCATCAATAATCCTTACTCTTAACCCACCTTTTGCTGCAACACCAACATCAAACCCTGCAGTATCTTCTTTATTTTCATAATCAATACCTGCTATAGAAAATACTGGTGCAATACCAACATAGGGAATTAAAGCATTACTTCTATTACCAAGAGTAGATTGTATCAAAACATATGGTTTTAAATCAAGAGTCCAAGAGTTATTATTATTGCCAATATCATCCCAGCTTGTATCTGCTGATAGCTCCATACCAACATAGTTCCATAAAAGACCACCAATAGTTAGTTTAAGCGGACCGTATGACGACCAGCTGCCGCCAACACTTTGAGAATACCCATAACCTACTGTAAGCCAAGAATAATATGCCCCATTTCTAGCATAAGCATTTTGAGAATATAATACTAATGAAGTTAATACTAATAAGAATAAAAGCTTTTTCATATAACCTCCAGTAATTGTAAAATCAAGTGAAATTAACATAATAAATTGGATATTGCAATTAAAAGTTATAATATTTTAGTGTTCTTTGCCTAATGGCTCAGTATCTACAGGAAAAATATGTCATATTGAGCGTAAGAAAATGAAATTGTAAACTTGAAAAATATAACAGTTTTAGATATATTTAAATTAAATATAATCTATTAATATCTTACTGCCATATTTTTACCTTTCTATATCTTTACGCCGAAAATCTCAGAAACGGGTGTTTTGTTATTTTACCTATAAAGCTCCAAAGGTATAATCACTCATTATTGTTTTTCCATTGCCACTACAACTCGCTTCGCTCTCAAGTAGCTGGCAAAACATTCCAAAAAAATAATTTCGCATACCATTTGAAGAGCGTTTATATGTAAAATAACACTAGTACATAAAATAAGGATAAATATTTATAAATATTATTTTGCTAAAGTTATTTAAAATATTATGAGTGTTTGTATTTATTATATTTAAGATTTTTTGCCTAATGGCTCAGTATATACTGACAAAATATGTCATATTGAGCGTAAGCGAAATATCTTGTTTAACTTTTATTAAAAAATATATACTTAGATTTTTTTAATCTATACATCTACAGGAAAAGTGTGTAATATTGAGCGTAGCGGTTAATATACCCATAAAATACAAACTAACAGCAACTATTTTACATTTAACTTAAAAATGTATTATTATATAATATTTCCTTTACATTGTGTATAATATAATATATGATTTACTTGTTTTTTATATAAATCTAATAAATTATTTATGAGGTTTTATTTATTATGAAAAAATTTACTGTTTTATTTTTTACTTTACTTGCATTTATAGTAAGTAACAGCGTGGCATTAGCACAAGATAATGCCACAAAAAAACGCCCTGCTCCTATTGAAAGGACGCACGTTGTGGAAGATTACCTGCCAATCTTAGGTAAACAAATGAGAGCCCAAGGTATGAGGCCACCAAAACCATTTTTTGTATCTGCCATTTATTACCATATGCAGATACCACAAAATATTACTAACGCTAGAGGCTGGGGTTTCCACCCTGCTTTTAATACTGAAGCTCAAGCTATTCCTGTTAGTATGTATAATGCAAAAGTGGAAACAAACTCTGTAGGTTTTAGGGCTGGTATTAACCTGCTTCCATTTATGTCTATTTTTGGTGTATATATGCACACTGAGGGTAAATCAAAATTTACAGCAGTGGCAGACGGAAACCAAGCTATGCCAAATGGTTATAAACTAGACCAAGTAAACCCATTTAAAGCTGATACTGGTGCAATAGGTGCTGCCCTTTCTTATGGTTTTAGATTAGGCAGAGTTGTGCCATTTGCAGTTATTAATGGTAACTACGCTTGGACATCAACAGATAGAACAGATAACATTATCCAAACATTAATTGTGGGTGCTAGGGTTGGTGTAAACGTGCCACTTCCAAAAGATATGAAAGTAGCATTTATGCTTGGTACACAATATACATATATGCCAATGGGTAACCAAGTTTCAGGCTCATACACTGTTACACTTCCTGCAGGTACTATTATAGGTCAAAATGAGCCATTACAAATCACATCTAAATATAAAGCAGATGCAGAATATGCTTCCCCTTGGACATTTAATGCAGGCGTTATGTACTCTGTAAACAGGTATTTTGATATATTAGCTGAAGTTGGCTTTTTAACTCGTCTTACTGCTATGGTAACATTACAGGCTAATTTCTAGTGTATATGTGAGGTAATAAATATGAATAAATCATTTTTAAAAATCTTAACTTTTTCATTACTATCATTTATAATGCTTATGGGCTGTGCAGCTTTAGAAGATAAACCAGTACCAGACCCAAAACCTTTTGTAACAGAAAAAAATACTCCATTAGATATGAATAATTTAGATACATTTATTGGAAACTATAAACCAAGTGTAATAGTTACTGACCCATTAAAATCAGAAATAGATATTGATTATTTAAATGGGATAATAAATATTTTCCCAAATAAAACTAATAATACACTAGAATATAACTATGCAGTTTATAACCAAGGCTATAAAGATAATGGTTCACTTACTGTACAACCTACTCTTACACCTTTAGGTAATGTTACAATTGATGAAACAACTGAAAATGATAGAAGTCATATTACTCTAACAAACCCAATAATTATTAATACAAATGGTAATACATATAAAATTTCAGCACTTAGAAAAATTGCAGATACTATGACAAATGTTACTGATAGTACTACTGAAGAAGAAGTTACAAAATCATATACAGTATGTGACCCATTAATTGGTGGTAATGAAGACCCAAACAGCTGTACAAATGTTGATGGTGCTATGAAATATATAGGTTATTACAGAATAGAAAGTATCACTTGTAATAGTCAACCATACTATGGTGGAACAGACTTTGCAGGTGAAATGGTAGTAAACCCTAGTTTAGCATCTAATATTGTTGATGTTATAATACCAATAACAGTTAAAGTTCAAGTAGAAAATAATAGTCCATTAAAACAATGTCTTTTAACTACTGATGAGCAGGCTAGCAATATGTATTATAAAACTAATAGTTATAAATTAACTGGTGATGATTATTCTGGTGGTTTGAATAGTGCATTTGAAAAAGTTGGCTTAATTGGTTTAAAAGATAATGATGTTACTATTAGAACAACACAAATTGACTATAACCCAAAAGATACTAATTACAGTGATATGACTTTTGGAGATAGTGGTAATAAAGTAACTATGCGATTAAAATTTATTCAAAATAGTTCATTAAATTTACTACCAGTAGTTCAAATTAAAAATACAAACTATTTTACAAAATAATATTTTATTAAAATGGGATAGATTACCTATCCCATTTTTTATACTAAATCAATACTCTATTGTTAGATAATGTTGTTTATACTCAATATATGTAATAATATCTAAAATTATGAATTATATGCCATTAAAACTATCATATATTGTGACATTAAAAAAGATAGTAGATAACAAAGATATTTATTAGTTTATACTTAACATTCATATTCACTTTACTATAGATAAGAAAATAAATTTCCTATATACAGTCTAACAAATTTTGCCAAATTGATAATTTTACATCATAGATAATATCAATAAATACTAATTTTACATACTATATTATACATAATTATATTAGTTTAAAAAGTAAAAAATATAATAATAAATTATATTAAATATACTGATAATTATTGATTGATTATACTGAATAGGTATTTATTTTTCAATAAAATTACTTATGAACTTTAATTGTATAATTATATAATAAATAAGGTGGGTATTAAACCCACCTGTATATATTGTTATTTAGATGTTCCTTATGGTTTTGTAGGAAATGCAGCCACAACTTTATTTTCAAGAGGTGTTGTATCTTCACTTATTTTTTTAAGAAGAATAGTATTTTTTGCATCAACAGTCATTGATTGACCCATAGTAGAAACTGTTTTACCAACTAATGTCATATCAATACGAACAGTACCATCTGTATTAATTGTTACAGTATATGGACTTTCTGAGAAATCTATTGCAGTTGCTGTTGGTTTTTTGTTGTCAGCATCATAAGTATAACCCTTTACTCCTTTGCCAGAAGTTCTATCTGTAGGGTAATATTCAGTGTATTGATACATATCAGACGGTGACATTTGTTCCATAAATCCACTATATAATTGCACTCTAGATGTTATACCAATTTGATTATTGTCAGTAGAAATAACTACTTTACCATCAAGTAATTGTGCTTGATTTGATGAATTACATTGATTTTTTGTTGTACTTCCTTCTTGTTTATTAACAACATCAGGATATAATTCTGCAGCCTTAGCACAATCATTTGAAATATATGCTAAATCTGCCATACCTAATAAGAAAGGACTACTCGCATCTCTTGCATTAATAACTTGAGAACCAAAAAAAGTTACATCATAATTACCCTTTAATTGTTCCAACATTTCTGGAGTTAATGAAGTGCCACTTGGTGTTTCACCATTTTCCCCTTCTCCTTTAGTAGTGTCTTCAGCACAGCCTGCAATTAAGAAAACAGTCATAATGCTAATAAGTAAAAATAAAAAAGACTTTTTCATTTTCTTCTCCTTTTATAAATTTTGTTAGTTGGTATTATACCCTAACGACATTATTTGTCAATATATAAAAAGATAAAATATTTTTTTATATGAAAGATTGTATTACTATGAAAGTAATATCTATTTTAGAAATTACAATTTGAACCAGTGCTATCAAACTTTACTTTGCCAAATACTGCACCAAATGTTTCCGCATCACCTGTTGGTGTGCCACTGCCACTGTATTCTATTGCTGTTATATAAAATGATACTTCATGCTCCCCTTGGTTTATAAACTGCTCTATCCCTCTTATATCAACAATACCCACCATATCATCTATTGTAGTATTATAGTATAACACTCTATCATCAACAGCATCAACAACCAAAGCAACTCCATCAACATAAAGCCTGCCACTTACTACTTTTAAATAGCTGTTTTTTTTATCTGCATCAGGATTATCACCATACAAACCATTTGATACCATTCTATACTGTAAATCAAGCACATGTTTATTATTAACATCTATACACACAGCACTACTGCCATTTGCAGGCATAGAATTGATTTTTTCCAAGTTCCCTGATGCTTTTGTATACTTAAATGTTTGTTTTGTAACATCATCAGCACATGATATAGTAAATAAAATGGTTATTATGGTAAAAATATACTTTATTTTCATATTACCCTGCTAAAAATCTTCATATATTGATTTAAGCATAATTTATCATATAAAATCAATAAAAAAGTATGTAGGGTAAGTTAGTATTAAGATTGTTACAACCCTATACAATTGAAAACGTCATAAGAAAACTATTCACACACTCATAAGCCATTATAAGCGAATGTGAAAGTTAGTAAAATATTAATAGTTTTTATCCATTTTTAGGAGCTAAAGTTATATTATCACTGAGCGACTTATTTCATACGCAAGGTTTTTTTATCTTAGGCTTTAGGATAAAGCCCTTTAGTGAGTGAGAGAGTATTCACTGCGACCGAAACGATTGTTTAAAAAATCTAAGTATGTATTTTTTAATAAAAGTTAAACAAGATATTTCGCTTACGCTCAATATTACACACTTTTCCTGTAGATACTGAGCCATTAGGCAAAAAATCTTAAATATAATAAATACAAACACTCATAAGCCATTACAAGCGAATGCGAATAAAAGAACTTATAACCTTATTTAATAAAATTTGATATATTTTCATTAAATGTTTTTTCACTTATAGTATAAGCATCTTTAAATAGATAGTTTTTAAACTGCTCTAACTTAAAAAAGATAGTATATTGATTATAATTTTTAATAAAAGCATTTGTTATATCATAATATACATTGGGGGTTTCTATATATGTTTTTGAATCGATATCTTTATTCTTTTCACTTGAAAATACTACTATATATATACTATTTTTCACTATTTCATTTACTGAAATATTTAATTTGCTTGAAAGTATTATTATACTATCATATATCTTTTTATGCAAAATATGTTCTTTACACTCTGCATCTTTAAACTCAATAAAATATAAAATACCATTATTATAATAGAGAGCATCTACAGAACTTGGTGAGGATATTTTTTTATCACTTACAAAATTATCTTTTACCTTATCAAAATTTATTACTTGTAAATCTGAATTTGTAAGGAATGTTTTTGCACTTTTATTATAAGAAATATCTTTTAATGAAGAAATATATTGTATAAAATATTCATCTTCTAAAATATTATTCATTTTCTAAATCCTGAAATGGACGGTGTAAAAGTTTATATATTTCTTCTATACTACCTTTTACATCTCTAATGCTTGCTGTGCCATCTTCATTATTTTCCGCCAGGTAATAATTACACCTGTTAGCTATTTCATATTTAGAAGAATAAACTTGTATTGCTCTTAAAAAATACGGACTATGGGTATTTAGTAATATATGTAAATTAAAAGTTTTTTGTAAAAGTACTATTAATCTTGCAAAAACAAGCTGCCATTCTGGGTGCAGGTGTACTTCTGGCTCATCAAGTATAATACAACCTTTTTCTGCTATATGACTGTTTAAAATTAATGTTTTTAAAATTAAAAATGTTTTAATACCTGCTGATATATTTGAGATTTCTATTTTATTATCACTATTTTCTTCTTTATATTTAAAAGTATTTTTTCTAGTATCTGATGATTCCTTAAATAACTCACCTATTCCAATATCGGATAATAAATTAAAAATATTTTCCAATTTATTTTGAATAATAATTTCAGAAGTGATAGTTTTATTATCGTTTCCACTATATAATTTACTAATAATATTATTTCTATGTGGTAGTATTTCATCATAATGAAAAGTATCAATATTATCTAATATAAATGGGCTTTCTATGTAAATAATATCTTCATTTAACTTCATTAAATTATCAGAACTAACTGATTTTTTATCAATATTTAAAATGATATCTTTATTTTTTATACTGAGAACAGCCTCACCAGTTTCTGCATTAAAATTTACTATCTGATTAGAAAATTCACTATTAAAAATATTATTTGCAATATGAGTATAAAACACTTGGTCAGAAATAGAAAGAGCTTCATTAACTCTATTTATAACATTTTCAACTATTTCACTATCTATAACATCATCATAATCTGACATATCTTCTGGCTTATCTCTATATAAAGAAGTTATATTACAAAGTAACTTCCCAACATCATCTGAATGATTATGTTTAATTTTATTTATAATATCCTCTAGTAAATCTTCATGATAAGTTATTAAAAACAATGACGGTATATTTATATCTAATGAAGATAATATAACTCTGCCTATATATATGTTTTTATCTCTTTTTATTTTTTCATCAATATTATACAGGCTGTTAAAAATACAGTATAAAGTTTTTCCTACCGTGCTTTTACCTGTATTGTTTTTACCTGCAATAACGGTAATACCATCAAGAGTAACATCTGCACTTTTTAATTTACCAATATTTTCTATATGTAGTTTCATTACTAACCTGCTTATTTTTGCTAGTATTTTATCATAGTATATATTTTTTTGCAATCGTTTTTAGAATTTACCATTTTTTAATAAAAGTTAAATAAGATATTTCGCTTACGCTCAATATGACACACTTTTCCTGTATATACTGAGCCATTAGGCAAAAAAATCTTAAATATAATAAATACAAACACTCATAATATTTTAAATA
>CALUWN010000005.1 GCA_944324495.1 uncultured Mucispirillum sp. | reverse complement strand
TCAGTGATAATATAACTTTAGCTCCTAAATATGGATAAAAACTATTAATATTTTACTAACTTTCGCATTCGCTTATATGGTTTAGTACAAGTTTTTTGGGTAAGTTCAGATTTAAAGATAATGTGTGAAAAAATAAAAAAGCCTGATAAACCTTTTTAAGATTTATCAGGCAGTAAAATATTTTTTATTTAATAATCATATTATACTTTAAACTGACCTACAAGATTTTTTAAAGCCTCAGTTCTTTCCTGCAGGTGTTCTACTGTTAAAGATATTTCATTTACAGCAGCATTACTTTCTTCAATACCGCTTGCAATTGCCTGAGTTTTATCTGTAACATTTTGTACTGTCTGGTGCTGTACATTAAAGCCTTCCATTAACTGATATGTAGATTTTGCAACATTATTAACACCGCCCACAACAGATGTGAATGAAGATGTGGTATTTTCAATAACGCTTACGCCGCTTGTTACACTGTCGCTGGCTGAAGCCATCTCTTTTGAAGCCTGTTCTGATTCATGCTGCAGAGTGGAAATAATATTTTCTATTTCGCTTGTAGCTTTAGTAGTTCTTTCTGCTAATTTTCTCACTTCATCAGCAACTACTGCAAAGCCTCTGCCTGCTTCCCCAGCTCTTGCTGCTTCAATTGCAGCATTTAATGCTAGCAGGTTTGTTTGGTCTGCAATATCGTTAATAACAGTTAAAATCTCACCTATTTGAGAGGAGCTTTCTAAGAGATTTTGAATAGTATTTGAAAGATTTTTTGTATTTGTATTAATTTCAAGCATTGTAGTTTTTACATCGTTTAATGAATTACTGCCTTGAGTAGTGCTGTGAGTTGTATCATCAATTACTCTTAAAGTAGAATTTAATTCATTAGTTGCATCTTCTGAAGAACGGGTAATATCGTTCATATCAACAACAATGCTGCCTACCTGTTCAGTTTGAGAGTTAAATGTGGCAGAAAGTTCTTCAATAGTTGCAGCAAGCTGATTATTACCACTTGCAACTTCATCCGTAGAATGTTTTACTTCGCTTACAATTTCTTGTACATTACCAATGAAAGTATTAAAATATTTTGCAAGTTCTTCAATTTCATCATTACTTGATGCTTGAAGCCTTATAGTTAAATCTCTATCACCACTTGTTAAATCTTGTGCTGTAGCCACAAAAGAACGTATAGGTCTAACAATAGTACGTTGAGTTATAACCATTGCAACTACAATAACTATTGCCATAATCACTAATATTACTACTATAACATAGTTTGTAGCTCTAAGAGAGTTTTCTGCATGTGCTGATTGAGTTTGAATATTTTCATTAACTATTGCTGAGATTTGGTTGCTAATACCAATAAACATATTAACACTTTCTTCTCTTTTAGTGTTTATTTGTGCTCTTTGTTCATATGCAGCAATTATTTCTTTAAATACTTTTTCATTTTCCCCTAATATTTTAATCATATTATCAAGGGCATTAAGAGAAGCACGGTTTACAATATTTGTCCTAATATCCTGCAAGTCAGCTTTAACAGCCTGCATTAATGCACCCATTTTTTCAAGTTCTTTTAAATCACCTGTATATCTAGCTTTTGCAAATATTTCTAAAGCCTGAGCAGTATATACAGAAATATTTGCAGTACGCGAATAGTTTGCAAAATAATTCAGAGCAGTTGCTGGGTTATCAGTATTATTTCTAATAACATTGGCAACAGTATTTCTAAACTGTTCTGTAGATTTTAAAAAGTCGTTTGCAAGTTTCATAAGCTCATATTCTTTTGGTACTATATTATGGCGTATATTTATCTGGTCTGTTGCTGCTGTTAAATAGTTGATTGTAGCAGATTGAAATTCAGGAAATATAGATGATATTTCTGATAATAAAGCTGCAGTTTTTTTATTTGCTAAAAGCTGTTCCATTTTAGCAAGCTCATTATCAGCATTTTTTTTCACATTCATTATAGTATCATAGTTTTCTTGAGTTGGGTTAACAATATATGAGTCAAAAACTCTTCTTATTTCTGATATGTGGTTGTTAAGGTTTGTATTATATACAAAAATATTGATGTAAATATTGCTAATATTTGAAGCAATTGTTCCAGCATTCTTTGTGGAAACAAAAGAATAAATTCCCATAATAAATGAAGCAATAGTGATTACACCTAAAATAATAAAAATTTTTGCAGCAATAGTAATCCGTAATTTTGATTTCACAAGTATCCTCCTAAAAAGACTGTAGACTATCTTATATGTCGGACAAAAACATTATTAATTACCAAAAAAATAAAGGTTATAAAAATTTTTAAGTATTTCCTAAATAAATAATGATAATAAACCACATATAAGCGCTAATTTCTTACATATTAATCTTATTTTAAATAATGTGTCAAGAAAAAATATTATAATTTAATGAATAATGGTATAAAAATATTAAAAATTAATTTAAAAACCTTAAAATAATTTACAAATGACAATTTTTAATATTATTCTTGAGGAATTATTATTGATAGTGTAATATAAATATATTGGAGTGATAATGAAAAATAAGAATAATTATAAAGTAGATGGTCGTTTTTGGTTTACTAATAATGGTAAATATTTTGCAGGCAGTGGCAGAATTGAGCTTTTAAAAAATATTAAAGAAACAGGTTCTATTTCAAAAGCTGCCAAAGCTATGGGTATGAGCTATAAAGCGGCTTGGGATAGTGTTGATGTTATGAATAAAATAACAGGGGCAAGCCTTGTAAGCAGAGTAAGTGGTGGCAAAAACGGCGGTGGCTCTGTATTAACAGAGGAAGGCATTAAGTTTGTTGAGCAGTATGAAAAGTATGAAAGGCTTTTTGAAGAGTTTTTACTGCTTATGGATGAAAATAATGATATAGACCATATTAAAAGTGGATTATTATTAAAATCATCTGCTGATAACTGTTTTAGTGGCAGGGTTGCAAGTATTAGTGAAGGTGCTGTTAATGCAATGGTTGAGATAGCTGTTGCTAGTTTTACCATATATGCAGCAGTTTCAAAAACAAGCCTTGAAAAAATGGAATTGAAAATAGGTGACAGTGTTGATGTATTAATCAAGTCAAGTGATATGATTTTGAGTATGGATGATAGTATTAATCTAAGCTGTCGTAATAGTTTTACTGGAATGGTAAGCGCTGTAAAAAATGGGGCTGTAAACAGTGAAGTATATATTAATTTAGAAGAAAATTATAAATTATGCGTTATGGTTACCAATGACAGTGTAAAATCATTAAATATAACATATGGTACAAATTTAAAAGCATATTATAATGCATCATCAGCATTATTGATTAAAAGAATATAATTATGAAAATATTTAATTTTTTTATTTCTATCATATTTTTTAGCTGTCCTATATTGTATGCTAAGGATGTGGAAACTATCACGCCTTATAAAAGGCATAAAATCATGCTTTTATCTGATAACGATGCTTATTTTGACCAGTATAGCGATAAATACTATTCAGCAGGCCAAAGAATAGGCTATACTTCAAAAGAATTTGATTTTCACAGTGATAATGAAAGTAAGTTTTTTTGGCTTAGTAGAGTATCACTATACCCTAAAAATAACCTTACAAGTTTCAGTATTAATCTAAATCAGGAAATATATACTCCAGAAAATAAGTCATATGATGTAGGCTATACTGACCACCCCTATGCTGGCGGGCTTTATTTATCTTTTTTTATAAACCAAAGGCGAAAATACAGTTTAGAGCGTATTGGCATCAGCCTTGGAACAGTTGGAGAATATTCTTTTGCTAAAGAAGTGCAGGATGGTATCCATTCATCTATTAATAAAGAGCATAATAAGAAACTGCCGTGGGTAAACCCTGTGGGAAATGAATTTATTGCAAACATGTATTACAGCTATACAGGTAAAGTTCCTATGATTCAGTCAAAAATTATCAGTATGCACTTAGTGCCTTCTGGCTCTTTATCTTTAGGTAATGATAGGACATATTTTGATTTTAATACTCGTCTTTTAATAGGCCATAATCTTGATAATACATTTGGACCTTTAAAAATAAATTATGGAGTAGATGCTTTAGGTTCATTTAGTGATGATTTCAGCATATATGTATATGGCGGGTTAGGGTACAGGTTTACTGCAAGAAATATTTATATACAAGGAAACACTTGGGAAGACCCATTCAGGCATGAATTAGAACCTTTCGTATATTATTTTGAAGGCGGTGTTACTATATCATACAAACATTTTGAAATATCTTACGGCATAACCCATAAAAGCAAAGAATATAAATTTCAGCCAAAAAACCACACTTACGGCACAATACTAATAAGCATTTCCATATAGAGATTTAGTGTAAACGACGAGATTATTATTGCACATAATCATAAGTTATAATAAAATAATTCATATACTATTATAGAGGCTGAATAATGACATTTATAGATTTTTTTGCTGGAATTGGTGGAGGAAGGTTAGGGTTAGAGTTGAATGGTTTTCAATGTATAGGATATAGCGAAATAGATAAAGCTGCAGTTAAAACATATGAAAAACTGCATAGTGCTGAAAATGAAATAAATTTTGGAGATATAACACAAATTGACCCTATCTTACTTCCTAATTTTGATTTGTTAATAGCTGGATTTCCTTGTCAGACATTTAGTATTATAGGTAAAAGAGAAGGGCTTAGTAACAAGAAAGAAGGACAACTAATATATTATATAGCAGATATATTAAAAATAAAGCAACCACAATATTTTATTCTAGAAAATGTAAAGGGTCTTGTTCACCATGATAATGGGAACACTTTTAAAGAAATATTACAATTATTGGAAAATGTAGGGTACAATGTCTATTTTGATGTGATAAACTCAATAAATTTTTTACCACAGAGTAGAGAACGAATATATTTTGTAGGAATAAGAGATGATATACAAATAAAATATACACCATTTGAATTGAATAATATTTTGTTTAATAATATGAATAATACAGTATATAATTTAAAAACATTTTTAAATCCTACAGAAGAAAATCTATTTGATGAAACTTCTTCATCTTATAAAACATTTTTGAGATATTTGGATAACAAATATAATAAAGGTAAGTTTTCAATAAACGAACTCTTGAAACAAGATTATTTGATTATTGATACTAGACAAAGTGATTTAAGATTATATGAAAATAAGATTCCCACTTTAAGACGCAATAGACAAGGAATATTATATGTATATAAAAATCGTTTTTATACACTGAGTGCTATAGAAGCTTTAAAATTACAGGGATTTGGTAAAATAAAAAATCTAGAACATAAAATAATAGATTTAAAAAAGCAAGATATTCTAAAACAATGCGGTAATGCTATGAGTGTAAATGTTGTTGAAAATTTAGCTCATAATTTAATGAGGATAAACTAAAATGGATTTAGCAAGTTTAGGTTCAAAAACTGCAAAAGATGGATTTAATAATGAGCATTTTGTTATAAGTACTTTTAATAACTGGAAAACTAGTAAACTTGCAACAGACTGGTTGATAGCCATGGGTTATAACGTAGCTGAAATTGAAGAAGTTAATGCATATAAAATAAATGGTAGTTTTAAAGCAGATATTCAAGTAATAATTCTTATTCAAGTAAAACTCCAAAAGATACAGGATATTCAAAATATACAAGTTAAATTAGTATCAAATAAACATGGATATAATCAAATAGATAAACGATGGCTTAAGTCATATAAAGAATTGTGGTCTATACCAGATGATGTATATATTACTTTACAATATTTTACTGGTGAGATATTACCTAAAATAAATAATCCTAAAGATGCAAGACGTATGTTTTTTTATGAATTTGATGAATTAGAACAAAGTAGGATTTTAGAATTTTTTAGAAGCAATCAGCCATTAATTATCAGTGATATTATAAAGGGTAGGGGCAAATTTGCAAGCGAATGGTTCTTAGTAATTTTAAGAGAAAAAGACAAAACTTCAATAAAATGGGTGTTGAAACCAATCAATGAAGTTATTAATTTTTATAGTGGAAATGTTGAATTAAGTCCACAAGGTAATTTAAAAATAGGTAAAATAACTATGCAGAGAAAAGGTGGTGATGCAGGGAGAGATACAGCAAAAATGCTTCAATTTAAAATTAATCCATGTGAATTAATATTCTAGTATTTCCATATAGCTATGTATGGTGAATTATTAGTAAATCATCTTTTTCAATAACAGTATTGCCTTTTGGAATAAGTATATTATCACCCCTTTGAATTACTAGAATTACCATATTTTCTTCTGTTTTAATATCTAATATTTTTTTGCCAATAAGCGAGCTTGATGGTGCAACTTTTTCTTCTTTAATTTTAACACCTTCCATATCAGCACCAGATTTACCGCATAATATTACTTCATCGTTTTCTAATAACACCGTATTGCCATTAGGTACAATTTTTTCATCGCCCCGTTTTATCATAGCTATTAGTGTATCAGGGGGCAGGATAATATTTTTTATCTGCACATTATTCCATTTATTGTCTTTTGTAATCTTAAATTGTAAAAACTCAACAGGGATACTTTCAGAATAATCAGTAAATGTTTTCATTACATCTTCACTGTTATCAATCATATTAAGTTTACGTGAAACAAAAGGTAAAAGAGAGCCTTGAAATAAAATAGAAAACAGCACTATTAAAAATACTATATTAAATATAGCATCATTACTTTGATTGTTACTTGTTAGCTGGTTTTGAGCCATTATGGCAAACACAATGGAGGCTGCTCCTCTTAAACCTGCAAATGATATAAGCAGCTGCTGATTGAATTTTGCTTTTAATGGGCTTAAAAGTAAAAATACAGCTGCAGGTCTTGCTATAAATGTTAAAAACAGTGCAATGAAAAGAGCATAAAGGGCATACTGAGAAAAAACAGAAGGGAATGATAGCAGCCCAAGCAGGAAGAATAAAAGCATTTGCATTAAATCTGTTATACCGTCAAAGAAATATACAAGTGGTTTTTTATCCTGTATGTGAGTATTTCCAAGTATAATACCCACAATATATGCACTTAAATAGCCGTTGCCGCCAAAATAAGCAGGTAAAGCATATGAAAGCAACGCAACAGCTACCATAAAAATCATTTTCATACCAGTTGATGAAAACATATAATATTTAAAAATTTTCACAGCTATATAAGCTAATATAAAGCCTGCAGCAAGCCCGTAAACAATTTGGGCAAAAATCATATATATAAAAGAACCAGTACTAAAATCACCAGTAAGCAGTGTACAAAGGATAATTGTAAGCATATAGGCAGCAGGGTCGTTGCTTCCGCTTTCAAGCTCTAACATAGGTGCTGTACCATATTTTAAGTTTAATTTTTTTGAACGAAGTATGAAAAAAACAGAGGCAGCATCAGTAGAGCTTATAACCGCTCCCAGTAAAAAGCTTATTAATAAAGGCATATTTAATATATAATAGCAGAAAAGCCCCACAAAAGCTGCTGTTAATATAACACCTAATGTGGAAAGCATAACTGATTTTCCAAGCACAGGACGAGCTGTTTTCCAATTTGTGCCAAAACCACCATAGAATATAATAAATAATAAAGCTATTGTAGCAATATTTTCCATAATTATGTTGTTTTCAAAAGGTATTTTGAAAAGACCGTCAGAGCCAAATACCATACCTAAAACCATAAATGCTAAAAGCATTGGCATACCAAGTTTATTTGATACTTTTGAAAGAAGAATACAGAGTATTAATACAGCCGATAATACAAGAAGTGGAAATATCATAAAACACCTTTTATATGAAAACAAGAGAATAAAAAAATGCCGAAGGCGGGACTTGAACCCGCACGAGGAAGCCCCACCACCCCCTCAAGATGGCGTGTCTACCAATTCCACCACTTCGGCGTTAGAAATATACTTATATATTATAAAAAAATTTTTGTCAATAATTTATATTTCTTATTTTACAAAAATTTTTTTAAATAATAAAAAATATTGTGGTTTCAATAAGTTATAGCTAGTTAAAAGCACTTATAATATATTATGCGTGGTAAGTTTCATTAACAGTGCTGTTTTTCTTATATATTCCTTGCAGCATTAATGCTAAAGCACCGTCGCCTGTAACATTGCAGGCTGTACCAAAGCTGTCCTGTAATGCAAAAATAGCCATTAAAAGCCCAAATGCTGTGTTATCTAAGCCTAATACAGAGTACACAATACCAACTGATGCAGCAACTGTACCGCCGGGAACTCCCGGAGCACCAACTGCAAATATACCTAAAAGTACAATAAATACAAGCATAGTTGAAAGTGGTGGAAGTTCACCTAAAAGGATATAGCTTATACCCATTACAAAAAATGTTTCAGTAAGTACAGAGCCACAAAGGTGAATATTTGCACCAAGTGGTATGGCAAAATCTACAATATCTCTATCTAACGCATCAGATTTTCTAGCACATTTTAAAGCTACAGGCAGTGTGGCAGCACTACTCATTGTGCCAACTGCTGTTAAATATGCAGGAGCATAATGTTTAAATACTCTTGCAGGGTTTTTCTTAGAGATTAATGCTCCAAGAGTATATAAAAATATAAGCCATATGAAATGACCAATTAACACTATTACAACCATTTTAATAAATATAGGAAACTGTACAGTTATTCTTTCTAAATAAGTAAGCTCTATAAATGTTGTGCATATAAAAAATGGCAGTAAAGGAATAACCAGTTTTGTAACAATAAGCATTACCACTTTATTTATTTCATTGAATAACTTTTCTAATAATTCTGATTTTGAATATACAATTGCAACCCCAAATGTAATAGAGAAAAAAAGTGCAGAAAGAACAGGAAACATAGCAGGAATATCAAGCTTAAATATAAGTTCTGGCAGCTCTTTATCAGTAATATTTTTAGCAATATCAAGGTGAGGGATAATCAAATAGCCTGCAGCCATAGCAAATGCTGCTGCTAATACTGATGATAAATAAGCCATTAAAAGCATTGTGCCAAGCATTTTATTTGTATTATTTTTCATACCAGTAATTGCAGGAGTTACAAAGCCTATAATTATTAATGGTACCATAAATAATATTATCTGCCCTAAAATATATTTAACAGATAAAACTATATTTATTAATACATCCTGAGTACTTAATCCTCCTGACTCTGAAGTACTGCTTGTTTTATTTATTAGTAAACCTATTACAATACCTAAAATAACTGCAATAACAATCTTTACTAATAAATAATCTTTTTTAGCTTCTTTCATAATATACTCCATTTCACTACTTTAATTTTTGAGTAGTATCTTTCACATCAATATCTATATTAAACCACTTTAATATATAAGTTAAATCTTTATATAAATTTTTTTCAATTAAATACATATAAGCTGGATATTTTTCTGAATATTTATTTTTTATTTCAATTGATTTTTCAATAATATTTTCAATAAATAGTTGAATATCCCCATATGTATAAAGGTTAATTGTTATATTATTTATAAATTCTTCTAAAAGCACCCTGATGCCATCAGCAATTTCCACAGGAATTTGTTTTGTTTGATATAGCAGGCTGCAAAGAGGATATTCAGTATCAAAAAGTTTCCCTGCTTCAAACATCCTGCAGTTGCTGTAATGGATATATGCAAGGGCAGTAAGGGCTGATGAATTATCAAAAAAACTGTTTGTTAAATTTTGGAGATAATCTTCATCTACTTCCTTCAAATCAACTGTTTCTGCTTCATATAAAATATTTTTGCAGGCTTGAAATTCATCTAAAGCCATTTCCATATCTTTATCTAATAAATAATTGTTATTGTCTTTTACATATTTAGAAGTTTCTATTTTTTCAAATATTTTAAAAAGATATTTACTTCCATTATGTCTTATATTTTTTATATAAGAAGTAATACCTGTATTTAATATTAATTTAACAGTGGAATCAAGCAATATTATTTCACTAATAAGGGAAGAATCTGTAATATTAAAAACAGTTTTATTTTCATTATCTTTAGCAATACTTAATATAAAGGCAGTCCATAAATCATCATAATCCATATCTTCATATGTAAGTCCTTTAGGAAAAAGTATAGGCACCATATTTTTTGCAATATCTGGAGCAAGCTTGAAAAGGCTGTGAAAAGTTGATTTCATTTCACTAATTAAAGATGCTCTATGATAAATGTATGATAAAAGCTGATAACATTCTGGCATATTTCTTTTTATTTCTACGGCTTTTTTTAATGCAGCAGATGCTTTATTTGAGTTTGAAAGCCTAAAATAAGTATAGCCTGATAAATATAAAAATTCAGGATTATTTTTTCCTTCATCTTCAAAGCGTTCAATTAGCTCTAATGATTTATTTATAAAACCTTTTTGGTGATATATTTCTATAATTTTTATGGCATTTTCAAAAGATAAGCCTTCGTAATTTACACTGTTGACTGCATAGATTATGCTGTCATAATTTTCTTCAGTATAATTATCCTGTATAAATTTATTTATGTTTTTTTTATTGATTTTAGGTCTGTACTTTTTATTTAGATTTACTAATATAACACGTCTAGTAAAAAGTCCGCTTTCTTCAATATAATTAAAATTAGCTGATTTTGTGTTATGAAAAGGGCTTAATGAAAGGTTAGCCAATTGATGTCCGTTAACTAAGTCATAATAACCACCATCACCGCCTTTATAAATATATTTATCATCAGAAATAATCTCTGGTTCATAAATATTGCTGCATATGTATAGCCCAAAGCCGTTAGGTTTGTTTTTTGATATTCCATTGTATAAAATATTATTATTAGTAAAAAGTGTTGGGTTGCCGCAGGAGGCAGCATATTCCCATTGGTTTAAAGTAGGTATATTATACCCGTTTGAAGTATAATGGAAAAGAATTTCTTCATAGTTTATTTCTTTATATTTATAAACAAGCAGTCCTTTATCATCTATTACATATTTTTGTATTCTTTTCCCACTAGCTTTTAAATTTGTTTTTTTTATAATAAAATCTTTTCCAGATTTTACAATATCTTGGTATATTTTAAAATATGTTGGGCTGTCTGCCACATCAGCAGGTATTATATTTTTTACAAACTGCCAGTTTAGGCTTTCGCTTCTTCTTTCCATTAGCATTGGCATAATATCTACTTTTCTAATAAAAGAGGTAATATTATCAATATGGGAAAGTGTAAGTCTTGTAAGCATATTATCAAGTTCTGCAAACTCTTTTTCGCTTATATTTTTCTTAGCATCATCTAAAGTAGTATAGGCTGTATATTTTGCAAGGGGATGGTTTTCTTCTAAAGAAAGCAAAAGAAAGTAAAACATATGAGTTTTAATATATTCTATTAATTCTTTATCTTCTTTTTTACTGGCATTAGTTTTTTTCCAGCCAAGAGTTACGCCTTTTACTCCAGGAATAAAAACAAATTCTCTTATATTATCAGAAAATACAGCTGTAAAAAGACTTTTATCTCCATATTCATAAAAAGAATATTCTAATATTGTAAAGCCATAATGGGTAGCTATTTGATTTAGAATTTCTTTTTTTTCATCTATACTTAAATTGTCATATTTATTCTTAAATAATAATTTATTATCCATAATAGATTATTATGTTTTATATGATGATTTGTAAAGAAAAAAATTTTATTTTTTTATATTTTCATAATAAAAAAGCTCCCTTTTATTTTTTAGGGAGCTTATAACTTTATGATTTAAATTGTTCCACAAGGGATTTCAATCTTTCAGTTCTTTGCTGTAGGTGTTCTACAGTAACAGTTACTTCACTAACTGCTACATTACTTTCTTCAATACCGCTTGCAATTGCCTGAGTTTTATCTGTTACATCATTAATGGTTAAGTTTTGCTCTTCAAACCCAGTCATCATTGTATGGGTAGACTGAGTAACATTATTAACACCATCAACCACTAAATTAAATGATGATGTGGTTTCTTCAATAATATTTACACCACTGGATACACTTACATCTGCTGATTTCATAGCACTTGCTGCCTGCTCTGATTCATGTTGTAATGTAGTAATAATAGTTTCAATTTCACTTGTAGCTTTAGTAGTTCTTTCAGCAAGTTTTCTAACCTCATCAGCAACTACTGCAAACCCTCGGCCTGCATCCCCAGCTCTTGCTGCTTCAATAGCTGCATTTAATGCAAGAAGGTTTGTTTGGTCTGCAATATCGTTAATAACAGTTAAAATTTCACCTATTTGAGTAGAGCTTTCAAGGAGATTATCAATAGTATGAGAAAGCTGTTTAGTATCGTTGCTGATTTCAAGCATAGTGTCTTTAATATTATTTAATTTTATCTGCCCAGCTTTAGTTCTTTGGGTTGTATCATCTATTTTATTAAGATTTACGCCCATTTCATCTGTAGCGTGTTGAGAGTTGCTTTTAATAGTATTCATATCTACAACAATATTATCAACCTGTTCTGCTTGAGAAGCAAATGTTTGAGAAAACTCTTCCATAGTAGCTGCAAGCTGGTTGTTACCACTTGCTACATCACTTGCTGCCTCTTTTACTTCCCTAACAATTTCCTGAACGCTTTCTATAAACGTATTGAAATATTTTGCAAGTTCAGCAATTTCATCTTTTGTAGGAGCACTAAGCCTGATGGTTAAATCTTTATCACCAGTTGTTAAATTTTTAGCAGTTCTAACAAAGGCAATGATTGGAGAAATAACTGTTTTTTGCAGAGTTGCTAAAGAAAATACTGCTGTTACAATCATTAATATAATTAGTACAAGTACGGCAATACTTGCTCTATTAACTTGGGCAATAGATTTTTTAGAAGAAGTTAAAACCATTTCATTTACAGTTGAAGTAACCTGTGCTGTTTTTTCTTCCATAGTTTTTAAAGATGCAGTACGGCTTACGGCAATAGTCTGCATTTTTTCATATACTTGAGCAAGTGCATTGTAATTATTACTCATTCTAGTAACAGTATTAACCATATTGTTTACATTTGTAAGCAGGTTTCTGTTGTTTAAATTATCTCTGATATTTATAATATTTGTGTTAATATTTTTAACATAACCACTTACTCTTTTCATTTCATCATAACTATTTAAAGTAACAGCATTTGAAAAGCTGTCTTTTAAATTAGCCATATCTATGCTGATATCAGAAACACGTTCATAGTTTCTAAAATATCTAATAGCCTGCTCTGGAGTTTCTGCATGATTAATCATATCACGTACGGTATTTCTAAAAGCATTTGCCTGTTTGATAAAATTATCAATAAGTTTGACGAATTCATCTTCTCTAGGGGCATTTTCAACTCTCATTTGTAGCTGTTCTACAGCAGTATCTATATATGTATTAACAGCAGAACTGTATTCTCCCATTAATGCAGCAACAGCTGGCATTTCTTTCTTATTTACAGGGTCATCCATAAATTTTGTTAAGTCATTTATGTATTTTTTTACATTTTCTGCAATAGTAGTGATTTTAGCCAAATTGTCCTTGTTTGGAGTACGCTGTAAAATATAGAAATAGCGTCTAAAATCCATAGCATCAACTCCAATTTTAGAGTTAAGAGCATATACATACATATACCTGTTGCTTAAATTTTCAGTGGCATTAGCAGCATTACTCATGGCTATAAAAGAATAGCCACCCATGATTAAAGCCATAAAAATAAGCAAAATTACAATTGAATAAATTTTCAGCTTTAATGATATTTTCATACACTTCCTCAAATGTAAAAATTTTTTCTATTTAATATATTTATTATTATGATTTGTCAATAGATATACGCAATTTTTTTTGACATTTTTCCAGTAAGTGTCATTACATTTGTCAAGATTATAAAAAAGTCTATATGTATGAATATAATAGTAGATGAGTATGATTTATGATATTAGAGTAAAATATAGCAGAGATAGGCTTTTAAAAGTAAAAAATTAGTTTTAAGCTGATTTTATTTTATTGAATAGCTAAAATTTATGGATGTTTTTCAATTTTACATACATCTGTAAAGCCAGCAACAGGAATACCCAGACCCCTTATAAGCCTTGCCCAGTAATTTACTTGAGCAATAGTGGATGTGATAATAACGATACCCCGTTCAGAAAAATGAGTATGCAGTTTATTAACCATTTCTTCTGGGATAATAACAGGGGTGGAAGTAACAAGATAAACATACTCCATTAATACCTGTTCCTGTTCTGAGAAAGTGTGGAATTTATAATCATGGTTTTTTAAAGCTTCTATTTCATCTCTAGTAAGCCCAGCTTCTTCATATTCAAAAGAATTCATATCAATACAGAAAGGGCAGGCAACAAGGGTGGAAACTTGAACTCTTATTATTTTTAAAAGCCTTTTATTTATTTCTTTATCATCATGAGCTACAAGGCTTTCTAATACGCCAGAAGAAAAGGCAGCTTTAGGATACCATGCTAAAAGTTTTGGTATCATCAAATCTTTTTTAACTACTTTTTTTGAGATAAAGCCACCAAGTCTTATTAAAAGGGGAAGTTTTTTAGGCGGTTTAATATAAGCTTCATTATAATCTATAAAAAAATTATCTTTATTATTAAAAGTAAATTTCATCACTACCCCTCAAAATCTGAGCATTTTTTTTGGGAAGATTGCTCTTCCCAAAAAATCTATGCAAATATTCTGTAATCAATTCCGTAGAATATGGAATTTTTGCTTTCAAGCCATTCCAAATATCCTATATCTATTCTACCATCTTCAAGCATACCATAAAGTTTCATAAAATTATATATATGCTCCCTTGTACGCTCAGTAGAATATTCTGTAGCTGTGCCTGTAGTGATTAAGAACGCCCAGTCACTTGCCTGGCATAACAGCAGTTCCCTTAACAGCTGGTTTAAACAGCGTGTTTTTAAAGAATCTGTACCGTCTTTATATTTTTCTGCCAGCATTGCCATATTATCTGCCATAAAATGCAGGTGACGATATATCCAGTCATTACCAGCATTAAGCCATACTTTATAATATCCTTCATCACCCCATGAAGATGGGTTTACATCTACCACTTGGTTTGTAGGAAACTCACCAAGATATTCTAAAGCAGTAACAGCTTTTACAGTTTCATTTTTATCCATTTCTCTAAATACATTCATTAAGAAATCAGGACCTTCAAACCACCAGTGACCATAAAGCTCTGCATCATATGGTGATATAATAAGTGGTTTTCTATCAATTATATCTGCAACTTCTTTAATTTGTTCCTGCCTGCCATACACAAAGTGTTTTGCATGGTCTATTGTTTTGCTGTAAGCTATATCTGGCTGATATACCTCTTTATATTCAGAATCACCTGTAATTCTGTGATATTTTAAACCAGTAAAAACTCTAGTGCCGTCTGGGCAGATGTATGGTTTAATGTATTCATAATCTAAATCATAACCAACATCACGGTAAAAATCTCTGTAATAAACATCACCGGGATAGCCTTCTTTTGAGCTCCACACTTGTTTTGATGAAAAGTAATCCCTGCCAAAAGCAGCCACACCATTTTTCGTATATACTGGAGCATAAGTACCATATCTTGGACGTGGTTTTGAGTATAAAATACCATGAGTATCTACGAAAAAGTATCTAATACCCGCATTTTCTAAGTGGTATTCAAGCCCAGAATAATATGCACATTCTGGAAGCCATATACCTTGTGGGCGTCTGCCAAAATGTTTTTCATGGGTAAGGGCAGCCACTTCAAGCTGAGCACGCACTGCTTTTTCATTTGTCATAAATGGTAAATACCCGTGAGTTGCACCGCAGGTGATAATTTCAAGATAGCCTTTATCTTGAAAATATTTATAACCATTTAAAACACTACCGTCTAAATCATTTAGTAAAAAGCCTTTTAAAGTATTAAGCCTGTCCCTGTACATTTCAACAACAGGTTTAAAATGTGGGTCATCTTTAGTACGCCATAACTCTTTTCCCACAAGCTCAATACTTCTGTCTAAATATCTAATATATTTATCACGCAGGTTATGGTCTGCAAGCATTTCAGCCAGTGGTGGCGTAACTGATGATGTAAGCCTAAAATGTACATTTTCTGACTCTAGCTTTTTTAAGTTTAAAAGCAGAGGCAGGTAAGTTTCTGTAATAGCTTCAAAAAGCCAGTTTTCTTCTAAAAAATAATCATAATCAGGGTGCTTAACAAAAGGAAGATGAGCATGCAGCACCAACATCCAGTATCCTTGTTTCATAACTATTTATCCTTCAACACACCAGATGAGCCCATGTGTTGTGATATGTGTTTTGCTATTTCTGTATTAATAGTAACACTACTGTTTAAATCTTTTAACCCAACCCCAGAAAGTTCATAGAGTTTATCTAAATTGCCGCCTATTGTCATCCATGTTTCTTGGTCCACAATATCTGATACTTTATCAGAAGGCATACGAACTTTATTTGATTTTAAAATAGGGTGGAATGCACCGTTTGAATCAATAAGCCCTATTTCTGACCAAAGTAAAGTATCTGGAGCATAAATATTAAAATACCAGTTGCCTATCTTATCAACAGCTACAGAAGCAGCTTCTGATGTATAGTTATCAAGACTTGAAAAGATTTTTAAAACAATTCTTGATTCTGAGAGTTTTAATTCACTTTTAACTCTGTTTAATGTGTAGTCGCTAATTTCCCAATACACATATTCTTTTGAAGGGTCTACTGGCATAAACGCAATAGTATCTTTATCATAATAAGGTGGTATAGGGTACTCATCGCGTTTAATTTTAACAGGTGACGGCTGTTCTTGATAAGTGTAGCCAACATTTTGTTCTGCTTTTGCTTCAGCTTCTTCAGCATTACGTGCTGGAGCTGGTTCATTATAAAACGGTTCAAGTGCAGCAATCAGCTCTTCTTTTCCCATTTTGCTTCTACCTTTAATTTTTTTGGCAGCAGCTAAATCCATCAATTCCTTTTTTGTAAGTTTGTCTAACTTCATCTCTCTATTTACCCTCCAGTAATCTTTTGTATAATTTTATATAATCCTTAGTAGCGTTTTGCCATGAATTATCAATGGCAAGAAGTTTTTTAACAACCTCATCTCTTTTATCAGAGGTTACAAGTTCACAGGCTTTTTTTACTGCCTGCATCATAGCAGTGCTTGTAAATTCATCAAAAGTAAAGCCAATACCTTCTTCAACTGCTTTTTTAGAGCCATCAACAAGCCCGCCAGTTTTTCTAGCAACTGGTACAGCACCGTAACGCATACCTATTAATATGCTGCTGCCACAAGGCTCATACATTGAAGGCATAAGCACAATATCTGCTGCTGCATATTCTGCCTGACTTTTATTTGCATGGTCACTAAAAATAATTCTTACGTGACTAGAGTATTTATCTTTAATTTCCTGAAATCTTTGATTATAATCACTTGTGCAATTTGGACCAAAAATAATTAAATTAATATTATTATTTACAAAATCTTCTACTGCATTTAATACTAAATCAAGGCCCCGTTCAGGTATAAGCTTTTGTATAAATACTACTAAAGGTAGTTTTGGGTCAAGCCCAAGTTCGCTGCATAAGCTATTTTTGCACACATTTTTACCACTAATATCTTCTTTAGAGAAGAAAGCAGGTATATTTGTATCTTCCTGAGGGTTCCATATCATAGAGCATATACCATTTAATATACCCTCTAATTTTTCGGTATGGTTGGAAAATATTTCTTCCACACCAATACCGCCCCCGTTTTGGATTAATTCTTTTGCAAAAGTAGGGCTTAATGTGGTGATAGCATCAGCAAATACTATCCCACCTTTTAAAAAGCTTATGTTATCATAGTATTCTATATTTTCCATATTATAAATTTCCCAAGGGAGATTTAATGGCTCTATGGTAAATTTATTAAATACCCCAAGGTTATCTACAGAATGGATTGTAAGTACTGTTTTACATTTTAAATCATTAAAATGCAGCTTTTTATATACTGGAATTAATGCAGTCTGCCAGTTATGGCAGTGTATAATATCCACTTCTATATTATGGTACTTTAAAAAGTTTAAGGCAGCTTGAGAGAATGTGCCAAAACGAATATCATTATCAGCATAATCAAAGGTACCCATACCGTAAAGACCAGCACGGTTAAAAAGCTCATCATTTTTGAAAAATATATATCTTACATCATTTAAATAGGTTTCAAAAATTTCAAATTCATATACTGCAAATCCAGCATTCACCCATGTTTTAAGCTGTGTAGATTTAATATTATGCTTTGCTGTATCAATAGACGCATAAAGAGGTGAAAATACTGACACTTCATGGCCTGCACGCTTTGTAGCAAAAGGCAGGCAAAAAAGAGTTTCTGCCAAGCTTGAACTGTTTGAGAAAGGAAGTACTTCTGATGTAATGTGAATAATATTCATACCTGATTTACCTCTCTTAAATGTTTTGCAGCATCCTCAGGGCTGACAGGATTAATACAAATATTGGCAGCCCAGTTGCTACCTGTTAAGTTAGCTACCACAGGGCGTATATCAATGTGATAATGAAAAGCCTGTCTAAAATATTTATATTCATCTTTAAAATCTGGTCTGTTATTTGCATAAGGAGCAAGCCTTAAAGTTAATGTTAAAGCAGGGTTGCCAAGCACTTGTGCAAGGCGTGAAAACATTTCTTTTGTAATGTCAGCAAGCTGCCTTAATGAACTTTCTGATGTAGTTGAAAAGCAGCTTTCATGCTTTTTAGGGTATATGGATATTTCAAAAGGATATGATGAGGCATAAGGAGTAAAAGCTATATAATCATAGTTTTCGAAAATTATGCGGCTTTTATCATTTTTTTCCTGTCTGATAATATCGCAGTACATACACCTTTCTTTATCTTTATAATATGACACAACATCATGCATATAATTACGCACTTTATCTGGCACAATAGGCATAGCAATAATCTGAGCATGGGGGTGGTTTATAATTTCACCAGCACCAACGCCTATTTTTTTAAAAGCTGCCACATATCTAAAACGTACATCTTTTTCTAAATCTGCAATTCTATCTCTAAAAGCTGTATATAAATTATTAAGTTCATCTTCAGTATAGCCTGATATATCCACATTGTGCCTGAAAGAATCTATTACAACTTCATGAGCACCTATGGCAGATATACTGTCATACATTCCTTTGTCTTCCCTTACAAGCAGCCCCTCAATACCCATAGCAGGATACCTGTTTGGAGTAACAATTAATGCAGGAGCGGAGCTTTCTGGTAAATTAATTGTATATATACTTCTTAGTTTTGTATTTATTCCACCATTTTTATCACAAAAAGGGCAGGGTACTTCAGCAAGTTTATCTTTTGTAACATAGGCATACCTGTGCTGCCCACGTTCTGGAGATATTATGGCCCATGTCCTTGTAACTGGATTAAATCTTAATTCACCCATTTTATTATCCTATTATAAGTGTTCCTTTTATATTTATATTTTTTTCAAAAGGTACACCAAATGAAACTGTCATACCTTGTACTGTTAAATCAACACCCATTTCTGATTGTGAAACAGTGTATAATGTAAACCAAATAAATTCTATCTCTTTTTCTAATAAAATTGCAATCTTTTTATTTAAAAATTTATCATATATTTCAAATTTATTAGTTCTTATTTTGCCATTTTCTTTAAATTCTTCATTATTAACAGTTATTTGACTAACATCTGCAAAATGGAAGTTAAATTCGCAGGCATAATCAAGGGCAACGTTTTCTAAAGCTTTTGCTTTAATATTGAAGTTAATCTTATTATCTTCTAAGGTGTATGATTTTTCCATAGAAGTTTTAATCATTTTATCATCAATATAAATACCGCCGCTGCGTTTAAATAATATGTTATTATCTTTTACTTCCACTAAATCTGCTGGCTGATTAGTAAAATCACTAAATTCTCTAAAAGAGCATTTTTCAAAAGTTTCCAGTTGAAATTTATCCATAAAATGGTCAATAAAGCAGTTTTTATTATACCAGTCATATATAATTCGGTCTGCTTCTTCCTGAGTTATGGAGTATTCCATATCATGGATAGATGCTGTTTCTTCCTGCACCTTATTTTCATTTTTTTCTTTTATATTTTTTAAAAGTTTAATATGGTATGCTTCTTTTTTCCTGCTTATTACATTTAAAAGGTTAAAGTTTTTATCTTTTAACTCTATTGCTGTCAACTGCCCAAAATCTCTTGTTTCAAAAATACAGTTGAAATTTTTACCTCTTGTGTAAACTTCATCATAACCGTTTCTATCAATATCTCTTGGCTGTTCTATAACTGGCAGTTTAATATTTTCTAGTTTTTCGTATAAACTTTCTGCCTGAATAAGTGGAGTCCAAGCGTTATTTCTTAAATTAGGTAAATAAAGCCCACCAAAAACACCATGCCACAGTGAATCATTACACTGGCTTCTATAAAGCAGGTCTAAAAATTCTTTATTGTCTTTATGTTTTTTGCTTCTAACTGATAAATCAATTGTTCTTTTATGCAGCCTGTTGCTTTCTGGGTATTTTACAAGAAAGTTTTTCCAAACGCTGCCCTTTAAAAACTGTTCTTGAAAATCAGCAAAGGCAGAGTTTTTTATAAACTCTTTTACTTCTTCAAACTTAGCTGCATAATCTGCAAAAAGTGACCACTGCCCCATTTCTTCATAACTTGTTATAGGAAGGTATACATGGCCTGATGGACGCACTTTTTTCACTGCTTCATCATAGTGCATAAATTCTATTTCTTTTTCAGTATCAATTGCTTTTATAAAATCTTTCAGCCAGCCTTTTTTATAAACCCAGTCATAAGTATTAGGCCAAACACCAAATTTTTCACCGTCATCAAAGCATGATATTAACTTTACATTTTTGCTTTTTGCTTCAAGTATATGTTTTACCACTTCTTCAGTTGGTTTAAATGGTGTTAAATACCTAAGCCCCATATCAATAGGAAAAAGATTTACACGGCAGCCGTCCTGCTCTGTGGTAAAATAGCCAGTTAAAGATTCTTTAGGAAAGCCTGCTGCTATTAAATGGTAATCATCTACTATAATGTTTTCTATACCAAGTTCCGCCATATTAGGCACAATAGCAGGGTCCCACACTCTTTCTGTAAGCCATAGGCCTTTTGTATCCTGACCAAAGTAGTTTTTAATATAGTCTTTTAACATTTTAACCTGACCAATCCTGTCATCCTGTGGGATAGCAGAAAGGATAGGCTCATAAAAACCACCTGTGAAAAACTCTATTCTTCCTTCGTCGCTTAGTTTTTTTAAGTTATTAAAAACATCTTCCCTGTGAGTTCTAATATATTCTAATAACCAGCCACTATAATGGGCTGAAAAGCGAAATTTTTTGTTTTTTACTGCTGTTTCAATAAATGGAGCATAGCTTTCATTTATTGCCCAGTCTACCACATGGTAAAAGTTTTCAGCAGGCTGGTGGCAGTGGATACCAAATAAAAAGGGTATTTTCATAATTTCCTCGTTTATATATATTTTTTATATTATACAATCCATTCTTCTTTAAAATCATCTGCAATATTTACTTCCACAGCATTATAAAGAGGTGCTTTTTCTATAACTATGCCATTTTGAATAAGTTTAAATTCAAGGTATATTTTTTCTTCCGGCAGGAAGTTTTTTAATGGTATAGAAATCTCTAAAATATGGTTTATTGCATATACTAAGCCGTTTTTAGAGTGCTTTTTCTCGTTTAAATCTATTTCAAATGATTTTTTTTCATTTCCATAAGATATATCTATATGGCATATGGTATCATTAAGTGTTGAGAAATCACTTTTTAATGCAAGATATAAGTGTTTTTCATCAAAGCCGTAAAGCAGGTGCTGCAGAACATCACCACCTGCGTGCATTGAGCCAGCATCAGATTTTAAATCAAACTCACCAGCACCAAGCCATTCAAAAAAGTTTGTAATTTTGCCCTCAATACTAGGGGATATATATGATGAAGGGCGGGTAATTACGCCAGAATTTTTTACAGATTTAATAGGGGTAAAAAGTTCTGACGGTACATTTAATTTTAAAAGCCTGTATATATTAACAAGGTGAGTCCTAAAAAGTTTATCAAACACATCTGCCTGAACAGAAAAATGGTCATCACCATACCACCAAAACCAGTCACTGCCTTCTGCAGCGTGGTATTCTTTATAAATCTGTGTGGCAGTAGCACTATCCACATTAGATATGTGTTTTTCAATAGAACGTTTTGTTTTACTTAAAAGCTCCCATGCTTTATTTTTTTCAGGGTGGCCTATCCATATACGGAAGTTACCCATAATCCATGAGCCAGCTTTTATATTATGTATTGCTTCTTCTGGTATATCATAATTATTAATAACATCAGTAAATGTTTGAGTTTGCAGCCAGTCTGTAGTAGTTAATGCGTGATAAAGTTTTGTAAAAAATAAATATGCGTTTTGGTTATAGTATTCCCACGCATTTTCACCGTCTAATATAACAGCTACATGAGGTGAAAAATCAACAGAATCATATATATTTCTTAAATGATGCATAAAGTCGCTGACAGCATCATCTTCATTCCATGAAGAGTAAGTAAAGCCTATTAAATCAGAAAGTGCTTTATCTCTAAAAAATATATTTATCTTTTGCCCGTTATGGATTTGGAAATGTTTTTGATAAAGCCTGTATCTATTAGCTGGGTCTTTCATATTAAGCTGCAGGCTGTTTCCTAAAACTTCCTCATCTGTGGCTATCCAGTTAATACCGTTTGCAGCAAATACTTCTACAGCTTTTTGGCTGACGCTTCCTTCTGCTGGCCACATACCTTTTGGACGAAAGCCAAAATGACGTTCAAATTCATTAAGCCCTTCAGATACATGCCAGAAAGCATCATCTGCCAAATCACCTTCAAAGGCTGGCATATTCATATCTGGGCAGGCTTCTTTTGCTGAATTTATATCAATTAATAAAGGAAGAATAGGGTGGTAAAATGGAGTACATGATATTTCAGCCTGATTTCTTTCCTGTAAGCCTCTGTGAATATCTACAATACGGCTTATCCATGAGGCAGCACGTTTTAAAAGCTCCATTTTTTCTTCTTCTGTGTAGGAGGCACCTTTACTCATTAAATATTGCAGGTGAGCATCTTCTTTTCTTAAATATTCACCGCACCATGCAACAATATATAAAACTTCCAAATCTAATATATCATTATCAGAAAATTCTGCTGCGTTTCCGCTTACAGATACAACTTTCTGGTATAAATCATAATATCTTCTTAAAGGCTTTATCATAGTATTTAAGTTTGCCATAAAGCATTGGTTTAATACTGCCTGACGTTCTTCTGCTGTTAAAGATGCAACTTGTTTACGCATTAATATAAGGAAATTATCAGCAACATTCACATCAGTATATTCTTTTAACTGAATAAGCAGGGAAGGGACATAGTTAAAAACAGCACGCACACCAGTTTTTTCCACATGGGCTGCCATTTCATAATAATCTTTTAGTGCATGGAGATAAACCCATGGCATATAATATCTGCCTTCGCTGTCATTTTTGTAATATGGCTGATGCTGATGCCACAAAAAACTTAAATATAATTTTTTCATAAAGCCTCGTTAAAAAACCCTTTTACACAAAATAAACCAGTACAATATCTACTGGCATAAATTAATATATTACTAATTTTATAAAAACTACTGTATAAACTACTTTCTTAGTATATTTAACAGCTCTCATGCAGAGTTGTTATTTTGTAATAAATTTAGTAACTAAATTATAAAAAATTATCTATTTTGCCATTATATGCAGCTAAACTAAATTTTTAAATCATTAGTTTAGCTTTTTAAGTATTTTAAACTTAAAAATCATATAATGCATAATATAGTTATAGCCTGCTTTAAAAAAGCAGGCTTATAAATTATTCTGATTCGTGCTCAGAAATCCATTTATTTATTTTTTCAACATATTCTTTATGGATTTTTTCTCCATCTTTTTCTGTTTTACCTTCAATATAAAGGTGAACATTTGGAGAGTACTGGTCTGGCACCATATGAGCCCAGCCGCCATCAAGCACAACTTTTATGCCGTCAAGGAATGATGCATCTTTCTCTCTGGCTTCCTCGCTCATTTTCCGCATTAAATACCCTTTAACTTCTACTGGGCAGTTAATAACTGCGTGGTAGAATTTGTATTCTGGGATTTCCGCAACTATTTTAGATAGCGGTTTGCCTATTTTATTCATCATCTCAACTATTTTTAATGATGAATACATAGCATCAGGCGTTGTGTTATGCTCAGTAAAGCATACAAAGCTTCTTAAATTACCTGTAAAATAGTAATCTTTTAAAAATGCACCTTTAATACCAGTAAAAGAGCCATGTATTACTTCCACATTTTTAAGTTTATTATCAAGCACACTTGGTGCAAATGCAGGAAGGTAAACTTTTACTTTTCTATCAATAGATTTATCTATTAATAAAAGAATAAGCATTAAAAGCCTGTGGCCGCTTAATTTTTCGCCTGCATCATCAATTACAGTAATTCTTTCACCTGATGGGTAGATTATAAACCCTGCTTCAGCATTTAACACTTTAACAATGTTTGCAGCTTGAGTAATTGCTATATCCTGCTGATGCTCTGTACGAGAAAGTTTTAATTCATCGTGGTTAGCATTTAATATAACAGAATCAATACCAACTTTATTAAGTACTTTTGGAAGTATAGGGTCTGTAACACCGTTTAATAAATCAAGTACGATTTTAGTGCTTTTTGTCATAAGTGCAGTTTGGTCAATACTTCTAAGCAAGCCTTCTATGTAGAACTCTTTAACCATTTGTTTTTCATTAATATCACCAATTTCATTGTGGGTAACACGTCTGAAATTTTCACGGAAAAAAGCTCTTTCTAAGTTTTTCTCAACTCCAGAATCTATGCTGTCGCCTGCATCATTAAAGAAAAGTATTTCAGTATGAGTAGGGTCGCTAGGTGACTGCCTGAAATGAACGCCGCCAACTTCGCCAAAAGTGGAAAGTTTGTAACGCATAGCAGGTAATGCTTCCATTTTTAAATCAACAGCATGAACACCTGTTGATAAAAGACCACCTAAAAATGCTCGTTTAAGCATACGTGAAGCCTTGTGATAATCCCTTGATGTAAGGATTTTAGAGCCTTGTGGTAAAAGTGAACCGAAAGCAGCACCAAGTTTTGCAGCCATATCAGCAGAAAGCTCAATATTTGTTCTTGCACTAACTTTTCCGCCTTCAAAAATAGAGTTTTTCCATTTATCACCCCATATAAGGTTAGATGATACAATAGAGCCTTCTTCCACCTGTTTATCAGGCCAAGCCATAATATCTTTTTCAAAAACTACGTTGTTACCAATTTTTGTGCCTTCTGCAATAATTACACCCTGCGGACATTTTACCTTATTACCAACAAGTACTTTATCACAAAAAACTGCATTAGTGATTTCAGAGTTTGCACCAACATTTACTTTATCCCAAAGAATAGATTTAGAAATATTAGTATTTTCACCAATGCTGCAGTCATCACCTAAGCAGCAGTCAGAAATTTTAACATTTTCAGAAATAGTACAGTTATCACCAACAACAACTAAGCCAGTAACTTCAACATTATCTGCCATTTTAAAGTTAGCACCGTGGTATAATACGCCTTCGTTGAAAGTTTTTTTCTCACCTTCAAGAGGCAGTTTTATCATACCTTGAGCTATTTCTAAAAGTGAAGTTCTATAGCTGTCTGGGTTACCAACATCTCTCCAGTAGCCTTTAGCATTGTAGCCATATATATATGTACCGCTTGCCATAATGCTAGGGAATAAATCTTTTGAAAAGTCAAAGTTTTTGTTTTCTGGTATATAGTTTAATATTTCTGGTTCAAATACGTAGATACCAGTGTTAATAGTATCACTAAAAACTTCTCCCCAGCCCGGTTTTTCAAGGAAACGCACAATTTTGCCATCGCTGTCTGTAATAACCACCCCAAACTGTAAAGGGTCTGGCACAGATGTTAATGTGATTGTTGCTTTTGATTTTTTTTCTTCATGGTATTTTATGATATCAGGTATGCTAAAGTCAGTAATTAAATCACCACTAACCACAATAAACCTTTCATCTAAAAACTTTTCTGCCTTTTTAACAGCACCTGCTGTACCGTAGTCATCATCTGGTGTGAAATATTCAATATTGATGCCTAAAGATGAGCCGTCACCAAAATGAGCTTTAATTATTTCAGGCTTGAAGTATAAAAGAATGGCAATATCTTTAATGCCTGCATCTCGCAAAGACATTATAATGTATTCCATCATTGGTTTATTGTAAACAGGAATCATTGGTTTAGGAACACTTGATGTGAGGGGCTGAATCCTTGTTCCAAAACCGCCAGCCATAACAACTGCTTTCATAGTAATACCACCTTTAATATCTTTTTATTTTAAATAAAATTATGTGCAACTTTATATCAGGCAACCTGTGCCAGCATGTACTAGCTTTCTTTTGCTAATACTTTTTTAACTTCCTCTTTTAAAGAGTCAGTATCCTGAGATTTAACCCAGTAGCCGTCAGCACTCCAAGTGGAAAAATCATCCTGATAGGCAGAATAAGCAGTAGCTAAAATTGTTTTCATACCTTTATATTCTTTGACAATACGCTGCAAAATATCTATACCGCTTTCACCTTTTAGTTTAATATCTAAAAGGCACAGGTCAATTTTTTCTTTTTCTAGTATTTTAAAACATTCTGCAGAATTTGATGCTTCAAAAGTGTTGTATCCTTCTTCCTTTAAAACTGATGAAAATAAAAACCTAATGTCTTCTTCGTCATCAACTAATAAAATATTATAAGCCATAACGTTCCTCCTAATTTATATATTTTATAACGCTTTTATAAAGCATTGATTGTAGATATTTTTTAGATGTATATTTTATAATATAGCCTAATAAATCAATTATATTTAAGCTAGAATTAAATAAAATATACCCCTTAAAATGATTATAGCAGAAAAAAATATAATTTGCTACAAAAATATGTTATTTTTTTTATTAATAGCAAATGATTTATCAAAAAGAGTTTTATTTTAATATACTACTTAATAAATACTATTATACATCAATAATTTACTATTTAATACTTTTTTAATAAATTAATTGGGTCGCTGTAATTCTCTGAATTAAATATATAGCTTCCTGCAACGGCAGCAGTCATTCCAGAGCTGGCAAGTTTTGCAACTGTTTTATGGTTAACACCGCCATCAACTTCAATTATAAAATTGTGTTTTAAGTTTTCGCCCATGGTTTTTAGTTTTTTAATTTTGTCATAACTTGTTTCAATTAAACTTTGTGCAGGAAAGCCGGGATTTACAGACATAATAAGTACTAAATCTAAATATGGAAGTATTTCTTCAAGCATAAAAACAGGAGTTGAAGGGTTTAGTGAAACGCCTGCTTTTTTGCCTTTACTTTTTATATAAGTTATAGTCCTTTGAATATGTCTGTCTGCTTCAAAATGAGGTACGATTATATCAGCACCTGCATCAATAAAATCATCAATATATTTTGAAGGGTTTTCTATCATCAAGTGTACATCAAAAGGTTTTTGTGTATGTTTTCTTAATGCTTTAACAACAGGAGCACCGAAAGTAATGTTTGGAACGTATGCTCCATCCATAATATCAAGATGTATCCAGTCAGCACCAGCACTATCTACAGCTTTTATCTCTTTTTCTAAATTAGCAAAATCAGCACTTAAAATGGACGCTGAAACTATCATATTATCCTCCTTAATATCTGTGCAATTTATAATAAATCCCAGAAAATAGCAAGAAATTTCAAAGATTTTTTTTTAAAAATTATGAATTTTTTACTTTAATTTTTTTAAATAATATGATATAAAGCAAGCCTATGAAAAAGATAATCTTACTTACATTTTTAATTCTTAATGTTTTTTCATTTAGTGCATATGCAGAACTTACAGCAGGTAAGTTTAAAAATAACCCTGAAGTTGATGCATTTATTGATGAAATGGTGAAACAACACGGTTTTTCTAAATCATATTTACGAGATGTTTTTAATAATACAATGCACTCTGGTTTTACTCCAAAATTTATGAATAAACCAGCAGAATCAGTAAACACTTGGGCAATATATCGTAAAAATATGGTAAACGATATCCGCATAGGCTATGGTGTGGAATATTTTCGTAATCACAGAAGTGAGCTTATAAAAGCACAAAATCAATACGGAGTTCCTGCTCATATAATTTCTGGTATAATAGGTATGGAAACAAACTACGGTCACTCACCAATGCGTTTTCGTGCAATTGATTCTATTGCAACACTTGCCTTTTACTACCCAAGGCGTGCAAAATATTTTCAAGCAGAGCTTGAAGCACTTCTTTTATTTGCAAGAAAAACTGATACAAATATTTTTGATATAAAAAGCTCATATGCTGGAGCAATAGGCATACCTCAATTTATGCCAAGCAACGTTTTAACATATGCTGTAAGTGGTACAGGTGATAAACATATTGATATAATAAATAATCATCTTGATGCTCTTTACAGTGTGGCAAACTTTCTAAAGAAAAAAGGCTGGAAAACAGGTGAGCCTGTATCTATAAAAGTGCAGGTAAAAGGCAAGGGCTATAAAAAATATGTTGTTGCAAACCCATGCAGAGGCAATAAAGTATCTGTTGGTACATTAAAAAAAGCAGGTGTACGTTTTCCTTTTCAAGTAACAAACGATACAAAAGCAATTTTATTTACAGTAGAAGGTTCTTCAGGCACAGAATACCATGCAGCATTTAATAATTTTTGTGCAGTTTTTAGATATAACCCTAGTATTCACTATGTATTAGGTGTAAATTATCTAGGTAATACTGTTGGTGCAAGGGCAGGGGCAGAACTTTTTGGTAGATAATTTTGCTTTATGATGAAAATACAGATAAAGTATCAAAAGATAATCTGAAATTATTTTTACAGGAAATGCAAAGTGGTACTGTTAATTAATTTAAAGTATTTAATAGATAAAAATATAAAATAAAAGGCTTTAAACTACAATATCATGCTGCTGAAATAAGTAAATGCTTGATTTTGGCTTGTTTTTTGCTTATAATGATACTGTATTGATTTTATGTGGAGGCACTAATGAGAAGGTATCTTTTATCTACTGTGTTAGTATTACCTTTTTTATTTTTAACAGGCTGTGGTGAAAGTATATATGAAGGTGCTGCTGATACCACAACTAATGAAGCAGTATCGGACCAAGTGGATTTTGATTTGATTGATGGCAGGTGTCAGCCTGTTATAAGTTATTATGATAATAGAATTAATTCAGGTATAGTTTTAACCGATAATGATATGTATAAATATATTAGTGCCATATTAACATGCAGTGGTTTTGATATTATTGGTGGAATAGACAGCATTTTAACTACTGGTGGCAGTGATATATATATGACAACAGGTGCTTTAATGGGCATTAAGCTTATGGATATAAATACAGCTACAAATTTGCAGTCAAATTACGATAAGGCGATTTCTGTTTGTTATAATAGAAAAATTGAGCTTGAAAAAGAAGGGCTTACTTTAGATAAAACAAACACAACTATATGCGGTCTTGCTGGCTTGATGGGCTCTATTGTAAATATGAGTGCTATGATGCTAAATACCAGTGGCGGTGGTGGAAATTTATTGGAGCTTTCAGAAACAGGTTTTGAAAATTTTACAAAAGATGAAATAGATGCTACTTTAGCAGCTCAGAGTTTAGGTTCATATGTAAAACAAAAAGATGACTTTTTAATGATGTTAAATAATGGTCTAACTATAGGAGAAGACGGGATAGATGCCATAGGAAGCCTTATGGGGCAAAATGATTTTGGTAATGTTTTAGGTGACTTAACTTCTCAGCTTCGTGACGACTTAGGCAATATTACAGAAGAAAGCCTTTTAAATTACTTAACAACATCCTTAGGTTTGCCGTCTATACCTATACCATAAACAATATAAAACAGGTGTCTTAATGAAAAAATATATACTTTTAATATTTGCTTTCCTTTTAACAGCACAGATTACAGAAGCATATGCACAAAAAAGTGTATTTTCTAGAGAATACCCTCGTATTATGACATCAGTACGTGCTATGGGTATGGGTAATGCATTTTATGGTGTCAGCAATGATAAGTATGCAGCCTTTTATAACCCTGCTGGTCTTGCTATGAATAAAAGCCACTGGAGCTTAGATTTAATACCTTTAACTATAGGCGTCAATGATAACCTTGTAAATAATGGTACAGAATTATCTAATATGTTTTTAGGCGGTGGCTTAGACACAAACAGTATTGCAAAAATATTAGACGGTATGATGGGGCAGTACAATAATATAAACCCAGTTGGTGTTTTTCCTGCTTTTACATATAAAAACTGGTCATTTGGTATATTTCTAAACAGTAATGTAAACTTATTAACATATAACAGTGCTATGCCAACTGTTGCTGCAAAAGTTCATGCAGATGCTGGTGCAGTATTTACGTATGCTCATTCATTTTTAAAAGATAAATCGCTCCATGTTGGTGCTTCTATTATGGGGATATTTAGAATGGCTTATACTGGCTCTTACTCATCAGTGGATATTGCAGAACTTGATACAAGCTCAATTTTAAATAATGCGTTATCTAACCAAGGCTGGGGAGTATTAGGCAGCGTTGGTATAATGTATGAGCTTCCATGGCTTAGGAAAGAATTAAATGCTAGAGTTGGGCTTTCATTTAATGAGTTTGGTTACACTTCATTTGCTTCCGGTTTAGATGAAATTACACCAACATTAAATTTAAGTTTTGCTATTTCTCCAAACTGGAACTTTATTTCATCTAACATAGTAGTAGATTTTAACGATTTACTATTTATGGCAGGCAGCGATAAATCTTTTGGCAAACGTGTAAATATTGGTGCTGAAATTGGTTTTTGGAACAGAATTTTCTTACGCACAGGGCTTCACCAAGGCTACTGGACAGCAGGTGCAGGTGTTAATATCTGGGCATTAAGAATAAATTATGCATACTATACAGAAGAAATGGGTGCTTATGCTGGTCAATATGCAGATACCCGCCATGTATTGGAAGTTGTAATAGGCTGGGACCAAATGCTAAAAAACCCTCATAATAAGATTATAAAATAACCTGTAATTAGATACAGGAAACTAAATGAAAAGATTATTTTTAATTAGTTTTATTTTATTATTTCTAACAAACTGTGCAGAAAAACAGCAGATTATAAAAAATTCTCTACTTTTACAGGCTGCAACGCCTGTAAAATCGGAGCCTTCTCACCCTAAAGATTTTGAAAAATCAATTCCAGAGTCTTCCATGATACGTAATTCATTGGTAAGCTTTAAAAAATCCTATCAAAAAGTATATTCTGACAGCGGTGTTAATGATATTGCAGCAGGAAAATATATGATATCTGCTTTAAAAGATAATGAAATAGGTTTTACAATGCCTTACTGCTCTGGGCTTTCGTTAAAAGAAAAATATGACAGGGTGAGAGTTTATGGCTATGAAGCTGTTATATATAATGGCTCTTATATGGACGTATATTCTGCTAAAGAATGTGCCAGTGTGGGTGTTTATAAAAGAATATTAAATGGCGGAGTAGAAATTGTACCAAACTATATTATAGAATGGTTTTCATCTCAGGCAGTATTAAGAAATTCATATAACGGTGAAATATTATATAAAGGGGATACAGGAATACCAGTTGTATCAGCAGGGTTTATTGCAGGAAAACCTGCACTTTTACAAAATAATGGATATCTGCTTATATATAATGAAAAATTAAAATCATTTGTAATTTATGCACAGCTTCCTTCAGGTTATAATGAGATATACCACCAAGAGGGTACTTTTTATGGTACATTAAAAGATAACAATAAATTTTTTGTGCTTGATAATGATTCATTAAAAGTAAGCGAAGAAATAAACTGTAAAGTCAGCAGCCACAGTATTGCTGCTATTTGTGGAAATACTTTAATAACAGACATAGAAAAATACCACGACCTGCCAAAAGCAAAAGATTTTGCAGCCACTTCTACATCATATTTAACATTAGATAATAAGAACTTACAAATTTATTATTTAGAAACCTTGTGGCAACGGTATTTATCTTTTAATTTTGCAGCACCAAAAGCATGTATAAAAAATAAAGATATATATTATAAATCCTTTAGTGGAAAAATATATAAGCAGTCAAAAGGAATAGAGGAAGAAGTACCATCATTTCCTAAAAACTGTAACTATAAAAATATAGTATTAAATTATGGGGAATTTTACTGTGGCAGTAAAGTATGTGGTAAGTATTCATCCCCCATAAAAAATAATCATCAAGCAGTAATGTATAGGCGTATAGAAGATAATACGGTATATTACTACTTTGATAATTTAGAATAATCAGCCCCTGTTAAAAAGTGAAGCAGAACGCTGAGCAGTAGGTGTTACAAGTAAATGCTGAATATTTATATTTTCAGAAATACAAGTCATAAAATAAATAATCTCAGCTATATCTTCAGCGTGCAGGGGAGTAAAGCCTTTATACACATTATCTGCTTTTTCCTTATCTTGATTAAAACGAACTAAAGAAAATTCAGTTTCCACAGCACCCGGCTCAATAGATGATACTCTAATGTTTGTTTTTAATAAATCCATATTCATAGCCAGACTTAATGCACGTACTGCAAATTTTGTAGCATTATATACATTACCACCGGGGTAAACCTGTGAGCCTGCAATACTTCCAAGGTTAATAATACACCCTTCATTTTTTTCTATCATTAATGGCAGTACAGCTTTTGCAGCATATAAAAAGCCTTTTATGTTTGTATCAATCATTTCTTCCCAGTCATCAATGCTGCCATCTTGAAGCGGTGCAACACCTTTTGCAAGCCCTGCATTATTAATAAAAAAATATGGATATAAGTTTTTTTCTTTTAAAGATAAGCCAAATTCTTCACAGGCATCTCTATCTGTAATATCAAAACAAAATGGATATACTTTTACGCCGTATTTACTTTCAATATCATTTGTAATATGGCTTAATCTTTCTGCTCTTCTGCCTGTAATTACAATATTTGCACCGTTTTTAGCATATAAATAAGCACAGGCTTTGCCTATACCTGAAGTAGCACCAGTAATTACTACAAGTTTATTTTTTACATCAATCATCATACTCTCCTGCTTTATGGAAGAACTGCAACTTTTGGCATCCTTGCTGGCCCTGTTAATGTAAATTTTAAAGGATAATTACCCATAGATGCTTCACCTTTAATATTTAAGATTGAAGTATCTATTTTTTGTTTGTTTAAATCTACATATCCAGTGACTTTTAAGGTGTTCTGCCCTGTTGCAGAAAAATCGTTTATTGTTAATTTATTTTTATCTATATCAGCATTTGCTTTTAAATTATCTGCCTGCATTGGCACTAGCGGGTGATTAAATGATATTTTATTAGGTGCATCAAGGTTTATTTTACCAGTTTCATTTTTTATATTATAAGTAATATTTCCTGTAAAAGAGCCACTGCCTGTCATATTTACCATTTGAGCAAGGGAGGCGATAGATACTTTTACATCTGCATTTAAGTTATTTCCAGAAAGTTTTCCATTTAATATAAACGCATCAGACTGAGCTTTAAATGAAACTCGTTTAAATAATAAACCAAGTGGGTTATAATCAAGCTCAATATTTTTAATAACAATAGGACCAGATTTTACATTTACAGCAGTAGAGCCAAAAAATGTAACATTAATACTATCATACCTTATATCTATTTTTCTGTTTTTAACAGTATCTGCAATAATATTAGATACAACAGCATTTAATGGAAATTTAACAATTATAGTTATTAAAAAAGCACATAAAAATACGATTACAGAAAGAATTATTCTTTTTTTATTCATACATATCTCGCTACATTTTTACAACTTCAATAGAAGCATCTATCATTTTAGGGTTATCATATCTTTTATTAAAATTAATAACTTTAATGGAAAGATTATCATATTTTTCAACAGCTTTTAAAAAGTTTACAAGTTCATCATAATATAAGTTTTCCATTCTTAAAGAAACGTGCTCAATACCTTTTGAAGCTGTAACAGGTCTTAAATTAACTATTTTATCAGAAATACCAATCTCTGAGCCAGTATTTTGTATAAATACTAAAAGGCTTAATGTCATAGCATTAACACCTTTTGATTTTGCAAACTGAATCTGGCCTGCCATATTTGCAGCATTTTCAAGCTTTTTATAAGTATTTTCTGCTTTTGAAAGAGATGATGATAATTTGGAATCTAAAAATACATTAGTCCAGTAAAAAAGAAAAAATACAACCATTAAAGCAACAAATACTGTTAAAATCTGCTGTTTATTTCTTAAATAAAAGTTTTTATAATCAAAAGATTTTATATCCTGCCAGGAAATATTTTTCAAATTTTTTAAATTTTTTAAAGAAAATTCTTCCTTTTCTGTTTTTTCATCAGCAGAAACTTTAATACTGCTTAGTTTTTCTTTTAATGATGAAATCTTTAAATCTTTTAAGTTTATTTCAGTGTTTTTTAATTTATGAAAAATCTCTTTTAATTTTTCCATTATCACATACCTTTATCATATTTCATAGTAAAAGTGATACCGTCTTTTGTTTTTTTTGTATCATCTACATTTATGCTTTTTTGCAGCTTATTTTCCATTAATTTTTTTATTTCTTCCACTTTTGCAAAATCAGTTGCAATACCAGTTACTCTAATATCATTATCCCTAATATTAAGCCCTTCAAAAGCAACACCATCAATATAGGCACTGTTTAAGTCATTTAAAACACTTAAAATACTCTGAGATGAGCCGCCACCTGATACGGATTTTGACTGCTGTATTAAAAGCCCGTATGGGTCCTTTGATGAAGCAACCCCCATATTATTATATATTTTTTGCAAGCTCTCTTCATAATATTTATTTACTTTATTATTAGCTGAAATTTGGCTAATACTTCCTATTATAAAAAATATATAAATAATAAGTATTGCAGCAGCAGGAGCTGCAAAGGGCAGGTTAAGGGCTGATTTTTTAATAATGCCCGGAAGTGTAATAGAATATTTAATACTTTCTAATGTATCAAATAAATCTTTAGCTGTAATAAATTCATTGGAATTTGTATCGCTTAAACTTACCATATTTTCAGAAAGCATATATTTTTTTATGCCGTCTGAAAAAATAAACTCGTTATATTTCATACACAATTCTAAAAACGGCGTAGATATTTTTTTAAATACTGTAAAAAGTTCTTTATTATTTTCTATAATATCTATTAGGCTGTCATTAATAATATATATAATAGTTTTTGAGCTGTTTTGGAAAACACCAAAATATTTTACCATATCAGAAGGAAATAATACATTTAAGTAGTTTTGGGCAATAGCATTTATTTTTTTAGCACTTGTGGAAATATGCTCCATACCTACATAGAAAAAATAAGTATCATCAATAATAAGCCCTGCTCTATTATTATCATTTAATACATCATCTATACTAACTCTGTAAGTAGAACTGCCAGAAAGTTTATAGAGCAGCCCATCTTTAAGAAAGTAGTTGTGTTCCATAAATACTTAATTCTCCTTAATTAAAAATAATCTATGCTGTTTCCTTCAATATATTTTAATGGTGAAACACTTGCACCATTTCTCTGTACAAGTAAATGGTAATATATATTATCATCTCCTATATTTAATTCAAGTTTAATATAAAATAAAGAAGATTTTACATCAATATATGGTAAAATTTTACTATATTCATCCTGCATAGCTGCACCCATTATATTATAAATGGCAGAAACATCTTTAAAAGGTTCTGTTTCTCTTGTTGATATAATTTGGTCAGAATAAGCAGAAAGCTCTGGGATATAGGCATCAATCACTTCTTTTGAAGCAAGGTTTAAATTTATTTTATTACCATCTCCTGCTATGGAAACATAAGGCACAATTTTTGCAAAATCTGCTTTAAAAGAAGGTATAAAAGCAAACTCTGCTAAAGTCTGCAATTGCCCTGATTTTGCACTGTATGGTGCACCATTTTCATCATAACGCTCTCCAGTTGGGTCGCTTGCTCCAACCCATGTTAAAAGCTCATAAATATCTGGCTCTGTAAGCTCCAAATTACGCATAATTTCTTCAAATGCTTTTTGAGTTCTTTCTTTTAATGCTTCATCTTTTGAATTAAGCCCAGCCAGCGGAATTTTAGCATTAAGTGGTTTAATGTAAGCTGTCATAAACCCATTATCAAGAGGAATTGGTGGTACTTTCATCCAAATATCATCGGCACAGTCATATGTTGCTTCATCATACTGAAACGCCATTTCAATGGCTTCTATTGCCGTCATAGCATAAATTGCACCTTGATAATCATTTTGCAGGCTTATAACAGTGCCGTAAGCTGCCATAGTCCTTTCATAAATAAAAAGTGCAATGGTAGTGCATACTGCAATAGCAATTAAAACTGTCACTAATATTGAGCCTTTTTTCATTTTATTATTCATTTACGTATTATCTATTGTCCTTGCAACTGGTATTGTTATATTTTGCTGATTTAATGTTATATTAATATTCATCATTTTCGCATTTGCAACAGCTTCTTCTTTATATTCACTGCCGTCATAAAATGTGGCAGAAAACTCTGTAACATTAGGCACTATTCTCATTTCCATAGTAAAAGCAGTATCTGCATTTTCTTCTTTTCTAACTAGGTAATTATCATCATCAATATAATATGTTACATCAACAGCTAATGCTTTATTAAACCTAAGGCTGTTTTGTGTAGTAAAAGTAAGCCTGTATTTTTGCCCTGATTTATCCACTTTTATAGAATTTTCTACAATCATTCTGGCATCTTTATTTATAAGCCTTGTAAGCGATTGCTGTAAAACAATATTTTCACTTTGTGTTACGGCTCTGTCCCTAGATGTTGCAAGGGATGAAAAAAGGGAATAAACGCCTAAAGCCACAATGGAAGAAATAGCAGCAGCAATTAAAAGTTCAAATAAAGTAAAGCCTTTTTTCATTATATACCAAACCCTGTACCAGAACTTGTTTTTTCGTAATATACAAAACTTACAGTAGCACTATCTGTTGAAACTGTCATTGTTATTTTTTGCACAGCAGGAACTCCAGAAGATTCTTTTTTAAATGAATAATGGACTAAAGTGCCATTATAATCTTCTGTTTCTTCATATGCTTTATTTGGAAAATTAATCTGCCTTGCAATCCTGTCATAGGCTCTTTCTATAACAAACATTTTTTCTTTAGAAGTATAAAGAGCTTTCATAGACATACTTTGCAGTGAATAAATACCAAGCATACTAATGCTTAATACTGCTAAAGCAATTAATACTTCCAAAAGGGTAAACCCCTTTTTTAATTTTCTTTTACTCATTTTTATACCTTGTAGTCATAAGCAGTGGGATAGATTCAATTATTTTTCCGTCATCTAAAGTCATTTCAAAATAATCACAAAATCCATCAGGATAAACTCTAATTGCATACTCATTACCACGGACTTGATATTTGTTAATAGTTATCTCACTTACTTCTTTTGTATCGGGTAATGTTTTACTTTCTTTATCATGGTTTAGAAAATTGGCACTGCCTTTAAAACCAGTAATTGCAATAGGCTGCCCCAATTCTATAGAGCGGGCCCATTCTTCTTTTATAAGCTTATCAAGATATTCAAGACGAGGGTCAACACCCACACTTTTTGAAGTTATCTGCGGAGTTAAACTCATAAGCCCAATGCCTATTATAAGCATAACTACCATTAGTTCCATTAAAGTAAAGGCTTTTTTCATAAATATCAAAAAATGGGAAAGTGATAGCCACTTTCCCTAAAATCTACTTATTTAACAATATTATAGCTTGTAATATCAGCGTTATAGTTTTCGCCACCTTCCTGACCATCTGCACCGTATGTAATAATTTCATAAGGTCTGTTTTCTTCTTCAGTTGGGCTTCTGTAAATATAATCTCTACCCCATGGGTCTTTTGGAACAACAGGGTCTTTTAAATAACCGCTAGGGTTCCAGCTGTTAGGAGCAGGGTCAGTTTCTGGTTTTTCCACAAGAGCAAGTAAGCCTTGGTCTGTAGTAGGGTAGAAACCGTTATCTATTTTATACATATCTAAAGCCTGTTCTAATGCCTTAATATCATTTACAGCTTTTGAAACCCTTGCTTTATCTGGTGCACTCATAATCTGTGGACCAATAAAAGTAGCCAAAAGCCCCAATATAACTAAAACAACCATAAGTTCTATTAATGTAAAACCCGGACGCATATTTTTTTTCTGCATATATTTCTCCTTTTATAAAGTTCACTCAAAAACTAACATAATATTTTATAAAAATCAATAAATCATTTAAAATTATCTTATTTTGTAGTATAGTATATTATGAAAAAGTATTTGTTACATATTTTTATTTTTACAGCAATAACATTTGTTTATGGTATAAGCATATATATATATGGTTTGAAAAATACATCCATCTACAATATTTTACTGTTTTTATTTGCCTCCCCATTTTTAGAAGAGTTTATTTTTAGGGGGATAGTTCAAAAGAATATAAAAAAATACATAAAATGTACATTTTTTTCATATATCTCACTGGCAAATATTATTACATCTATTATATTTGCTTTTGCTCACCTAATTACAGGATGCAATATTTATGTAACTATTCTATTAATAATTCCATCATTATATATAGGTCTGCTTTATGATGAATATAAAAGCATAAAACAGCCTTTTACAGCACACAGTATCTTTAATATAATTGTTTTTATTAATTATCCGCCTGAAATATGGCAGATGATTATGTATACAAATTTTATACAGTAAAAAAAACAATTGCAATTTATAAAAATTATTGATAAAGCATATAGCATGGTAAATTTTAAACTGCCTTATCTTTTATATCCTGCTGTAATAGGTGTAGCTTTAGGGTATCTTGTATCAACCATTGCTTCATCAGTTTTTACTGCCCCAAAGCCGCTGCCAATACCAAGGGTAAAAAAGGTGGAAAAAGAACAGATTGATTATAATAAAACAGCATCAGATATTATTAGTAAAAATATTTTTATGCTTGATATGACGCCGCAGGCTCAGGCAAATAGTTCAACTGGAGGCGCAGGTGAAACAGCTGTATCTACCCCAGACGGCACACCTCTTAACCCAGCACCGCCATTTAATGCGACGCTAATTGGTATAATATATGATGAAATTAATAATTCTGGTATTGCTACAATAATGCTTGATAGTGGTACTGTAAGCATATCTTTAGGCCATGAAAAAGAAGGTATTAAACTTGTTGAACTAAATTATGGTTTTGCAAATATTGTAAAGGATGGTAAAACTTATTCACTTGTTATAGATAACGGAGCAAGGGTAGAAGTAACTCATACAGCACCAGCCAATCAGTCAGCTGGTTTGCAAACTGGTGTAAAGATACAAGATACTGGCTCAAATATAAATATTACAGTGCCTAGAGATGAGCTTAAAAACGATTTAAAAGATATTAATCAGGTGCTGCAAAGTGCACGTGTTGCCACATATTATGAAGAAGGTCAGTTTGTAGGGTACAGGGTTGCAATGTTAAAACCAGAATCACCACTGCTAAAGTTAGGGTTGCAAGTGGGCGATATAATAACGAGAATTAATGGCAGTGAACTTACAAACCCTGCCGCTTTATTTAATATGTTTTCTCAAGTTGATGATATATCAGCTTTAAATGTAGATATGCTTAGAAATAAAGAAAAAAAATCCTTATTTGTGGAAATTAGATGAGAAAGAAGTTATTTTTTACAATTTTAGTTTTATTATTTGCATTAAATATTTATGCTCAAGAAAATACCTATGCGGTAAATTTTAAAAATGTACCAATGAAAGATTTTATTACATTTGTTTCAGAATTTACTGGTAAAAATGTTATCTATAATGAGGCAGATTTAAAGGGTAATGTTACAATATCATCTCAAAAAAATATGGATGCAAAAGAGATACTTGATATTTTTTATTCTGTAATGAAATTAAATGGTTATCAACCTGTTACAAAAGGGGACAGCATCCAGATTATTGCAGAAAAAGATATTCAATCTTTTGATGAAGATTTAACCATGGGAAAAGGTGGCTCGTATGGATATATTACAACAGTTATAGCATTAAATAATTACAATGCTGCCACACTGCTTCCTGTATTAAATAGAATGAAATCTAAAACTGGTTATGTGGAAGCTGTACGTGGTTTAAATATTGTTGTAGTAAGAGATGATGCTTCAAGAATAGAAAAAATGAATGCATTAATAAAGCGTGTGGATAATGTGGCAGCAGGTTATGAATTTTATACTTTGCCTCTTGAATATTCTATAGCTTCTAAAATAGAACAGCAAATTACTAAATTTTTTAATGAGCTTGCAAAAAACTCAATAAATCCAAGCTCGCCAGTTGTTATATCTGATGATATATCAAATACATTAATTATAGCAGCTACAAAGAAAGATTATGAGAGAATATCTGCCATAATAGCTAACCTTGATACAAAAAGTATGGCAATCAATACAGAACCAAGGGTTTTTTATTTGAAAAACGCAAGGGCAGAAGATGTGGAGAAAGTATTATCTAAGCTTGTTACATCCCTTTCTCAGCAGGCTGGTAAAACTGGTACAGCAACTACTAGCACATCATCATCAAAAGTAAGTATATCAGCAGATAATGCTACAAACTCTATTTTAGCAATAGGCGATAAAGAGCTTTATGATAATTTAGATTCATTAATAGCAAAACTTGATGTGCCAAGGCGTCAGGTATATGTGGAAGCATTAATTTTAGAAACAACCATAGATAAAAGCTCACAGTTTGGAGTGGAATGGTTTGCAGGTGGTGGTAACACCGCAGGGACTATTATAGGAAGCTCCATGCAGGACGGTGGTTTAGGAAGCATTATAGGCTCTATAAACCAAGGAGCTCCTTCCCTTACTGGGCTTGGTGCAGGACTTGGTATTGGTGTAATTGGTAATATTATTTCATTTCAAGGGGCAAAGTTTCCTTCAATTGGTGCATTAATTTCTGCTCTTAGAACATCAAGTGGTATAAATATTATTTCTAACCCGCAGATATTAACATTAAATAATTCACCTGCTGAAGTATTTGTGGGTGAAAATATGCCATACCAAACAAGTACAAAGTATGACTCAAATAATAACCCAATACAAACTTTTGATTATAGAGATGTAGGTGTGAAATTAAAGGTAACGCCACAGATTTCAAGTGATGATATGGTTACTCTTGCCATAGAACAGGAAATAAAAAAAGTATCTGGCTCAGCTGTAAGCTCAACAGCACCTACTACTCTTACAAGAAGCACAAATACTACTGTAAAACTTAAAAACCATTCTATTATGGTTATTTCTGGTATGATAAAAGATGACTCTACCACAACAGTTTCAGGCATACCGGGTCTTTCAAATATACCTATATTAGGCTGGTTATTTAAGAAACAATCTACAAGTACCCAAAAAACAAATGTTATGCTTTTTATAACTGCCCATATAATTGATACATTGGAAGATAATGAAAAATTAATGGAAGGCAAACGTGCCACAATGGAAGATTTTAACAGGCAGGGCGATAAAGAATTTAGTAAAGGTTCTTTTACAGATACTGGCAGGTCAATTCAACTTAAAAACGAAATAGAAGGTTTAAGCCCAGAAGAAGCTAAAAAAACACAAAAGCAGCGAGATAAAGAAAAAGCAGCAGCAGAAAAAGAAGCAAAACGCCTTGAAAAAGAAAGACAAAAAGCTTTAAAAAAGGCTGAAAAAGAAAAAGCAAAACAAGCAAAAGAACAAGAAAAACAAATAGAGGAAAATAAAGAACTTATTACACCTGTTACTACTAATGAGCCAGCAGCAAATGAAAATATAGAAAATAATAATACTGAAAATAATGGTACTGAAAATAATAATATTATTACCATCACCCCATCAACTGAGGAAAAAACAGGTGAATAATGAGTGAGGGGTTTGAAAAAGTAAAATCCAGCTATATGAAGTTTCCTGATAAAAGTGACTTTGTACCTGTTGAAAATGATGGTGAAATTAAGTTTTTATATAACGGTGAAAACGGTTTGCAGAAAGCTAAATTTATGAGCTTTTCATTGGGTATTTCACCAGTTTATGAATATGCAGAAAAAAAGCAGATTTTAGAGATATTAGAAAGTTTTGGCGGCGAAGTAGATGATGTTACAGCAGAAGATAGTGAAGATTTAGGTGATGATGCTGATATTTTAACTTCATCCTATGATGATGCCCCAGTTATACGCCTTGTAAACCAAATTATTATTAGTGCAGTGAAAAATGGTGCTAGTGATATTCATTTTGAAGGCAGAGATGGTGCCTTTTTAATACGCATTAGGGTGGACGGCTGCCTTAATACCTTAAAAACATACCCAAAAAGCGTTCATGACCCAATCCTAGCACGTATTAAAGTTATAGGCCAGCTTGATGTGGCAGAAACAAGGCGCTCTCAAGACGGTAGAATAAACTTAAAAATCGGTAACAGAGTAATAGATATTCGTGTGTCTACCATGCCTTCCATTAACGGTGAAAAGGCAGTTTTAAGGATATTAGAGCGTTCTTCAGATTTTACATCATTGCAGCAGATAGGCTTAGACGGTGAGCTTTATGATAGATTTCGCCCATATCTTGACAGACCTAACGGTATTATCTTAGTAACAGGTCCTACAGGTAGTGGTAAAACAACAACTCTTTATGCCTGCCTGCTTGCTATGAATAGGGATAATAAAAATGTGGTAACAATAGAAGACCCAGTGGAATACCATATTGATAATGTAACACAGGTGCAGATGAACCCTGCTGTAAATCTAACTTTTGCACAAGCTATTAAAACATTTTTAAGGCAGGACCCAGATATAATTCTAGTTGGTGAAATCAGGGATAATGAAACAGCAGAAGCTGCCATACAGGCTTCATTAACTGGTCACTTAGTATTATCCACACTTCACACAAACGACTCGCCAACAGCAATAGCTAGGCTTATAGAAATGGAAGTTGAGCCATTTTTAATATCATCATCTTTAGCTATTGTAATTGGTCAACGGCTTGTACGTAAAATATGCCCTTACTGTCAGGAAGAAGTGGAGGCTGATGATTTTATTAAAAGTACCTTTTTAAAAGCAGGTATTAAGCTTGAAAAATATATGGCAGGTAAAGGATGCCCCCATTGTTTTAATACAGGTTATCGTGGGAGAATTGGTATATTTGAAATGCTGGAAATTACTGATAACCTGCGAACATTAATTAATAAACGAGCATCAAGCTATGATATAAAGGAAGAAGCACGAAAAGAAGGGTTTAGGACCATGTTTGAATACGGTGCAGCGTTAGTAGAAAAAGGTATAACCACCCCATCTGAAGTGCTTGCTGTAACAAAGGTTGACTAATGCCTACATATTCATATAAAGGAATATCAAAAACAGGAAAAGATGTAAAAGGTGTGCGGGAGGCAGTAAGCAAACAGGCCCTCACAAATGAACTTTTAGGCGAAGGTATTTTTGTATCAACCATACAAGAATCTGGCACAAAATCATCATCTTATGCAAAACTGCAGGAAATATTTGCAAAAAAATTAAATTTATCAGATACTTTCTTTCAGCTTTCCCTGCTTTTAAGAAGCGGTATCCCTTTAGTGGAAGCTGTGAAAATCGTTGCAAAAAGCACGAAAGAGCAGAATTTAAAAAACGCATTAATAGAATCAGCTTCAAAAGTTTCTGAAGGTATGCGGTTTTCTGAAAGTTTATCAAAATACCCTAAAATATTTGACCCAATGTATGTAAACTTAATTAAAGCTTCAGAGCAGGTGGGAAAACTTGCAGCAGTTTTGGCAGATATTGCAGTTTATGAAGAAGATAAACGAAAAAATACTGATAAAATAAAAACAGCTATGGTTTACCCTATGACAATACTTGTTATGGGTATGGCAGTATTAGGGTTTTTACTTGCCTTTGTAGTGCCAAAAATGGAATCAATATTTGCTTCAATGAAACAGCAAATCCCTGCTTCTACAGAGTTTTTATTGAAAGCTTCAGATTTTGTTAGTAATTATGGGCTTGTACTTTTACTATTTTTATTATTTATTATATTTGCCATAAGGTATTTATATAAAAACAACCCAAAATTTAGGCTTGAAGTAGATAAAAAGCTTTTTAAAATCAATTTAATATCCCATGTGTCTGTGGCAAAATTTGCCCACGTATTATCATTTCAGTTAAAAGAAGGGCTTCCCTTAACAGATGCTTTGCATTATGCATCCCTTGTAATAGATAATAAGTATATGTTTGATACAATTACTCAAGTAAGAGAGGCTGTCCAGTCTGGTACAAAATTTTCTGTGGCTGTTAGAAATGCAGGTATATTTCCAGAGCTTTTTCCAGCAGCAGTATCAACTGGTGAATCATCAGGTAATATGCCAGAGCTTTTAGAAAGGGTAAACGAGTTTTACTCTAAAAATGTGGATAAGTTTCTTACATCTTTTATTTCAGCTATAGAGCCAATATTTATTGTGGTAATAGGTGTGCTTGTAGGTTTTATTGTAATATCTATTATGCAGCCGCTGTTTTCTATGAATTCTTTGGTGCAGTAATGGATTATATAACAAATTATTTAGGTTTTATTGGTGCAGTTATAATATTGAGTCTAACTCCCGGCTCAGATACCATATTTATATTAACAAAATCAATAGCGGGTGGCTACAGGCAGGGTTTTGCTTCGGTTGCTGGCATTGTCTGTGGTCTTTTTGTACATACTGCACTAGCAGCCTTTGGGTTATCTGTTATATTAATGACTTCATCACTGCTTTTTAATATTGTGAAAATTGCAGGTGCTGCTTATTTAATTTACCTTGGTATTATGGCAATTAAATCAAAATCTAATATAATGGTACTTTCAGAAAAATCATTAAGCTCATTAAAAAAGACATTTAGGCAGGGTTTTTTTACAAACATATTAAACCCAAAAGTAGCACTATTTTTCCTAGCACTTTTGCCTCAGTTTGTAAAGAGTGACGCCTTAACCCCAGTACCTTTTTTAATATTAGGGTTTACATTTATTGTAATAGGCACTATTTGGAGCCTTTTTTTAGTAGCAGCATCTTCTTATATTTCTACTGCTCTTAGAATTTCAAAATTTTCCACATACCTAAATAAAATTTCTGGTATTATATTTATTGCCTTAGGCTTAAATATTTTAAGGATTAAAAATTAGCATTATCAACTATATCTTTAATAAGCCTTATGCCTGCTATCCCGTAAAAATAAGATGCAGTATGCTCCATATTTTCCAAATTTAAGCCACCTAAAGCAAAAACTTTCTTACTTTTATCACAGTCAACTATTCCTAAAGGCTTAACTTGATATTTTTTTGGAGTATCATATATAGGGCTTAATGTATAATAATCAGTATTGATATTATCAATTTCTTCTGTACTGTGGCTTGAATATCCTGTTATTAATTTGGTGGTTTTCTTAATTGTGCTTAAATTATGTAAATTATATTTATTAATATGTATGCCGTCATATTGAAATTTTAAAGCAGTAATATAATCATTACTTAAAACAAGGGGGCAGTTATTAATTATATTACGCATTTTTTCTATTTTTTTAATATATTGCTCATTTTTATTCTTTATTCTATACCAGATAATATCAGCATATTTTTCAATAGATGAGGCATAATAAAAAGCATCATCATTAAAAAATTCATCATCAATTACAGCAAGCAGTTTTATATTTTTATACATTGTAAAAATTCCTAACATATTAGTAAACTACAATATAGCCTTTAATGTATGGTAAAATCAATAAATAATAGTTTAAAATTATAAAAAAATAATATAGAATAAAATGTATAATTTAATTTAAAGGTTCAGGGTAACATGAAGAAATACTTGCATCTTGTTTTTATAATATTTTTATTTGTTTTTACAAACCATTTTTCTTATGCTTCAGAAGTTAGTTACGAACAGGCTCTTGAAAGGCTTTATGGCAGCCATGAAAGTATAGCACAATCTGAAGCAGATTTAAAAGAAAAAGAATACTTAAAAAAAGCAGCCTTAGGGCTTTATTCACCTAGGTTTTCAGTTAATGCAGCCTATGCTTATTTTGGCAATGATTTAACAATGGATGTGGATTTAACCCATGTAAAAAACGGTATAAATGGTGCTTTAGGTAATCTACCTATTCCGCTTCCGCTTCCACCATTAAATATCCCAGATACTATGCAGCAGGTAGTGCAAAAGGACCAGTTTTTTACTCTTAATGCTACTATGCTGTGGCCAGTTTTTACAGGTGGTAAAATATTTGCAGCTAATAAACTTGCAACTGCCAATATGAATATAGCAAAGGCAGGAGTTAAAGTTCGCCATGATGAGCTAGGAGCTTCTATGGCAGAAAAATATTTTACATTAAGGTTTGTAAAAGATGTTATAAAGGTTAAAGAAGAAGTTAGAGATTCTATGCAGGACCACTACAACAAAGCATTAAAGCTTGAAAAAGCTGGTATGCTTGCAAAGGTGGAACGCTTACACGCTGAAATGGCATTAAGTGAAGCTGAAAACTCCCTTAATACTTCTATAAGAGAAGCAAAATTAGCAGAATCTGCTTTAAAATCAATGATAAACAGCACAGAAGATAATATTACTCCTTCCACGCCGCTTTTTATAATATCAGAAGAAGATATTGAAAGCCTTTCATATTTTCAAGATATGGCTGTTAGCAGTAACGCTAAATTAAAACAAGTGCAGGAAGGCAAAAATGTTGCTAAAGCTGGTGTTATAAACAGTGTTTCATCATTTATACCTAAAATAAATGTTTTTGGTATGGCAAATATTTATGATTATCAGCTTACATCAATGTCACCAGAATATATGGTAGGGGTGCAAATGTCATTAAATGTTTTTGACGGCTTGCAAAACTATCACCAATTTAAAGCCAGTAAACAAACAGAAGAAAGTGTAAAACTTATGACATTAAGGGCTGAAAAAGATATACAGACATTAGTAGAGCAGCAGTATATTACCATGCAGAACGCCAGAGAAGATTATATGGCATCATTAAAATCACTTGCTTTTACAGAAGAATATTTAAGGGCAAGACAGAAAGCTTTTAATCAAGGTATGGCAACTTCCTTAGATGTAGTTGATGCTGAGCTTGCTTTATCAAACTCTAAAATGTCTGCCATTACAGCAGCCTATAAGTTTGATATGGCACTTTTAAGTATGCTTACAACTTCAGGAATATTTGATTCTTTTGAAACATACAGAGCACGTGCTTTTGTAGAGCCGGGTCTTAAATAATTAGGCAGGAGATGTCTTTATGAAATATATTTATTATTCTTTAGCGTTTATTGTAATAGGTGCTATTATATCTGTCAGTGTGTGGTATGCAACACGTCCTGTACCTTTAACTATACAGGGAGAGTTCCATGCAAAACAGGTGCAGGTTGCAGCTAAAGTTCCGGGTAATGTACAGTCATTATCTATTATAGAGGGGCAGCACGTTAAAAAAGGTGAAGTGCTTGCAAAACTTGATTCACCTACATTAAGAGCAAAAGAATTACAAGCATTAGCTGCTGTAAAAGCTGCTGAAGCTCAAGAAAACAAAGTAAATATAGGGGCAAGGCAGGAAGAGATTACTGCTTTATATAATGTATATCAAAAAGCCATAGCAGCAGAAAGATATGCTTTTAAAACATACAGCAGGGTAAAATCTCTTCATGATGATGGTGTTGTTACAACTCAGAGTTTAGATGAGGCATTAACCCAGTGGAAAGTGCTTCAAAATGATGTGAAAGCAGCTGAGGCTAACTATGAAATGGCAAAAACTGGGGCAAGGCAGGAAGATAAAACAGCAGCTGAAGCCATTAAAGAACAGGCTCAAGGTGCTTTAAAAGAAGTTATGGTACTGCTTGAAGATACAATACTTTATGCACCAATAGACGGTGAAGTTTCAACAGTTGTAGTAGAACAGGGTGAGCTTGTAACTCCCGGGTTTCCTGTTATCAGCTTAATAGATTTAAATGATATGTGGATAACATTTTATTTAAGGGAAGATTTATTAAAAGATATCCGTATGGGTACAGTTATTAATGTGGAAATACCTGCACTTTCTTCCACAGAAGTATATCCTTGTGAAGTGCGTTATATTGCACCTGCTGGCAGTTATGCTGTATGGAGTGCCACAAAAACAAGTGCAGATTTTGACTTGAAAACCTTTGAAGTAAAAGCATATCCAAAAATGGATATACCAGGGTTAAGAGCTGGTATGACTGGGCTTTTTTATTCTAGTACAAAATATAGTAAATAAAAATGAAATTAAGAGAATATTTAAACACTGTTAAATATTTTTTTGAACGAGAGTGGGATTTTCTGCTTTATACCCGCAGAAAACTTTTATATTTTATGATATTTACTCCTCTTGTGCTTTGTGTGCTTATTATAGGAGTATTTTCTAATCCTGTTATTCGTGATATTCCTATTGCATTAATTGATGAAGATAATAGTGCATTATCACGTGATATTACAGGCATGATAAACGCATCCCCTTATGTAGAAATAAAAGCAAACCCTGCCAGTATGGATGAAGCAAGAAAATTAATGGTTAGTGGCAAAATATATGGCACAGTGCTAATCCCTAGTGATTTTTCAAAAAAAGTGCTTGGTTATAAAGGGGCAGATGTGGTGCTTTATTATAACAACGAACTTTTTATAGTTGGTTCACTTGTTAATAAAGGCGTGTTTACTGCTGTTAGAGAATATTCTAATATTTATAATAAAAAATATTTAATGAGCCATGGAGTACCAGCTTACGATGCTGATTTCCAATTAAAACCTGTGGAGCTGGGTGAGAAAATTTTATTTAACCCATACTTAAATTATCAATACTTTTTTGTATTTGGGCTTATTCCTGCTGCATTTCAGCTTTTTGTAATAAGTTCACTGCTTTATGGAGTATTATTTGAAGAGCGTTCTGGCAGGTTTGTAGAAGTTGCATCTATGGTGGATGATGCACCATTTTCATATACTTTAGGCAAACTGCTTCCCTATGGTATAATATTTACTTTTTCAGGGATGTTTATGCTTTTTGTGCTGTTTGTGTATATGAAAGTGCCACTGCATGACGGGTTTTTAAAGATTATATTTGCTACAATATGTTATGTATTTGTATCTATGGCAGCAGGGCTTTTTATTGCTGTAATTTTAAGACCTTTAGCATTTAGTGCAGCAGCAGTATATGCCGCCCCAACATTTGCTTATGCTGGCATTTCTTATCCGCAGATAGCTATGCCTAAGTTTGCTTATTATTTAAGTGAGTTTTTCCCACTTACCCATTATCACAGAGTTTTAGTAAATGAAGCAATAAGAGGCAGTGCTCCATATAACTCTACATATTCTGAAATTACATATATGCTTATACTAGGCACTCTAGCTTTTGCCATATCTATTGCAGTTATTAAAATTTATACATCTAACTATATTCGGAGGCAGGTATGAAAAATATATTTTCCATAATGCTTTTAGAATTTAGAAAGATTATTTTTGATAAACTTGCAATAACTATTATATTTGTAGGCACTGCTTTTTACTCTTTTTATTATCCATTTCCATATGAAAATGATATTGTGCGTGATATGCCTGTAGCAGTAGTTAATTTAGATAAGTCTGATTTATCTAAAACAGTTATTACTATGCTTAATAATACAGAAAGTTTAAAAGTTATTAAATATCCTTCCATGGAGGAAGCAAAAAAGGCAGTATATTTAAGAGAAGTCTTTGGTATTATATATATTCCTGATGATTTTTATAAACTTGTAGCCCGCGGGGAAAGCCCAGTGGTTTCAGTATTTGCAGACGGCTCATATTTTATCCTTTATTCTACAGCCATATCAGCTGCTACTCAAATTGTTTTAACTACGGCAGCAGGGGTAAAAATACAAAAAATGAGTATGATGGGTATCCATTTTGAAGATGCTTTAAAGCTGCAGTCAGCAGTAAATTTAACAGCGAAACCTGTATTTAACCCAAGGGGTGGTTATGTTACATTTGTTGCCCCTGCCATATATGCCTTAATTGTACAGCAGATATTATTAATGGTAATATTATTAGTTCATGCCACAGGTTATGAAATAGGCTACGGTTATCCAGCTCATATTAGCTCAGTATCTATACTTCTTGGTAAGGTGCTGACATATCTTGTAATTTTTGCTGCTGTATTTTCATATTTTTTCACAATAGGGCCTATGGTTTTTGGAATACAGCTTCATAATTCTTTATATGATGCTATGTCATATGCTGTGCCTTACGGGTTATCTATTATATTATTTGCTATATCATTAAGCGTTTTTGCCCGTGACAGAGATGCAATATTATTAGTATTATTAATGACATCTATCCCATTTGTTATGATGGCAGGTTTTATATGGCCTCATTTTATGATGCCAGACTGGGTAAAATTATTATCATATTTAATACCCTCTACTCCGGGGGTAACAGGCTTCTTATATATCAGGCAAATGGGAGCAGATGTTTCAGATATTAGGTTTATGTATCTTAATATGTGGATACAGGTGTTTATTTATTTTTTTACTGCACTTTTTGCTGTCAAATGGCAGCAGAAGCAAAAACAGCGTTCTTATTAAAGATTTTAATTGCAAAAAAATATTATTTTTTGTATAAAAGGACTTGAAAAATTTACGAGGTGTTTTATGAAATTTTTAAAAGTATTTATAATATCATTATTAATTATACCTTCATTTGCATTTGCTGCTGAAAAAGATGTTTTATCTGGCAAAGAATTTACTTCTGTTAAATATCCATCAATTATGATTGGCTTTAGAAATGGTGGAGTTTATGGCTATGCTTTAGTTAATACATATATGGGTATGTATGAAATCAAAGCAAATAACAAAATCAATTTAAGCTATATGGCTTCTACTAAAATGGAAGGCACTATAAAACAAAATGACGGTGAATATGAATATTTTGACTACCTTAAAAAAGCTAAAACTTATTCATATGACAGTGCAACTGGTAAATTAGTAATTGGTCAAATGGAATTTAAACAAAAAAAATAGTAAAATAAATTATTTTCTTTAATTTATAAGCCGCCAGAATTATGGCGTTTTTTTTTGTATTTTGTATAAAGAAAGTAGATAAAAATATTTATCACTTGAAAAATATATTTATAAATATTAAATTGCTAAATTACTTTAGTGAGGGAAAATATATGAAAGTTTCAAAAGTATTAATAGTTGGCGGTGTGGCAGGTGGAGCAAGTGCTGCTGCAAGGCTTAGAAGATTAAATGAAGATATAGAAATAATTTTATTTGAAAAAGGCGAATATATTTCTTTTGCAAACTGTGGCTTGCCTTATTATATAGGTGGTGAAATAAAAAGCAAAGCAGATTTAACTTTGCAAACTCCAAAAGGTTTTGGCAGACGTTTTAAAGTAGATGTTCGCACTTTTAATGAAGTAATAAGTATTAATAAGGAAGAAAAAACTGTAGAAGTTATTAACCATTTAACTTCAGAAAAATATATAGAAAGTTATGATTTACTGCTTTTATCCCCTGGTGCTGAACCTTTCCGTCCTAATATTGAAGGTATTAATCTTGATAAAGTATTTACTTTAAGAAATATACCAGATACTTATAGAATAAAAGATTATATTAATGAAAAATCACCAAAATCTGCTGTTATTATAGGCGGCGGGTTTATTGGTGTGGAAATGGCAGAAAATTTAGTAACTGCTGGGCTTTCTGTTACGTTAATAGAAATGCAAAATCAAGTAATGGCTCCATTTGATTACGATATGGCTTGCCTCATACACAATGAAATGCGTAAAAATAATGTCAGCCTAATGCTTGAAACTGCTTTAGAAAAAATTGAAGAAAACGGAAACAGTTTAAAAGTATATACAAATAAAGGCACTGTTGATACGGATATGGTAATATTAGCAATAGGTGTAAAACCAGAAAGCAGTATTGCTAAAAATGCAGGCTTATCAGTAAACCAAAGAGGTGCAATTATTGTAGATGATAATATGTTTACAAGTGATGCTCACATTTTAGCAGTGGGGGATGCTATTGAAGTAACTGATTATATTACAAAAGAAAAAGTAATGGTTCCCCTTGCAGGTCCTGCTAATAAACAGGGCAGAATTGCAGCAGATAATATTGCAGGCATAAAAAGCGAATACAGGGGTACTCAAGGCAGTTCCATATTAAAAGTGTTTAATTTAACAGCAGCATGTACTGGAATAAATGAAAAAACAGCTAAAAGGCAGAATATAAATTACGAAAAAGTTTTTACAGTTCCAGCAAACCACGCTTCATATTATCCGGGCGGGCAGGAAATGTACTTAAAACTTATTTTTAATAAAGATACAAGAAAAGTAATGGGTGCTCAGATTGTAGGTGGTGATGGTGTTGATAAAAGATGTGATGTAATAGCCACATCAATTCATTTTAATGCAACAGTTGATGATTTAACAAAACTAGAGCTTTGTTATGCTCCGCCATATTCTTCAGCTAAAGACCCTGTTAATATGGCAGGTTATGTGGCAGAAAATGTGTTAAATGGAATAAGCAGAGTATTTCACCATCATGATGTAGCATCTTTAAGCCGTGACGGTTCTGTGCAGTTAATAGATACAAGGACAAAAGGCGAATATATGGCTGGCCATATTGAGGGTTTTATAAATATACCAGTAGACAGGTTAAGGGAGCATTTATCAGAACTTGATAAAAATAAAAAGGTATATATTGTATGCCAAGTTGGTTTAAGGGGTCATGTGGCGTGCAGAATATTAGATAATCATGGTTTTGAAAGCTATAATCTAAGCGGCGGCTATGCTCTTTATAAAGAAATATATAAATAAAACTAGGTTATCATTTAATCCATAATAAAAAGTCCGTCCATGAAATTTTTATTTAAGCGGGCTTATGGAATAAATCCATTTAATATCCAGCCACTTTTTCTATTTCCTACGCTACTCGCTAGGGCGTAGTGTCCTCGCATAAAACGCTCGCCTTACTAAAGAGCCACTTCTTGTGGCTTTGTCATTCTGAGCGACAGCGAAGAATCTTATAATATACAAGCTTTAACTTATATAATTTTATTCACTGATACTTTTAATATAAATATATTAATAATAAATACTTCCTTAGTTTATTATAAATTAGCATTTTTAATCATAGTTCAAAAAAATGTGGGGGGGGGTGAAGCAGAAACCACTTTACATATTTTATATTTTATATTATATAACATATTACATAATATAAAATAAGAAATTAAGGATATACTTTAATGCTTTTTAATTCTATTGATTTTTTAATATTTTTCCCAATAGTAACACTACTTTATTTTTTAATACCCCATAGGTTTAGATATATTTGGCTGTTACTTGCAAGCTATTATTTTTATATGGCTTGGAACCCTGTATATGCCTTATTAATGCTTACATCTACATTTATCACATATTTAAGTGGTATATTAATAGACCGTTCAGATAAACTGGGGGGGGGAATTCTACCAAATTAAAAAAGCTGTGGGTAGCATTAAGTTTAATTCTAAACCTTTCCATACTATTTTTCTTTAAATACTTTTACTTTGCAGTAGATAATATAAATCTTTTATTATCAGCACTTCATATTCAATTAATTCAGCCTAAATTTGATATTATATTACCTGTTGGTATATCATTTTATACCTTTCAAGCATTAAGCTATACAATAGATGTATATAGGAAAGAAATCTATGCAGAACGCAATTTCTTAAAATATGCACTTTTTGTTTCATTTTTTCCACAGCTTGTAGCAGGTCCTATTGAGAGAAGTAAGAATTTACTTGTTCAGATAAATCAAAGGCATAGATTTAACTATGAGCGGATGAAAGACGGCTTATTATTAATGCTTTTTGGTTTTTTTCTTAAAATGGTAATAGCTGATAGAGCTGCCATTTTAGTAAATTTTGTATTTGAGAATTATGAAGCATATGAGGGCATAGAGATAGCCATAGCAGCATTCTTTTTTGCTATTCAGATATATGGAGATTTTGCAGGCTATTCAACGATAGCCATAGGTTCGGCGTGGGTAATGGGATTTAGGCTTATGGCAAACTTTAATCACCCTTACTTTGCATTAAATATACAGGACTTTTGGCGTAGATGGCATATATCATTATCCACTTGGTTTAGAGATTATGTATATATTCCACTTGGTGGCAGCAGATGTTCAAAATTAAAAAAATATAGAAACATAGCCATAGTATTTTTAACAAGCGGTTTATGGCATGGTGCAAACTGGACTTATGTAGTTTGGGGAGCATTACACGGCTTTTATCAAATTATAGGTGATATATTAAAACCAGTTAGAAATAAAGTAGAAACAATATTTAAAGTAAATACATCATGTTTTAGTTATAGATTATTTAATATAATAATCACTTTTATATTAGTTGATTTTGCATGGATATTTTTTAGAGCTCCAGATATTAACACTGCTATTATAATGATTAAACAAATGTTTAGTGTGTGGAACCCATGGATATTTTTTGATGATTCCCTATATGATATGGGGCTTGATAGAAAAGATTTCTGGGTATTATGCTTTTCTATCTTGATACTATGGGCAGTATCTTTTATGCAGGAAAGGGGTATAAAAATAAGAGAAGAACTTGCAAAGCAAAATTTAGTATTTAGGTGGATAGTGTATTATTTAGCAATAATTTTTATAATAATTTTTGGTATCTATGGACCAGGTTATGATCCATTAAAATTTATATATTTTGAATTTTAGGTGTTGAATGAAGATAAAGCTAATATTGATAAATTCTGTTATTGTATTTTTTATTATTTTAATATTAATTTTATATAAAATAGAAGATATTATAAGTATTAAACAAGAAACTTATATATCTGATGAATATTATAAAGTATACAATGATATAGATGTTATTTTTTTAGGAACAAGCAGAACGTTTAATAGCATATCTCCACTTTATATTTGGAATAAATATAATATAGCTTCATTTAATAGATCTACAAGAGGTCAATCAAGTATTACTACATATTTATTTCTTGAAGAGTCATTTAAAGACCATAATATAAGATACGCTGTTATTGATATTTCATTTATATTAAAAGGGGTACATTTAGATGATAGAACACAAAAAGATTTAAGTGTGTTGCCATTATATAAAAAAATATTTGCTTATTTAGAATATTATGATACAAAAATAGCACTGCAGGAAATGAATACAATTAATTTATTCCATAGTCGTTGGAAAGAATTATCAAAAAATGATTTTAAAAATGATAGTATTTTAAAAGGCCTTGCAAATGATAGACCTAAATTTATATCAAGGAAGCTAGAAGAAAATGATAAAACCAATTATGAAATAATTGATATTCCATTATATGTTAAAAATACAATGAATAAATTTGATGTTTTAGCAAAAAAATATAATGCACATATAATATTTATCAACCTACCTAATATAACGGATAATATCACACTTACTAAATCTTTTGAAAAATATTGTAAACAAAAAGGGTATGATTTTATTGATTATAATTTTTTATTGGAACAAATTCATTTTAATTTTAATACAGATATTAGAGATAAAGATCATATTAACTTATTTGGTGGTTATAAAGTTACTAATCATTTAATTCCATATTTAATAACTAAATACAATATTCCAACACATAAAAATGATTCTAGATACTCTTCATGGGACAAGGACTATATTAAGTATATGCGCCATATTAATAATGGTGAGATTAAAGAAACAAAATCTTTTTCAGCTTGGAAACGGTATGCGAATTACGATAACTACACTGTTTTGCTTTCTGTCAATGGTGATGTTTTAAAAAACTTACCAGAAACCCTAAAAAATGATTTAAAATCATTTGGGTTGAAAAAATATAATACAGATAAACCAAATATGCGTTATGCTGCTATAATTGATGATAATAAATTATTTTTTGAAGAAATATCCAATAAACCTGTTACATATAAAGGAAGAATGAAAAATATTGTAAACCTGCTTGTATCTTCTGATGGCAAAGCTACTATAAATGTCAGTGGTAAACCAAGAAGTAAAAATAAATATGGTATTAACTTTGTAATATATGATAAAGTTAACAGAGAAATAGTAGATAGCATTTGGATAGACCCTAGAAAACCAGATGCGGTTAGAAGATAGCATAACCTTTTATATCAAAAAAATTTAAAAATTATAAAAAAATACTTGATATTTATTTAAAAATATGCAAGAGTATCTATCCACGCATAAATGTGCTATGCGTATATCTATGTCTAAAAATAGACTGATGTTGGTAGAAAGTTAGTTAATTAAGGGCTTTTTAAGCCTTTTATATAAAAGATTTTGTGCGATAAGCTTAAAAGCCTTTTATGCACAAATGCACGTTTTCAGGATAACCTATCTGAAAAGTGTGAAAAAATTTAGAGGAAATCTAATGGCAAAAATTGATGTATTTGATGTGAAAAACTCTAAAGTTGGTACAGCAGAATTGCATGATGCTATTCTTGATTATCCAGTTAACACTGTATTAATCCATGAAGTAGTTAAAATGCAGCTTGCTTGCAGAAGAGCAGGTACTCATGCTACTAAAACTAAGGGTTTAGTTTCCGGCGGTGGTAGAAAACCATGGAAACAAAAAGGAACTGGTAGAGCAAGAGCTGGTTCATCTAGGTCTCCATTATGGAGAGGTGGTGGTACTATATTTGGTCCACAACCAAGAGATTATTCTTATTCTATGCCTAAGAAAAAGGTTAAAAATGCATTAAAAAGTGCAATCCATGCTAAATTTGATGCAGGCTGTGTTACAGTAATTGACAACCTTTTTGTTGAAAACGGCAAAACAAAAGAAGCAGTTGAAATCTTAAAAGCTTTCAACGCAGACAGAAGAGTTTTAATTGTAGTAGATGCAATTGATGAGAAAGTTGTTAGAGCATTCAGCAACATCCCATATGCAGATATTTTACATGTAGACGGCTTAAATGTTTACGATATTATGAACTCTTACAAAATAATTTTCCTCAAAAACAGTCTCCCTATGGTAGAAAAAGCCACAGGCGTTGCAGTGGAAGGTGAGTAATGATTACTAAGTATGATGTTATAAGAAAACCTTTTCTTACTGAAAAAGCAATGATGATGCAGGAAGATGCTAAAAAATCAGCAGTTACTAGAGTTAAAAGAGCAGTTTTATCAAAAGATAAAAAAACTGAAACTTCTAAAACTAAACGTAACGCTCAAAGCAGAAAAATGCTTGCTGATATAGTTGCTAAGTTAGACAAAAACGCTGCTAAAACACAAATTGAAGAAGCTGCTGAAGCTTTAGTAGAAGCTAAGTTAGTATTTGAAGTACATACTGAAGCTACTAAATCTGAAATTAAAAAAGCAGTTGAAGAGTTTTTTAAAGTAAAAGTTGCTCACGTTAGAACAGCTAACTTTAAAGGCAAAGAAAAACGCTTTGGCAGAACTCTTGGTAGAAGAAATGATTGGAAAAAAGCTATCGTTACTCTTAAAGAGGGCGAAAAGCTTGATTTAGTGTAGTGGGAGAGTGATAAATGGGTATTAAAACCTTCAAACCAACGTCAAAAGGCGTTCGTTTTAGAACAAACAGCGATTATGCAGATATCACATCTTCTGTACCTGAAAAATCGCTTACAAAAGTTATTAAATCAAAAGGCGGTCGTAACAATAGAGGCCGTATTACAGTTCGTCACCAAGGTGGCGGTAATAAAAGATTATACCGTATTATTGACTTTAAAAGAAATAAAGATGGTATTCCAGCAACAGTAGCAACTATTGAGTATGATCCAAACCGTTCAGCTCGTATTGCTTTAGTTGTTTATAAAGATGGTGAGAAACGTTATATTGTAGCTCCTATCTCTTTAAAAGTTGGTGATATTGTACAAAGTGGCGAAGGTGCTGATATTAAAGCGGGCCACGCTATGGCATTAAAAGATATGCCAGTTGGTACAGTTATCCACAATGTAGAATTAAGACCTGGTAAAGGTGGTCAGCTTGCACGTTCAGCTGGTTCTTATGCACAATTACTTGCAAAAGAAGGCGAATATTGCCACGTAAGGCTCCCATCTGGTGAAATCAGACTTGTTAAAGCAGAATGCAAAGCTACAATTGGTCAAGTTTCTAACACAGAACATGAAAACTTAAAACTTGGTAAAGCAGGTAGAAAACGTTGGAAAGGCGTTAGACCTACAGTTCGTGGTGTTGCTATGAACCCAGTTGATCACCCAATGGGTGGTGGTGAAGGTAGAACAAGTGGTGGCCGTCACCCTACAACACCTTGGGGTAAACCAACTAAAGGTTACAAAACACGTAAGAAAAATAAACCATCTAATAAGTATATCGTATCTAAAAGATAGCATGATAGGAGGAAGCAGTGCCAAGATCGCTTAAAAAAGGACCTTTTATAGACGCACACGTTGAAAAAAAGGTGAAAGAAGCTAAGGAAACAAACAGCAAACAAGTTATTAAAACTTGGTCTCGCAGAAGCACTATCGTGCCAGATATGATAGGCTTAACATTTGCTGTGCATAATGGAAATAAATTTATCCCTGTCTATGTTACAGAAAACATGGTAGGTCATAAGTTAGGTGAATTTTCTTTGACTAGAACTTTTCGTGGTCATAAGAAAGATGATAAAAAGGTCAAAAGGTAAGACGTATGGATGTTAAAGCAACAGAACCATCTAAAACACCTAAAGAAAGAGTAAGAAGAAAAACTCAAAGAGAGTTAGAACAAGGTGTTTGGGCAGTAGCCAAGTTCGCTCGGGTATCCACACGAAGAGCCCGCGAAGTAGCAGAATTAGTTAGAGGTAAACCAGTTGAGGAAGCAATGGCTATCCTTAAATTTACCCCTAGAAAAGCAGCAGCAATCATAGCTAAAGTTATTAAATCAGCTATGGCAAATGCTGAAGAAAACAAAGGGATTCGTGATGTGACCCGCTTAAAAGTAGGCGTACTTAGAATTGAAATGGGCCCTCCTATGAAGAGGTATACTCCTCGTGCATACGGTAGAGCATCTCTTATCCGTAAACCGACTACTCATATTAAAGTAGTTTTACAAGATGAAACGGAGGTGAAATAGTGGGACAGAAGGTTAATCCTAATGGTTTTAGGCTCGGAATTAACAAAAACTGGAACTCTGTATGGTATTCTAATAAAAAAGAATACAGCCAAAATTTAATTGAAGATATCAGAATTCGCCAGTTTTTAAGAAAACGTTTAAACCAAGCAGGTATTGCACAAATTGGTATTGAACGTATGAGCTCTAAAATCAGAGTTACACTTAATACTAGCCGTCCGGGTATCGTTATTGGTAAAAAAGGTGCGGAAATTGAAAAGCTCAAATCTGAGCTTAAAAAATTCACTTCAGCAGAAGTATTACTTGTTATCCGCGAAGTGAAAAAACCTGAGCTTGATGCAGCACTTGTGGCTGATTCTATTGCTCAGCAGCTTATTCGCCGCGTAGCTTTCAGAAGAGCTATGAAAAAAGCAGTGTTACAAACATTAAAATCTGGTGCATTAGGCATCAAAGTAATGTGTGGTGGCAGGCTTGCAGGTGCAGATATTGCACGCAGCGAATGGTATATTAAAGGACGCGTTCCTCTTCAAACACTTCGTGCTGCTATTGATTATGGCACAGCAGAAGCACTTACAGCTTATGGTATCATAGGCGTAAAAGTATGGATATTCACTGGTGAAATCCTTGAAGATAGAAGCGGCAAGGGGGCAGAATAATCATGTTAATGCCAAAGAAAACCAAATACCGCAAAATGTTTAAAGGCCGTATTAAAGGTAAAGCTCAAAAAGGCAATACTGTAGTATACGGTGATTTCGGTTTAGTAAGCGTTGGTAAAGCAAAAATTACAAGCCGTCAAATTGAAGCGGCACGTATTGCCATCAACCGTTACTTAAAACGTGGTGGTAATGTTGTAATTAGAATTTTCCCTCACAAACCAATTACTAAACGCCCTGCTGAAGTTCGTATGGGTAAAGGTAAAGGTCCATTAGAGGGTTATGTAGCTCCTATTAAAGAAGGTACAGTGCTGTATGAAATCGGTGGTGTTGATGAAGCATTAGCTAGAGAAGCATTTCGCCGTGCAGCTCACAAACTGCCTGTTAAATGTAAAGTTATTACAAAAGCAGCAGCTGAAGAGGTGAAATAGTGAAAGCAGCAGAAATTCGTGAATTAAGCACAGAAGAATTAGTGAAAAAAGAAGCGGAACTTAGAGAAGATTCTTTCCGTCTCCGTTTCAAACTTTCTACTGGCGAGCTTGAAGATACATCTAAAATCAAACAAACTCGTAAGGATATTGCTCGTATTAAAACAATACTAGCTGAGCGTCGTAAGAAAGAGGTTGAAAATGGAAAGTAGAGGACGTAGGAAAGTTCGTCGCGGCATCGTAATTAGCGATAAAATGCAGAAGACTATTACTGTAAAAGTAGAACGTCAAATCCTGCATCCAATGTATAAAAAATTCATCAAACGCAGTAAAACATTTTTTGCTCATGATGAAGAAAATACAGCAAGAGTTGGTGACTTTGTTCAAATCGTTGAAACAAGACCACTCAGCAAAAATAAGCGCTGGAGACTCGACAGTATCATTACTCGCTCTGTTGAATCTACAGGGGAGGAGACTGTTTAATGATTCAGGTACAATCACGCTTAACAGTTGCTGATAACTCTGGTGCTAGAGAAATCATGGCTATTAAAGTTATTGGTGGCTCACGTAAACGCTACGGTAAAGTAGGCGATATAATTGTGGCTAGCGTAAAAGAAGCAAGCCCAGACAGTAACATTAAAAAAGGTGCGGTAGTTCGTGCAGTTGTAGTTCGTACAGCTAAAGAAAAACGCCGTGCTGATGGAACTTATATTAAATTTGACGATAACGCAGCAGTTTTATTAAACAAACAAAACGAACCAATAGGTACACGCGTTTTCGGACCAGTTGCCAGAGAATTAAGGGGGAAAGGCTTCCTTAAAATCGTATCTATGGCACCTGAAGTATTATAGGAGATAAAAATGCCTATAAAATATAAACTTAAAAAAAATGACCCAGTGGTAGTTATCTCTGGTAAAAACAAAAATACTGTATCTAAAATTCTTGAATTAGATAAAGAGAAAGGTCAAGTGGTTGTGGAGAATGTAAACGTTGTAAAACGCCACACTCGTCCAAACCAAACTAACCCGGACGGCGGTATTATTGAAAAAAATATGCCGTTTTCCATCTCTAATGTTATGTATCATTGCCCAAAATGCAACAAAGGCGTTCGTCTTGGCGTTAAAGTATTAGAAAACGGCAAAAAAGTTCGCTATTGCAAAAAATGCAATGAAGTTATTGATAAGGCATAGGTGGAAAGATATGACTGAATTAAAAGAGAAATATCTCAAAGAAGTTGTACCACACATGATGAAAACTTTTTCTTACAAAAACATTAACCAAGTGCCTGTAATTGAAAAAGTTGTTTTAAACATGGGTGTTGGTGAAGCAGCTGCAAATGCAAAAGTTCTTGAACATGCTATTAGTGATATGACTAAAATTGCAGGTCAAAAACCAATTGTAACAAGAGCAAAAAAATCAATAGCGGGTTTTAAAATTCGTGAAGGTCAAGCTATCGGTTGTAAAGTTACTTTACGCCATGACGTTATGTATGAATTCTTACAACGCTTTTTCAATATTGCTCTTGCTCGCGTACGTGACTTTAAAGGTGTAAACCCTAAATCATTTGATGGCAGAGGCAACTATGCTATGGGCGTTAAAGAACAAATTATCTTCCCGGAAATTGATTACGATAAAATAGATAAAGTACGTGGATTAGATGTTATTATTACAACAACGGCTAAAACTGATGAGGAAGGCAGGGAACTGCTGAAAGCTCTCGGTATGCCGTTTGCTTAAGCAGGAGGTATAAATGGCTACTACTGCGAAGTATAACAGTGCTTTTGAAAAGAAAAAATTTCAAGTACGTAAAAATAATAGATGCCCACTTTGTGGTCGTCCACGTGCTTTTATGAGACGGTTTAATATGTGCCGTATGTGTTTCCGTAAACTTGCGTTAAATGGTGATATACCAGGCGTTCGCAAGTCAAGCTGGTAGGATGGAGGAGCAGCAAAATGAGATTGACTGACCCTATTGCTGATATGCTTGCTCGTATGCGTAACGCATTAATGGTTAAGCATTCAGAAGTTACAATACCTTATTCTAAAATAAAAGAAAGTATTGCAACTATCTTTAAAGATGAAGGTTATATTAAAAATTATAGAGTAGTTACTAACGGCAACAAAAAAGACATTATCGTTTACTTAAAATACAACGATATGAACGAATCAGTTATCCGTGGTTTAAAACGTATCTCTAAACCTGGTAGAAGAGTTTATGTAAATACTAAAAACTTAACACTTGTTTTAGGTGGCTTAGGTAATGGTATTATCTCTACTTCTTCTGGTATAAAAACAGTGAAACAATGCCTTAATGAAAAAGTAGGCGGCGAATATCTCTGTCAAATTTGGTAATTGGAGTGTAATATGGCAAAAGAAAGTCAAAAAACCCAAGAGCCGAAAGTTAAAGTATCACGTATTGGTAAATCACCAATCACTATTCCGGCAGGGGTAAAAGTAAATGTTTCAGGGCTTACTGTAGCAGTTGAAGGCCCAAAAGGTAAACTTTCTCAAGATATAGCAGAAGGTATAATTGTGAAAGTTGATGGCTCACAATTAGTATTAGAGTGTGCTGATGGTTCTATTTCTTTAAGACAAAAACATGGGCTTTACAGAACACTTATTGCTAATATGATTGAAGGTGTTACTAACGGATTTGTTAAAAACCTTGAAATTATTGGTGTTGGTTACAAAGTAGCTATGAAAGGTAAAGACTTAGATTTATCTATGGGCTTTTCTCACCCAGTTATTTTTAAAGCACCAGAAGGTATTGAGTTTGCTGTAGATGGCAACACTAAAATATCTGTTAAAGGTATAGACAAACAGCTTGTTGGTCAAGTTGCAGCTAATATCCGCAAAATCAGAAAACCAGAACCTTATAAAGGTAAAGGTATCCGTTATGCAGGTGAATATGTAGCAATGAAAGCCGGCAAATCTGGTAAAAAATAAGGAGAGCAGATAGTGAGCAGGTTTAATAAAGCTGAAGGACGCATTAGACGTCACATCAGATTAAGAAAAAAAATCCTCGGAAGTGAGGCTCGCCCTCGTCTTGCTGTATTTAAAAGCAACACTAACATTTATGCTCAGGTTATCAATGATAAAACTGGGGAAACAATTGTTTCGGCAAGCTCTCTTGAAAAAGAGTTCCGTGCAAAATTCGGTGGTAAGTTAAATTTAGAAGTTGCTAAATTTATAGGTTCAACAGTAGGTAAACGTGCTAAAGATAAAGGCATTAATGCTGTTGTATTTGATAGAGGCGGCTATATCTATCATGGTAGAATTAAAGCATTAGCAGACGGTGCTCGTGAAGCCGGTCTTGAGTTCTAGTAAGGGGGTCTGATTTGAGTACAGAAGAAAAACAATTATCTGATAAAGTCGTTCACATTGGCAGAGTTACAAAAGTTGTTAAAGGTGGACGTATATTCAAATTTACAGCCCTTGTAGTAGTTGGGGACCATAACGGTAACGTTGGTATTGGTCATGGTAAAGCTAGAGAAGTACCTGATGCAATCCGCAAAGCTATGGAAAATGCTAAGAAAAATATGGTATCAATACCTGTTGCTAAAGGCACTATTCCACACGAAATTATTGGTAAATTTGGAGCAAGTGAAATCATTATGAAACCAGCTGCTCCCGGTACTGGTATTATTGCTGGTGGTGCTGTTCGTTCATTATTTGAACTTGCAGGTATTCACAATATACTTTGTAAATCTGTAAGAAGCAGAAACCCATATAACTCTTTATATGCTGCTATGAACGGGTTTAAAAATATGAGAACTATAGACCAAGTAGCTGCAGCTCGTGGTATAGAAATCTCTGACCTTGTTAGAAACAAAAAATAATTACAGGGGCTTTATGCCCCTTTTTACATTAACTTTTAATAGTTAATTTATTAATGGTGTTTTGCGTATAGAGAAAAGCGAGTAAATCACCAATTTAGGAGAAAATAATGCAACTTAATCAATTAAGACCAGGTCGCGGTGCTAATAAAGACCGTAAAAGAAGAGGTAGAGGTACTGGTAGTGGTCAAGGTACTACTGGTGGCCGTGGTAATAAAGGTCAAAACGCTAGAAAAAGCGGTCAGGTAAGGCAAGGTTTTGAAGGCGGTCAAATGCCTTTAATCCGTCGTATCCCTAAAAGAGGCTTTAACAATGCTAGATTTGCTACAGTTTATGAAATTGTAAACTTAGTAGATATTGAAGAACGTTTTGAAGCAGGGGAAACAGTTAATGCTGAAACTTTAAAAGCAAGAAGATTAGTTCACTGCAACGAAGATGGCATCAAAATATTAGGCGATGGCGAATTATCTAAAAAATTAACTTTTGAAGTTGATAAAGTTTCAAAATCTGCAGAAGAAAAAATCAAAAAAGCTGGCGGCGATATTAAATTAATTGAAAAAGTTAAATACGTTGCTAAAAAAGAAAAATAAATTTTATAAGCCTATCTTTTATGATAGGCTTTTTTAATATAAAGTTGTTTCATCTAACATATTCTTATTAATTCAGTATTTTATTGTTAACTCACAAAATATTATTAAAAAAAATTTATTTAAAAAATATATATGACACTGTTTGTTGTTTCTATGTGATATATAATATATATTATATTTTATATTTTATAAAATAGGAGGATATGTGATGAATTTAGAGAATAAAGTTGTATATGAAAATTTAAGAAAACTTGAAAAACAAAATAATGGTAAAGGTTGCTTATTATTATTCATAATGGCAGCAATAATTATATTTGGATTATATGAAATAATCAATCATAATAATGAAGTTAAAACTTATAATACAAAGAGTATTGTAGATAACAGTTCAAATATAGAAAATAATAATTACAATAATTCAGATAATACTACGAATGATGAGCATACCAACAGATTAATTACTATTTTAATTATAGTTAATACTCCTCTGTTTTTCTTTATGGTATATTATTTTTTAAAGGCACATAAATATGGTAAGGAAGCAGATAAATATTGTCCATACTGTTATACAAAAGATTTTAAAACTACAACATTAAATACTAAAAAAATTAGGTCATATGTTAAAAAAGAGAAACATAAAGATTCAAATGGTAATGAGAAAATTAAAAGAATTTTATGTGAAGATTGGGAAGGTCAGTATAGAAATGAGTGTTGTGGAAAAGTCTATAACAGAACATGGCAGGAAAAGATAAATTTAGATGATTAGAAAAAATATTTTATATATCTGAACTCTGAAACAGAATTATACTATTATAACAATATGGGGAAAGCATATGCCAATAATTAGAACTGAAATAAGTAATTTAGAGAATATTTTTAAAATTGATAGTTTACAAATACCGCATTATCAGCGTCCATATGTGTGGAGTAAAAAATCAGTAATAAAACTTTATTCAGATATATTACAGGCATATCATAATAAGGATATTGAAGAATATAGGCTAGGAACTATAATATTACATAAAGATGACAATAATGATAAATATTATTTAGTAGATGGTCAACAAAGATTAATAACATTATCGTTATTAATATATACTCTTAGTAATAAAGAATTAGAAGTTAATCTATTAAAGCAGGAAGTTAATACATTATCTAATAAAGCAATACTTGAAAACTATAATTATATAGAAGAAGTTGTAAATGATATAGATTATAAAGATAATCTTTTATATTTCATATTAAACAACTGTACATTAGGAGTTATTATTACTAATAAGCAGGAGGAGGCATTTCAATTTTTTGACTCACAAAATACAAGGGGTAAGTCACTTGAGCCTCATGATTTATTAAAAGCATATCATTTAAGAGAAATGAATCAAAATAATGAAAGTAATGATACTATTCTATATTGTGTTAATAAGTGGGAGAATATTGAAGCAAATAAATTAGCAGCACTTTTTGCAGATTATTTATTTCCAATAAAATTGTGGAGTAAAGAAAATAATAAAAGAAATTTTACTACAGATGAATTACATATTTATGAAGGTAGTTCATTAGGAAATAAATACAATTATCAGTTATATAGAATGAATAATATAAATAATGACCAAGATATTGTTTTTCAAATAAATGAAGAAATATTTTCTGGTAAATATTTCTTCTATTATATATTTCATTATCACGAACTACTTAATAAAATACGAACTATAGTAAAAGAAAGAAATGACATAATAATACTTAATAATCAAAAATATATAAATACAATGTTTCATTGTGCCTTAATAATGTATGTAGACAGGTTTAATTTAGATGAGCTTAAAACAGGAATTAAGGAAATATATAAATGGAGCTATGGTCTAAGGTTGAGTAAAAGACGAGTAGATAGACAGGTAGTAGATAAATATGTAACTGGTGGTTATGATAAATTGGGTTGTGGAGCATTATTAAAGATGATAAATGAAATGTATGACCCAGAAGAAATATTAAAGATTGAAACTAAAATAGATTATGAAAAACATAAAAAATTTCAAGATATAAGAAGATTATTAGATACAAATAGTTTGGAGCATGCACATGAGCAAAATTGAAAGTATAAAAATTAACGATATATTTTGTACAAATGAATATAAATTTCGCATACCTATTTATCAAAGAAATTATGCATGGACAGAAGATGAAATATATACTTTAATAGATGATATAATATTAAGGAATGATAGAGTATTAGAAGTTGATGAAAATGTGTATTATTTGGGTACTATTGTATCATATAAAAAAGAAGATGGCATTTATGATGTAATAGATGGTCAGCAAAGATTAACTACACTCTATCTTATATTTCTCTATCTTGAAAATTATAGTAAACAAAATAATATATTAGAAAATGATAAACTTATACAAAATGAATTAAATTTTGAAGCTAGAAAACGGTATATTGATACATTAAAGAGCATTAAAAATAATGAAGAAATAGCAGAAGATAAAATTGCTGCTGAATTAATAGAAGGCTATAATTTAATAAAAAAATATTTTGAGAATATAAGTAAAAATAAGGAAAAAATTAATATATTTATTGATAAAATAAAAACAACTGAAATTGTTATTATAACTGTACCAAAAAATACGGACTTAAATAACTATTTTAAAATCATGAATACAAGAGGTGAGCAGTTAGAACTTCATCATATTGCTAAAGCAAGTTTTATGGATAAAGTCGGTAATGATAATGACAGAAAAATTATAGCTAAAATATGGGATGCTTGTTCAAACATGGACAATCATGTCCAAAGAAATTTTGAAAAAAAATTTAGAAGTATTTTATTTTCCGAAGATTTATTAAGTTTTGCAAATAATATAGAAAAAAATCCTAAGGATATAAATAAAGCATGGGATATTTTAGCAAAGAATATAGAAGTTACACCAGATGATAATAAAGGGAAAAATACTAATACTATAAAAAATATAATTACACAAAAAGATATTATAGAAAACACCGAAAGTAATAAGGGAGATAATTCAAATAGTTATAATTCTATTTTATCATTTCCTTATTTTCTTTTATATGTAAATGCGACTTTACTTCAAGATGATGAAAATATAGATAAATTATATGATGATAAAAATTTATTAGAAAATCTTAAAAGTCACTTAAATAGTCCAGAAAGCATAAAGAAATTTATCTATCACATGCTTCAATGTAGATTTATATTTGACAAATATATAGTAAAAAAAGAGAGTCTAGATTATACAGATAACACTGAACTAGTACTTATGCAATATAAATTATATGAAAATGGTGGAGGATATGTTAATACTTTTAGTGATAGTGGGGCTATAATAGAAGATAATATTGAAAAAAAATATACACTTGATAATTTAATCAAATTACAATCAACTTTAAGATATACTTATATATCCCAAAGAAATATGAAGTGGATAACGAAGGTCTTAAAATACATTATTAATAAAGAAAATGAATTAATTACTCTTGAAGAAATAACAGATTTACTAGAGAGATATTGTGTTGAAAAAATAAAAAATATAGATTATAATAAGTTAAGTTATGGTAATGTAGAAAGAATAGTTTTTACATACTTAGATTATGTTTTATATAGAGATAATTTTAAAGATATAAAAACTAAATTGAAAGACTGGGTAGTTAAATCAAGAAATTCAATTGAACATTTTTATCCTCAAAATCCTGAAAATAATGAGAAATGGGATGATTATTCTTTAAATTGTTTTGGTAACTTAGCACTTATTACTCCATCAGCAAATTCAAAATTTTCAAATTTAGACCCAAAAGCAAAAATAGTTAATATTAAAAATATTGAACAAAGCTTAAAATTAAAAATAATGGCGTCATATATTGATAATAAAGAAAACTGGACACCAGATATGGCAAGAGAACATGAAAAAGAGATGGTTACAATACTACAAAATGAGATAAATAGGGTTTTATCAAAAGAAGAAGTATAAAAAAATGTTTATTATACATAGTATTACAGGCTCATATATTTCATATAATAGAATTTTTAGTATATGAGCCAATTTTTTTGCAAAAACTAATAATTTTGTTTGCAAAATTTTTTTATATATGGTATCAATTTTTTTTATAGTGTATTTTAATAAATAAAGGCGGAAAGAATGTTTAAGAAAATTGAAGAAATATTTTCTATTCCAGAATTACGTAAGCGTATATTTATGACGCTTCTTTTACTTGCTATATTTCGCATAGGTGCTCACATACCTACTCCGGGGGTTGACGGGCAGGCGTTATCTCAATTTTTTCAAAGTGCAGAAAACAACATACTTGGTTTTCTTGATATGTTTACAGGTGGTGCTTTAGCAAAATTAACAGTTTTTGCTATGGGTGTTATGCCTTACATCTCTGCATCTATCATTATGGAGCTTTTAGCGGTAGTTATTCCAACCCTTGCAGAGCTTAAAAAAAGAGGCAGTGAGGGAAGGGCAACTATTACAAAATATACAAGGTATTTGACAGTTGTAGTTGCTGCTATACAAGGCCTTGCGATTTCCATTGGTATAGAAAATATGGAAATCAATGGCTCTAAAATAGTGTTTATTGATGGCTGGCAGTTTAGATTTATTGCTACTCTTACACTTACAACTGGTACAATGTTTTTAGTATGGCTTGGTGAAAAAATCACATCATTTGGTGTAGGTAATGGTATGTCATTAATCATCATGGCAGGTATTATCTCAGCATTCCCAAGTGCTGTATCTAATACATATAACTTAATGCAGTCTGGCACAATACAAATTATTCCATTAATTATAGCTGTTGCAATTATGGCTTTTGCTTTTGTTGCAATCGTATTTATGGAAACATCTCAACGCAGACTTCCTATTCAATATGTTAGAAAAGGAAATGCAGGTGGCACTGTTTCATCTGGTAATTCATACCTTCCATTAAGGCTTAACCCAGCAGGCGTTATACCTATAATCTTTGCTTCAACATTAATAACATTACCTGCCACACTTGCAACATTTTTACCTAATGACCCAACAGTACAGAAAATAAACTTTTTCTTCTCTCCAGAATACCCAGTTTATTATGTGCTTGAGCTTACATTGATTATATTCTTTACTTATTTTTATACATCTATAATATTTAACCCAACAGATATTGCAGATAATATTAATAAATCTGGCGGTGTAATGCCTGGAAAACGTCCGGGTATTGAAACTGCTAACTATATAGATTATGTACTTACTCGCTTAACGTTTGTAGGTGCAATATATTTAGCAATTGTTTCAGTTATGCCACAGTTATTTATAAGGGCATTTGGCTTACAGTTTTACTTTGGTGGAACAAGCCTGTTAATTGTTGTAGGTGTTGGTCTTGATGTAATTCAAAAAATAGAATCACACTTACTTACTCACAACTATGATGGCTTTTTAGCAAAAGGCCGTATTAGAGGGAGAAACTGGTCATGAAAAACATTGTATTTTTAGGTGCACCCGGTGCAGGTAAAGGCACACAGTCAGAATTTATCATAAAAAAATATGGTATAGTTCAAATTTCAACAGGTGATATGTTAAGGGCAGCTGTTAAAGCTGGCTCACCACTTGGAAAAGTTGCAAAAGAGTTTATGGATAACGGTAAACTTGTAACTGATGAAATTATTATAGGTTTAATGAGAGAAAGACTTGCACAGCCAGATTGCAAAAATGGCTTCATTTTAGACGGCTTTCCAAGAACTTTGGCACAAGCTAAAAGCTTAGATGTAATGCTTCAAGAAGATATGAAAACAGAAATTACTCATATTATCAGCCTTGAAGTGCCTGATGAATACATTGTTGAGCGTATTACAGGCAGAAGAACTAGCCCAATTACTGGTAAAATCTACCATATTAAATATAACCCACCTGCAGTTGAAGGTATGGCAGAAGACGGCAAAACTCCTCTTGTGCAAAGAGATGACGATAAAGAAGAAACAGTTAAGAAAAGACTGGAAGTTTTCCATGAGCAGGCTGATTCTTTAAAATCATACTACAAAAATACTGGTAAATTATTTATTGTAGATGGTACTAAAAAACCTGAAACTGTATTTGCAGAGATTGAGGAAATACTTAAATAATGGTTGTTTTATACTCAAAAAACGAAATAGAGAAGATAAAAACTGCTTCAGAAGTTGTGAAAGCAGTATTTAAAGACTTAAAAAATTATATAAAACCGGGAATTACAACAAAAGATGTTGACAAACGGGTGGAAAGTATTATATACTCAATGTCCGCCATTCCATCATCTAAGGGGTATCATGGTTTTCCGGGTTCGTGCTGTACATCAGTTAATAATGTGGTGGTGCACGGCATCCCTAATGATTACGTTCTTAAAGAGGGGGATATTATAAGTGTCGATGTGGTCGCTAATAAAGATGGCTTTCACAGTGATGCTTGCAGGACTTTCCCTGTTGGAAATATTAGTAAGGAAGCAGTAAGGCTTATAGAAGTGACTAAAGAGTCTTTTTTTAAGGGTGTTGAGTACGCTAAAGCAGGCTTTAGAGTATCAGACATTTCTCATGCAGTCCAAACCCATGTGGAAGCGGCTGGCTTTGGTGTTATTAGAGAATACCAAGGGCATGGTGTAGGCAGAAGTATGCATGAAGAACCTTCTATTCCAAACTATGGCAGGCCAAATCGTGGTTTTAGGTTAAAGCCCGGTGCGGTATTAGCAATTGAACCAATGGTTACATACGGTGATTACGCTATTAAAATTTTAGAAGATAGATGGACAGCCGTTACAGTCGATGGTTCCATTGCAGCTCATTATGAGAATACGGTGGTAGTTACAAATGATGCACCACTTATTCTAACTTTAGAAGACGAAGCGTAAGCTTTGCAAATTTAATGTTGAGGGGAAGAGAACATTATGAGTAAAAAAGATGATGTAATTGAAGCATCAGGCGTAGTTGTAGAAGCATTGCCAAATGCTCAGTTTAAAGTGACTCTTGAAAATCAACATACCGTTCTTGCTCATTTATCGGGCAAGATGAGAATGAACTTCATCAGAATATTACCGGGTGATAAAGTTACAATTGAGCTTTCCCCGTATGATTTGACGAAGGGCAGAATTACATATCGGCAAAAATAAACGGAGCAGACAAAATGAAAGTAAGAGCTAGCGTTAAACCGATTTGCAGTAAATGCAAGATTGTGAAAAGGAAAGGGGTAATCAGAATAATCTGTGAAAATCCCCGCCACAAACAAAGGCAAGGCTAAGGAGGCGGATAGTGGCGCGAGTAGCCGGAGTTGACATTCCAAACAACAAGAAAGTAGAAATCGGTCTTACCTACATTTATGGAGTAGGTAGAAGTACAGCCCGTAAAGTTATCGCAGAAACAGGAATCGATAGCAACAAAAGAGTGGCTGAGTTAACAGAGCAGGAAATTTCCTCAATCAGAAAATTATTAGAGGAAAACTATAAGGTGGAGGGCGATTTAAGAAAAGAAATCGGCCTTGCTATCAAGCGCCTTATGGAGATAAACTGCTACCGCGGTTGGAGACACAAAATGGGTTTACCTGTTAGAGGTCAAAAAACTCGTTCTAATGCAAGAACTCGTCGTGGTCTTGCTGGTAAACGCGGTATTAAAAGGAAGTAAAACTTGATAGTTGTCTTTAAATAAGACACTGCGTAGGTATTAACTGGACTATCTGTTAAAGGGTATTCAGTAGGTTAATATTCTATCATAATGCTACTTTGGAGGAACCATGGCAGGTCCTAGAAAATCAGGTAAAAGAGAAAAAAAGAGCGTACCAAGGGGTATAGCTCATATTAATTCTACATTTAATAACACTCACATCGCTTTTACAGATGTGAAAGGTAATGTAGTATGCTGGGCAACTGGCGGAACAGAAAATTTTAAAAACTCAAGGAAATCCACTCCTTTCGCTGCTCAACTTGCAGCTGAAAATGCAGCTAAAAAAGCTGTTGATTTCGGTATGAGAGAAGTTGAAGTTAGTGTTAAAGGACCGGGTTCTGGTAGAGAAAGTGCTATTAGAGCAATTCAAGCTGCTGGAATCAAGATTACAGTTATTAGAGACATTACACCCGTTCCACATAACGGATGCCGTCCTATTAAGAAAAGAAGAGTTTAGGAGAGGATACCTTGGCTAGATATACAGGTGCAAACTGCAAACTTTGCAGACGCGAAAATATGAAGCTTTTTCTTAAAGGCGAACGCTGCTATAAAGAAAAATGTGCTTTTGAAAGAAAAGAGTACGCACCAGGTCAACATGGTAAGTTACACAAAAAACTTAGCGACTATGGTGTTCAGCTTCGTGAAAAACAAAAAGCTAAAAGAATTTATGGCGTATTAGAATCACAATTCCGTAGATATTTTGAAAAAGCATCTTCTATGGAAGGTATTACTGGTGAAATATTACTCCAGTTCTTAGAACGCCGTCTTGATAATGTTGTTTACAGAGCAGGTTTTGCTTCAAGCCGTAAAGAAGCACGCCAAATGGTTAAACATGAACACTTTACTGTAAACGGTAGGAAAGTAAGTATACCATCATTCTTAGTTAAACCGGGAATGGTTGTGGAAGTAAAAGAAAAAAGCAGAAATCATGCAAGAATAGTAGAATCTCTTGAGACTGCTGCAGGTAGAGGAATCCCTGAATGGATATCTCTTGATAAGCAAAATTTTAAAGCGAATGTTAATAGGCTTCCAGAAAGAACAGATATTGCTTATGACATTCAAGAATCGCTCATCGTAGAGCTCTACTCTAAATAACGCTGATAAAGCGGAGGATGCATTACCTATGATAATGATGAATTTTAGGAATTTAATAAAACCTAAAAGTATTGAACCGGTTGGACAGGTATCAAACACATACGGTAAATTCATAATTGAGCCATATGAAAAAGGTTTTGGTACTACTATTGGTAACGCTTTAAGACGAGTTATGCTTTCATCTATTGAAGGCACAGCCGTAGTTGGTGTGCGTATTTCCGGGGTTACAAATGAGTTTTCAACTGTACCAGGCGTCATTGAGGATGTAGTAGAGATTCTCTTAAACGTTAAAGACCTTACATTGTGCTCAAGTGTTCCTGAGCAAACTAAGGTGTTTATTAAGAAAAAAGGCAAAGGTCCAGTTACTGCTGGTGATATACAAGGCGATGGCACAGTAGAAGTGCTTGACCCAGAGCAACATATTCTCACAATCAGTGATGATAATTTAGAATTATATATGGAGCTGATTGTAGAACGTGGTATCGGCTATGTACCAAGCGGTGAATTTGAGGATAAATTCAATAACGAAATTGATATTATGCCTGTTGACGCTATATTTACTCCTATTAAAAGAGTAAATTATCATGTAGAAAATGCTCGTGTTGGGCAAAGTACTGATTATGATAAGCTGATATTAGAAATTGAAACTGATGGCTCTGTTAGACCTGAAGAAGCAATGGCTTTTGCAGCAAAAATAGTTAAAGACTACATGACTCAGTTTATAAACTTTGAAGAAAAAGATGAAGAAGAGGCAGATGTTGAAGAGAACAGAGGCAACAGCCAAGTTCTTGAAATGCTTGATAACAGCATTGAAGAGCTTGAGCTTTCTGTTAGAGCTTATAACTGCCTTAAAAATGCTAACATTAAAACTCTCTATGAATTATGCAGTAAAACTGATGGAGAAATGCTGAAAACTAAAAACTTTGGTAGAAAATCTCTTGAAGAAATCAAAAAAGTATTATCTGACCTTGGCTTAAGCCTTGGTATGGATTTAGAGAGTCTAGGCTATAAGAAAAAGGATTCTGAGGTTGAATAATGAGACACAATGTGGTTAATAACAAGTTTAGAATGAAGACATCACACCGTATTGCTACTTTCCGCAATATGACAGTGTCTTTAATTGAAAATGGTAAAATAGAAACTACACTTGATAAAGCAAAAGTTTTAAGAGGTGTTATTGAGCCATTAATCACTCTTGCTAAAAGAGGCGATGTGGCTGCAAGAAGACTTGCTTTACAAAAACTTCCTAATGCTGAAAGTGTTAGAAAACTTTTCCATGAAATTGCCCCTGTTTTTAAAGACAGAAACGGTGGTTATACAAGAGTATTAAAAACTGGCCGTCGTAAAGGGGACAATGCTGAAATGGCAATAATTGAATTTGTTGAAGAAATCAAAAAATAATTTAAGGGGCTTTTATAAGCCCCTTGTTTATATATTATTAACTCTACCACTAGGAAAGTCATATATACCACCAATACAATAGAGTCATTAAATTCTGTCTATCGTAAATTAAACAGTCAACGGAGTGTATTTCTAAGTGATACATCACTTTTAAAGGCTCTTTATTTGGCAACATTTGAAGCAACTAAAAAATGTACTGGTACCATTAGGAACTGGGCTCAAGTTTATGGGGAATTAAGCATTATGTATGAAGGACGGCTGCCTGAATAGAGATATAGAAATGGAAAAATAAATTCCTACTCTTGACTGAATAACTTTATTTTGGTATTCATAGAGCAGGATATGTAAAAATATAATCATAGAAAACTGAATTTACAGACTTTTTTTCACAGGCTCAATAAAACTGATATTTTTTTATGATGTTTAATAAACTTGTATATAGATAGTAATAATTAAAGCTTGTTTTTTTGTTTTTATAATCACTTATCATTACATTTTTTTTGCTTTCTATCATATCTTTTATATTATTATATAAATTATCTGTATTATTTTGTTTGTTTTTCTTTTTTATATAATAATCAAAAAGCAGTATTCTATATTTTACATAAAAATCGCTATCGCTGTATTTATCAATATTAGTAAGGGTAGTATCTATTCCAATAAAATTATATGATAATTCTAGTAAATTTTTACACATTATTTTTTCAGTATTATTTAGTGAAAGAGATGATAAATTTTTATTAAAATAATCAATTTGCTCTTTTAATTTACTTTTTTCTCCATCAATTTTATAATTTGTATTAAAATACAAAAAACTATTAAAAAATAAATCTTTAATTTGAGTTTTTTCATCTTTATTTTTTTTGTTATAATCTGGCAGTAAATAACCTGCTTCAAAAACTTTTAATATATTAATTTCTACATTATCTTTATCACCTATACACTGAGTTCTTCCATAGCGTTTAATGGTTTCAACATCTCTTTGGTCAAACGAACCACTTGATAAATTTTCATAAATATTCAAAGAAGAAATATCAGCACATGGTTTACATTTTACACCATTGCATACAACAGTATATACTTCAAGATTATCAACATTTTTAATGGGAGCAAATACTGTTCCCCAGCCGCCGCCATCAATTTGATATTTTACTTTTTCACCTTTATATAAAAGCTCACCTTCTGCAACAGCACCATAAGTATCATATATTGAAATAATCATTGGCTCATTTTGGGAGTTAATGAAAAACTCTTCTACTTCTTTTTTAGTAAGTTGATTATCAGTGTTAGGGTTATTTACAGTTAAAACTTCTATATCACCTTTTTTTATACTTTTATACACCATACTCTCTTGTGCATATGAATTAAATGAAAAAATAAATAGAAATAATAAAATTATTAAAGGCATGTTTAATCTCCCAAATTTGTAGTAGAGTATTATTATACATTGTAGTATATGATGTCAAGAATATGTTGAGAAAAAGGAATATATATGATAGACTAAATGATTGTTTAGATGCATTAGAGTGCAGCTTGATAGTATCCACTTGTTATTATATTGATGAAAGGATACATGCATATTGCAGAGTATTTAAAATCACATAATGCAAAAAAATATAAAGAATTAAAATAATATATTAAAATGTTGGGATGGGAGTATGAAAAGAAAATTAATATTATTAATCAGTATTATTTTATTAATAGTAATATCAGCTTGCAAAAAGCAGGAAGAAAAAACAGTAGAAAATAATACAGAAAGTACAACAGAACAGTCTGTAAGCACAGCTGAACCTGAAAAAAAAGAGCAGGTTGAAAATGAAAATATAGAAAAAAAAGTTGAAACTAAAGAAGAAAAAGTAGAAATAATAGAAGAAAAACATATTCCGTTTATAAAAGCAGATATTGAAAAAGAATATGATATACAGATTAATAACTGCGGTTATAATTCAATAGAAGATTATGATTATACTTTATTAGATGACGAAAAAAAACTAAACTATGCAATAAAAAAATATATGGATTTATTATACAAGCCAAGCATTTCCAATGCTTTAGGTATTAATGAAGATAAAGAAGCAGTATGTTATGACGCATTAGAAAAGTATGAAGCATATCTTTTACAAAGTATAAAAAGCATAAATGATAAAAATGTCATAAATAGTCAAAAATATAATTTTGCATACACTTTATCGTATCTTGCAAAAGACGGGCTTTATGAATATGATAAAGTAGTAGAGCATATTAAAAAATTAAATAATATTACTGAAAATAATATTAATGAATTTTTAAATGATAATGAAACTTCAAATACAACCAAAAGCGTTTATAATCTTATAAAATTAATAAATGATTATGAAAGTAATGGAAAAAGTTTTTCTATAATTGATTTAGCAAATAATATCCAAAGTATAAATCTAAAAAATGCTGTACTTTTTACAAAAGGGAATTTTGATATATTTAACAGCCACACAAATTTTTTTACAGAGATTGTAGTAGAAGGAAGCTCTGGATTATATGGTATCAACATCACTCCAAAAAATATAGATGATAAAATATTATTAAGATTTATAGAAACATTTTCTAAAAGGGATATAGATAGTTCATCATATGATTATGATTATGTAAGTATATTGCAGGATTATATAGCCAAATATGCAGGTGGTACAAATATTGTATATATTATGCCATTTAAAAATGATATTTATGTATATGAAGAAAGCCAAACATTACAGAACAGCTATAATATATATTTATATACAATTGATACCACAGATGATTATGGTGAAAAAGCATTATTTGTAAGAAATATGAATGGTGAAAATACCATTGATGTAGATACGTTGCAGGCAGATGATATAGAAGAAATTACCCAAGAAGAAGGATATAAAAAAGCAAAAAAATCAAAATTTATGAAAGATGGAAAACTTGATGATATGGCTTATTCTCAATATTTACTTGGATATGTAGATTCTGTTAAGGGACAGCATTATTTAGTTCCAAGTAAGTTTGTAAAATTTGATATAAATAATGATAAGAAAAAAGAATATTTTGGTGTATTTGAATTACTATCAAGTACTGATGGTGAAACAGGCACATATTATATTATGCTTAATGAAAAAACATTAGAAGTTGAAGATAATGAAATAAATAAATTTTTAATGGATTTTATGGGAAAAGAACATATCCTAGTGCAAGATACAGGAGAATATCAAGAAAAATATCAAAATTATGCCATAAACTGCCCTATATATCCACATGAAATAGGAACTGGTGGTATAAGAAACTTTTATCAAAAATTATACACAGAAGATGGTATTAATAAAATAATATTAATAGAAGATAAAGCAAAGAATTTATATGTTGATATAATAGTGGATAAAGACTATTTAGAAGCAAATATAGGTAAATATATCCGTCCAGTTAGTGAGCCAGAGTTTGTATGGAATGGTGAATTAAAAAATGGAAAACCAGTGGGTTTATTAAATACTGATGCTTCTTTTGATATGAGTAAAGCTTCAACTTTATCTGAACTTGCAATAGTAAATGATGTAAATTTAAGAATGCTTGATAGACTATCAAGTGATAAATATTTTAAAGAATACAGCAGTTTAAGTGGTGCAGAAAAAGAAAATAAATTGCAAGAACGAAGAATAATGAATGAAGAAATAAATAAATGTAATGGTGATAATGCTTGTATAAAAGATATATTATATAGTGATGTATTTGTTGAAAACGAGGATATATAATGAAAAAAATAATAATATATTTATTTATTTTTAATTTTTTCATAATTATGACTTCCTATGCAAAGCCATATAATGCTTATGATATAGAAAAAAGTATTGGTATGACATTAAAGCAGTGCCATATTATTCATGAAATAACAAGCTATGACTATACAAAATTAAGTGAAAAGCAAAGGTTATATGATGCATTAAATTATTTAATAAACTCTGTAAATGATTATAACATTTATATTGATTATGGTAGTGCAAGCGATACTCCAAAATGCAGCAGATTTAATGATGAATTTTATGATTATTTATTTGAAAGCTTAATGAGTATTAAAGATAATAGTATAAAAAACAGCAATAAATATAATGCAGCATTATTTTATTATTATTTTAATATAAAAAACCAGTTTTATGAACTTGAAAAACTAATCTTTTACGCAAAAAAATTATCTAAAATTAGTAATAAAGAATTTATAAGTTTTTTCCCTATAAAAGATAGTAGTGATGAATATAAACTTAAATATTTAGATAATATGTATAAAGTTATAAAATTTTTAAATGATGAAAAAAATATAACAAATAATGCAAATGCAGGAATATTTTATAATAAATTAATAGATGCTTCTTTAGATGATTTTGCACTATTAGAAATGGGTAAAGCAGATATTTTTAATAGTGGAATAGATATGTTTTTTAAGGTAGATATTCAAGGCAGTGGATTATATCATGTAATAGAAGTAGATTTTAGTGAAATAGATGTAAATAAATTAAAATATTTTTTAAATAAAAATTCAATAAATTATCAAAATAATCCAAGAGAAATTGATGAATTTATAGAATGGTTTTCATCTAGTTATGACTATAAGTTTGCAGTATTTGCATATAATAAAGATATATATATAATAGATAAAAACCCAGTAAATAAAAAAACCTATGATATGTATTATTACACATTTAATAATTATTATAAATATGAAGATAATTCACTAGGGGAAAGAAATGATAACCACCCAAATTTATTTTTAATAAACGGTAGTAAAAAAACAAATAATTTTCCACTGGGAGATATAAAGTATCTTAATAATGAAAAAGTAACTAAAATTTTTGAAGATGAAGTGGAAAAAAAATCATCATTTACAAAAGACGGAAAGTATGATGTGTATGAGGCTACAGATTATTATATTAATTATATAGGCTCTGTTGCAGGTCAGCATGTTTATGCACCCGGAGAATATTACTATTTTGATATAGATAATGACGGCAAAGATGAGCTTTTAGGGGTTATTGAAGTAAGCTCTGGCACATATGAAAACGAAGGAACATACACTTATATTTTAAATAATAAAACACTTAAAATAGAAGATAATATTTTAAATAAATTTTTACAAACATTTACCTCTAATGAAGAATATATGGCAGATAAAGAACAATTAGCACCATTTAAAAACCATAATATTAATAGTAAAATAATAATGGATAACAGAGAAGTGAGTGTAAAAAGAAATTTTAAACAAAAATTATACACCCATAATGGCAAAAATAAAATACTGCTCTATGAAACAGAAGGGACAGGTATATATATTGATATTTTATATGAAAATGGTAAATTAAATGTTACTTCAGATTATCTTTATAAATATAGTGGTATGGATATTAAATATAAAATTGAAAATGGCAGACCAGTAAATTTATTAAAACTTAGTAATGATATAAGAAAAAATTGAAAAATATTTATATTAGGAATTTTAATTGAGCCTGTGAAAAAAAGCCTGTAATTATTAAATTACAGGCTCAAAAATTTATGGTGCATAATCAAATATTAATAAAGTACATTCTGCTCCATTACCATTCTTTATAACTTTATAATAGTAAGTATATTCTGATTCAAGTGCATATTCTTTTATTATAAGTGTGTCATTGATCCATTTATATTCAATACGAGAGCTTTCATTTTCTATTGTATTATTTTTACCTGAAAATTCTATCCCTTTAAATCCTATATCATCTAGTAATTCTCTTGTGGAGCTGTATTTTTTGCCTGTTTTTTTCACGTGTTTATGCAATGCTATATTTACATTGTTATATTTTTTGCCTGAAGGGAAAGTAACTGGTGCTAGAAATTCACTATCTACCCATAGTTCTGGACCACCACCATAGAAACTGTGTAGTGATGTATTTTTATTTGGTGCATAAGACCATACAGGCATACCACCTTCTGTTCTCATTTTATTATCTACCATAAAATCTAAATATTCAGTATCTTTATTGATTACAACATTTTTATCCTGCTGAATAAATTCTATTGTACCTTTTATTTTTTCATTAAATAAAATAGTGATAATTACTTTATCTTTTGCAATATTATAGTCTATTTTTCCATATAATTCAGGAAATTCTCCATCAATAGAAACATATTCTGGACTATAATTTTCATCATCATGATTTATGGTTATATTTTGAGTTGTAGATTTATTAGGGAGTTTTTCTGCTAAATATTCATATGGTGTATACCTTTCTTCTTTAAGTTTTGCAATAAGTGATTGGTATGCATTATTTATAGTGGTATTTGCAACAACTGCTTTTCCAGCAGGGGAAACTGGTCTGCAAAATTCTTTAATAGTAAAGCCATAGAAATCAACTTTTGGGCATACTTCCTCACCATTATTATACATACTAAAATTGATTTCTTGAGCAAAAAGATTAAAACTCAAAAAAGTAAATAAACTAACAAAAAGTAGTTTTTTCATACTTAATAACCTCCAATTTACTAAGATATTATATTTTATGTACATATTAAAAGCAATAGTTTATTGTAGTGTGTATATAAATATGATATTATTAAGAAAATAAGCATAATTTATAAGGATAAAATAAATGATAATAAATCAGTTAAATAATATAAGCTGTAAGTACCGATTAAATTTTGAAAATGTAACACTTAAAGCAGGAAGTAAAACTATATTAGAAAATGAAAGCTTTAATATAACATATAATAATATGGTAATATTAAAAGGACCTATAGGTAGCGGTAAAAGCTCCATATTAAAAGCTATCGCAGGTATCTATCACCTTGAAAATGGTGAGATTTCATCTATATGTAATAATGAGAAAGTAGAAGCTGTATATATTCACTCCCAACCAGAGCTTAATTTTTTAACAGGTTATATTAAAGATGAATTGCAGATTTTAGGTATAAAAGATTATACCCCATTTGAAAAATACATAAATAAATCAGTTTATGAGCTTTCAGGTGGAGCGTTAAAAAAAATATCACTTTTAATGGCACTTCATATTAGTAAGGGCAGAATAATTTTAGCCGATGAACCACTTGATATGCTTGATGATGTGGAAGCAAAAAAATTAGCAGAAACAATAATAGAATATTCAAAAACTGCTCCGTTTATAATAGCAACCCACGATATTCATTTTGATAATTTTGCAGATGTTTTATTAAAATTATAAAAAATATTTATCATAACTTAACAGCGCATTTTTTTGTAATATATAGGTTATTTCCATAATGGTATGAAATATTTACTTTTATGTGGCTGTTTTAAATAACAAACCAAAAAGTATAACCTGCTTTAATTTACATACCTGCTTAATGATTAAGCAGGTTTTTTCTTGACAGTAAAAATTATAATGTATATATTTTCATAAAAAATAAAGGAGGAATATTATGCGTATTTTTTTGACTTCATTAATTTTACTTTTTAGTTTTTCTTTTGCTTTTGCTCAAAATAAAAGTGATGTTGAAGTAAACAAATCATATGATAACAGGCCATCTATTGCTACTTTTGGTGTAATGGGCTATGGTTATATACCATTAGGAGTAGATAAAGATTTAATAGGCAATGGTGGTGGCGGTGGTTTTAAAGCTACTATTAATTTTAACAGATATTTTGCATTGGGTCTTTCTACTGCATTATCAGGCGGTTCGTCAAATTATGGTAATACATCAAACCTTACATTATTAAGTGATACTCGCGTTTTATTTATATTACAAAGGGAAACACTTAGAAACCAAAGTGGTTTTGTACCGTGGATTGGTCTTGGGTTTGGTGTAATAGCATCAGCTGGTAATTATGGTACTTTAAAAACAGAAGATATGGTAGGGTTTAATATCTCAGCTATGGCAGGAGTTAGATATAACTTTAGAAGGGCATATGTTGGTATAGGTGCTGAATATATGTTTGCAGCTTTAACTGGTGACCTTGTGTCTAATGATAATTATTACTACTACTATCAAAGACGCCAGACTGTGAATATGGATGCATCAGGCGTTAATATATTTGGAGAAATTGGTTTTCGTTTTTAATTGATAAAATCAAGCAAATACATTTAACCTGCTTATGTTTTTTAAGCAGGTTTTTTTATTGCCTTTAAACATATAAATATGTATTATATCGTCAAGGGCATATAAAATTATAATATTATTTATTCTGCTTAATTTTTCTATATCAGTTATTTTCTTAGAAGCAGGGTACAAATTTTAAAATATACTACTTTTTCATTTGATGAGATATTCTACTTTTTAAGAAGCTGTTAAATATTTCAAAAGGGTTAATATTTAATTCAGCATTATTTAATTCTTTTACTATTTTAATATTTGGGTGAGTTTTTAAATTTACAAGTTCAATATTTGCCGGGTTATCCTTATGCATCATCAATATTTTTGGGTGAGCCTGATCCATTTTATTTGTTTCGCATACTATACCTATAGAGCCATTACTAAGGCTTACAGCTGTACCCACAGGATAAACTCCCATAATTGATACAAAAGTTTTAACAATATCAGCTTGGTATTTTTTACCAGCTTCTGCATATATTTTTTTAATAGCATCAGTATTATTAAATGCACGAGGGTATTCTGGGCTGTACATTAGCATTGTATTATATGCTTCAGCAATAGCTAATACTTTAGAAGGTTTTAGAATATACTGGGCATTAATTCCTGAAGGATAACCTGTACCGTCGCAACATTCATGATGCTGGTATATTATATTTAACACATCTTCACTAATGTCATTATATCTTTGTAATACCTGCCCAGCATATTCTGGATGTCGTTTTAGTGCTGCCATTTCATAATCTGAAAGGTTAGCTTTTTTATTTAATATTTGTTCTGGTACACGTACTTTCCCTATATCATGAAGCAAGCCTGCAAGCCCTAAATCGTGAAGTTCTTTTCCTTTTATACCAACAGCCTGCCCTAAAGAAACAGCATTTATGCACACATTTAAACCATGGGTATATTCATCTTTACTCATCCCCTCGTTTAAGGCAATTTTAGTAAAAACTTCAGGATTATCGTTAGACATAAAGATAATATCAGATACTACATTAATAACAGCAGGTGCATCAATAGCTTTTCCCATTTTAAGCCCAGCCATAGATTCTGTAAAGTTTTCCTTAAGCATTGATACAAGCTCTGTGGCAGCAGAAAGCAGTATAGCATTAACATCATCATCTTTATTAACTTTAAATTCAGTACCTTTTGGAACTGTTTTCTCTTCTACTTTTTGCTCTTGAGTGCTATCCTGTTCGCTCCAGATATAAACATATTCCACCCCATAATCATGCAGACTATGAATAAATCCAAGGTTAGTAAGTGGACGGCCGTATTCATTAAAAGGAACGCCGGCTTTATCGCACTTAACTATAACCATTCCAAGCTGTATATCCCACACACCTATTCGTTTAAGTGAAGCCATTTAATTTACCATGTATTAAAAATTTTCATCTGTTATAATCTGTGCTATTGCATAGATATTATCGGCTATTTTTTCTAATGTATTTAATAAATCTACAAAAGCAAGCCCAGCAGGAAGGCTGCAGTTACCTTCATCAAGCCTTTTTAAATGATTTTTCTTATACTGTTTTCTAAGTTTATCTATTTTATCTTCATTTTCAGCAAAATCTTTCATTGCTTTTTCTTTATCATTAGAAAAATAAAGGTTTTTCACATTTGTAATAAATTCATCTACAAGATTTATAATCTCATTTAGTTCAGTAGTTGCCTCACTAGAAAAAACAATATTTTTATCATTCATTTTATTTTTGGTTTTAATAAGTTTTAAGCTTCTATCACCAATTTGATTAATTTCTTCTACTGCTGTACTAATGTTATGTATAGTATGCAGTGATTTTGCAGAAAGAGATTTAGATGAAAGTTTTGTTAAAAATAAGTGTATTTCATCATTAAATATATCAATAGTATTAGATAATGATTTTCCTTCACTGAAAGATTGTTTATCATTTTCTAGCACTGCTTTTTTAGCATATTCAAACAGGCTAATAGAAGTTAAAAACATTCTGCCTGCTTCTTTATGAGTAAGACCAACAGCAATTTCTGGAGTGGAAAGCATTTCGTCAGATAAATGCACAACTTTTGCTTCTACAGCATCCTCTTTTTTCTCTTTTATTATTTTTTCGCATAGTTTTGCAAGTAAAGGTAAAAACGGCAGGAAAACAAGAGTGTTTATAATATTAAACATAGTATGCAGGTTTGCAATATGCCTGCCGATATTTGGATATATTGTTTCTGCCCCTTGTTTAACGGCATAAGCCACATCACCATCAGTAATAAAGTCTACTAAATTCATAAAAGGAACAAAAAATACAAGCATATAAGATACGCCTATTAAGTTAAAGAGAAAGTGGCCAAAAGCTGCCTGCTTTGCAGGACGGCTTGCATTTAATGCTGCTAAGTTTGCTGTAATTGTAGTACCTATATTTTCACCTAATACTAAGGCAGCAGCCGCTGGAAAATCAATAATTCCTGCTGTAGCTAGTGCAATTGTTATACCAATAGTGGCAGAAGAACTTTGCACCACAAGTGTAGTAAGAGCACCTGCAATAACAGCAGCAACAGGGTTATGTGAAAAATAAACAAATATAGATTTAAATTCTTCAGATTTAGCAAGAGGTTTAAATGCATCAGTCATAGTATCCATACCAAGAAATAAAAGCCCAAACCCCATTATAATCTGCCCAATATACTGTAAGACAGGTTTTCTAAAGAATATATAAAGAATAGCACCAAGCCCAATACAAGGCAGTGCAACTCCTGAGATTTTAAAGGAAATAATTTGCCCTGTGATAGTTGTACCAATGTTTGCCCCAAGTATAACAGATAATGCTTGAGTCAGGTTCATAAGCCCAGCATTTACAAATCCAACTACCATAACCGTAGTGGCAGATGAACTTTGTATAATAGCAGTAACAATAGCACCAACACCTGTGCCAATTAATCTGTTAGTTGTAAGTTTTTCTAATATTTTTTTTAGACTGTCTCCCGATGATTTTTGTAAACCTTCAGACATAAACTGCATACCTAAGAGAAAAAGTCCAAGTCCACCAAATAGTTGAAAAATTACAGATACTACATTAATTTCATTCACAGGCAAATCTCCTTATACACACAATAATATATTATATAAATATTATGAATTAAGTTGAATGTCAAATATTCTTTTTAATTCATCTTAAAAGAAAACAATTTTTTCATAAATTAATTATGAAAGTATCATATAATTTTTAAAAAAATATTTTTCTTGACAGTAAAAATGTAATTATATAATAAATATATTTGATATAATATAATTTTGAATTATTAAGGTGATAATTTATGACAGAAAAGAAAGTTCCTTTTACAAAAGAAGAGATTGAAAAAATTATTAAAGAATATCCAACGCCTTTTCATATTTATGATGAAAAAGCAATACTTGATAACGCAAAAGAATTTATAGATGCTTTTAGCTGGGCAGCAGGTTTTAAAGAATATTTTGCTGTGAAAGCTCTGCCAAACCCACATATATTAAAGCTTTTAGCTTCCCTTGGTATAGGTGCAGACTGTTCTTCCATTGCAGAACTTTATCTTTCAGAAATGGCAGGTATTAAAGGTGAAGATATTATGTTTACATCAAATGATACCCCAGCCCACGAATATAAAAAAGCTTATGAAATGGGTGCAGTAATTAACCTTGATGATATTACTCACATTGAGTTTTTAGAGAAAAATTTAGGCAAACTGCCAGAGCTTTTATGCTTTAGGTATAACCCGGGTCCATTAAAAGGTGGTAACGATATTATAGGTAAACCAGAAGAAGCAAAATATGGGCTTACAAGGCAGCAGATGATAGATGCTTATAAAATATCAAAAGAAAAAGGTGTAAAACGTTTTGCAATGCATACAATGGTAGCATCAAATGAATTAAACCCTGAATATTTTGCTGAAACTGCCATTATTTTATTTCAGCTAGCAGCAGATATATATAAAGAAACTGGCATTGAAATGGAATTTATAAACCTTGGTGGTGGTGTAGGTATACCATATAGACCAGAGCAGGATAGAATAGAGTGGAAAGACTTATCAGCAAGGATTAAAAAAGCATATGATGAAGTAATAAAAGCAAATGGCTTAAACCCAAAAGTTTATTTTGAGCTTGGCAGGGCAATAACTGGGCCTTATGGCTACCTTGTTACAAAAGCAATACATGAAAAACATATATATAAAGAGTATATTGGGCTTGATGCCTGCATGGCAAACTTAATGCGTCCTGCTTTATATGGAGCATATCATCATATTACAGTAATGGGCAAAGAAAATGCAAAATGCGACCATACATATGATGTTTCAGGCTCACTTTGCGAAAATAATGATAAATTTGCAGTAGATAGAAAACTGCCAAAAATAGATATTGGCGATATTATAGTTATCCATGATACGGGAGCACACGGACACGCTATGGGTTTTAACTATAACGGTAAACTTCGCTCTGCTGAACTGTTACTTAAAAAAGACGGCTCTGTGGAGATGATAAGAAGGGCAGAAACTTTAAATGATTTATTTGCTACATTAAAGTTTTAGGTTATAAAAAAACATTTATAATTTATATAAAACCATGTATAATCTTTTATGCATGGTTTTATTTTTATATATAGTTTACTTTAATATTTATAAACTGCTGCTTTTATATTTGGAAGCAGTTTTTTATTTCTTCAAGATAGTTATTATTAATTAAAATAAATGGATTATTATATTTTTTGCATTGTAGTAAATTTTCTTCATTTTCTTTTATAAATGTATCTTTATCTATATAAAAATCATTTTGGCGTTTTTCTATTTCATTTGCATATTTTATTATTGTTTCAAAGTTATTATGAATATATTCTTTACTAAAAATAATATTATAATATTTTATATGCTTTAAATAAATATCAGTAAAATATTCTTTATAATCAAAGGGGATATAAACCCCTTCAATAATTAAATTTTGGTTATTTTCTATGGCAGTTTTTACTATTTCTTTTACAATATTCCATAAGTATGGCATAAGGCTTTCATCATCATAAACTGATATATTAGTATTGCCGCTTCTAATAAGCCCCATTTTAATATGGTCAATGGAAATATAAGGTATATTATACTTTTCCATTAGTTTTTGAGAAATAAATGTTTTTCCTGTGCAGGAAGTACCTGTTATTAAAATAATCATATATTATACAAGATATATTAAAATATGCTGCTGTCAAGTATTTAAAAAGGCAGCTTTGAAAAGCTGCCTTTAATTCTTTTTAAGCTATTGTAAGTACATATTTTTTTTTTCCATTACAACTATCTCTCATTGCATTTTTAAATGCTTTTATAATTTCACCCTCTTCTCCACTGGAATGGTTAAAATATCGTACCAAAACACATGCAAATGTTGTTTTTCCTTTACCAGCTAATTGAGCCTGTATATTATACATTGTACCCTCACCATAGGTGTCATCTGTACATGTTTTATACATTTGCATATCAATCCGAACTTGTTGCTCATCATGTTTTACTATTGTGCCTGTATTTTCCCTTATAATATCTGTGTACTTTACCTTTTCAAGTATTTCCTCAAAACAATCAATAAGCCACTTGTTAAGAGTTGGGCAGTTTTTAATGCTACCTTGTTCGCTAACTTCAATCATAATATTTTCCTCCATTTATTTTATGGGTTTATAATATTATGTTTTTAAATAATTTCTTGAAATGATATATGACTTGTTATATAAATTTATAAATAAAAAAAAGGCAGTTTTGAAAGCTGCCTTTATCTTTTATTTTTTTAATGCTACTCTGTATTTTTTACGCATTTCATCTGGATAATATGTAGATTTTGCCTGACGGAGTGTATCTTTTCCTAAATCCTGCTCAAAATTCATATATTTATAGTGTGGGAGCATTCTCTGACTGAAAGCATTATATAAGTGCTGGTATATTCCTTTATATTCTCTTATACCTTTTGCAAAATGCAGTGCAAAACTTTCATCGTTTAGTTCTTCACCAAGCACAAATCCACTTGGTTTATTATCAGCATAAGAAATCATACCACACAGGTTAAATTCGTTCATTTTTTCTAATGCTTCTAAAGTTTCTGCGTAATCTGTACCGTGGTTTTCCATACTTTGTATATCTTTTTCCCAAGTATCTAATATATATTTTGCATCTTCAAATCTATCAAGAGTAAGTTCGTAATCTTCTATTTTATAGCCTTCATTATACTGCTTTAAAAGGTTTCTTTTTTTTGCAAGTTTTCTGCCTGCCATAGTTGCAAGCCTTTCAGTTAAATAAATATAATCAGAATCACCATCTAAATAAGTATAGCTGAATTTATCTTCTGGAAAAAATGAAAGCCATTCTTCTTGAATAGGAAAGAAAAAATCCACATAAGCACCCATTTCAATTAATTTTGAAAGTGGTATAATCTCAAGTGGGCATACTGGCATCATATATGTTTTGTTATCATAAGTCTCGCCATGTAAAAAAGTACAGCCGTCACTAACTGCTACTTGGTATTTATGAGGGTTTCTAAAAAGATAAGCATTAGTAAAGCTGTATTCTGAAAGATATGAGTTTTTTGCTCGTAGTATGGGGGCAAGGCTTGCCCTGTGAGCATATTCTAGTGTTTCAAATTCCATTTATTTTATACCTTTTTTATACTGTAATTTATAAAGCTATGACTATATCACATTTTTTTTATTTGTCTACTTGTTTTTATATTATTTCAATTTTTTGCCATTTTTTGCTCATAAATCTTCTAGTAGATAGTATTACCTGCATGAAAAACCCCATATTTAAAGCCCACCAAATACCTGTTGCTCCAAAACCTAAAAATATACCTAATATATAAGCAAGTGGAAGCCTTAAAACCCACACATTAAGAATAGCATAACGCATGGTGGCTTTCGTATCCCCTGCACCATTTAATGCTCCACCCATAGCCAAGTTTAATGCTATAAAAGGCTCTGCTATCATACATATATATAAATATTTTATAATTTCAGGCACAACTGCTTCATTAGGCTCTAAAATTTCAGCAATAGGGCGAGCAAATATAATAATAACCGCCATCATAACAGTAACTATAGTCATAGATATGAAAGCTGTTACAAAGCCGTTTTTATATGCTTCATCAAACTTTTTCTCACCCATTAAGTTACCAACAATTACAGCATTTGCCATATTAAAGGCAAAGGCAGGCATAAATATGGCACTTTCAATACGAAGCCCTGTGGCGTAAGCTGCCATGATTTCTGTAGAATAAAGGGGCAGCATACCAAGAATAGAATAAAGTGCTGTGCCACCAAACTGCCATGATAATGATACAACACCACCGGGCCAGCCAATAGATAATATCTGCTTTAAAATACTGCTTGAAAATATATATACTTTATCAATTATTTTATACATTATAACTATATTAATAATTGAAGCAGATGTTATGCTTATGGCTGTTGATATGGCAATTGCACTATACCCAATATCCGTAAAATTATAAAAATATAAAAGAAGAATTATGTTTAAAAGGGCGGCAAATATCATCACGCGCATGGTTATAATAACCCTTTTACATGAACGCAGTACACCATTCATATTGATTAATGTCATATGAAATATAATGCCTAGAAAATATATTTTTATTAATGTGGAAGCATAATCTTTTACTTGATTTTCAGCATTTAACAGCGTTACTATCTGTTTTGAAAATAAAATCCCAATAATACATATGATTACTCCAAAGGAAAAGGCAGATGTAACAGATGTAAAAACTGCTGATTTAAAAAGTTTTTTATCATCACTTGTATATAGCCTTGAAAGAATAGATACAGCCCCTATGGTTAGGGCATGGCCTGTCATAATAAATAAAGCATATACCTGACTTGCAAGCCCTGTGGCAGCTTTTACTTCTTTGCCGTAAAGACCAGCAATATATATATCTGTCATGCTTATTAAAAATTCAAAGACCATCATTACCATCATTGGCCAGCTCATTTTCCAGCTTGATTTAATTAATGGCATAACATTTTTTACAGGTTTTATAATTTTTTGCTTAACAAATGAAGTATTTTCTTGTAACATCATATACTGCAATAACATATTATTAAAATATTTTAAAGACTTATTTTCTATTTAATATGTAGAAAATTTGAGTATTTGATAAAATATACTTTTTTATATATACAATTGGTATAAGGTTAAAATTAAAGAGGTACAAAATGATATCCTACATTTCACTTATCTTTTATATTTTAGCATTTGTGCATATTGCTTTATTTTTATATTCTGGCAGCCGCAGTGTTAGAAATCTTTTTAATATTTTTATGATTTTAGGGTTAATCTTTAATCTGTATGAGTTAGTCGTAAGGTTTATGGAAACAGGGCTTGCTCCAACATCTACTTTATATGATTTAATGCTTAGCTTATCGTTATCATTTGGTATTACATATTTTATTCTTTATGCAAAATACAGGCGTCCACTTGTGGGGCTTTTTATATCACCATTTATGGCAGCAGCCTTGGTGATTGCTATTTTATACCCTCCAACAATTACGCCTTCCTATCCTGTGGTGGATAGCATTTGGAAAGTAGTGCATCTGCCATTTATTGTGCTTGGTACTACATTTTTAGTTGCGGCATTTGTGGCTTCAGTTATGTATATTATTCAAGAAGCTCAGCTTAAAAAGAAAAAATTTGGTTTTATTTTTCAAAGGTTTCCTGCTCTTGATACTATAGGAAAAATAAATAATACATCCTTAACAATAGGGTTTTATTTCTTTACAATTGGGGCAGCATTAGGGTTTATATGGATGCTTCAAAATAATTTAGAAGAAATATTATCATCTGCTAAAGTTGTATTTTCTGTTCTTACATGGATACTTTATGCTGCTTTAATTGCTTTAAGACGCATAAAACCTTTAACCCAAAGGCAGACTGCTCAGTGGACTATTATTGGGTTTATTTTAATAATAGTAACATATGTTGGCGTTGCCAGCTTTATGTTGAGGTAATATAGATGTTAGTAGTGTTAGGACTTAACCATAATTCTGCCCCTGTAACTGTTAGGGAAAAAATGGCTATTAAAAAAGAAGATATGGAGCCATTATATAGAAAGTTTTTAAGTGAAAACAATGTGCAGGAAATGTTTTTAGTTTCCACTTGTAACAGGGTAGAATATTATTTTGTTATAAAAGATTATTTATGTGATAAATGTGATATACATTCGCCAATATGTGATAAGTGCGAAATATATTCTATGGTTGCTTCAAACTGTGATTTATCTGTGGAAGATTTAGTAAATTATACATATTTTGCTTCTGGCAGGCAGGCTGTAACACATCTTTTTGCAGTTGCTTCTGGGCTTGACAGCCTTGTGTTAGGTGAACCGCAGATTTTTGGGCAAATTAAAGATGCTTTTGATATTTCAAAAGAATGTAATGGAATGGGGCTTTTTCTAAACAGGCTTTTTGAATTTACATTAAAAACAGCAAAAAAAGTGCGTACTGTTACAGGGATATCTGAAAACCCAGTGTCTGTTAGCTATGCTGCTGTAGAACTTGCGAAAAAAATATTTTCTAACCTTAGCGAAGCAAAGGCGTTAATTATCGGTGCAGGTGAAATGTGTGAGCTTGCAGCCCGCCACCTTGTAGGCTCTAATATTGGCTCTATTATTGTAACAAACAGGACATTTGAAAAAGCTGTAAAATTAGCAGAAGAGTTTTCAGGTGATGCTGTAGCTTTTGACAGGTTTGCTTCAAAACTTTCAGAAGTAGATATTATTATTTCATCCACTGGGGCTGAAAATTTTGTGGTTACAAGCGATATGATTAGGGAAGCTATGAAAAAACGCCCATCTCGCCCTATGTTTTTTATTGATATTGCAGTACCAAGAGATATTGACCCAAAAGGTGCTGAAGTTGATAATACATATATTTATGATATAGATGATTTAAAAAATGTGGTAGAAGCTAATAAAAAAGAAAGGGAAAAGGAAGCTAAAAAAGCATGGGATATTGTGCATAATGCAGCTTATGCTTTTGATGAGCAAATGGAGTCTTTAAAAATTACGCCAGTTATTAAAAATATGCGTAACTATTTTGAAGAAAAACGAAATGAAGAGCTTCAAAAATACTGCGAAAAATTTAAAATAACTGATGAAAAAGAAATAGAGCATTTAAATTATCTTTTAACGGCAACACTTAATAAAATACTTCATAAACCTTTTATGAATTTAAAAGAGCACGCCACAGATGATGCAAAATATTCTATTGCAGAAGCTGTAGAAATAATATTTAATAATAAGTAGAATGGTGAAATAGATGAAAAAAGAAATCGTAATAGCTACAAGAGGTTCTAAACTTGCTTTATGGCAGGCAGAATATATTAAAAGTGAAATAGAAAAACATCATAAAAATATAACATGCCGTCTTGAGATTATAAAGACTATGGGTGATAAAATACTTGATGTGCCACTTGCTAAAATTGGCGGTAAAGGGCTTTTTGTAAAAGAGATTGAAACAGCTCTTTTAGAAAAACGTGCTGATTTAGCGGTGCATAGTATGAAAGATGTGCCTATGGAGCTGCCTGCTGGGTTAGAGCTTACATCATGCCCTGTAGCTGAAAAACCAAACGATGCTTTTTTATCTATTAGGTATAATTCTATTGCAGAACTGCCATTAGGTGCAAAAGTTGGTACTTCCTCTCTCCGCAGGAAATTACAGCTTTTAGAACTTCGCCCAGATTTAGAAGTGGCAGATTTAAGAGGTAATGTGCAGACTCGTATGCAGAAACTTGTAGATGGAGTATATGATGCTATCATACTTGCTTATGCTGGGCTTTTAAGGCTTGAAATTACTGATAATATAAAAGAGATTATTGATATTGATAAAATGCTTCCTGCTTCATGCCAAGGTATATTAGGTATTGAAGTTAGAAGTGATGATGAAGATATTAAGGAAATATTATCATTTTTAGGTGATGAAAAAAGCACTATTAGAGCAAAATGCGAAAGGGCTTTTTTAAGAAAACTGCAAGGGGGCTGCCAAGTGCCTATTGGCTGCCATTCTGTTTTAAAAGATAATGAAATACACGTTAAAGGCTTAATTTATAACCTTGACGGTAGTAAAAAAATAGAAAAAGAAGTGGTATGTAATATTAATGAGCCAGAGCAGGCAGGTGAAAAACTTGCAGATATGATACTTGCAGACGGTGGCGATATAATATTAAAGGAAATATATTCATAAATTATGAAAATATTTGATAACCCAAAACGCGTGCTTGTTACAAGGCAGTTTGAGCAGTCAGGTTCTTTTATAAACCTGTTATCTGCTAAAGGTCATTATCCTTTTTTACTGCCTATGATAGAAACAGTGCAGCTTTGCCCAAAAATTGAAGAGGGTGATTACGAAGTTATATTTTTTACAAGTGCTAATGCTGTAAAATATTTTGCACCTTATCACCATATTGCTCATGGTAAAGCTTATATTGCTCTTGGTGAAAAAACAGCACAGGCTATGGAGATATTTTTAGGTGTATCAAGCCATATAACACCAACTGTATATAATTTAGAAAATGCATTAAAAATGATGCAGTCTATTAATTTGCAGGGTGGTAGAATATTATCTCCGGGAGCAGAAAAACGCCTTGAAATACCCGAAGATATAATAAAAAGCATGGGGGCAGAATTACTGACGCCTGCTGTTTATGAAACAAGTTTTGCCGTTTATCCTGATGAATATGTGGATAATTTTATTATTAGTAACAAAATAGATACAGTTACATTTTGCTCACCAAGTGCAGCAAAATCGTTTTTAAAGCAGTATAATGGAGATAAAACTCTATTGGATATAGTAAGTATAGGTACTACTACAGCACTTTTTCTAGATGAAATGGGCGTAAAATCCCGATATCCTGAAAAGTTTACAGTAGATGCTATGGTTGAAATAATATAATATAAGGAGTATGCTTATGTTTCCAATCACTCGTTCAAGAAGACTTAGGTCATGCAAAAACATTAGAAGTATGGTAAGAGAAACTTCTCTTTCAATAAACGATTTTATATATCCGCTTTTTGTATGCGAGGGAAAAGGCGTGCGTAATGAAGTTGCTTCTATGCCGGGAATTTATAATTTAAGTGTAGATGAAATTGTTAAAGAAGCAAGAGAAGCTGAAAGTTTAGGTATTAAATCAGTTATTCTTTTTGGCATACCAGGTCATAAAGATGAGGAAGGCAGTGGAGCATACGGCAGTGACGGTATAGTTCAAAAAGCAATAAAAGCTATAAAAGATTTTACGGAATTATATGTGATTACAGATGTTTGTATGTGCGAATATACAAGCCACGGCCACTGTGGAAGAGTTGTAAATGGTGATGTAGATAACGACAGCACTCTTGATATGCTTGCAAGGGAGGCTTTATCTCATGCTGAGGCTGGAGCTGATATGGTAGCTCCTAGTGATATGATGGATGGCAGGGTGAAAGCTATTAGAAGTATGCTTGATGATAACGGCTATTCTCACATACCTATAATGAGCTATGCAGTAAAATATGCATCAGGTTATTATGGACCATTTAGAGAAGCAGCAGATTCTACACCTGCTTTTGGCAGTAGAAAAACATATCAAATGGACCCAGCAAACAGGAGGGAAGCTTTAAAAGAAGCTTATTCTGATATAGAAGAGGGTGCAGATATTATTATGGTAAAACCTGCTCTTGCATACCTTGATATTATAAGGGAAGTAAAAGACAGCTGTAATATTCCTGTAGCATCATATAATGTATCTGGCGAATATGCTATGATAAAAGCAGCAGGTAAAAACGGCTGGATAGATGAAGAAAAAGTAATGATGGAAACTCTGCTTTCTATGAAAAGGGCAGGCAGTGATTTAATTATTACATACTTTGCAAAAGACGCAGCAAAAATATTATATAAATAATTATAATTAGGCAGGGATAATTTCTCTGCCTTTTTTATGGTTAATTTTATAAAAACATATATTTAGAGCGAGATAAGTTTTTTATGGTATTGCTTTCTTTATCTAAAATCATAATAATAATTTTATCCTGCTCATATGGGATTTCCCAAATAATTCTATTTTCATTTTTATAATAGTGAAGCCCAACAGCAGATGTTTTTTCTTCTAATGTTAATTTTTTATCTTTAGTATCAGCAGGCATAGGGATAACACGGGATGAAAATATAAAATCATAGCCAGCAAAGGCAGAGCCTTCAGTAAAAATATTACCTTCCATTTGCATTTTTAATGTTGAATTTATTACATTTCCTGTGATGTTTAAATCAATAGTAACCTGCCCCTTGCTGCCTGTTATAGAGTTGTGGTCTGATGAATCAATAAATATACGCTTGTCTTTTATAATAACAAACCTTTCTATTTCATAAGTTCCATTCAAACTTACAGGGTTATCCATAATATTTATAGCCATTGGGTTATTATTACCTGCAAAAACAGGAAAAGCAGTTGCAGCAATAAAAAGCATAGTAATAAGTCTTTTCATACTAATCCTCAATAATTATAAACGGTTTTTTATCTATAATTGTGGCAATATCGCTTTTCTTTTCAAGTTTTAAAATAATAGTATAACCATTTTCAAAAGGCATTTCCCATATTAAATCTTCGGAATCGTATATTGTCATACCAATAGATGATAATGCTTTTGAAATAGGCATATTATTAGGTCGTTCTGCTGTAAAAGTTCTGCTGTCATATAAAAAGCTGTATTTTGAAATATCGCTTCTTTCAAAAGCAGGCCCAACCATCTGCATTTTATATACAATATCAACAGCTACATTATTGTTACTGATTTTTAAATTGATTGTGGCTATACCTTTATCATCATATACATCATAACTGTTATCAGAATCCAGCATAAGATTATCGCCATTACGAATAATAAGCCTTTCTATTTCATAAGTACCATTAAAACTTAATGGGTTTGTAAGTGCAATAGGCGTTGGTTTGCCAGTATATTTATATTGGGCATAAAGGGGAGTTACAAATAATAAAGAAAGTATTAAAAATAATAAAACTTTTTTCATATTACACCTCATCAAAATATTAGACGTACAAAAATAAAATAAGTTACAAAATTATTGTATATTTTTAAAATATTTTTTAACTTCTTTTGCTTCTTCTAAAGATATAATCTTAACAGAGCTTTCACTGTTTCTAGCCATTGCACTATATGTAAAATTATGGCTTCCTGTATATATTATTTTATCATCAATAAGGCAGATTTTTGCATGAAGTTTTTTGCTTTCATTATCAAATAAAACATTTATATTATTTTTTTTTAAATAATCAGTAGTCTTTTTATTGTATTTATTAGATAAATCATCTTCATCATCAGATACCTCAAGTATCATAGTAACATCTACACCACGTTTTGCAGCATTAATAAGGGAGGCAGTAATCAAAGGCATTGGTTCTTGAAGATTATCCATATTATAATCATCAATCTTATACATAAATAACGCACAAGTTATACTATCATGAGCTAAAGCAGTATCTTTCACAAAGGAAGCAACATATTCTTCGTTATTTAGTATTTCATATGTACCTTCAAGATTTTTATCTTTTGATATAATATTTGCAATTAAAATAAATAGTGCAAATAAAACAGGTGATAATATTTTTAAAATATTAATTAAGAAATACTTGTTTTTGATATCTCTTGCCATACCTGCTTTTTACCTTGCCCTGTCATAGATGAAAAAACGATTAGATTTTCTTTAGGTATCTGTATTTTTTCAGATATTATTTTTATCTGCTTAGCTTTTTCGTTATTGGATAATTTATCTGATTTAGTAAGCACAGCTATTAAAGGCACATTCCTTGATTTCATAGCTTCCATCATTTTCATATCATCATCATTTGGTATACGTCTAATATCTAAAAGTAAAACACATAAAGCAAGGTTTTTACGGTGAGCAAAATAATATTCAATTAATTTGCCCCAAGAAGCACGCTCAGCTTTTGAAACAGCAGCATAGCCATAGCCTGGCAGGTCTGTAAAAATATATTTGGAATCAATATTGAAAAAATTAACAAGCCTAGTTTTTCCGGGAGTATTGCCGACTTTTACAAGTTTTTTTCTATCAAGAATTCTGTTAATCATAGATGATTTGCCAACATTACTTCTACCAGCAAAACAGATTTCTGGTAAATCTGTTTTTAAAAACTGCTCTGGCTTTGCAGCAGAAAGAATAAATTCTGCGTTCATCTATATAACACCCATATTTTTAAGTATATTGTTTAAGTCAAAATCTTCATTTTTAATAGGGCAGCCGGCAGCATTTTTATGGCCACCACCACCATTATTTTCTGCAATATGGCGGATATCCACATCTTTTCTAGAACGAAGCGAAACTTTTTTTCCTTGAGCATTAATAAGTATTACATAATCAGATATATCTTCACTAATTATATAGTTGCCAAGTTCTGAGGCATAGCTTTCTGCAAATACTGCTGTAAAAGTAAGCCCCTCTTTATCTTTCATAGTAACAATATTACGCATAGCTTTTTTAATGTAAGCATCGCGTCTTTCTTCTTCTAAAGCAATCAGCAGTTTTTCCGTATCAGTAAACCCATGATATGCTGTAGTTAAAAAGCGTTCTTCCATACGGGTTATACCCATTAAATTAAAAAGAACGCTCATTTTAAGGCTGTCATCACGTTTTAGAAACCACATATCTACATCATTAACGCATTTTGCAAATTCAGCATATTCTTCCACATTATATCCTTCATTTAAAAGATATTCATATGTAAGCATAGTAGCACATTTTGTAATATCATGGTGAGTAAAGTGAAAATCTTTTAAACTTTCACTACTTGCATGGTGGTCTATAATAATAACATCTTTCTCACCTGCAAGCATTTCCACAACACCATAATCTGGGGAAACATCCGTAATTATAATTTTATCATAATAGTGGTAGTTTTCCTCAATAAATGTATTAATATCATCATATCCTAAATAAGCAGTCTTAATTGTGCCCAGCATAAACTTTTTTATAAGTACACCGCAGCCAAGCCCATCTAAATCATTATGAGAGATATGTAGTGTCTGCATTTAATATCCTTATATCTTAGTTTTTATCTTCCGGCCAAGTAATTTTGCCGCCTTGAGCTGCAATAAAAGTAACAACTGCAAAGCTAATTAATACAAACAGGCTGTAAACAGAAAATAATGGGTTGTATTTAAAAAATGTAGTAGAGCTTGTAAACTCATTAAGACCTGCAAATACCGCAATTATACCGCAGATAAAAAGAACAACAGAACCTACCATTTTCTTTTTAAGGATAGAATTTGCAAATCCGTTATAGTTGATGTAAAAACTTAATGCACCAGAAGCAACAGCTGGTATTACAAAAAGCACAGCAAAAATTGTGCTTACTAAACCAACAACAGAAGTTGCAGAAGCAACAGGGATAGTTAATGCAACTTTATAGTCAACTAAATGAAATATTATTGATAAGATTTGTAAGAAAAAAGCTAACCCAAACATACCAATAGGAAAGTGTATCATTTTTGGGTGAGGGTGGTTCTTTTTATACCATTTTCTTTTTTCCATCATTTTTTTATCAACATCACTCATCATATTTTCAGAGTTTGGTGTAACAGTATCAGTTGCAGCGTTATTTGCTGTTTCTACAGCTGCACCATCTTCTAATGTATCTACAATAGGGAATCTAAATACATTTTTTTCTCCATGTGGGCTCATGTGTATTTTGTCAGTTAAATCTTCCCCAGCTTGAAACATACCCATGTGAGCACCGTTTGGCCAAAAGTCACTTTTAGAAATATCGTAAACTTTACCTTGGAAACCAATGTAAGCAGGTTTACCATTTTGACCGTTAAATTCTTTTAATTGCTCTTTTGTCATATCCTTTCTCCATATATTTACAAATTTAATTTCTTACTTTAATACATAAAAAAATATTTTTTTCAAGTAAAAATAGTAATGATTATTAATTTGTTACACAATTTATTAAGATAAAACGCAATTATCCTGTATTTCGCTGTATTTTTTACCATATTTTTTAGAAAGCTGGTTTAAAAACCTGTCTTCCTCGCTGTAAATACAGCCACAGTAGTTTTGCCTGTAAATTTCTAATTCTTTTGAAATATCTATTCCCTGCTGCCAGCCTTCTCTAAAATCATAATAATAAAAAGGAATACCATATTCTTTTGATGCAGCATTTGCCATTTCAACAATATCTTCATGCTTCTGCATTTTGCTGTAAAGCAGGCTTGAAGTAAAAGCATCAAAGGAAAGTTCTTTAGCTTTTTCAGCAGTTTTAAAAAGACGCCTTTTATAGCAGGATTTACAGCGTTCTTTTTCATGGTAAGCGTGTTCTCTTGTGAATTCTATTAAGCCATAATATTCATCAACAATACACTCTATCCCGTAGTGACGGGAAACAAGTATTGCACCCTCCAACCTTTTATAATACTCTTGTACTGGGTGAATATTGTGGTTAAAAAAATAAGTAGTTAAATTGTGCCCTTCTGCCTGCATTGTAATGATAGGGTAAATAGAGCAGGGGCCACAGCATTGATGTAATAATATTTTCATACTCGTATTTACTATATATTTAAAATGATATCAATATAAATATTACAAATTTAAAATTTTTACTTGTTTTTATTTTTTAAGCAATTTATTATAGCAGGGTTATTAAAAAAGTGGAGGCAAAAAATGTCTTTTAAAAGATTTTTATTTTTAACATTAGTTACTGTAATGGCAGTACTTGCTTTATCAGGCTGTAAAAAAGCAAAAGATAAGGATGCAGCAGCATCAGCTGATGTATTAATTATCGGTGGTCAAAACCCTGAAACTGGCCCTATGGCAGATTATGGCTCAAAAACAGTTTTAGGTGCACAAATTGCATTTGAAGAAATCAATGCAGCAGGCGGAGTAAATGGTAAAAAAGTTGTATTTAAACACTATGACAGCCGTGGTGATAAAACTGAAGCTGTAAACTTAACTCGTCGTCTTGACAGCGAAGGCTCTTGTGCTATTATCGGTGAAATCACATCAGGTGCTTATTTAGCTATGAGAGAGATTGCTAATAATGCAGGTATCGTAGCAATATCAACTGGTGCAACAGCAAAAAATGTTACAGAGAAAAAAGTTGGTGATAAATATGAGCATATCCCATTTTCTTTTAGAAATACACTTCAAGATAATGACGGTGCTCCAAGCTTAATCAAATATTTAATGCAGGCAAAAGGTTATAAAAGGTTTGCATTAATTACATCTATTAACAACGACTATTCTGTAGGTTTATCAGGCTTTTTTAGAGATGCTGTTAAAAATTCAGGTGGTGTAATCGTTACAGAGCAGACTATTAATGATGGTGATGCAGATGTTTCTGCTCAAATCACATCTATTAAAAACAGCGGTGTTGATGCTGTAATTTTTACAGGTTACTACCAAGAAGCAGCACGTCTTTTAACAACTATGAAAAACCAAGGTTTAACTGTACCGCTTGTTGGTGGGGATGGTTTCCAATCTCCTGACCTTTGGAACTTAGCAGGTGATGCTGCTGTTGGTGCAATATTCTTTGCTGGTTTTTCTGCTGAATCTGAAAGAGAAAATGTACAAACTTTTAAAGCTAAAATGCTTGAAAAAGGAAAAGAACCAGATACTTTCTCTGCTCAAGGTTATGATGCAGCTTATCTTTTAGTTCATGCTATGAAACAAGCTAATGTTACAGACTGTTCAGCAGCTTCAAGAGATGCAATAAGGGCAAAACTTATGGAAATAAAAGATTTTGAAGGCGTTACTGGTAAAATGAGCATTGATGCAACAGGTAGTGCTGTTAAAGAACCATTTATACTTGAAGTTGTTAAAAAAGATAATGGCTCTTTTGGTACAAAAAATTTAGTTCAATAAATAGATAATTCCTCTGCAAAATTTTGCAGAGGAATTTTTTAAATTTTTTATTTTGGACTATTTTAGTCTTATAAGGTTTTGATAGTACAAGATAAAGAATTTACTGTATCAACTTTATATTAATTTTTTCATATTTATGTTGCATAGAAAGAAAAAAATTGATAATCTAACTATTGATAGTTTTAAATGTTTGAGATTAATAGTATATACTATTAGTAATAAGTTGGGGATTTTGCAATGGCAATGATAGCAGACGAGGTGCTAAAAGCACAAAAATGTAAAGAGCTTGAGACAAAATATGGCAATGTTAGAAAAGGCCTTAGAATGTCACTTGTTACATTTTTAAAAGATAACCCTAGTTATGAAAAATTAATTGAAGGGTTTGTTGGTATTGACCCTGCTGATAAAAAAACTGAATCTAAACGTAATTTTCTTGATGAATTTAGCGAAATATCTAAACTAATGGATGATACTTTCAATAAATTAGGTGATGCAGAAGAGGGTGCATTAGCCCATAAACTTACTACTGTATCAGCAATTTATATGGAACGTATTGGGCAGACTTGTATGGAAGCAAAACTTAATTATTTTCCACTTCATAAAGAAAAGTTTGCAATGCACGTTTCAGAAGAGCAGGAAGTAAAAGCTATTGTTCCGCGTACTACATTAAAAACTATAAAAAACTATCTTGATAAATGGTTTTTCCTTATGCAGCAGTATTCTGTTAATGCTAAAGCAAAAATCATTTATATGAAATTAAGTGATTTTAGAGATAAGCTCCATAATTTTGAATATATTATGGGTAAATCTATTAATAAACTTCAAAAAGATTATATAAAAGAGATTGTCCCTTTTATGAAGGATACTAAACTTGCACTTTTAAGAATGCGTAAGTTTTTTGAAGCAATTGATGCTTCAGCATTTGGTAAGATGATAAAAGCATTAACTGATGTTGCTATGGAAAATGGCACACGTGTTTATGTAAAATATAATTCTGTGCTTACTATTGTGCAGGGTAATGTTAGAAAAGGCAGTGTTATTCCTGTACAAACTATTGTTGATAAATATGATAATTTTATGTTTCCAATTAGGCAGACAGTGGCAGAATTAGATACTAAACTTGGTGGTAGCAGGCAAAAAGACCCTGCAAAAGCATTTTGGGATATTGCTTCACAAATCACATCATTTAGAGATGGTATGCATTCTGTTATTGATGAATTTTCTAAAGGTATCAGCCCATCTGATGAAGATTTTAAATTTTTCACTCACACAGTACAGGCAGTGCTTATTCCTTATATGAACCAGACAAAAGGTGAAGTAAACGATACCTTCATTATAGGCGTTAGAAATTTAGATACTTTTTTCTGGAAGATAATGACAAAAGCCATAGAAAATTCCCAAGAAAAAGGGGAAAAAATGGATGAAATCGTTGGGCTTGCTGTACGCGTTACAAATAAAGATTTAGAAGCGTTTTTAGCAGAAAATAAAGATATGGTTGAAGATGAAGTTGCAGGCGAGATTGAATCAGGTTCAAAAGAGAATGCTTCCTCTGCTTCAGCCCAAACAACTGCTAAATAATTTTTATGATTAAAGATATAATAAGTAAGCATATAAACACTTCAAGAACTCCAGTATCTGATGAAAGTAATGCTCTTGTACGCCATGTATCAGATATTTTATCAGCTAAAGTAATAAGTGCAAAATCTGGCAGCGAAGTTTTAACATGGGTTATTCCAGAATATCATCATGTTAAAAAAGGTGTATTAAAAAGATTAAATGGTGAAGTGATTGCAGATTTTCACAAAAACCCTCTATATTTATGGACAAATTCTATTAATTTCCAAGGTAAAGTTTCAAAAGAAGAATTACTAAAGCATATCATGACAGATGAAAAGCGACCAGATATAATACCTTACCATTATAAGCAGGGCTTTAGCATCAGGTCAGAAAACTGGGGGTTTTGCCTTCCTTATAATGTTTTTTCCTGTTTGAATGATGATGAGTACATAGTAGATATTCAAGCTGATATTAATAATAATGAAGATATGCTTACAGGTGTGGCTCAGGCAGGAAGTGGTGGTAAAACCTATATTTTTGCAGCTCATACCTGCCACCCAGCTCAAGCAACTGATGGGCTTACAAATGTGGCATTATTAACACAAATATTTAAAAAATTACAAACTATGGATTTAAAAAATACATATAAGTTTGTATTTGGTCCAGAATATTATGCTGCAGCTGCTTTTTTAGACAGCTTATCTGATGATGAAGTAAAAAATATAAATGGTGCGTTTTTCTTAGATTTAATAGGTGCAACTACTGATTTTGCTTTTTCTACATCATTTCAAGGTGACAGCATTATAGATAGTATAGTAGAGCATATTTTTAATCATAATGTATTAAAGTATGAAAAACGTGGTTACAGGCAGTTAATAGGCAACGACGAAATGTTTTATAATGGTCCATATTATAATATACCAACAGTAACATTAGGGCAGATTGTGCCACCTTATTATCATTCCAGCGATGATAGTTATGAAAATATTAATTTTTCAAAAATAGAAGAGTATGAAAAAATTATTTTTGATATTATTGAAATATTAGAAACAGATTACGTGCCAGTGTTAAAATATAAAGGTCCATTATGTTTATCTAGATATAATTTATATGTAGACTGCCAGAAAAACCCACAGGGTTATAAGCATATTGAATCAGCACAAATATATGCAGATGGCAATGTATCATGTTTTAATATTGCTTTAAAAACAGGTGCATCATACAGCTTTATAAAAAAATTTTTTGATGAGTTAATAAGCCACAATTTAGCAGAAAAAAAATAGTATAATTATTTTTTTAATACAGGTCCATCATTAGGTATCTGCCCTGCTGGGAAATTAGGTGTATGATCAAGATATCTGTATGGGTTTTGAAATAAATTTTTGGCAAGCACATTGTATAAAGTGTTTGTATTAATTACATATATGGTATTTTCAAGATAATTTTGATATTTCATAAGATTATAATGAGAAAGTATATTTGTATTTTCATCTATTTTCTGGCCGTTTAATTCGCTATATACTACATCAGCATTTAGATAACGGACACTGCTTATAGACCAGTCAAAAATAACTTCTCCATTATTTAATACTGGTATATTATAAATTTTATTATACATATGTGGCACACCAACATGATATTCAACATAGTGTCCAAAAGTAACGGAATTTAATGATGTACCCAGCATAACAATTTTTGCATTTAGTTTATGTAGTCTGTTAAAAGCAGAATCTTCACCATAGTTATGTCTGTTTTTTATTTCGCATATATAGTCAGCATTTTTGCCAACAGCAGCAACAGCAGCCAGCGGATTACAGCTCCGCTTACTTTCTGGAAGGGAATTAATAAATCTTGAAAAAACACCAAGTTCTTTTGAAACAGGTGATAAACTAATATCATAAGGTATCCCAAACCGTGCATATTCATAAAAATAGGCAGGCACACATAAAGTCCCTTCGTTGCCTAAAACTTCCATAAATGATTCATAGAAAATATTTAGAGCATCTTTTCTGGAAAAATTTTCTGTAGTGCCAAATGAAGCAATATCACTGTGGACTAAAACAGTATCATTTTTTTCTATTCCTACAGATAAAAGAGCATCTACTAATGAGCTTTTTGTAATATATTTCACGTCAAAAACATCCTATGTAATAATTATAACCAGTATTATATAATCATACATATTTTATGTCAATAAATGTTTTACTTGGGGTACCACCAAATTAGGATATGATTGACAATGCATAATAAATATCATATTATGTAATATTATAATTATATGAGGTATAATATGACAAAAACAGAATTTTTAGAACAACTACAAGATGTTTTTGAAAGAGATGAAGCAGTAACAGAAGATATGGTTTTAGAAGATATGGAAGAGTGGGATTCCCTTGCAGCAATGGCTGTAATGGCATTTTTTAATAAAAAATTATCTATTACATTGCTTCCTGCAGAAGTTAGAGAGATGAAAACAGTTGCAGAGCTAATTGCAAAAGCAAATTTATAATTTTTAATTATTTATTAATAAGACCATATATTCATAAACAAAACTATTGTGTATAGTGATAAATATATGGTGTTTTTATTTTAAAAAGCTAATGCTTTGAAAAGATATCTTATACTATATTAAGCATATAAAATTTATAAAAATTAAGGTTGCGTTAGTAAGGTATGAGATTAATAAATAATAATAAATTAATTGAAATAATGAAAATGCAATAAAAGTGTATAATTTGTAAAATATACTATGTATTAAAGTTGACAACATATGTGTAACTGGTTGTTAAATGAAGTGTTGATTTTTAATAATTACAAGGAGTCTTAATTTTCTATTTTTGCATTATTTTTCAATGGTTTTTAGAAGATTGGAAGCAAAAAATACATTGACAATCAGCACCGCATATGGTATATCTGCGAATAGATGGAGGTATAAATGGCTATATCACAGTTTAAGCATGTTAAAATTACTGGTATAGATTATGTTATCCCCTCTAATATATGTAGAAATATTGATGATTATATACACCTTTTTGATAACAGCACAAAAAAACTAGAAAGAGCAAAAAAGATTATTGGCTACGGCCCTAGATACAGTGCTCCAGAAGGCATTACAACTGTTGATATATGTGTTCAATCAGCAGAGCATCTAGTCTCTAAGTTAAATATTGACAAAAGCACAATTGATTCTGTAATTTTAGTAACTCAAACGCCGGATTATATTTCCCCTGCTTCTGCTCATATTATTCAAAAAAAGCTAGGGCTTCAAAAATCCTGTGTTGTTTTTGATGTTACTCAGGGCTGCACTGGTTATGTTTATGGTTTATGGCTGGCTTCTTCTCTTATTGAGAGCCGGGCATCTAAAAGGGTGCTTTTATGTTCTGGTGATGTAATTAGGTTTGACCCTGATTTAGACCAAAAGGGTTCGCTTCTATTTTCAGATGCTGGTTGTTCTACTATTTTAGAATATAGTGATGATGAAGTTTATTCTTCTTATTTAATTGGTTCTGATGGATACCAGTATGAAGCGATGATTTCTCCTGCAAGTGGTGTAAGGCTTCCTGTAAATACAGAAACATTAAATACCATTATTACAGATAAAGATGGTAATAAGTGGCGTTTAAATGGCCGTTTTATGGATGGGCTTGCTGTATTTGATTTTACAATGAATGTTATACCTGAGCATATTAAGGAGTTGTTATCAGTTTCAAATTTTCAAATAGATGATATTGAGTTTATAGGTGTTCATCAAGCTAACAAACAGATAGTAGAAACATTAGTTTCTAAGGCGGGTATTCCAGAAAATAAGTATAGTATCAATACTTTTATAAATTATGGCAATACAGCAGGAACATCATGCATCCTTAATGTTCTTGATAGATTTCAATGTGATTTTAAAAACACAGAAAACAATATTGCTCTTGTAAGTTTTGGAGTAGGTCTTTCTTGGGCTTCAGCAATATTGCAATTTAACTTTCTTCAATATTCAGATATTAGGCTTGCGCCTTTTAATGTGAAAAGGACATATAAGGAAGAATTTGAATATTGGAAAAATAAAATAGAAAATTATAGTGCAAGCAAATAATATTTTAGGAGTTTTAAATGGATTTTTACAAACAATTATCAGAAATTTTTGAAGAAGATGTGATAAGTGAAACTAATTTAAAAGATTTAGAAGCATATGATTCATTAAGCATATTATCTATTATTGCTATGGCAGATAAGTCGTACAATGTTACATTAACAGCATCAGATGTTCGCTCTGTAGATACTGCATCTCAATTAAAGGATATGATAGAGAAAAAAGCATAGTAAAGGTATATTATGAGTGACAGCCCATATATTTTAGTTAGTGGTGCCACATCGCATATTGGGCAAAAAGTTGTTAGTGAATTATCAAAACAATATAATCTAATTCTCCACGGTAGAAGATTAGAGAAGTTAGTTCTTTTGTCTGATGTTTTATCTATTGATGCTAAATACGTATATTGGGTTTATGATTTAACTAATCTTCAAACTCTTTCATCAGACTTATGCACTTTTTTAGATAGTAATAGTATTACTCAGATAAAAGGGTTTGTGCATATTGCTGGTGATATGTCAGTTTTTCCACTGAAAACAGGTGAATATAATGACTGGCTTAGGGTATTTAATGTAAACCTTTTTGCTGCTGAAGAAATATTGAAAGTTTTAATTAAGAAAAAATATAAAAATATTCTTGATTCTATAGTTTTTATTTCATCAACCTATGCTCATTTTGGTGGCAGGGGGCAGACTGCATATTCTGCATCAAAAGCAGCTCTTGAAAGTTTTGCCCGTGGAGCAGCAATGGAGTTAGCCCCTAAAGTACGGGTTAATAGTATTGTTTCTGGTGGCATTGCATATGCAGAATCAGAAGATGAATATTTTGTAAAAATGAAACAGGCTCACCCGCTAGGTTTTGGTAAACCAGATGATATTGCAAATATGGTTGAATACCTGCTAAGTGATAAATCAAGCTGGATTACAGGTCAAAGTATAGTTGTTGATGGTGGTTATTCGATAAGTAATTTATAAAGGAAGAGGTTATTATGGTTTTATTTAATGATGCAAATAACAATAAAGTTATGAAAAACGATTTTATAGATGCACTTGATAAGTTAAAAGTTCATAATGCAAAGTATTTATATATTCATTCTGATTTATCATTTGGCATACCTAATGCAGAGCTTTCAAGAAAGGAAATTTTAGGTACTCTTTTAGATTTAGTATTATCTACTGGAGTTGATAATATTATTTTTTCTACATTTACTTTTAGTTTTCCTAATAATGAGTCTTATAATGTTAAAACAAGTAAAACATTAATGGGTGCATTAAATGATTATACAAGGAAGGACAGTAGAGGTGTAAGGTCGCTGGACCCTATTATGTCAAATGTGCATTTTGGGAAGGATAAAACATTAGTTACAGATATAGGTAAATTTTCATGTGGAGAAAATTCTACTTATCATAAACTGGAACAGTCAGATAATGTTTTATTTTTATTTTTTGGAGTTCATCCATCAACTTGTTTTACATATTCTCATTTTATTGAAGAAAGGCTTAAAGTGCCATATCGTTACAATCAAGACTTTACAGGTAAAATTACGGATGCATCAGGAAGAACGTATGAAGATACATATAAATTTTTTGTTAGATGTAAAGATGTAGTTGCTGGAACAAATCCTAAGATTACAGAGGAAGCATATAAAAATGGAGCAATACAAGAAGTACCAATAGGTGATAATTATATATATACTTATGATAAAGATAAAATTACAGATATATATGTTAAAGGAATAAAAAATGATATTAATTTTATGTTAGGTGCTCCATTACCAAATAGTTTGATACAAGAATATGTGGTAAATAAATATCCAGTTATAGCAATGTAAAAATAAATTGAGTGGAAATATGATTACAAATTTGGTTGAATATTTTGAAAATAATGTAGTTAAAAATAATGCATTAAAAACTGCAGTGATAGATAGGGATGAACAATATTCTTTTGCATTTATAAGAGAGCATGCAAAAAAAATTGCTTCATATATTTTATCATCTAATATTGATACTTATAATAAACCTGTAGGTGTATTTTTAGAAAAGTCAGTAGATGTGGTTATTTCAAATATAGCAGCAATGTACTCCTGTATGCCTTATATGAATATGGATATAAAAACACCTATAATGAGAATATCTAATATTATAGAGCAAGTTGACCCTGTTTTTATAATAACAAATTCTCAATATGAGCCAAAAATAAAAGAAATATATAATGGGAATATTATAAATGTAGAAAATTTTGATTATAATATAGAAATAGATAATCAAAAAATACAAGCAAGACAAAAAATGCATATAGATACAAATCCACTTTGTATTATTAATACTTCTGGTTCTACTGGAGTTCCAAAAAGTGTAGTATTAAATCATAGAAGTTTCTTTGATTTTATGGCTTGGTCATTTGAAACTATGCCTTTTACAGATAATGAAGTGATAGGCAGCCTTTCACCTGTGGTATTTGATATATATAGTTTTGAACTTTGCTTAATGATGGCAAGGTCTAGTACTATTATTTTAATACCAGATAATCTGGCAATGTTTCCTGTAAAAATCCTGCAAATGCTTGAAAAATATAAAGCAACTTTTTTATTTTGGGTACCAACCATAATGGTAAATATAGCAAATATGGAGCTGCTTAATAAAGCTGATTTATCATCTGTTAAATTAATATGGTTTGCTGGTGAAGTTTTCCCAACAAAACAGTTAAATTTATGGAGAAGAGAGCTTCCATATACTATGTTTGTAAATATGTATGGTCCAATAGAGATTACTCTTGACTGCACTTATTTTATAGTAAACAGAGATTTTGCAGATGATGAGCCTCTGCCAATAGGTTACCCATGCAGAAACAGTGATATTTTAATACTAGATGATGATAAAGAGGCTTCTAATGGTGAAGATGGCGAGTTGTGTATTAGAGGCACATCGTTAGCCATGGGTTATTACAATAATCCAGAGAAAACTAATGCAGCATTTGTTCAAAACCCACTAAATCCATACTACCCAGAATTAATATATAGAACTGGTGATATTGTTTGTAAAAACAGCCGTGGGGAGATAATGTTTAAAGGCAGAAAAGATACATTGATTAAACATTTAGGATACCGCATAGAGCTTGGAGAAATAGAGCATATAATTGTAAGTGTTTTGAAAATAGTTGATAATGTTTGTATAATGTATGATAAAGTGAAAAAAGAAATCGTATGTGTTTATGAAAACGAATCTGAAATATCTATGGCAGATTTTAGGAAAAAGCTTGGTGATGCATTACCAAAGTATATGATGCCAACAAGATATATACACACAGAAAATATGCCTAGAAATACTAATGGTAAAATAGATAGACAGTTGTTAAAAGAAATATATATAGAAACAGTTAAAGAAAATAAATCTAAACAAAGTCTTAAGGGGGGGGGTAAAACGGTATAATAATATTCTATTAGATAGCTTCTACCCACAGGAACTTATACAAAAAGATATAGAAGAATTATCTGTATTATATCTTTAAGTGAGTAATGTAGGAGTTATTTATGCTGACAAATATTATTGATTTATTTGAAAATAATGCTTTTAAAAAATACCCTGATAAGATTGCTTATAAAGATGTAAATTATGAAGTTACTTTTAATGATATATATGATAAAAGCAGGTGTATAGCAAGTTATATATTAGATACTAAAAATATAAAAAATAAACCAATAATAGTCTTATTGGAAAAAGGAGTATATAATCTATTAGTTTTTCATGGCATAACTTATAGTGGTAACATATATGTTCCAATTGATGTCACTCAGCCAAAGGAAAGAATTAAGAATATTATATCAGTTCTAAGCCCAGAGTTAGCTGTTGTAAATGAGAATACAAAAGAAAAAATTATAGATATATTAGATAAGGATAAGATAATATATATAGAAGATTGTTTATCATATTATATTGATGAAAATAAACTTTTAAATGTAAAACAGAATATAATAAGTACGGACCCTTTATATATTATTTTTACATCGGGCTCTACTGGAGTTCCAAAAGGGGTTGTTATAAATCATCAATCAGTAATAGATTATATTATATGGGTGGAAGAAACATATAAAATAAATGAAATGGATATTATAGGTAATCAAGCACCCTTTTATTTTGATAACTCAGTATTAGATATTTATACAACTTTATATACAGGTTGCATGTTATATTTAATGCAGGAAAAGAATTTTGCATTTCCTGCAAAAATATTAAAGGAAATAGAAGAAAATAGAGTTACATCAATATTTTGGGTACCTTCTGTTTTAATTACAATTGCTAATTCTATGTTGCTTGAAAAATATGAATATAAAGGGCTTAATAAAATATTGTTTGCTGGCGAAGTAATGCCAAATAAACAGCTTAATATTTGGCGAAAAAACTTACCTAATGCATTATACTCAAATTTATATGGCCCTACAGAAATAACTGTAGACTGCCTTTATTATATTGTGGATAGGGAGTTTAGTGACGATGAGCCGTTACCTATTGGTATTCCATGCAATAATACTGATGTTATTATATTAAATGAAGCAAATGAGCTGGTAGAACAAGGTGAAGTAGGAGAAATATGTGTAAGGGGTATATCTTTATCTATGGGTTATTATAATAACTTAGATAGAACAAAAGAAGTGTTTGTGCAAAATCCATTAAACCAACATTACCCTGAATTAATATATAGAACAGGTGATTTAGGATATTATAATGTATATAAGGAAGTTATATATGTTGGTAGAAAAGACTTTCAAATAAAACATAATGGCTATAGAATAGAATTAGGGGAAATAGAAACTGCTGTATTTTCTGTTGAAGAAATGGAAAATGTATGTGTTTTATATAATAATAATGAAAAGGAAATAACTTTATTTTATACAAGTAAGAGTGAACTTAATATTAAATATATTAGAGAAAGGCTTTTAACTAAAATACCAAAGTATGCATTACCTACTAAGGTATATTATTTAAAAGAAATGCCATTAACACCTAATGGTAAAATAGATAGACAATTATTAAAAAAAGAATATATAGGAGATTAAAATGAAACAATGTCCATTTTGTGGAAGTGAAGAATATATAGATATTAGAAAAATAAATGTTTATAACTATATCTTATGTAACTTACCTGTTAAAGAAGACCCTGTTCAGATGAAAATCTATACATGCAAGCAGTGTGGACTTGGTATATATCATGACCACCTAAGTGATGATGAGTTGGAAAATATATACAAGAATTATTTTTATCCATTTCATTATTTTGATAATCCTGATGTTTCATGGTATAAAGATTTTGATGTTGAATTTATATCACAACATGTAAAAAGTGAGGAAAGTAAAGTTGTTGAACTTGGCTGTCATGATGGTTTTTTTATAGATTTATTGCAAAAATATGCATTATCTTGTGGAAAACAATATAAAAATATAATGGGTATTGAACCTTCTCCAAATGCAGATATTGGTATATCGCATGGACTTAAAATAGAAAAGAATTTTTTTACAGAAAATTATTTTCCAGATAATGAAAAAGTGGATTTGTTTTATTCAAGCCACTTTTTTGAACACATAAAAGATCCATTTTCTTTATTCAAAAATATGCTTTCTCAAATAAATGATGATGGCAAAATAATAATTATTGTACCAAATTTTTCTGGATATGATATTACTCATTATTATTATTATTCTTGGCCTTTTTTTGAAAAAATGGCGAAAAAATATGGGGCAAAAGTTATTGATGCCAAGATTACATATTCATCATTGAGACATGTAGAGGAACTTAAAATTGTATTTAGTAAAAAGGATTCTGAATATGATGAAATAAAATGCCCTTTTGATATGAACTATGTCATCACCCATGAAAAAGAAATGCAAGATAAATTAGTGTCTGACTTTCTAGATGGTTTTAAATTGATAAAAAATTTTGTAGAAAATAAAGAAGTTGTATATTGGTATGGTACAGCAAATTATTATTTGATTAGTTACTGTGGATTGCTTTCAAAAATGCGGGTCAAATATGATATTGTGCCTGTTGATAATGAACTAGTAAGGCAAGGGTTTAAAATTCCAAATTGCTCTACACCTGTGGAATTGCTTAGCAATCTTTCAAATCATGTGTTAGATAGTATGATTATTTCAGAAATGGATAAAGAAATTGTTATGCCATTATTGCTAGAATATAATATAAAAGTGAAAAATATTTTTTATTCTAAATTTTAATATTGGAGAATAATATGAGAGAAAAGATACTTGAAATTTTACAGGATTTACGTCCAGAACTTGATTTTACAGAAAGTAATGATTTTATAGAGGATGGTTACCTTGATTCTTTTGATATGGTAGCTCTTGTATCTAATTTAGATAAAACTTTTTGTATATCCATATTAGGAGAAGATATAATCCCAGAGAATTTTGCAAACTTAGAAGCAATAGAAAATATAGTAAAAAAATATAAGTAAAACCATGAAAATATTATTATTAGGAACGGATAATTTTACAGCAAGTGCATTGTATTTTATGGTTTCTAACAGATATAATGTTTGTGCAGTAATAACTCATAAAAATGCAAAGCATTATAGTAGACTACAGTCTACTGTTAAAAAATTGAATATTCCATTTTATATAGTTAATAATATTAATTCAGAAGAATCATATCAATTAATATCATCAATTAACCCTGATATCATTTTTTCTATACATTTTGATAGAATATTAAGTGAAGATATTTATCAATTAGCTAAAATCTGTGCTATAAACCTTCACCCATCTCTTTTACCAAAATATCGTGGAATGAGCCCATTTCAAAGTGTTATTTTAAATGGAGAAACAGAAACTGGTATCACTATTCATCATATAAAAGAAGAAGTAGATGATGGAAATATTATTGTTCAAAAGCAAATAAAAATAAGTAAAGATATAAATTTAACTGAATTACAAATAATAATGATGAATAATTATCCTGATGTAATAAGGGAAGCACTTGAAAAAATTAAAGCAAATGATTATGACGGTTATACTCAGGATAAATATTTATCCACATATTATGGAAAAGTAAAGAAAGAAGATTATATTATTCATTATGATGATGGTATAGAAAAAGCTTATAATAAAGTGAGAGCATACACTAAACCAGACAATGGTGCGAAATTCATGGATTATACATTATGGTATGCATTGAAAGTATATGAAATTAGTGATAAAAAGAACATGTATGAAGAAACAAGAGATGGTCTTAAAATTTATTTTGATAATGGATATCTATATATAAAAAAGGGAAATTATAATATTTCTATTATGAAAAATGATGACAATTTAGATGGGGGGGGGATTTTCATAATGGATAATTTTATAGAATTAATAAAATATAAGAATCAAAATAGTTATGGAAAAGTGTGTTTTAATTACACGAATTTATATAGTGAGCCTAGTTGTTTTAATCAATTGATATCATTGTTAATTAAATATGATGATTATATGGTGTTTATACAGACATATGAAGAATTTTATAAATTATATTATATATCAGAAACTGAAGATAATATGATACATGCAATTAATAATGCAACAAATATTATAAAAGAAAAACCAATCATTATTGAATATTTATATAAAAGAAATCAGGCTAATTCTCTTGATAGTATTGTTAATAATACATGTTTTACATATTATGGTGGAATATTACGATTGCAAAAAAAAATAACAATAGAAGATATTGGTAATAAAAATACTCATATTTCTAAGGCAGTAACTGATAACATTTATGAAATAATGGGTATACATTCAAATATATTTAATAAATATATTGATAGACATATAGAATATTCAGAGCTTTATAACCTAATTAATAATGGTAATGTACTAATATATGTAGATGAAAAGAGAATTTTAGGGTGTCTTATATATACAATACGAGGTAAATATTATCATTTAAGGTACTGGTTTGTAGATAAAAAAAACTCACAACATAAACAAGGAATAGGAAAGGCATTAATTAAAGAGTTATATAATATAGCAGGTGTTGGAAAATTCATAGAAGTCTGGAGTAGAAAGGATAATACAATAGTAACAGAAATTTATGAAAAATATGGATTTAAAAAAGATGGGTTAGAAAGTGATATATTTATATATGCAAATAACAGCAGTACAATAGAAAGTTTAAATCCATTAAACTAATTTGAAAGGAATGTATATATGTTTTTTAAATTTAAAAATAAAAAAATTACAAATATGATATCAATAGTGCCAAACAATATAATAAAATTTGAGGATGAGGCAGGGCAATATAATTTTCCAATAAAAAGAACATTAAAAATGATGGATATAATGGGTTATAAAGAGCACAGACTTTTTAATGATAGTGTAATACTCTCAGATGTTGCTGTTTATGGCTTAAATTATATGTTTGAAAACAATATAATAAACAAGGAAGATATAGATGCACTACTTTTTGTATCAAATTGTACAGACCATATAATACCACCAACTTCAAATATTATCCAAGGTAAATTAGGACTTAAAACAGATATGATTTGCCTAGACATTATGCAAGCATGTGCTGGTTTTGTAGTTGGTTTATTACAATCATTTATGCTTCTTGATTCTGGCAGTGTGAACAAAGTAGTTCTTATTAATGGTGGCACAATGAAAAGCAGGGTTTCTAAAAAAGATAGAAATAGCTGGCCACTTATAGGAGAATCATGTAGTATCACCGTTATAGAAAATGGTGGAAATAATGATGTTTTTGCATCTGTTTATATGGATGGGGTAAATTCCAATGCTTTAATAATACCAGCAGGTGGTTTTCGTATGCCATCAAGTGAGGAAACAGGTAAACTTCAAACACTAGAAGATGGTAATGAAAGGGCATTAGACCATCTAACTATGGAAGGCGTAGGAGTATTTAATTTTGTTCAGACAGTAGTACCAGAAGAATTAAAAAAACTTATGGATTATGCTAAAATTTACGATAAAGATATTTTTGCTTACCTATTTCATCAGCCAAATAAATTTATGCTTGAAAAATTGGCAGATAAAATGGGGATGGAAAGAAGTAAAATGCCTTCAAATGTTGTAGAAAATTTTGGAAATTCTGATAGTGGTACGATACCACTTGTAACAACATATAACTATGGTAGTTTATTTGAGCAGGAAGAAAAAACTGTTTGTTTTTCAGGTTTTGGTGCAGGGCTTACATGTGCATCAATAATTATGAATTTTGGCAAATTAGAAAATTGTAAGTTAATAGAATATGGCAAAAATAGATAAGGTAATACATAATAAATTTAAAGCGAATTCGTATATTTTTATGGAAGATAATCAGTGTATTATTATAGATTGTAATACAAACACTCTTCCTTACCTGCAGGAGCATAATTTAGAGCCTGCATATTTATTAGTTACCCATGAGCATTTTGACCATGTGGAAGGCGTTAAAAAGTTAAAGGAATGTTTTCCAAATATGATTATTGTTGCTTCAAAAATTACATCTTCTTTAATGAAAGATGCTAAAACTAATATGTCATTTTATTTGGATGGCATAGGTATAGAAGAAATTGAAACAGATGTATATATTGAAGATAAATCATCTTTTATTTTTAAAGAAAATAATATTCAAACATATTATACACCAGGGCATACAGCAGATAGAGTTTATAGATAGTAATTTTAATAATGATACTATTTTTTATCAAGGTCACGGTGACCCATTTCCAAAATCTAAGTGGGATAAAAATATATCAATAGGTGTGAAAAAATAATACAAAAAGGTTATTGATGAGCAAAGAAGAATCTCAAAAACTATTATTGGATGATATAGAAAGAAATGAAGAAATTATGAAGCATATGGTTTTAGAAGATATGGATAAATATAATTCTCTTTCTGAAATGGCTTGGATGGCTTTTTATATTAATGTTATACCACCTACAGAAGTGAGAGAAATGAACAACTGTATATGATATGATACAGAAAGCTGGCTTATAGGGGTTAAAATTATAGCAATATCAACTATGGAAACAGAAATTATGAGTAGTGGAATGTCTATATATACGGCATCCAAGTCTGCACTTGAATCATTTTGTATTACAATGGCTAGGGAATATGCTAAAAGAAATATTATTATAAATGGAATACGACCAGCTTATGTAAACACTGATATGGCTAAAAATGCAGAAAATATTATGCCAGAAATAGAGGAATTGTATCCTTTTGGTTTATTACAACCAGATGATGTTGCTAATGTACTGGCATATTTGTTATCAGATGAAGCAAATAATTTTACAGGTAAGTTTTTAGATATTAATAATGGCTATTTTGTTAAATAGGGGTATTTTATGATTTCATTTTCAAAAGAAGATATATTTTTTGTAACAGGCGCATCCTCAGGTATTGGTAGAGCTTCAGCTTTACTATTAAATGAACTTGGTGCTACAGTAATTATTACAAGTCGCCGTCAGGAAAAACTGCATGAAGTAAAAAATGATGCAGTACATTCAGAAAATATGATTGTGGAAAGTCGTGATTTATCTGTTGATATTGACAATCATGCAGAATGGGTAATTGGTTTATCAAAAAAATATGGAAAATTAAAAGGTCTAGTATTATCTGCTGGAGTATCATTTGTAAAGCCTCTTAGTTTAGTTGATTATTCATCACTTAAGACTGCTTATGATATTTTATTTGATGCTCAGGTTATGTTAGTAAAAGGTTTTGCCAATAGAAAAGCAAATGCAGGTAACTCATCCGTTGTTATTATTTCATCTAATACAGCTGCTTATGGTGTAAAAGGTACATTGGAATATGGCTCTGCAAAAGCTGCTCTTATTACAGCAGGCAAGGTGATGGCAAATGAATTATATTACCGCTCAATTAGAGTAAATACCATATCTCCCGGGGCAATATTAACACCAATGGTGGAAGAATCCATTAAGAGAGGAGAAACTAATGCTAGTGTTGCAGAATATGCAGGAAAACCAGAGTATATTGCAAATATGGTATCTTTTCTTCTTTCTGAAAAAGCCTGCTGGATAACAGGACAGGATATAGTAGTGGATGGCGGAGCTTCTCTACCACATTTACATGAAAGAATCTAAATTTTTTTACTTGACAAATCAATTAAAGTTATATATAAAGAATATCCCTATTTATACTTAGGGATATTTTATACAAAAGAATAGGACGCAGGAGATAGATACTTGTTTGCGGATTTAAATGAAAAGCTTTCAGGGGTTTTCAAGCGATTGAAAGGGGAAACCCGTATTAGTGAAGCTAATATTGCCGATGCTGTTAAGCAGGTGCGTATGGCATTACTAGAAGCTGATGTTAACTATAAAGTTGTGAAATCTTTTATTGCAGGAGTGCAGGAAGCAGCTCTTGGTGAATCCGTTATTAAAAGTGTATCACCTGCTCAGCAGTTCATTAAAATTGTCCACGATAATCTTGTGGATATTCTCGGTGGTAAAGACTACACGCCATCACTTCCATTAAAACCTATTCCACCTACTGTTATTATGCTTTCAGGTTTACAGGGTTCTGGTAAGACTACAAGTGCTGGTAAACTTGGCAGGTATTTTTCAAAAGACGGTAAAAATGTATTATTAATTGCAGCAGATATTTATAGGCCTGCGGCTATTGACCAGTTGGAAGTATTAGGTAAAAACTTAAATATTGATGTATATTCAGATAAAAAATGCAAAGATGCTGTAAAAATTGCCCGTGACGGTTTAGAGTATGCTAAAAAAGCCGCAAAAGATGTGGTGATTGTGGATACAGCAGGCAGGCTCCACATTGATGAAGAGCTTATGAAAGAAGTGGAGAATGTTAAAAAAACAATAGCACCAGATTATACATTTTTCGTAGCAGATGCTATGACAGGGCAAGATGCTGTTAATGCTGCTACAGAATTTAATAACCGCTTAGAAGTAACAGGGGTTATATTAACTAAAACAGACGGTGATGCCCGCGGTGGTGCTGCATTATCAATCCGTTATGCAACAGGCAAGCCGTTAATGTTTATTGGTACTGGTGAAAAACCAGACGAATTTGAACTTTTCCACCCAGATAGGATGGCTTCTCGCATTTTAGGTATGGGTGATATTGTTTCTCTTGTGGAAAAAGCTCAAGAAGTTATAGATATTGAAGAAGCAGACAATATGGCTTCTAAAATAAAAACAGGGCTTGATTATAACGATATATTAAAGCAGTTTTCTATGATGAATAAAATGGGCTCATTAGAAAGTATATTAAAATTAATACCGGGCCTGCCAAAAATAAATAGCTCAGATATTGATGAGAAAAAATTAGAAAGAACAAAAGCTATAATATATAGCATGACTAAAAAAGAGCGTGCAAAAATAGACCCATTAAACAGCAGCAGAAAAAAAAGAATAGCCAGAGGTGCTGGGGTTTCTGTTAATGAAGTTAATAAATTAATAGACCAGCTTACAAATATGAATAAAATGATGAAAAAATTTGGCAAAAATATGGGCGGCAAAAAACCTGAAGTTAATATGAGGGATTTTGCTAAAATGATGAAAGGAATGAATTTTAAATAAATAAAAAATATAAGGACTTTAAAGTCTAAAATTATTAGGAGGCATAAGTGGCAACAAAAATTAGACTAATGCGTATGGGTAGAAAAAAACGTCCTTTCTACCGTATTGTAGTTGCAGATTCAAGAACTAGAAGGGATGGTGCTTTTATTGAAATCATCGGCACTTATAACCCATTACCTGCTGAAGCAGAATTAAAAATTGATGAAGAAAAAGCATTAAAATGGCTTTCAGTTGGTGCAATACCTACAGATACTGCTAAAAGTTTAATGACTAAACTTGGCATTATCAAAAAATTCACTGAAAATAAGGTAGCTGGAAAATAAGTATGAAAGAATTAGTTAGTTTTATTGTTAAATCAATAGTAGAGTTCCCTGACCAAGTTAAAATAGAAGAAGGGGAAAATGAAAAAGGTAAAGTATTAAAACTTACTGTTGCTGAAAGCGATTTAGGTAAAGTTATCGGCAAACAAGGTAGAACAGCAAAATCTATTCGTTCTATTTTAGCTGCAGCTTCTGCTAGAAAAGGCGAACGCTACGGTTTAGAAATTGTAGAATAGTTTTGCAAGGTATAGTATGAAATTTATTTCCATAGGAAAAGTTCTAGGAGCATATACACTAGATGGGCAAGTGAAAATAAAGCCCAATACCAGCTATCCTGAGCTTTTTTATGATATGGAATATTTACTGCTTACTGAAAATAATGAAGTAAAGCGTTCATTAAAAATTAATAATATTAAAGACCACAACGGTCTGTTTGTTGCCTTCCTTGCAGGTATTAATAATGCAGATGATGCAGCAAAGCTGAAAGGATATAGCGTATCTATTACAGAAGATATGCTTCCTAAGGCAGAAGATGATGAAGTATATTGGTTTGAAATAGAAAATTTACCAGTATATAACGAAGAGAAAAAAGAGCTTGGCAGATTAGTAGATGTACTAGAAGCTGGCTCATCAGATATTTTTCGTATTGCCTTAAATGACGGCAGGTATGCATTAATATCTAACAATAAAAACCACGTGCTTGAGATTAATACAAATGAAAAATTTGTAAAAATATCAGAACAGGGGCTTGTATATGAAGACTTATAATGTATTAACAATTTTCCCTGAGATGATAGATGCAGTATTCAAGCAGGGGGTAATAAGCAAGGCCGTAGATAAAGGCATTGTTAGCATAAACTCTGTAAACATCAGGGATTATGCAGAAGGCCGTCACCTTGTAACAGATGATTATCAATACGGGGGCGGAGCAGGGCTTGTTATGAAAGTAGAGCCTATATATGAAGCTGTTTCAGCACTGAAAGAAAAATCTGATACTTTTGTGGTGCTTTTAGACCCGCGTGGTAAAAAGTTTGACCAAAAGGCAGCAGAGCATATGGCAAGTAATTATGATAATATCACATTTATTTGCGGCAGATATGAAGGTGTTGATGAGCGTGTTAGAGAGCTTGTGGTTGATATGGAGCTTTCTCTTGGTGATTTTATACTTACTGGTGGTGAATTTGCTGCTATCACTGTAATAGATTCCATTGCCCGTTTAGTCCCGGGGGTATTGGGAGATGAAGCAAGTGCAGATGAAGAGTCATTTACTACTGGGATGCTTGAGTATCCTCACTATACACGCCCAGTGGAGTATAAGGGCCTAAGTGTGCCAGAAGTTTTAATGAATGGCAACCACAGCGAGATAGAAAAATGGCGTATGGAAAAAGCCATAGAGATAACTCGCAAAAATAGGCCAGATTTACTTAACATAAAAGAACTGGATATTGAAACAAGAAAAAAATTATGTGCAGAGCAAAAAAGAGGCTTAAGTAAAAAGCTGAAATTAAATGTAGCCTTAATGCATTACCCAATGAAAGATAAACAGGGTGATACGGTGGCAACAGCTATTACAAACCTTGATTTGCACGATATATCCCGCAGCTGTAGAACATACAGTGTGGAAAATTATTATGTAGTAACCCCAATAGTAGCACAAAGGGAGATAGCTTCAAGGGTTATAAACCACTGGATGGGTGGGTTTGGCTCAACATATAACCCAAACAGAATGGAGGCATTTTCCCATACTATGCTTATGGATAGTTTAAGTGAGGCTGTTTTAGATATTGAAAAACGCCACAAAAAACGTCCATTAATTGTAGCAACTACGGCACGTCCTGACAGGGCTACAATTACAGCAAAATATTTGGGGGTAATCAGTGAAGAACAGCCAGTGTTAATTATATTTGGTACAGGCTGGGGGTTTGCTGATGAAGTACTTGAAACAGCAGATTATATATTAGAGCCTATTGAGGGAGTGGGTGAATTTAACCACTTATCAGTACGCAGTGCTGTTGCAATACTGCTTGATAGAATTACAGAAATATAAAATATTTCAGGAGGAATAAAATGAAAAACAAAATCATCGAGGCGGTTGAGTCTGAATATATGGCAAAAGAAGTGCCATCATTCCGCTCAGGCGATACAGTTCGCGTAAACTTCCGCATCGTAGAAGGTAACAAAGAACGTGTTCAGCCATATGAAGGCGTTGTTATCAGAATTCACAGAGGGGGAGTAGGCAGCACTTTTACAGTTCGTAAAGTTGTAGGTGATGTAGGTGTTGAAAGAACTTTTCCTTTATATTCACCAAGAATAGACAGCATTGAGCTTAAAAGAACTGGCCGTGTTCGCAGGGCTAAACTTTTCTATCTCCGTGCATTACGTGGTAAAGCTACTCGTATTAGAGAAAGGAAAAAAGGTTTCTAATATTGTTTTAAAAAATAAGGGAAGATTTAATGTTTTCTCTTGACAATATTGATTATTTAATTTAGAAAAAATTTGAAAGAAAAAAGAGGACTTATATAATATGAAATCAACATGGGCAAAGCCGGGCTCTTTTGAACAGAAATGGTATCTTTATGATGCTGAAAATGTTATATTAGGAAGGCTGGCATCTAAAATCGCTATGACTCTTATGGGTAAAAACAAACCTATCTATACTCCGTCTATAGATACTGGTGATTTTGTAGTTGTTGTTAACGCTGAAAAAATAGCTACTACAGGTAAATTTAAATCAAGAGATAAAAAATACTACTGGCACACAGGTTATCTTGGTGGTATTAAAGAAAGAAGCTATGCTGAGATGATGGACAGAAAACCAGAAGAAGTTTTACGTCTTGCAGTTGAAAGAATGCTTCCTAAAACTCGTCTTGGCCGCCAGATGATTAAAAAATTAAAAATTTATGCAGGCAGCGAGCATCCACACGCAGCTCAAAAACCTGAAAAAGTAGAATTATAGGGAGATGAAACATGGCTAACTATCATTACGGTACAGGTAGAAGAAAAACATCAGTTTCCCGTGTTTTCATTAAACCGGGTAAAGGCGAAATCAAAATTAATAATAAAAGCTTAGAAGAATATTTTGAACGTATGACTCTTCGTCAGATTGTTCTTCAGCCTTTAACATTATTAAACCAAGAAGGTAAATTTGATTTATATATCACAGTAGCAGGTGGCGGTAAATCTGGTCAGGCTGGTGCTGTTCGTCATGGTCTTGCAAGAGCGTTAGAGCAATTTAACCCAGATTTTCGTCCAGAAATGAAAAAAGCAGGCTTTATGACAAGGGATTCTCGTATGGTTGAAAGGAAAAAATACGGGAAACCAAAAGCAAGAAAAAGCGACCAATACTCAAAACGTTAATCGTTACTGGTATTTGTCCTTACATTGTTTTTCCTTGCCCTATATGTATTGTTATTCCTCTTGTAAATTATACAATGGGGCATGGGCAGAAAAGAAAAATATTAATGTTTATAACATATTTAATGCTGCATAGTTTTTATGCAGCATTTTTTTATATGTAACTTACAAATTGAGAAACTGAGTTTTTTAAATTAAACAGATATTTATCTATATATTACATTTTCATCACTATCAACAGTATTATATGTATCACCTAGTCCGTAATTATATTTAATTATGCGATAATAAATAGTAATATTCGTCAAGTTCAAAGAAATTATCGTATTTTATAATAAAATGCTTGATATTTATTATTATTACATATATTAATGATAGATTATATTTGTTTGGAGAATATGAATGAGTCTAATTACAGATACTCTAAAAAAAATGAAGAAAGAGGATAATACAAACAGGGAAAAAGATGATGAAGTACTTGCTCCCCCTGCTTTACGTAATGCAATAGTTAATACTAAAAAATATAAAGAATTTGTAAAAAATGCTGAGTTAAGGGATATTAATGGTAATAAAGCACCATTAAAAGGTTTTGTACTTTTTAGCATACTGCTTATTGCTATAATTGGTATAACAGCTATTGTATTTTTAACTAAAGAAGATAAAGAGATGGTTAATAAAGCAGGTATAGTAGCACAAAATGATGTTCCTGCATCACAGTCATCAAGTGCAGTTAAAAATACTACATCAACTGCATCAGCATCACAAGCTCCACAGCAGTCTTTAGGAAGGCCCTATGGTTCAAGTGAGCCTATGCCACAAAGTGAAACTGTAGTAGCAAAACAACGGGAAAATACAGCTAATAAAATGCAAAATAATGCTGTTAGCGGAAGTATTACACAAAATACAAACCAAGGCAGTGCTTCTGTTATGGCAAGCCCATTACCACAAACTAAACCACAGCAGGAAACACAAAAACAGGCACCTGTTAAAGAAATAAGTAATACACCTGCTCAAGCAGATAAAACACCAGCTAAACAGGATAATGCAAATAAAGCAATACCTTCAAACATTATTCCACCAAACCAGTTGTTTGCAATACCTGTAATGCCAGCAAATAATAAAACAGAAGAAAAACCTGCTGAAATAAAAGAAAATACTGCACCTATTACTAATACAGAAAATAACAGTAAAAATAAGCAAAACAGCCAAAATAGCAGTAGTATTAATAATAAAGTAGAGCCAGTAAAACAGGCAGATATTAAAGCAGATACTGGGGCTAATAAGGCAGGGCTTAATACTAACCTTTATGCTGGAGCTGTAGCTGTAAAAAGTATGCCAGCAGCTAAAGATAATGCTTCTACTGTAGAAGAAAATATGGCAGAAAGCAGTGTAGTTGATACAAAAGACAGCAGTGTTTCCCTTTCATCAATCAATGAGGTAAAGACTATAAAAAATACAGATAAACCCGGCACTGTAACAGCAAGTACAATTTCTTTATACAACCAGTACATTTCAACAGGAAATAAGGCAAAAAATGAAGGAGCCTATGACAGGGCAATAGAATATTATGTAAATGCCCTTGCTTTAAATAAAACTGATGAATTAAGTGCAAATATTGCGTTAATGTATATTAAATTAAAAAATCCTAATATGGCATTTCAAGTATCTGTTACAAACGGTATAAAAGATACAAAACTTTTAAGCCAGTTAGCAATTGTTATGATACAGCAGAAATATTTTCTTGAAGCAAATAAATTAATTCAGTATGCAAATACATTTCAGCGTTCTGCCGATGTGCTACTTGCAACTGGGTATCTAAATCAAGCTCAAAATAAACTAGATGATGCTTTAAAATATTATAATGAAGCATTAACTATTGATGTTACAAATGTTAATGCTGCATATTATGCTGGTATGTGCTATGAGCTACAGGGCAAAAATGAAGATGCTAAAAAGATGTATGAAAAAATAGTAAACAGTTCAAATGCAGACAGCAAAATGAAAGCACAGGCTCAAAAGAAATTATCATCATTATAGGAAATGATTTATTAAAAATATATGGGGCAGAAAAAATGAGGAGAACCCCATTTATTTGTCTAATAAATGGAGTTTGGCTCAAAGTAGGAGTTTTTTCATTAAAATCTCCTTTTATTTTAATAAACTAAGTAATGCAGGTATCCATTTATAAGCTGTAGAAATACCTATACATATAATTGTAGTTATGATAAGACGTCTAATGATATGTATTCTCAGTGGTTCTATTAAGTTCATTGCTGCCATATAACCACTTATTAAAGCACCAGTAAAACCACCACCCGGAAAAGCGTAAGCACCTGTGAAGAGCAGATTTTTAATTGTTCTAGAAAATCTTGGTACTCTACCTTTTCTTAAATAATGATTATTTTTATAGCCGTAAGCTGTTCCACTAGGAGTTTTCATATATCTTTTAATGGTTTTTGGTGTTGATACTTCAAAATATTCCACATGGTCTTCTAAATTTGGGAAATATTTTTCAGCTCTTATAAATAAATCTTCAACTAATTTATTTTTCTTAGCCATATATTCTTCTTTAGATAAGTTTTCCCATTCACTAAGATATGATGCACTACAGAATACACCAACTGCACGTTTTTCATCTTCTTTTATAGCAAGCCCTGAATCTATTCTACCGTAATCAACAAATACAAACCCTCTATCTTCAATAGGTGTATTTTTCATACTGCCATTCATTTGTGAAAACGGTTTATCATAATCATTTTGGCATATAAAAGTAGAATATGCATGGTTTTTATATATATTTTCTAAGTTTTCTTTAAATACAAGGTAAACGGTGTATAAAGAAACTGATTCTTCAAATTTTTCCAGTGAAGTATCATTATATTTTTCATCCACCATAGAAGTATATAAGTTTTCAGGTGCACAGTTTGCTATTACATAATCAGAAGTTACTTCCACCACTTCTTTTGTACGTTTATTTGTGTAAGATACACCATAAGCTTTGCCATTTTCCACCAAAACTTTATCCACATTACACATAGTTTCAACTGTGCCGCCATTTTCAGTAATAATATCAGCTAATGCTTTACTTAATGAATAGCTGCCACCTTTTATAAATTTTGCACCATTATAATAGTTATATTGGGCAAGGGCATGGTAGTGCCATGAAAATTCATATGGATTATCATGAAAATATACTAAATTGGCATTAAGTAGTCTTTTTAATTTATCATCTTTAAAAAGTGAGTCCAGCACTTCTCCTGTAGACCTTTGGTCAAAAAAATACTTTACAACAAAAGGAAATTTTACTAATGGATAAATTAAAAATTCAAAAAAATTCATATCATAAGGCAACCTTCCAAAAGCAAATGCTGCACGTTTCATTTTTTTAAAGTATTTTTTTATCCCTTTTGTTTCATGAGGAAATTGTGAAATTAAATATTCTTCTGCTTCTTTAATACCTTCAGGCACTTTATAGCTAATATTATTATCAACTACCTGCCATGTTTCAGGAAGGCTTACAAATTCCACACGTTTATTAAGTTCTAAAAAGTTAAATAAATCATGTTTTACATCATAGCCATATTTCCCAAAATCCATTTCATGAAGTCCAACTTCAAGGTTAATATCCTTTCTTTTAAATATGGTAGCAGCACCACCTACTATAAAGTGCTGCTCTAAAAGTAAAACTTTTTTACCCTTTTTAGAAAGAACTGCACCAGCAGTTAAACCCCCAATACCGCCGCCGATAATAATTACATCATATTGCATAGAATCTCCTATAAATTTTCTATAATATATATATTTACATATATCAATGCAATAAAAAAATACTAAAATTGTATATTATTTGTGTGAATATAAAATATGCCACCATACAGGTGGCATATATATTTGATAATATAGACAAAATAATGAATAATGTTATTTTGTTTCTAAAACAGTTTTACATAATGTTTCCACAATAAAGTCTTGGTCATCATCTTTTAAGAAAGCACTCATAGGAAGGCTCATAATTTCTTTAGATACTTTTTCACTAATTGGTAAATCGCCCTCTTTAAATCCACAGCCTGCATAACATTCCTGCATATGTAAAGGAATAGGGTAGTGGATAGCTGTTGGGATACCTGCTTCATTTAATTTTTTAGTAACTTCTTCCCTGTTTTTAACTCTTACAGAATATTGAGCATAAACGCTTACTTTACCATCAGGTATAAAAGGAGTGATAATATCTGCTGCATCACCTTTATAAGCTGCTTTTATTTTTTTAGTGTAGTTATTACCTATTTCAATACGTCTTGCAATTTCTTCTTTAAAGTGGGCAAGTTTTACATTCAATATAGCAGCCTGCATAGCATCAAGCCTGCCGTTAATACCTATATATTTATGTTTATATCTTGCAACTTGACCATGGTTTCTAAGGTTTGATAATATTTCTGCTTCTTTATCATCATTTGTGAAAACTGCACCACCATCACCATAGCAGCCTAAAGGCTTAGAAGGGAAGAAACTTGTGCAGCCAAGGCTGTTATAATTACAGCTGTATTTGCCATTATCTGTTGCTCCAAAACTTTGGCAGGCATCTTCAATTAATTTTATGTTAGTATTTTTAGTAAGCTCATAAAATTTATCCATATCAGCAGGAAGCCCATAAAGTGATACAGGGATAATAGCTTTAGTTTTTTCATTGATTAAAGGTTTTACTTTTTCAATATCTAAGTTATAAGTTTTTTCATCAATATCAGCAAAAACAGGTTTTGCACCTACAAGGGCTATAACTTCAGCTGTTGCAATAAAAGTAAATGGTGTAGTAATAACTTCATCACCTTCTTTAATACCATAAGCCATTAATGCAAGAAGTAGAGCATCTGTTCCAGAAGATACGCTTAATGCGTGACGAGCACCAACATATGATGCTAAATTTTTTTCTAATTTTTCAACTTCTGGCCCCATAATATACATTGATGATGCCATAACATCAAGCACTGCTTTATCGATTTCAGCTTTATATGATTCATATTGAGATTTTAAATCAGCAAAAGGGATTTGTCTTGCCATATCTACGCTCCTCAAAAATTAATTATCATATTAATCTACCATATATTTTATGTCTTTTCAAGTAATGATATACTGCTTCACCCCCATTTTTTTACAACATTTTATGTCACTCAGAGGCGAAGTGCTAGCGGAGCCGAAGAGTCTATAATTTTTACTAGCTGGAACATTATAAGATTCTTCGCCTACTATCGTAGGCTCAGAATGACAGTTATTACAATTATTTCTATTTTTACATATATTATCAAGTAGTTATAGTATTTTTTAATAAAAAATGTGGGTGAAGCAGATGATATAATATCTCTTTACAAAATTATATATATGTTTTAATCTCTAAAATAAATCATAAATGTGGGTAATATCATAAATAAGTTATTTCAAATAATCTCAAAAAAAACTGGTTTTGATATAATAGGTGTAAAAAAATACTCAGCTAATTTTTCATATCTTATAGGCGAGTATATTTTTTCACTGATGTCATCATTAATAGTAGGAATTGCAGTTGCCAGATATTTAGGGCCTGAAAGCTATGGTATTATTAATTTTGCAATATCAGTTTATGCAATATGTATTGTGATTACCACTTTAGGAATTGATGATATAATATATAAAGATATGGTAGAAAATTCTACTAACAGGGGCTTTATTGAAGGCACTGCTTTATTTTTAAAAATTATTGTATCATTAATTGTTTATGTGATTGTATGTATTTATGGTTATTTTTCTTTTACTGGTGAAAAATTACAAGTTTTACTTATAATTAATTTTGCAGTATTATTTCAGCCATTTTCTGTATTTAGTTTTGTATTTTTATCTTTAGCAGAAGGCAAATACGCTTCCATATCAAGAATAATAAGTTACAGTGCATCATCTATTTTTAAAATAATATTAATAATTATTGGTGCAGATATAAAATATTTTGCATTTGCAGTTTTCTTAGATTACTTTCTTTTATTTTTTGTAGTTGCATTTATATATAAATATAAAGGCTATAGTAAAATTAAATTACAAATTAATTATGACTACTTAAAAAGTTTAATAAAAAAAGCACCTGTTTTATTTTTAAATGTGCTTTTTTTTACATCATTTTTAAAATTTAATACCATATATATATCATATATATACGGTGATTTTCATGCTGGAATTTATAATGCAGCATTAAGGCTTACAGAAGCATTTTATTTAATCCCTGCTGTTATATTAACTGCCTTTTTTCCTGCTGTTATAAAGGCAAAATCTTTAGGGGAAGAAGAATATATTAGGCGTATAAGTATATTTTTATCTGCTTTTACTCTGCCTTTTATACTTATATCTTTATTTGTTACACTTTTTTCACCCTTTATTATACATCTTTTATATGGTGAAAAATATGAGCTTTCATATATTGTGCTTGCTGTTACAATTTGGTCAGTACCTTTAATATTTTTCTCAACTGTTACAAGTAAATATTTTATTATAGAAAACAAAGTAAGCCAGATATTTTATAGAAGCTTTTTATCATTTATATTATTAATATTATTTAATAAAGTATTTACAAATTCATATGGTATATTTGGTGCAGGGCTTGCTTTTAGCTTATCTGCCTTTATATCATTTTACTTAGTAGATATATTTTTTAAGGAAAGCAGAAGATTATTTCTAATAAAAACAAAAAGTATATTTTTTCCATTTACATATATCATTAAATTATTAAAAAAATAGTCTTATATTTTTAATTTTTATGTTAATTTTTTATTTTTTTCTGATTTTATTTGACAAAGACATAAAAAATTATGTATCCTAGAAATGTAATAATTTTATGTGGAGGTAGAAATGGCAGCAGAACAATCAGCTATTGATGCATTTCTTACAAAAGGGACGGACATACTTTATAACAATATAGTGTTATATGTATTTGTAGTAATTGCAGTACTTTTTACTATTTTAATAAAAGGTGCACAGTTTAAACATATGTTTCATGCAGGAAGCCTTTTATTTAAAAAACACCAAGGTGGTGGTACATCTGGTTTTGCAAGTTATGCAATAAGTACAGCAAGCCGTGTTGGAACAGGTAATATGGCAGGTATTATGGTTGCCATATCAGCAGGTGGTCCCGGTGCATTATTCTGGATGTGGGTAATGGCACTTTTTGGCTCTGCTTTAGCTTTTGCTGAAGCTACTCTTGCTCAGTTTTATAAAGAGAAAAACTCTTTAGGGCAATATGTAGGTGGAGCGTCTTTTTATATTCGTAGCAGATTAAAAATGCCTATACTCTCAATTATTTTTGCTGCTATTATGATAACCACATATACTGCATTTAACGGTGTGCAGGCAAATACAATTGCAAGCTCACTTCAAGCATATAATCTTAATGTTAATGTTACAGGTATAGTTTTAGCAATTATTACAGCAGTAATATTATTAAGCCCGGGCAGAACAGCTATCATTAAAGCATGTATCTATATTGTACCAGTAATGGCTGTACCTTACATACTTTTTGGTTTAGTTGTTGTTATTATGAATATTACGCAGGTTCCTGCTATGTTTGGTTTAATATTTTCTGAAGCGTTTACTCCATCAGCTGCTTTTGGTGGTGCAATAGGTCATACTATTGTTACAGGTTTAAGAAGAGGTCTTTTTTCAAACGAAGCTGGTATGGGTGGTGCTCCTCACGCAGCAGCAGCTGCTACTACATCTCACCCAGCACGTCAAGGGTTTATTCAAATGTTTTCAGTATTTACTGATACATTAATCATATGCTCAGTATCTGGCTTTATACTGCTGCTTTCTCCAGAGGCTATGGATAAAATAGGCGAGATTCATGGTATTAACCTTATGCAGTATGCAATGACAGAGCATTTTGGTACATTTGGTTCGCTCTTTATTACATTATGTGTTATACTTTTCTCATTCAGCTCTATATTAGGAAACTTTTTCTATATACAAACAGGTGTAACAGCTATTAAAGACAGCAAACTTTCATATTATATAGTAGTTGTTATGACATTAATGCTTGTTTTAGGCGGCTCTATTGCAAACTTACAAACAATATGGAACTTAGGTGACTTTTTAATGGGCTTTATGGCTCTAATAAATATTATAGTGCTTGTTGCATTATATAAACCAGTAGTTGCATTATTAAACCACTATTTAAATCAGTGGAATCAGGAAAAAATACCTGTATATGTAAAAGGTGATTTACCTGAAATAGAAACAGACGCTGTTAGCCAGTGGAATAGGGAAGACAGCAACTCTGTAAGCAAATAATAATTAATAAAAATAATTTCGGGGCAGATATTTCTGCCCCATTTTTGTAGTTTTAATATAATGTAGTCTTAGTAGTATATATTTCTTATTTTCTTACAAAATATATGCGTTTTTATAATAAATTATTAAATTTATTTGACAAAATCTTAAAAAAAATTATGTAATATATTGAGGTAGATAGTATAAGGGGAGCAAAATATGTCACAAGAGCAATCCGTAATAGATGCATTTCTTATAAAAGGTACGGAAATACTTTTTAACAATATAGTGTTATACATTTATATATGTGTGGCAATTTTATATACTATATTAATGAAGGGTGCACAGTTTAGATATGTATTTCATGCAGGCAGGTTATTATTTAGAAAGCATAAGGGTGGCGGTACATCAGGTTTTGCAAGCTATGCAATAAGTACAGCAAGTCGTGTGGGTGCTGGTAATATGGCAGGCATTATGGTTGCCATTTCAACTGGTGGCCCCGGTGCATTATTTTGGATGTGGATAATGGCTCTTTTTGGCTCTGCTATGTCTTTTGGGGAATCTACTTTAGCTCAGTTTTATAAGGAGAAAAACTCACTTGGTCAATATGTGGGTGGTGGCTCATTTTATATTCGCAGCAGGTTAAAAATGCCATTACTTGCTGCTACTTTTGCTTTAATTATGATAACAGCAAATACTTCTGTTAATGGCATACAGGCAAATACTATTGCCAACTCTCTAGCAGCATATAATCTTGATAAAAATATTACAGGCATAATTCTTGCGATTATTACAGCAGTCATATTATTAAGCCCCGGTAGGACAGCTATTATTAAAGCCTGCACATATATTGTGCCAGTTATGGCTATACCATATTTATTGTTTGGGCTTCTTATTTTAATTATAAATATTAAAGAAGTTCCTGCAATGTTTGGTTTAATAATTTCAGAAGCATTTAACCCTTCTGCTGCCTTTGGCGGTGCAATTGGCCATACTATTGTAACAGGTTTAAGAAGAAGCCTTTTTTCAAACGATGCAGGTCTTGGTGGGGGAGCACACGCAGCAGCAGCCGCAACCACATCTCACCCAGCACGTCAAGGTTTTCTTCAAATGTTTTCAGTGTTTACTGATACATTATTAATATGCTCTGTATCAGGGTTTATCCTGCTGCTTTCACCTAGTGCTATGGATAAAATAGGCGAGCTGCATGGTATTAATTTAATGCAGTATGCAATGACAGAGCATTTCGGTGAGTTTGGTACACTTTTTCTTACACTTTGCGTAGTGCTTTTTTCATTTAGTACAATATTAGGAAACTTTTTCTATATACAAACAGGGATGGCTTCCATAAAGGATACAAAACTTGCTTATTATATAGTTGTATTCTTAACATTAATGCTTGTTTTAGGCGGCTCTATTGCCAACCTGCAAACCATATGGAATTTAGGTGATTTTGTAATGGGCTTTATGGCATTAATTAACTTAATAGTGCTTGTTATTTTGCGTAAACCAGTAGTATTATTGTTAAACCATTATTTAGCTCAGTGGCATCAAGGAAAGTATCCTGTTTATGTAAAAGGAGATTTACCTGAAATAGAAACTGATGCTGTAACACAATGGAACAGGGAAGATAACCCAGAACTAAATAAATAATTTTAATTAAAAATAATTACAATACTGGGGTGGAAATATCTGCCCCATTTTTTTGGTGCAAAATGGATAATTTAAAGGAAAAAGCCTTAATATTACACAGCCAAGGTTATAACTGTGCTCAGGCAGTATGTGCTGTTTTTGCAGAAAAAATAGGGCTTGATGAAGATATGCTTTTTAGATTAAGTGAAGGATTTGGTGTAGGTACTGGTAATTTACAGGGGGCTTGTGGAGCATTATCAGCAGCAGTAATTTTGGCAGGGCTTTATAATAGTGGTGGAAAAGACAGTAAAATACGTACAAAAGGTCAGACATATAGACTGACAGCGAAAATGAATAATGAGTTTGCAGAGCGAGTTGGCTCTATATATTGTAAAGATATAAAGGGTATTGAAACAGGTAATGTATTAAAAAGCTGTGACGGGTGTATTTTAGAAGCAGTAAGCATTATAGAGGAATATATTTTTAATAATAAGTGATTTTGGCATTTTATTTGCTTGTATATTTGTATCAATATTTTAAAGGGGCATGGTAATGAAAACACAAGAAAATATGGATGCTTATGCAATATTAGAATCAGATGAGTTTGATTCACTTCTTGATGCGGTAGAATTAATGGCAAAAGCTCAAGGAAATTTATTATCTTTACAGCGTTCTGTAGAAGAATTAAAGGTAATGATGGAAGAAACCTCTTATGCTCAAGATGAGTTTACTTTAAATGATAATATTGTAATCTATGATACAATAGAAAATGTTCAGGAACTTGTAGATAATCTTGTAGATGATTTTTCTATGGGAAAAATTTAGTATTAGTCTTTATTTTTTTCATTATTAAATTTAAGGTTTAACCCCAAATTTTTTCTTTTATTTGTATTAAATATTAATGTAGTTGTGTTATTGTTTTAATTTATAACTTTAAAACTTACAAATGTAATTTTTTTTAAAAAAATTAGCTTGACAAATTCAATTATTCAGCATAAACTAATATATATATGTAGTATGTTGTAATATATTTTTAGTAGGTGCGTATTCTATGAAAAAGCTTATCTTAATTATCCCTTTTATTTTCATATTATTTTCCTGTGGTGAAAATAATTCTGTTTCATTAAATGGCGGAAATGGTACTGGTGGTGACGGCAGTCAATCTTCTGTATCTGGTGGAGATGTGACTAATCCTGACGGTAGCGGTGGCACATCTGGCAGTGGCGGCACATCTGTTGATGTAAAAGACCCAGAAGGTGGTACTGGTGGTGATACCACAGTAGTAGTTGACCCGGGTGGTGGCACTGGTGGTGATGTTACAGTAGTAGTTGACCCGGGTGATGACACAGGTCAAATCGTTATAGTGCATCCTGATGAGGAAGAATTGAAATTAATTCATAATACAATTTTTGATTATATTAATAGAGATAATCTTTATTACAGGTCTACTTTGAATGCCAGTGAAAAAGTAATTTATGACAGATTATATGATTCATTTGTATCATTTTATGGTAGAACGGATGAAGAAGAGGAAGAATGTACAGCAGGTGTTTTATGCCATGCTACAGATGCATTTGTAACTGCAAAGTGCATAGATGATACAACAGGGTTTGAGCTCACTAATTTAAGCAAAGAAGATAAAGAATTTTGCACTCCTGAAGAAGTTAAAAAACAATATGATGCATGGGCTGATTCAAACTGTATTAACATGGATACTGGTGAAGCAAGGTTAAATTCTTCTGGTGTTCCTGTTTGTGGTTGGAATAACTATAATTATAAACTTGGTGAATTTAATAACAAAAATATAGTTGGTGTTCCTGTTGGTTTTCTTGATATGGCAAATGAGTTATCACAAATCTCAAATTTGCCTAAAGTGGTAGGAGCACTGTATAGTGATTTGCCAAATTTATTTCCTTATGTATATTATCATAGAGTAGGCAAAAATGACCTTTACTTTAAACTTATACCTTATCAATCTTATAACGTTAGTAGCGATGCGGAACTAAAAGAAAAATGGATTAGTGATATGAACTATATTCAGGAAAGGGTATATTACAGTATTATAAATTATACTAAAACAAAAGAACAAGATTTTGATTATTTTCTTTTAAGATTTAAACAGACAGTTGGTAAAGGAAATAGTTATGAGTATGCTGAAGATGGTGCAAAAGATATTTCTGGAATATTAGCTAAAAAAGATGGAAAAACTGCTAAATTTAATGCCCATGGTTTATCAAGCTTATTAACATTTGCATGTCAGATTGGAACAAATTTTCAATGTACTTATGTTAATGGGGCTGCAGCCTATGACGGAAAGATATCATCATCTTATGCATGGGTTAAAGTAAAAAATGATAATATTTTGTCAAGCTGTAATGGTGATATAATTATAGACCCTGTGCGATTTTATGAAGATGATACAATACCATATCTTTGTTCAAGCGATGTAGAAGGACGTGAATATTTTTAATATTAAAAAAGTAACTACTTTACTGTAAATTAGTTGTGATAATAGATTAAAAATAATGCAGTGGGTAGGATTATCTTAAAAGATTAGTTATTTTGGCGAACCATTTTTATTAGTATAATGAAAGTGGTTCGCCTTTTCTTTTTACTATCTCCTGTTTATTAAAAATAATTTTATAAGCACTCTGATTTACTCAGGGTGCTTTTTTTATAAAAAATTTTCATTTCTTGATTTATATCATTTTTTCCTTTTTATTTTTTTAGTATATTTATATATATTTTAAAACGGAGGAAAAAATGGAAACTCAAATGTTTTGTTATCAATGTCAGGAAACAGCAGGAAATAAAGGCTGTACTATTAACGGTGTATGTGGAAAAAACAACATTACTTCTAATCTTCAAGATTTACTTGTTTTTGCTACAAAGTCTTTATCATATGTATTAAGGCTAGCTAGAAAAGAAGGTATTAATATTCCAAAAGAAGTTAATCATATAATCTCTGAAAATTTATTTATTACTATTACTAATGCTAATTTTGATGATGAAGCAATTTGTGATGCTATAGATTATACATTAAGTATAAAAAGGGATTATATAAATAAATTAGGTGAAATCTCTTTACCAGAATATGTAAAAAGAGATTATAAAAGGGAAGAATATAATGAAGTGGCAAAACATACTTCATTTATGGAAATAGAAAATGAAGATGTTAGAAGTTTAAGAGCATTAATCACTTTTGGTTTAAAAGGCTTAGCTGCTTATTTAAAACATGCAAACACATTGTTGGCAGAAGATGAAAATATTGATATATTTTTACAGTCTGCTTTAGCTGATACTCTTGATGATAATAAATCTATTGATGATTTAATAGCATTAACACTTGAAACTGGTAAATATGGTGTTGATACAATGGCACTTTTAGATGGTGCTAATACTTCCCATTACGGTAATCCAGAAATAAGTGAAGTCAATATTGGCGTTAGAAATAACCCTGCCATATTAATATCTGGCCATGATTTAAAAGATTTGGAAATGCTTTTAGAACAAACTCAAGGCACAGGGGTAGATGTATATACTCACTCTGAAATGCTGCCAGCTCACTATTACCCAGCTTTTAAAAAATACAGCCATTTTGTTGGCAACTATGGAAGTGCATGGCATAACCAAAAAGAAGATTTTGAAAACTTTAATGGTCCAATTCTTTTAACCACAAACTGCCTTGTGCCACCAAAAGAAAGTTATAAAGATAGAATTTATACAACTGGGGCAGTAGGTTTTACAGGCTGCACTCATATTAAAGGTAAAATTGGTGAGCAAAAAGATTTTTCTAAAATTATAGAGCATGCAAAAAAATGCCAAAGCCCAAAAGAGATTGAAACTGGAAAAATAGTTGGTGGGTTTGCTCATCATCAGGTATTATCACTAGCAGATAAGGTGGTGGAAGCAGTTAAAAGTGGTGCTGTTAAAAAGTTTGTAGTAATGGCAGGCTGTGATGGCAGACAAAAAAGCCGTTCATATTATACAGATTTTGCAAAAGCACTGCCAGAAGATACTATTATATTAACAGCAGGTTGTGCTAAATACAGGTATAATAAGCTTGATTTAGGAAATATTGGCGGTATTCCAAGAGTGCTTGATGCTGGACAGTGTAACGACAGCTATTCTTTAGCAGTAATAGCTTTAAAGTTAAAAGAAGTGTTTGCTTTAGATGATATAAATAAACTGCCTATTATATATAATATTGCATGGTATGAGCAAAAAGCAGCTATTGTATTACTTGCATTACTTCATCTTGGAGTAAAAAATATTCATTTAGGGCCAACGCTGCCAGCATTTCTATCACCAAATGTTATAAAAGTTCTTGTAGACAATTTTGGTATTGGTGGTATATCATCAGTAAGTGATGATATGAAAATGTTTTTTGGTGAAGATGTGAGTAGTGATTTTAAAATAACAAAAGATATGATAATCAGTGATATATTAAAAAATAACCCTAATGCTGAAAAAGTATTTAAAGAAATGGGTATGATGTGCTTAGGCTGCCCAGCTTCTCAAGCTGAAAGTTTGTTTGATGCCTGTCAGGTGCATAATATATCATGTGATGAAGTTTTAGAGAAATTAAATAAATAGAGGTATAAAGTAATGAGTGCATTTTTAGGTCCTATCCACTTTATGATGTATAATAAAATACAAAAGCAAAATGATTTGCTTGATGAGGTCATTGCATATATGCAGGATAATAACATTATTCCTGATTTTTCATCAAAATTAAAAGAAAAATATGGTGAAAATGAAAGGGAAGCATTGGAAAGTGTGATAGACCAAAATGCCATTCATGCTTGGCTTAATAATCAGGTAAATATTGCTGAAAGCAGGCTTGCATATGCTTTAAAGCTGATACTTGAAAAAGATAAAGTGTTATTAGAAAAGGTGGCGGATATATTTTATTCTAATGGTTTGAATAATCGTTTAGAATGTGCTGATATAATTGTGGTGCAAGAGCTTTTTAAAATATTACAAATAAACTTGCTAGATGGTATGCCTTGTGATGGTGGTATAATTATACAAAATGATGACGGCTCAGAAATTATGTGGGAAGTAAATTTAGAAGTGCATAAGCCATATTATGATAATGAAAATATTCATGTGGAGCATTTTTTTGCTATGCGTGATAAGTGGCTTCAAGGTTTTTTTGCAGGAAGCTTTAATATAGAGTATTCCCGCCTTGGATTAAATTTATTTAAAATAATGGAAGTGTAAAATGAGTAAAGTTATAGAAATATTAATGAATGAGCATAAAGAGATTGTAAAATTTGTAGGTAATCTTCGTATTATGTGCCTTGATTTTATAAATCACAATAAAATAGATATTAATGAATTTAGAAAAAGCATACATTTTATTAAAACCTATGCAGATGAAAGACACCACCAGAAAGAAGAACAGATATTATTTCAATCTATGGTAGAGCATTTAGGGGTGCGTGCTGAAAATATTATAAAATATGGTATGCTTATTGAGCATGATTTAGCAAGGTATCATGTTAATTCTCTTGATGAAGCAGTAAGCAAATACGAAAAAGATGCAAGTGATGAAAATAAACTTAATATATTAACTCACGCTTTATCATACTGCGACTTGCTTTTACGCCATGCTTATAAGGAAGATAATGTGGTCTACCCATTTGGCGAAAAAAATCTGCCAAAAGAAGAGCTTGCACGCCTTGATATGTTAGCAGAAGAATATGAGAAAAGGTATAAATAAAATATCTGCTTCACCCCCATTTTTTATTAAAAAATGCTATAACTACTTGATAATATATGTAAAAATAGAAATAATTGTAATAACTGTCATTCTGAGCCTTTAGGCGAAGAATCTTATTAAACAATAATAAAAATTAAGGTGTTGCAAAAAAAATGAGGGTGATGCAAAAATTGTAAACTTAAAAAATATAACAGTTTTAGATATATTAAAATTAAGTATAATCTATTAATATCTTACTGC
>CALUWN010000004.1 GCA_944324495.1 uncultured Mucispirillum sp. | reverse complement strand
CAATACAGAACCACCAATAAGGCATAATATTTCTAAACTTAATTATAACATATTAAATATTGTGGTCAATACAGAACCACCAATAAGGCATAATATTTCTAAACTTAATTATAACATATTAAATATTGTGGTCAATACAGAACGAGAGATCTTTTTCCGTCTCGCTTGCGAACATTATAACATATTAAATATTGCGGTCCAAGTAAAATATAGAAGATTAATGATTATAAATGTATATTTAGTATACCACAGTAATTTTTTAAATTGACACTAAAAAAGCCCCTTATATGAAGGGGCTTGATTTTATAAAGTTTATAACATTTAACTATTTAACTCTATTTGCACTGCCTAAAACGTTTTCGTTTTTAGCTTTATATGCTTTTACAAGTTCGCTTCTTGCATTGCCAAGGTATTTTCTTGGGTCAAATTCTGCTGGTTGAGTAGCTAAAGTTTCCCTTACTTTTGCAGTGAATGCAAGCCTGCCGTCAGAGTCTATGTTTATTTTACAAACTGCTGATTTTGCAGCTTTTCTTAATTGGTCTTCAGGAACACCTACAGCGTTTTCCATTTTACCACCGTATTTATTAATAAGCTCTACATATTCTGGTAATACAGAAGATGCACCATGAAGAACTATTGGGAAGTTTGGTAAACGTTTTTCACATTCTTCTAAAATATCAAAACGAAGTGGTGGAACGCTTTCACCCGGTTTTACTTTAAATTTGTATGCACCGTGTGATGTACCGATAGATATTGCTAATGAATCAACACCTGTACGTTTAACGAAATCTTCCACTTGCTCTGGGTCTGTATAGTGAGAATGTTCGCTTTGAACTTCATCTTCTATACCAGCTAAAACGCCAAGTTCACCTTCAACTGTTACATCAAATTTGTGAGCGTAATCAACAACTTTTTTTGTTAAAGCAACGTTTTCTTCATAAGGCAAGTGAGAACCATCTATCATAACTGAAGAAAAACCTTTTTCAATACAGTCAACACATAATTCATAGCTGTCGCCATGGTCTAAGTGTAAAGCTATAGGTATGCTGCAACCAAGTTCTTTTGCATATTCAACTGCACCCATAGCAAGATAGCGAAGGATAGTTGCGTTTGCATAATTTCTAGCACCTTTTGATACTTGAAGAATAACTGGAGATTTTGTTTCAGCACAAGCTTGAACAATTGCTTGAATTTGTTCCAAGTTATTAAAGTTGTATGCAGGAACTGCATAACCGTTTTTCATAGCGTCTGCAAACATTTCTCTTGTGTTTACAAGACCTAATTCTTTGTAAGAAACTGCCATTAGAGTTACCTCCCTTTTTTATTAAAACATTGATACGTTCATTTTTATTTCATCAAGTTTTATTTTTACACCATCAGTATTGTCGTATGAGCAGTTAGGTATTACCATTGTAAATGTTTTAAGCCCATATTGCTCAAAAAAACGTTTCGCCCAAGATGATGCCATCTCTCCATGGCTTCTATCTGCTGCACCTTGTGTTAAAATGAAAAACATTTTTTTGTTTTCTTCAAATTTTGTTTTACGGTCTGTTGTTTTTAAACAGTAAAAACGGTCTGTTAATATTTTTGCAAGGCTTGAAATAAAGCCCATAATATTTGGTGAAATAAGTATTATTTTATCAGCTGATAAAAGTTTTGGATAAACAATAGATGATATATCATCTTTAATAACGCACAACGAATTATTAACCTTGCATGACCTGCAGGCTGTACATGGTTTAATATCCAGTTGACTTAAATTGATAACCTCACATTCCCCAGAATATTTTTCAGCCAATGCATCGCTTATAAATGATGAGTTACCATTTTTCCTAGGGCTTGAGTTAATTATTAATATCTTCATAAGACCATACTATTACATTGTTTATTTTCTTTCAATAATTATTTCATATTCAAATGAAATAATTTATTTAAAAGAATTATTTTTCATATTTTTGTTTAAATAAGCTGTCATCAACTTTTGTTTTACCCATAACAATGGCGTTTCTGTTTTCATAATCTTCAATTAGTTTGGAAAGTTTTTCTAATTCATCACCTTCGGGAGTGCCAGGAACTGCTTTAAACATAAGCGCATCAACTCTGTTTAATGCTGCTAAAAACTCTTTTTCGTTGTTAATTTTGTTAATCATAGTCGCACCTGTAAGTTTATTTTATCACTAACACACCATCAACGGGTATATTATTTTCCTCTGGGTATGGTATTGTACCAAATTTATCCCTATATACAAAACCACCATCTGATTGCGGATAATATGTGTAATACAATATTACACTATTACACCTATTATAATCAACCTTAAAAACAACTTCTTTATAATAATATGTTTTAAGGTTACTTAATGAGTGCATATCTGTAACAGTTTCACCATTATCGTATACACATTCAAGGGACATATTAAGCCCACTAAAAAATGTACTGCTAACATTACGAACGGTAGCAACCATATATGTTTTTGCAGGAGTATAATAAAACTCTATATCTTCATTTGATGTTTTTTCTTCATACTTCTTATCAAGATTATGAAACCCAAATAAAGCACCTGAACAACCAGTGATAATTAAGCAAAACAGTAGAAGAAGCTTATTTTTCACCATTCTCTTTTGGTTCATTATCTTTTATAACTTCAGGTTTAACATCAACAATATTATCATCAGTTTTCTTTTTACCAAAACCAAATTTTAAATTACCTTTGATGCCTTCAACTTCTGCTTCCATTTCTTCTATTTTTTCTTTAACCTGTATAAGACCGCTGTATTCTGGCTCAAATAAAGAAGAATCTATCTCACCATTTTCAATTAATAATAATAAACGTTTACCCATTTTATTCATTTTTTCATGGTAAAGTTTATTAAAAGAATTAATTTCAAGTTTTAAACGAGATATTTTATAAACTTTAGCAGTTTCCTCTGTTACATTATTTAAAGTTTTTGCAAACCAATCTTTGCCCTCAGATTTATCCATTTTATCCTCCAGTAATTTTTTCTATTAATGCTGTCATTTTATTATTCATCATATATAATAATACTACTAATGTGAAATTAATTGCAATAGAAATTATTAAAAGCATAGAAAGAGTGGTAATTAAAGAAATTTTACGTTTCTTTTTTTCATATAAAATTATGCCACTTCTTTTATCTTTGTTTTGTATTATTTTATAATAATCTTCAAAAGATGAATCATATACATGTATCCAAGGACCATTTTCACTTGCTATATAATCATCGGGTAAAATAGCACCTGTTTTAATCCCTGAAGTAATATCATCAAAAAGCAGGTTTGATTTTATAAAGCCACCAGAAACACGTATTCTAAACTTTGTTGTTTTTTCTGCAATATTGTATTCTGCACCGCAGGAACATTTGGCTATACCTTTTTTTATATCTACTATCTGATTAAAACATTCTGCACACAGTATTCTCAAGATTTCCACCGTTTAAAGCAATTATTTTCTATATTTAATATATCAAGTACTTTCCCAGATACAAAATCAACTAAATCATTAATACTTTCTGCTTTATGATAAAACCCCGGAGCAGCAGGCATAGTGATTGCTCCAGAATTATTTAGTTTTAATAAGTTTTCTAAATGTATGTTAGATAATGGCATCTCTCTAAATAAAATTACAAGAGGGCGTCTTTCTTTTATTGCCACATCAGCACATCTTTCAGCTAAATTGGAGCTGATACCGTTTGCAACTCGCCCTACAAACCCCATGGAAGCAGGAGCAATTATATAATTATCCACCTTAAAAGAGCCACTGGCAACTGCTGCACCACTGTCATTTATATCATATATGGTAACATCTTTAATGTGATTATTTTCAAACATATCATTGATATCTTTATACTGCTGCCCAGTTTCAGCCTGTGCATTTAATAATGCTTCATTGGTAGCTGTTACATATACTTGGTAGCCTGCATTTTGTAATGCTTTAATAATACCAAAACCATATATCACACCACTTGCACCAGTTAGTGCAACGAAAGATTTTTTCATTACCTGTTCACCAAAATATCTATAATAGAAAATATCATAATAGTAATACTAATATAAGCATTCATATTAAAAAATGCCATATTTAGTTTTGATAAATCATCTTTTGATACAAGGCTGTGTTCATAAGCCATAAAAGCTCCAGATATTAAAACGCCAGCTAGATAAATATATCCTAAATCAGATACACCCATAAGCACAATAAATAAAATAATAGCAATTAAATGAAGCAGTCTTGCTGTTATTAATGACCCTTGTATACCGAGCACAGCAGGTATAGAATGAAGCCCTTCTTTTCTGTCATATTCTATATCCTGTATTGCATAGAGTATATCAAAACCTGCAACCCAAGCTATTATTGCAAGCCCTAGTATAAAAGGCGGTAAATCTATTGTACCGGTTACAGCAATCCACGCACAAATTGGAGCAAGCCCCAATGCAATACCTAAAATAATATGGCAAAAATTTGTAAACCTTTTAGCATAAGCATAAAGAATAAATATTAATACTGGGATAGGTGATAATATGGCTGTTAATGTATTTAACATAAATGCTGCCACAAAATAGATTAAAAGGCTGATTATTATATAAAAGATTGTTGCTTTTTTTGATATATTTCCTGCGGGGATTTCCCTTGAAGCAGTGCGTGGGTTTCTAGCATCTATTTCAGCATCAGCATATCTATTCATACCCATAGCGGCACTTCTTGCTCCCACCATAGCAACCACTACCCATAAAATAGTCCACCAAGTAGGAAGCCCTTTTGCTGCTAAAAACATACCCACAAAGGCAAAGGGCAGGGCAAAAAGTGAGTGTTCTAATTTAATCATTTTTATAAATGCTCTGAAATTGCTCATATAAATAAACTCTCCAGTTAGTTGTCCAGCTTGATAATATCACTTAATGCATCAATAAAATCATCACTGTCATTTAAGCTTTCAATTCTTACAATATTTTTACCGCAGTTTTTCACAATAGGTATAAGTTGTTCATCTATTTCTATTAAAGTTTCAATATGGTCTGAAATAAATGAAATAGGAACGATTATAATATTATCAATATCTTTTTCTTTATAGCTTTCTAATGTATCCTGCATTGTAGGCTGCATCCATTTAACAGGTCCTACTTTACTTTGATAGGCTATTTTAAAAGATTTAATACCTGCCATTTCATTTAGTATAGCAGTATGTTTATCTATTTGAGAAGGGTAAGGGTCGCCTTTTTCCACATAATTTAAAGGTACAGAATGGGCAGAATAAAGTATGTGACATTCGCTGACATCTTTATTTAATTTAGAAGCTGCCTTATGTATTCTATCAACAATAGCCTTGCAGTATTTTTCATTTTCAAACCAGTTTGAAATTACTTTACTGTTGTATGGATAACAGCCTGCAATATTATATAACTTTCCAAGCCTGTTAAAGCATGCTTCTACTGTTGTCATAGAATACTGCGGGTAAACTGTAGTAAAAATTATATTATCATATTTGTTTTCTTTTAATTTAAGTAATGCTTCTTCAAAAAATGGGTGATAATAACAGTTTGCTTCAATAACATCAAGTTTTCTGCCAGTTTTTACCTCATAGGCTGATTCTAACTTTTTAAATATTTTCCTGTGCATAATAATCTGTGGAGAAGCACCATTATAGCCCATTTTTAGATATTCTGGAGCTAATTTTTTTGCTCTTTTTTTAGCAATTTTTTTTGCAATAAATTTTTGCAGAAAACTACCCACATGAAAATCAATAATATCTCTGTCGCAAAAAAGGTTATATAGAAATGGCTCAATAGCTTCTATGCTGTCTGGTCCACCCATACCCATAATAAATAAAGCATCTTTCTTCATTATAAACCTTTTACTGTGTTAATAAGATGTTTTACATTTTCAACTGGTGTCTGTGGCATAATGCCATGACCAAGATTAAAAATGTGACCAGCACATTTTTTACCTTCTTCAATAATGTTTTGTGCTGTTTTTGTAATAGTTTCTTTATTAGAAAAAAGTACAGCAGGGTCCATATTACCTTGAAGAGTAAATTTACCACCTAATTTTTTATCAGCTTCTGATAATGTTGTTTTCCAGTCCACACCTATACCTGCACAATTAAGCTCTTTCATTGTTTCAAAATAAGCAGAACCGTCTTTTGCAAAATAAATAAAAGGAGCAGAAATACTCTCACTTATTTCTTTAACGTATGGGAAAACCATTTCTTTATATTCTGCAGGTGGCAGTATACCAGCCCAAGTATCAAACATTTGGATAGCAGCACAACCATGGCTAACTTGAGCTTGAAGATATTTAATAGTATCTTCTGTAAGTTTTGCCATTAAAGAATGGTATAATGCTGGAGTATTTAACATCATTTTACGAATTTCTAAAAACGATTTAGAGCCGCCACCTTCAGTCATATAGCAGGCTAAAGTAAATGGTGCACCTGAAAAACCAATTAAAGGTACATTTAATTTTTTAACAAGTAAATCAATAGTCTTATACACAAAAGGTGCATCACTTTCGGGGTTAAATGCACGGAGTTTATTAATATCTTCTTGTGTTCTAACAGGGTTAGCAATAACTGGTGCTGGGTTAAAGTTTAAATCTATACCGATAGGCTCAATAGGGATTAAAATATCAGAAAATAAAATAGCAGCATCAGCTCCTAAAATATCTATTGGCTGCAGCGTTACTTCGCAAGCAAGTTCTGGAGTTTTACACAGCTCTAAAAATGTAACATTTTTACGTACTGCCATATATTCTGGCATATATCTGCCAGCCTGTCTCATAAGCCAAACAGGTGGTCTTTCCGTTTTTTCTTTATGTAATGCTTTTAGTAATAAATCATTAAATGCCATAAATCACTTCCAAAAAAATTTTAAAAAGTATATATGTAAGGAGAAAAAATTTCAAGTAATTTAATATGTAATTGCAAAATTCATTGAAATTGTAGCCAAAAATACATAAAAATAATTTTTGTTGTAAAAAAATATAGTTATTACTTGATTATATATTACAAATTTGATAGAGTGATTTTGCTTTTAATTATTAAAGCTAATTTCGAGGTGAAATGTGAAAAAATTTGACGTTCTTATTACCGACCATATTGCAGAGGAAGGTATTGAGATTTTAGAAAAAGCAGAAAGCATTAATTATGAAATACGTGCAGGTATAACTAATGCTGAATTAAAACCTATTCTTGGTAATTATGATGCAGTAATTACTAGAAGTGGCACAACTGTTGATGCTGATTTACTTGAAAATACTGGTAAATTAAAAATAGTAGGCAGGGCAGGTGTGGGCCTTGATAATGTGGATATTGAAACTGCAAGTAAAAAAGGTCTTATTGTTATGAATGCTCCTACAGGTAATACATACGCTGCTGTTGAGCTTACAATGGGTATGATTTTAGCAGCTTGCCGTAAGATACCTGCTGCTAACCAGTCTGTTAAAGCTGGGGAGTGGAATAGGAAAAAATTTATGGGTATTCAGCTTTTAAATAAAACTCTTGGTATTGTTGGTATAGGGCGTATTGGTGGTAACGTTGTTACAAGATGTAAAGCATTTGGTATGAAAGTTTTAGCGTATGACCCATATGTTAAACAATCTAGGGCGGAAGCTTTAGGTGTTACATTATGCGAAACTTTAGATGAAGTGCTTTCTCAAGCTGATATAATAACACTTCACACACCACTTACAGAAGAAACTAAAGGTATGATAGCTAAGAAACAGTTTGATATGATGAAAGATGGTGCTGTGTTTGTAAACTGTGCAAGAGGCGGCCTTGTTGATGAAGATGCATTATATGACGCTGTTAAAAGTGGTAAACTTTTTTCTGCTGCCACTGATGTTTTTTCATATGAACCACCAAAAGGAATGAAATTTTTAGAGCTTGAAAATATATTTGTAACTCCACACATTGGTGCAAACACTCATGAAGGTCAAAAAGGGGTAGCAGTTATTATATGCGAACAAATTGTTAATGCTTTAGAAGGGCGTTCATATGCTAATGCTGTAAATATTCCTTATATGAAATCACTTTTACCAGAAGAATTACAGCGTTATTTTGAACTTGCAAGAAGTATGGGTAGACTTGCTTCTCAATTTGTAAACAGCAGACCAGAAGAAATTAGATTTACTATGGTGGGCAGAAGGTTTGAAGAAGATTTTGGGGAGAGAACATTTGACTCACCATTTAACTATCAACCATTTACAATTGCAGCATTAAAAGGGTTTTTAGAAGTAATATTAGAAGATTCTGTTTCTTTTATTAACTCTCCATATTTAGCAAAAGATAGAAATATTCAAGTAATGGAATCTAAAATAGACCATTATGATAAATATAATGACCTGCTTATATTAACGGTTAAAACAAGCGATGGCAAAGAAACAACTATTGGTGGTACATTATTTGCTGAAAATATCGGTAAAATATTATTTATTGATAACTATACACTTGATTTAGAAGCAAGTGGTAATTATATTTACTTTAGAAATAATGACCGTCCGGGTATTGTTGGTAAAGTTGCCACATTACTTGGTGAAAATAATATTAACATTGCAAACTTTGGGCTTGCTCGTGTAGGCAGTAAAGGCAGCGAAGCTATTTCTTTTGTGCTTGTAGATGACAAAGTAACATCTGAAGTTGTTAAGAAAATAGCTGATTTAGATGATATTATTGAAGCAAAATACATCAGAATATAAACTTTTTTAAAACGGCTGTATAAGCAGCCGTTTTTCTTTCACTTATACTTTTAATTATATTATTTTGCAGATGATAATGCTTCTACTGCTCCAAAAGTTGAATTTGAATAATAAACTTGCTTTTTTTTGTATATATATGTATTCTTGATTAGTAGGTGGAATTAATGACAAGATTATATATATTTTTTTCAATAGTTATTTTATTTTTAACAGGCTGTGCTTCAGCTACGAGTGGTAACCCTGCTGATTTTGGTATATACAGGGAGGGTTACTCTATTCAAGTTGGAGCATTTCAAGACCCTAATAATGCTGGGCGATTTGTTGATTCATTAATTGCCCGTGGGCTTGATGCTTTTATGTTTAGGGATGGTTCTATATATAAAGTTCGTTTTGGAAGTTATAGAACTATTGAAGAAGCAAGAAGCAGAGGCAGGCAGTTGCAATCTCAGGGCAGAATAGATGAATTTTTTGTGGTTATTCCTGAAAGTTACGCATTACACAGGTCGCGTTCTGCCCCAACTAAACAACAGGGTTCAGATTATTTAAGAAATGAAATTGTAAAAACTGCTTATAAATATATTGGCACACCATATGTATGGGGTGGAAATACTGCTTCTGGTGTGGACTGTAGTGGGCTTACCCGTGCAGTGTACAGGCTCAATGGCCTTTCTATACCTAGAGTTTCCAGAGACCAGTATAAAGCAGGCAGGTTTGTTTATAAAAAAGATTTACAAAAAGGCGATTTAGTATTTTTTGCAACAGCTGGTGGCAGAAGAGTAAGCCATGTGGGAATATATGTAGGTGATGGAAAATTTTTACACGCACCAAGAAAAGGCACAACTGTAAGAACTGACATGCTAAATAATAAATATTGGACAAAAGTGTATGTTGGGGCAAGAAGTTATTTGTAGTATTAGCTAATCATCAAATTGACTTGCTACTATATTGCCGTTTTTATCAATAAAAAGCTCCATCATATTGCTGAGTTTTATTTCATATCCGTTCCATATTCTTTCCACTTTAATTATATTTACGTTTGGATATGTTCTAATTATACTGTTTACAATCATCTTTGGTAAAAGTTCTGTTGGAAAATTTTGAAATGATTTTACTTCTTTCCAAGCACCATTAATATCAAATTCTATTTCAACCCCATTATTTAGTCGTATTTTATATTCATTGTAATCCTGCTCTGCAAACATAACAACAGTACCGGGGAAATATGTTTTAACAAATGATTTAATATTGTTAGGTAGTTTATCGAAACTTACAACCATATCAGCATAACAGTAGCTAAAAGATACTATCATTAAAGATAAAATAATAAAAAAATTTTTCATAAAAACCTCTTTAATTTAATAAAAAATTATACAATATTTTTTTTTAATGATAAAGGAAAAAATAATAATGTAATAACAATGACAAGTGTAAAAATAAATATTGACAACTTTAAAAAGTGTATATAGTATGTGCTAATTTTAAAAAAGAAATGAGGAAGTACTAATGTCAAAATTAACAATCGCAAAGAAAATTAATGTTTTCACTATTGCATTAGCATTAATAGGTATTATTGGGAGTGCCTTTTCAGTTATTGCAAGCATAAGCGGTATTAAACATACAGAAACGTTAAATGATGTTTATTTATCAGCTAATCTACTTGCTACTAAATTAAAAACTAATGTGTTAAATATTGGGGCAGATGTGGATAGATACATTGCTACCCATCAAGAGTCACATATAACTAATATTTATGACAGAATACGTGAGCCAAATGTAGATAAATTAGGTGCTCTATTAAAACAATATAACAAAGAACTATCAGGCTATCAGCAAGGGTTTACAGAGCTTCATACAACAGCAAAAGATTTTATGGAAAATGCTGTTGTAACTGTTGATACTTTTAAAATTATTGTAGATGGTGGGGTAGTTTTCAAATCCACAGTGGATAAAGTAAATGCAGCTACAGAAAAAATATATAAACGTTCTATTGGGCTTTTAGATGACTATGTTAGGCAGGGTAACCAGCAGGTAATTAGTGATTACATTAAGTTTGTAGATAAAATTGCTTCATCAAAAGCATATACTCTTCAAATGGTGATGATTGCAGAAGAAATTTTGGCAGGTACAAATACAAATCCTGAATTATTTAAGTCAGTTTATGTGCCTATAAATGATTTAAAAAAATCAGTAACTTCACTTAGAGATTTAGCAATAAATCCTGATAATATTCGCGAGTTAAATGAGCTTTATAAAATGGTTACAGAGCTTGAAAATATTGCAAAAACAGCAGAGCCAAAATTTGTTGAATTTGGTACTGCTAATATTAAATTAGATGAAGATCAGGAAAAAATGTTTTTACAACTTGAAAATTTTGAAAATATGATAGCAAAAGATGTAAGCAGTGCATCAGCAAGCATTGTTTCTGGTCAAAAAAGTTCTTTTGTAGCAAGTGTTGTGCTTGCAGTATTGGCTATTTTAGTGGCTGTGTTTGTTATTATAGTACTTAATGCCAGTGTTATTAGACCACTTGATAAACTTGTAGAAAGGGTTAATAATTTAACAAGCGGAGATGGTGATTTAACTAAACGCATTGATATTCATACAAAAGATGAGCTCGGTGAGCTTGCTTCTCATGTTAATACGTTTATAGAAAATGTACAGCGTATTATTAAAGAAGTAAAAGATGCAACAGATGAGGTGGCATCAGGAAATAATCAGCTTGCAGCAACTATGGAAGAATTATCAACAACATTTGATTCTCAAGCACAGCAGATTTCTGATATGGTATTAAGTATGGATAGTGTAAAAGATATTTCTCACACTACATCAACTACACTTGATAAAAATATGGATATATTAGAATCAGCAGCAACACAAACTCAAACTGGTGCAGAGCAGTTAAATGGCGTTCAACGTGATATGATGACAATTAAAGATGAAACTATTTCATTAGAAGAAGTTATTGTACAGCTTGCTGAAAGCTCTAATCAGATTGGTGAAATATTAGGTGTTATTAATGATATTGCAAACCAGACAAACCTTTTAGCGTTAAATGCAGCTATTGAAGCAGCAAGAGCAGGGGAAGCAGGTCGCGGTTTTGCAGTTGTTGCAGATGAGGTTAGAAAATTAGCAGAAAGAACTCAGCATGCAACAGGTGAGATAGAATCTATTATTACCACATTACAGCAAAAATCTAACCTTGCTTCAGTTGAGATGACAAAATCAGTAGACAGCGTTCAAGCAGGGGTTGATAATATTGGTGCTACAAACGAAGGTTTTAGAAGTGCAGTAGATAGTGTTATGAGCCTTCATAAAGAAATGCAGTTAGTTGCAAACTCTGTTTCTAACCAATACAGTACTATTTTAACTGTAGTTGATAATACACAAGTAATAGCTGCAGGTATTGAAGAAAGTAACTCAGCAGTAAGCGAAGTAAATAGAACAGTTGCCCATCTTCAAGAAAGAACAGACGGATTAAAAACTTTAGTAAGCAGATTCCAAGTATAGATAAAATAAGCCGTTGAAATTTTCAACGGCTTTTTACCTTTTAAAAGTAATTTTAATTAGTCATCAAATTTTTGACCCATAATTTGACCATTTGGTGTAACATATATTTCCATCATATTGCTTGTTTTGATTTCAAAGCCATTCCAAGTTTTTTCAGCTTTAATTATAAAAGCTTGTGGGTGAGCACTTTTTACTGCTTGAACAACAGCTTCAGGCAAAACTTGTGTTGGGAAATTTTGGTAAGTTTTTATTTCTTTCCAGTCACCATTTGCATAGAAATCAAGCTCAACACCTGTATTTAATTTAACTTCAAAGCTATCAAAATCCTGCTCAGCATACATAATTTGAGCCCCAGCAAAGTTTGTATTAACAAATTGAGTTATTTTTGCAGGAAGTGCATTTGGTGCAACCATCATATCTGCAAATGCAAAGCTTGCAGCCATCATAAAAGCAAAAGTAAAAACTAAAATTTTTTTCATATTATTCTCCTTTATGGTATCGTATATACCGTTTATTTTCTATGTTTTATATGTCGTAAGCACATAAAAAAGGTTACAAAATTACTTAATTTATTTCATATAATATAATTGTTTTGTATATAGTCTATAATCTATAATCTATAATACCATATAAATATTTCTATATGTTTTATCTGATAAAGCCTGTATATATTATTATAAGTGTACTAAATTGTAAAGTATATAGAAATATATATAAAAAAATACCTGCCAAAAAGCAGGTATTTTTATGTATAATGTAAAATCTTAGTCAATTTCTCTTTTTAAAATTTTACCATTAAGGTCAATTTTTAATTCTACATTATTTTGAAGTTTAACTTCATAGTAGCCAAAATCTTTATCAATTTTAACAATGTTGCCGCCTTGTGCATTAGCTGCTGCTTCTACAGCTGCAGGTAAGATGCCAGCAGGTAAAACTGAGTATGACTCAACACTGTCCCATTCGCCATTTAATGCAAATGTAATTTTTGTTCCATTGTTAAGAGCTGCTTCAAATTCATCTCTGTCTTTTTGAGCAGCTACAATTGTTGCACCAGAAAATGTTGAAGAGATAAAGCTCTGAGCATTAGCTGGTAACTGGTTTGGCTGAATAGGCATATCCTGTGCAAATGCAGCAAACGCGAAAAGTGATACTACCAAAGTAAAAATAATTTTTTTCATAAAACACTCCTTATAAATATTTTATTTTGTTTATGTACTTACTATGTCGCAGCAAAAAATAATTGGTTACAAAAATTTTTAATTTTTTTTATTGATTTTAAAATTTTTTAGTATTAAAAGTATCGTTGCATAATAAAGAGGTAGCAATTATGGGATTTTTTGATTCAATTCAAAGTATCATTTCGGTTTATCTGCTTATTGCAGTTGGTTACATTTTAACTAAAAAAGATATCCTTTCTACAGAGTTTGGTTCACGTATAGCATGGCTTGTTGTTAATTTAACTTTTCCAGCATATATATTATCAGCATTGCCATATCAGTTTACCAAGTCTGAATTTTTAGATTCATTAAATGGTATAATAGTTGCAGTTGTTGCTACAATTATTTTATATCCTGTTGGATATTTAATAGGTAAACTTTTTAGAGTTTCAAAAAAGAATATGGGCGTATTTCTTGCATTGTTTGTATATTCTAATGTGGTATTCACTGGGCTACCTGTAAATCAGGCTCTTTTTGGTGATGTAGCTATTGCTTATGTATTGGAATATTATATTGCAAATACAGTACTTTTTTGGACTCTTGGTGTTTATTCTTTACAGGCGGCTTCAGGAAAGGCAAAGGGCGGTATAAATTTAAAAGCACTTTTAACCCCTTCACTTACGGCAACAGTAATAGCTATAGTTTTTGTATTATTAGAAATAAAGCTTCCAAATATGATACAAAAACCAGCCAGTATGCTTGGAAGTATGACATCTCCTTTAGCCACACTTTTTATAGGTATGGTATTTGCAGAGATGAAACTTTCTGATTTTAAAATTACAAAAGATTTTTGGGCTGTTATGATTGGTAGATTTATTGCTTCACCTGTGGCAGTACTTTTAATAATGTTGTTTTTTACATCATTTAGTGCAGAAAGGCAGGAGGTTTATATTTTACAAGCTGCTATGCCTGCTATGAATCAGGTTACAATATTAAGTAAGTATTATGGGTGTGACTATAAATATTCTACTATTCTAACGGTATGGTCATTTGTGATAAGTATGATAGCATTACCGCTCTACGTTACATCTTTTCATTATTTATTTTAAAAAATTATTGATTTTATCTTTAAATTGAGGGAATAATTTTTCTAATTCTTCAATATCATAAATTTTAAAATCATTTATAATAAATTCTGGGTGCAGGCTGCACCCAGCAAATACATATTCACCCTTAATTACTTTTGCAGAAAATATGCTGCCTTTTTCAACCGTTACGCAAAATGATGCCTCCTTATATATAAGGCTGTTTCCAAGATACTTTACAATATATTTATTATCTTGAGTAATAATATTTAATTCTAAAAGCCCGCCGCTATAAAAATGCCAAAGTTCATCTGATGATATTTTATGAAATTTTGAAATATCATTTTTTTCTAGAAGATAATATATAGCACTTCCTGATTTACATTTTATATTACCATCTCTAGTAATATCTTCTTTAGATTCATAGTGGCGTATATAAAGCCCGCCTTCTACATGTGGTTTTAAATTGTATTGCTTAATAAGTTTATTGATTATTTTTTCTGTCTGCATATATTTCTATCTATTTTATTAAAATCAGTTTTACTATTCAACTCAAAACAACCTAGTATAGAATAATAAAGAGTATTATCTACTATTTTATCATCAATATTAGATTGGAAACGGCTTCTTGTCATATATTTATTTTCCAAGGTATCAGATACCCAAACAAGCATAACACTTTCTTCATCCTGCACAGATATGCCATTATTAACTGTTTCACCTTCAAGACCTTGTATTATTACAAAAGCATCTTTATCTTTAAGTAGTGATATAACTTCTTTTATATATGCATTAATATATGAAATATAATTATCATATTCATTTTCAGATGTGGTGGTTATAAAATCTTTATACCTTTTTTCTATATAAGGGGCAGAACCTTCGGCATTTACAACTATAATACCACCTTTATTACTTTTAAGAAAATCATTAATATAAGATATAGACCTAAATAAATTTGGACTATTATTTGTTTGCTGTTCATAAATATTTTCAGTATCATTTTCTACTAGATAATAGTTATAGTTATCTTTTGATAAAAGCGAATTATATATTCCAATATAAGCAGTATTATAGCCTGCATTTTTTAAAACGGATATAAATGATGTGCTGTCAGTATAATTGTTTATTTTATCAGCGGCAGCACCAGTCATTACAGCACTTCGAGTAATGTTATTATTATTAAATTCTGATTTAAATCCATTATATTTTATGATATTTTCTTTTATCATAAAGGTTATGGCTTTAAGATTGGAAGAGTATAGTTTATTACTGATTTTATCAACTAATATAACAATACCAGTAATATTATCATCTGTTTTTTGAGCAGTTATCATGTCTTTTCTGTCTTTAAATTGTATTTTATATATTAAACTTGTAACAAGGTAATCTTTTGCTCCTTTTAAAAAAGCATAAGGCTGTATGGAAACATTACTAAAGTTATTGTATAAAAATGAATATGTAATACTGCTTATAATAAATATTAAAGCAAATACTTGACCGCGTCTTATAACAGATTTATCTCTTGCAAAGAAAAATCTAAGAAATCCAAGCCCAAGCCCCAATAAAAACATAAGTGTTATAAACAAGATGTATGCAAAATTAGAAGAAATAGATGATGAAATAGTATTATGAAGCAAAAATTTAGGAGCAGAAAGAAGGGTAGTGTCTAAATGAAATTTATCAGCATAGATAACACCAACAGCACCAAAATAATACAATAAAGGATTTACTATTACAAACACCCATTTAGAAAGCATAAGTATAAAAAATAAAAATAAATTAAATAAAGCAGCACAAATGATAATTAATGCAATATCTTTTGGAGAATACTCATAAAGCATAAGCCTCGGTTCATCAAATATTAGAGTATATAAAAATGTATTAAGCAGTAAAAGAATATAATATGAAACTGCTCGTTTACTCCAAGGTATTTTTAAAAAAGGTTTATTAAGATTGATTAATGCCATATACTATCCTTATTTATTTTCATTTTTGCCCTGCCAATATAACACTAAATATTAATATTGAAAAGAAAAAATTGCAGCCTTAAAAAATAAGGCAAAATACATAAAATATCATAAAAAATATATTTTATTACTATGTTATATAATGAATAATTATTGTATATTATTATTTGTATGAGTATAGTTAAATAATTTAATAGTAAAATATGTAAAAATTGAAAAATAATTTTATAAATTATTGATATATAGTTATATTTTATATTATAACATTATTTTAAATTATAAAAATTTTTACTTGCTAAATATTTTAATCTATGTTATAAGTAAATATAAATAAACATAGTAAGGAGAATGTTATGGCTGAATTTCGTATGGAACATGATTTTCTTGGAGATAAGGAAGTACCTATAGACGCATACTATGGTGTGCAAACTTTACGTGCAATTGAAAACTTTCCTATTACAGGTTACCGTATCCACCCAACATTAATCAGATGTATGGCAATAGTTAAAAAAGCGGCAGCACTTGCAAATGCAAAAATAGGTGAACTTGATAAGGCAAAGGCTGAAGCCATAGCAAAAGCAGCAGATGATGTAATTGCTGGTAAATTTAATGACTGGTTTTTAGTAGACCCTATTCAAGGTGGGGCTGGTACATCTATAAATATGAACACAAATGAGGTTATAGCTAACCGTGCTTTAGAGATTATGGGGGAAAGCAAAGGTAACTATAAAGTTATTTCACCTAACTCTCATGTAAATATGGCACAAAGTACAAATGATGCATTTCCTACAGCAGCTCACTTAACTATCGCTGTTTTACTTGGTGAATTAATAGAAGTTATGAAAGAAATGCAGGCTATGATGCTTAAAAAATCACAAGAGTTTGACGGCATGATTAAAATGGGTAGAACTCACCTTCAAGATGCAGTACCTATAAGATTAGGTCAAGAATTTAAAGCTCATGCTGCAGTTGTTGGCAGAGATATTAAACGTTTAGAAAATGCTAGAGAACATATGCTTGTAGTTAATATGGGTGCTACAGCAGTTGGTACTGGTCTTAATGCAGAGCCTGAATATATTAAAGAAGTTGTTAAAAACTTAGCAGAAATTTCTGGCCTTGCTGTAAAAGGTGCTGATGATTTAGTTGATGGCACACAAAACTGCGATTCATATGCTGAAGTTAGTGCATTACTTAAAGTTTGTATGACAAGTATGTCTAAAATATGTAATGACTTACGTTTAATGGCATCTGGTCCAAGATGTGGTTTATTTGAATTAAATTTACCACCTCGTCAGCCGGGCAGCTCAATTATGCCGGGTAAAGTAAACCCTGTTATGGCAGAAGTTATTAACCAAATAGCATTCCAAGTAATAGGTAACGATATTACTGTTACAATGGGTGTAGAAGCTGGTCAGTTTGAATTAAACGTTATGGAGCCAGTATTTGTATTTAATGTAATTCAATCAATTACAATTATGACAAACGGCTTTAGAGTATTTACAAAATACCTGCTTACTGATTTAACAGCAAACCCAGATAGAATGAAAGCATATGTTGAAAATTCTGTTGGTATAGTTACAGCAATCAACCCACACGTAGGTTATGAAACTGCTGCAAAACTTGCAAGGGAAGCATATGTTACAGGTAAGCCAATTAGAGAGCTTATTTTAAGGGATAAAGTATTAACAGAGGATGAAATAAATGTTATTTTAGACCCTGTTGGTATGACTACTCCGGGTATTTCTGGTGCAGAGCTTAAAAAACATAAATAATTTTTAACTTTTTTAAGTTTATTAATCATATAAAGCACTCTGAACATTTGTTAGGAGTGCTTTTTTTATTTGGCAAACTGTATTTTTTGTTGATAAAGTAATCTTTTATTGTTAGATTATATATGTAGTTTTGTAATTTATATATTTTCTTTTAGTACTACATAAGGGGCGGAGCATGAAAAAATATTTATCTATATTATTATTATTTTTATTTCTTTTTTCAATCCAAAATATTTATGCAAAAAATGTTATCAAATATAAGCCAAAAGATAAACAAGAATTGTATGACCTTATTAATGATGAGAGTATCAAATTATCAAGTATTGATACAAGTTTAATTACAGATATGAGTGAGTTATTTAAATATTCTCAACGTAGTGATTTTGCAGGAATTGGTTCTTGGAATGTATCAAATGTGGAAAATATGAGAAGTATGTTTTCTGGTGTTAAAAATTTTAATGAAGATATAAGCCGGTGGAATGTTTCAAAAGTTAAAGATATGGCATATATGTTTTATTCTGCTGTAGATTTTAATCAAAATATAGGCAGGTGGAATGTTTCAAATGTTGAAGATATGGAGGCAATGTTTTCATCTGCTGTTAGTTTTAATCAACCTATTGGCAACTGGAATGTATCTAATGTTAAAAATATGAATAAAATGTTTAATAATGCAGTAAGCTTTAACCAAGATATTAGCAGATGGAATGTTATAAACCTAGAAGATGTAGAAGAAATGTTTCATGAAGCATTATCCTTTAATAAAGATATAAGTGCATGGAAAATGCCTAAAGTAAAAAGTCTTGCTGGTATGTTTCGTGGTGCAAAAAGTTTTAATCAAAATATTAATAATTTAGATGTATCTAATGTAGAGAATATGACTGCACTTTTTGCAGGAGCATCATCTTTTAATCAGCCTTTAAATAAGTGGAATGTTTCAAAAGTTAATAATATGGAAGCAATGTTTTATGATACAGAAAGTTTTAATCAAAATTTGAGTAATTGGAATGTATCTAACGTGCAAAATATGTCTTTTATGTTTAAAAGGGCAGTTAAGTTTAATTCAGATTTATCAAAATGGAATGTTTCTAATGTGCTTACAATGGAAGAAATGTTTAGTAATGCAGTAAGTTTTAAAGGTAATATCAGCACTTGGAATGTATCAAGCGTAGAAAATATGCAAGGAATGTTTGCAGATATTGATAATATTGCAAGTGACATTACAAAGTGGAATGTTAGCAATGTTATAATAATGCGTAATATGTTTTCGAATGTTAAAAACTTTAATCAAGATATAAGCAAATGGGATACATCTAGTGTAGAGTATACAAGTTATATGTTTTCTGGTGCAGAAAAGTTTAATCAAAATATTGGTAAATGGAATGTTTCCAAAGTTAGATATATGGATGAAATGTTTTCTGGTGCATTAGCTTTTAATCAAGATATTAGTAATTGGAATGTATCAAATGTAATAGATATGAGAGCTATGTTTTATAAAGCTGAAAACTTTAATCAGCCAATAGGAAAATGGAATGTATCAAATGTTGTAAACATGAGAGATATGCTTAGGAGTGCAAAGAAATTTAATCAAGATTTAAGTATGTGGAATACTTCTAGTGTGCAAAATGTTTCATATTTATTTTATGAAGTTGAGCTTTTTAACTCTCCAATAGGTAACTGGGATTTCTCTAATGTTGAAGATGCATCTTTTATGTTTGGCTATGCAAAATCTTTTAATCAAAATATTAATTCATGGGATATGAGTAAAGTAGAAAATACTACGGGTATGTTTTGTGGTGCAGAAAACTTTAATCAGCCACTTGATAAATGGAATACAGAGTCTATTAACTATATGGGCTATATGTTTGCATATGCAAAAAAGTTTAATCAAAATATTAATAAGTGGAATGTAAAAAATGTTTCAATTATGAATGGAATGTTTTTTGGTGCAGAAAGTTTTAATCAACCACTAAATAGGTGGAATACTAAGTCATTAGTATACATGGAAGGAATGTTTGGTAGAGCATACAGCTTTAATCAAAATATAAACAGCTGGAATGTATCAAGAGTTGATAGTATGCATGGCGTATTTGCTCAGGCGAAAAATTTTAACCAGCCTTTAAATAGATGGGATGTTGGCCATGTACATGATTTTACAAATATGTTTGCAGGGGCAGAAAGCTTTAACCAGCCATTAAATAAGTGGAAGTTTAGCGAATATTATAAATTAAAAATGTTTCGTGTTTTAGGAATGTTTCAGAATGCAAAGAGTTTTAATCAAAATCTAGATGATTGGCAGCCTGCTGAACCAATGGTTTATGAAACAATATTTGCAAATTCTGGAATGAAAAATATTCCTAAATGGGCACATAAAAACAATGGTAAGGAGCCTATCCACATAGTAGGTGAAGGTATTGTATTTAGTCCTCGTATTGTAACAACAAGTGATCATGGATCTAATGATAATCATTATTTTGATGTTATTGGATATGTTACAGATGTTACAAGTATTGACACATATTATGCATATACAATTAATAATATAAATTTTAAATCATATAAAGGTGTAGAAAACTGGGATGTTTCTAATGTTACTAAATATTATTCTACCTTTTCACACACTGATTTTAATGAAGATATAAGCAACTGGAATGTATCTAAAGCTGAATCTATGGTATCAATGTTTTCTGGTGCAAAAAAATTTAATCAAGATATAAGTAAATGGGATGTATCCAATGTTGAGGATATGTCATCAATGTTTAAAAAAGCAAAATCATTTAATCAGGATATTAGCCGCTGGAATGTATCTAAAGTTAAAGATATGACTGCTATGTTTTCTGGTGCAGAAAATTTTAATCAAGATATATCTAAATGGAATATTTCCAGTGTTACAAAGATGGAAGACTTTTTATTTGATGCAGTTAATTTTAAATATTCAATAGATAAATGGAAAAATTTTATATTAAAAAATAAGTTTAAAAACATTTTTAATGCTAACACACAAACTGTTCCAGAATGGTATAAATATACTTATACATCAAAAAAAATAAACCTTGAAGTTTATAAGGAATTTATGGGTGACTGTGATTGTGGTGAGGCATATCCATAATATATAAAATTAAGGGGCATAAAGCCCCTTTAATATTATTTATAAACCTTTACTTTTAGCTTCCTGCCATTTTGCTTCCATTTCATCTATTGTGGCATTATCTAGAGATTTGTTTTCATTTTTTAATGCTTTTTCAATATATGAAAATCGCAGGCGAAATTTATTGTTTACTTTTCTAAGTGATTCATCTGCTGAAATATCAAGATGAGAAGCAAGGCGTGAAAGTACAAATATTACATCGCCTAATTCTTCACTGATATGCTCTTTATCCTGTTCAAGATAAGCTTCTTTTAGCTCGTTTAATTCTTCTTGAAGTTTATCAAAAACCTGCTCAGCATTATCCCAGTCAAAGCCGTATTTAGAGGCCTTTTTCTGTAATTTTTCAGCTTGTAACAGGGAAGGCAGGTTTCTTGGTACTTTATCAAGCACAGATTCTGGTATTTTTTTATTTTTGTTTTCTTCTTCTTTAATTTTATCCCAGCGAACTTTTACTTCTTCTGCTGTTTCATAATGTTCATCTTTAAATACGTGAGGGTGCCTGCGTATAAGTTTTTCATTTATTCCTTTTGCCACATCTTCTATATTAAATAAACCACTTTCACTGGCAGTTTCAGAATGAAATACTACGTGTAAAAGCACATCGCCAAGCTCTTCTTTAATATTTTCAATATCTTTATTATCAAGAGCATCTACAAGCTCTGCTGCTTCTTCCATAATTGCATCTTTTAAGCTGTATAATGTTTGTTTTTTATCCCACGGACAGCCATCTGGAGCACGTAATCTTTTAACGATTTCCACTAATCTATCAAATTCCTGCATATCCTACTCCATAATTTATATTTATGACTATATATATTAATTTGTAATTTATTACAATGTAAAAAATATATTAATACAAAATGATACAATAATCCCATACAAGCTGGTATTATTGTAAGTCAGTTTTCTTAAAAATAAAATATAAGGTAAATAAAAAATGCCAACATTTTTAGGAAATGTTGGCAACTCACCTTGCAAAAAATATCATTTTTTGCAAAAAATAATCTGCCTAAAAGCTATTACTCGTTTTAGTAACAGCTTTTAGTAATGATACAATAATCCCATACAAGCTGGTATTATTGTAAGTCAGTTTTCTTAAAAATAAAATAAAGGTAAATAAAAAATGCCAACATTTGGGGAAATGTTGGCATTTTTTATTTTAGGTTCTAGGAGGGATAAAATGGTTATTTGGGGTAATAACCATTGTTATCGTTTCTCTAACTAGGAGGTTAATAAAAAAATTCTTATACTCTGATGACATCACAATATTAATAAAGTTCAAAAAAAATATAGACAAATTTAAATTTATCTATAAAATCATATTCAGTAATAGAAATAAAAGGTATTATTGTGGACGGATTATCTTTTCATAAACTTATAAATATATTAAAAAAGCAGCTTATTTCATCAAAATTAAATACAATAAGTATTCATCAAGACAGCGTATTTTTTTCTTTTTATAATAAAGGTGCCCTAAACTTAGAGTTTAGAGCTTCGCCTGCTCCACCTGTATTAAAACCAGTTAATGCTGTATTAGGGGAAAGCCCCGGTGCGTTATCATCTATCCATGGAGCAGTAGTTTCAGATATGAATACATTTTCATATGAAAGGGCTTGTTTCATAGAATTAAAAAAACGCAAGCCCAGTGGTAAACTACTGATTTATAAGCTGATTTTAGAACCAGCAGGCAACTATGCTAATTTTTTTCTAGCAGCAGAAGATAATACTATTCTTTATTCATTATCATCAAGAACTATTGATGCTGATAGAAATATTGGTACAGGTGGTAAATACAGCCTGCCAAAAGCAAATAAAAAGTATTCTTTACTGCACCATGAAGGAGCAAAAAGTTTTAACGAACTTTCTGGTTTTTACCCAGTTACTGCAAAATATGCAGATATGATGCTTGAAAAATATTCTTTTGATGAGGCGTGTAGTAAAATATTAAAAGATTTAGAAACAGATTTATTTTACATTGATGAAAAAGATAAAGTAATACCATTTTACATAGAAAACGCAAAAACTATTACTTATGATAAACTGGGTGATTATTTTTGTGTGAAAGAAAATAAACAGGTTACAAAAGATGTTGCCCGTAAAATCAAAAAAATATTTTCTTCAAAACGAGATAAATATATAGAATTAGCAGCAAAATTGGAAAATGAATTAAATACTGCAAAACAGTATGATGAAATATTAAGGCAGGCTCAACTTATTAAAGATAATATGTATAAAGTGAAAGGGGCGGGCAAATATATTTTTGATGAATATTTGGAGCAGGAAATCAAGCAGATTGAATATATTGTAGAACATGGAGAAAACCTGCAGGAAAAAAGCGAAAAACTTTTTAAAAAAGCAGCAAGGCTTAAAAAATCTATTCCGTTAATTGAAGAAAGGTTGCAGGATACTATGCAGCTTGCGTTATTTTCAGAAGAACAGATTTATTATGCTGATACTTTATCTGAAGAAGAATTATCAGATTTTGAAAAGATAATTGATGAAGAAAGTAAAAACAAAAATAAAAAGCAGAAAAAAGAAATAAATAAACCATTTTTAGAATATACAGGTGATGGGTTTAGCTTATATGTCGGTAGAAATTCAGCATCTAACCATGAGCTTGTTTTTAAGTTTGCTCAAAGTGATGATATTTGGTTTCACGCAAGAAATATACCGTCAGCCCATGGCATTATTCGCCTGCATGGAGCAGAACTTAGTGATGATATAATATTATTTGCAGCAAAAGTTGTAGCATCGTATTCAAAATATAATACGGAAAAAAGTATTGATGTGGACTATACTTATAAAAAATATGTAACAAAGCCTAAAAATACACCTGCGGGGTTTGTAATATATAAGAAATTTAAAACAGTAAATGTTGCACCTTATCAAAAGCAGGATTTAGAAAAATATGGGCTTGTAAAAGAAATTAAGCAATAATATTTGCAAAATGATATAAATGATGATATAAGATAAAATGGAAGATATATGAATATACTTATTAGTAATGATGACGGGATAGAGGCTGAAGGTATTTTATCCCTTGCTAAAGCATTAAAACAAGTGGCAAATGTTACAGTGGTTGCACCACTTTATGAAAGGAGTGGGGCAAGCCAGTCATTAACAATACACTCACCTTTGCAGGTAAAAAAAGTACATAGAAATGGTGAGTTTGTTGGTTTTGGCGTTAATGGCAGCCCTGCAGACTGTGTAAAACTTGCCTTAACTACATTGTGTAATGAAAAGCCTGATTATGTTATTTCAGGTATAAATAAAGGCCCTAATAATGCCTGTAATCTTCATTATTCTGGTACAGTAGGGGCTGCAGCAGAAGGAGCAGTAAATGGTATTGTATCCTTTGCCGTTAGTTTAACTGGGTATCATCACCAAGATTATACTGTTAGTGCAGAATTTATGAAAGATTTTATTGTAAAAGCAGAAAAACTTCCAAAAAACTGCCTGCTTTATAATATTAATATACCGCCACTTTTAAAAAGTGATATAAAGGGCATCAGGTGGACTAAAGCCTCCCAGTATTCATATCTTACAAATTATTATAAAGGGCAGGACCCATTTGGTGAGCCTTTTTACTGGCTTTCTGACTTTAGAAATCCAGAGCATATAGATAAACTTACTGATGATGGTGCATTAAGCGAAGATTATATTTCTATCACACCACTTTTAATGGATAGAACTGATTATGCGGCACTAAATGAGCTTTCTAAAATAGGAGATATATGGTGATTATAAAACGCCTTGCTGCTGTTTTGATAATTTTAAATATAGCTGTTATGGCTGCTTATGGGCAGATTACTGTGCCTAATTATTCTTTTACTGGGCAGGAAATAACTAATTTTAAAGTTAGACCAAGCTATACAGCTATCCAGTTTAATTTTAGTATGCCTAGCCAAATGGATATATATTTACAGGTGCGTAAACAGGAGCTTGCAGGCGGTGATAAAAGGGACTATACATCAGAAGAGCCCGGCTTTATTTATAAAGACCCAAATTCCGCAAGATTTACTTCTTTATTTGTTGGCGCAAAAGCACTTCGCAATAATGTTGTAAAATCTTTTCTTAATAAAGATTATATTGATACTGTTTCATCATATGAAAGGTTTGAAAAGAAGCTTGTTAAAAGCGATTTTGATTCAGAAACTAAGTTTTTATATGGTATGAGCCTTTTTTATACAGGCAGCCAGCAGGAAGCAATAGATATATTATTATCACTGCTTGATAAGAAAGATGAATATTCTTTACTTGCTCAAGATGCATTATTTCTCATAAGTTCTGAACTTAGAAAATATAATATAATGGAAGATGCAGTTGCTAGAAATATTGATTTCACCGATTTCAGCCTTTCAAAATGGATTGAATATTTATATTCAAAAGATAGATATGAAGATATTTTACAATCATTAAATAATCATCCCGCAATGGAAGAAACTTACCCAGTTTATAAAAATATGCGTATAATATGCTATTATTTTTTAAAGCAGTATAAACAAGTGGAAAAAGCTGCCAGCAATATAGAGGATGAAAGCATTATACCAGTTATTGCTGATTCTTATATAATGTCTAATAATACTGCAAAAGCAAAAGAATATATTAAAAAACTGCCTAAAAATGATGTTTATTATTTATTAAATGCTAAAATAGATGTGGCAGAAAACAGGCTTAAAGCTGCTGAAGAAAAAATAATGCAGATAAAAAGCGATAATGAAAAATTATCACTTCTTTTTTATGCAGTAGGTGAAAAATTTACTACTATTACACCTGAATTTTTACAAAGTTTTAAATTTAAAGAACGTGCCACTAATGACTATGTTTATTTTTATACAGGTATAAAATATTTTGAGAAGAAAGATTATGTAAATTCTATGCTTTTTTTCTCGCTGATTGGGTTTAATAAATCACTGCTTAATGCATCATATTTTTATCAAGGCATGGCAAGCTTATATGTGGATATGAATAGAGCAGAGTATAATTTCCAAAGGTTTATATCCTCTGGTTTAGATTATGAAAAACTTACTTTAGCAAAATTTATGCTTGCTCAAATCTACTATCTTAAAGAAAAATATGATGATGCTTTAATGCTTGTAGATGACTGTAATACTTCATACTGCCATATATTAAAAGGTGATTTATACCTTGCATTAAATGATGAAGAAAAGGCATTTTCATATGTAAAAGATAAAACTGATGACAGGTCAAGGCTTATTAAAGCCAATGTTTACTATAACAGTAAAAAATATAAATCAGCTTTAGATGAAGTTTTAAAAATTAAAAAACCGTCACCAGATTCTAAATTTTTACTAATGATGTGTTATTTTAAAGAAAAAAGACCATTAGAAGCTGAAAAAATTATGCGTGAAAATAGAAGCGATATCCGTATATTTTCAAGTGGTGTGCAACAGCTTATTTTAGCAGGGCAGGGCAAAAAAGCTCTTGATTATATGGAAGGGCTTAAAAACTTAACTCCAGATTTTAAACTGGAAAGAGCAAAACTTTTAGCAGCTTATAATAGGTTGCAGGATGCAAAAAAAGATTATAATGAGCTTATAATATCTGGTGATTATATTTATGAATCTATTACTGGGCTTTTTGAAATAGCTAAAAAAGAGAAAAAAGGAAAAGAGTTTGTTGATGATAAACTTAATTTCATAGAAAAAAGTGCAGAATTTGAAAATAAAGATTTAATTATTTCAGAATTTGCTTCATATGCTTTAGATGTTAAATCAACTAATACATCTATTGGGTATGTTAACTTTTTTATGGATAACTACCCACAATCACAGTATTATCCTAATGTATTAGAAACAAGAGCAAAATTATTTAAATTTACAGGCAGATATGATAACTGCGTAACAGATGCTGATAAGATTATAGCAAAAGGTGGCACAGCAGCAGAAGATGCACTTTTTATGAAAGCTGAATGTTTAGAATATATTGATAAAAATAAAGCAATGGATGTTTATAAAGAAGTTGCAGAAAAAAGTGATAGGTTTTCAAAACCAGCTTACAGCAGAGTTGCTGGAATGAGTAATATGGCAGAAGATGTTATATGGGCTGCTGAGAAATTGAAAACAACTTCACCTAAAATGTGGGAAAATGGTATTTTAAGGTTTATTGATTTATCAAATAAAAAAGAATATGAAAAACATATGGATTATATTGTAGAACTTTCAAAAACATCAACTCCAGCAGTACGTTCTGCATCATTATGGAGAATAGGTAAAGACCAGTTTGAAAGTGGTAAAACAGCAGATGCTTCTGTTACATTTATGAAAGGCTACTATTTATTTCCTGAAGAAAAGTATGCCTTAGAAAACTTAATAGGTGCAAAAGCAAGTTATACTAAAAGAAAAAAAGAAAAAGAGCTGTCAGTTGTTGAAAAGATTTTAAAAGAATATAGTATAAAAAATGAAAAATCTCAGGCTAATCAAAAAGTAAATATTAGCAGAAAGTAAGTTTTGGAGGCTTTATATGTGGGAATTAGTACAGAAAGGTGGTATTGTAATGTATCCTATAATACTACTGTCTGTTATATCTTTAGCTGTTTTTATAGAAAGATTAGTAGCTTTACGTAAGGAAAAATTTGTACCAAAAGCGTTTAAAGAACAGCTTGTAAACCTTTTAAAAAAGAAAAATATGAGCGAAGCTGTAGAAGTATGTAAATCTAATAATTCAGCTCTTGCACGTATTTCTGAATCTATTATTTCAAATACAGACCTGCCTTTATCAAGGCTTTTAGAAGTGGCAGAAGAATCTGGCAGAAGCGAAGCTTCAAAATTAGACAGATACTTGCCGTCTTTACAAACTATTGTGGCTATTGCACCACTTTTAGGGCTTTTAGGTACAGTTTTAGGTATGATTAAAATATTTGATGTTATAGCGTTGCAAGGTACAGGTAATGCAGAAGCATTATCTTCAGGTATTGCAGAAGCCTTGTTAACTACTGCTGCTGGGCTTGTGGTTGCTATTCCTGCACAGATTTTTTACTTTATAGCTAGAGCAAAAGCTGATGCAATAGGTAATGATTTAGAAAAAGCATCTTCTGAAGTTATGAACCTTTTATTTAAAGAAGAACAAAAATAGGAAGCTCTATGCGTTTTCGTGATACAAAAAGAGATACAAATATTATAATAAATATTACGCCACTTATTGATGTTGTATTTATTCTTTTAATATTTTTTGCAGTAACAACTTCATTTGTTACTCCAACATCTATTAAAATGGACCTGCCAAAAGCAAAAGGCGAAGCCGTTGAGGATAAAAAGAATATCCGTGTGGCAGTGGATAGTGCAGGAGCACTTTTTATTGACGGAGAATCTATTAAAGATGATGAGCTTGAATCAAGGCTTAAAACTTTAAAAGATATTCACCCAGAAGCTACTGTAATTATTGAAGCAGATGAAAAAGCAATGCATGGTAAAGTTGTTTTTGTTATAGATAAAGCAAAAAGTGCAGACTATGCTAAATTTGCTATTGCTACAAAGGAATAGTATATCTGTGAGATTATTTGCCGTTGTCCTTATTATATCAATCCTTGTGCATATTGGTATTTTACTTTTACCGCTGCCTGAAAAGAAGCTGAAAAAGAATGAAGTTGTGCCTGTATCCATAATAGAGATAAAAAAAGAGGAAGTGCAAAAAAAAGCTACTCCACAGCCTAAAAAAGTGGTGGAGCAGAAGAATATTCCAACAGAAAAAAAAGAACCTGTAAAAAAGGAAGAGCCTAATAAAAAAGAATCACCTAAACAGGAAAATGTAAAAAAACAAAGCGAGCAAAAGCAGGCATCCGTTCAAGTTGATAATAAAAAACCTGATGTGAAAAATCAGACTGCTGCAAAAGAAAAACCACAAGAAAAAGCGCAGGAAAAATCAGTTGAAAAGCAGGTAGAAGAAAAACCTTTCAGGCCAAAAGGTGCAGATGACCCACTTGTTTTACCAGATATTAATGTGCCCCTTACCACAAATATGGATATTCCAGAAGTTAAACTTCCAGATATACCAAAACCAAACATACCAAATGAAATGGTTGAAAACCAAAGAGAACTTGATGTGGCAAATGAGCTTGCATCATTAAAAAGCAGTGAAAGTGGTGCTTCATCTAGTAATAAACAGGAAGTTGCAAACCAAGTAAAACAGGAGGCAGCTTCTGCAAGAAGCAAATCAGCAACAAGCTCAAATTTATATAATTTTGATATTGCACCATCTGGCAACAGGAAAGTTGTGTACGTTCCAAAAGACCCAGTTTTTGCTTTAGCAAATGATACTTATGTTACAATTAAATTTAATATTGATAAACAGGGCAATACTTATAATATTGCATTTGTTACAAGAAGCAGTGTAGATGTTGAAAAACTTGCTTATGATTATGTAAACAGTATGAAGTTTGATGCTATCATAGAAGATAGAGATGATTTTGCTCAAATTACTATGTATTTTAAAGTGCAAAAATAATACAAAAATTTTATCAAATTTATACAAATATTATTTGAAAAAAAAATAAAATTCATTATAATTAATTTTTTTTAAAAACTTAATACCACAGGGGTGTATTAATATGGCTGTTAAACGTATTTATGTTACAAAAAGAAGCTTCCATGCAGTAGAAGCTGAAAGGCTTTTAAATATATTGAAAAATGATGAGGGTATTACAGGTATTTCTAATATCACTATCCTTAACAGGTATGATGTGGAAGGCTTAACCCAAGCTCAAATAGAAAGTACGCTTTATACAGTTTTTGCAGAACCTATGGTAGACGATATTTTTATGGATAAGTATGATTTTGGTACAAACAGATATTTTTCCATAGAATATTTACCGGGACAGTATGACCAGCGTGCAGATAGTGCAGAGCAGTGCATTAAAGTTATTACTGGAGCAGAAAATGTTATTGTACGCTGTGCTAAAACATATGTGTTATCTGGAGATATATCTAATGAGCAGTTTGATAAAATAATCTCTGTAATGTTAAATACTATTGACCAGCGTATTGCAGGTGAAAATATACCAAATACTCTTGCTTTAAATATTACAACACCAGAAGAAGTAAAAGTTATTGATAATTTTATAAATTTTAATGAAAGTGAGCTTTTAAATACTATATCATCTATGGGGCTTGCTATGAATATAGATGATATTAAATTTTCTCAAGATTACTTTAAAAATCAAGAAAAACGCAACCCTACAGAAACAGAATTAAGGCTTTTAGATACATATTGGTCTGACCATTGCAGGCACACAACATTCAATACTATTTTAGATAAAATAGATATAGAAAACGGCAAATACAGCTCGCTTTTCCAAGAAACATTAGATAAATACAATACTTTAAGAGATGAAATATATGGGGATAGGTTATCTTCAAAACCTGTTACACTTATGGATATGGCCGTTATTGGTGCACGTGATGCAAAGCGTAAAGGGTTACTTGATAACTTAGAAGAAAGCGAAGAAAATAACGCCTGCTCTATTGAAATAGATGTTAATATTGACGGCAAAAAAGAACCTTGGCTTTTACAGTTTAAAAATGAAACCCATAACCACCCAACAGAAATAGAACCTTTTGGTGGGGCTGCTACTTGTGTAGGTGGAGCTATTAGAGACCCACTTTCTGGCAGAGCTTATGTTTACCAGTCTATGAGGATTACTGGAGCAGCAGACCCTAGAAAACCTGTGGAAGATTTTTTAAAAGGTAAAAAACTTTCTCAAAGAAAAATAGTACAGGATGCTGCTAAAGGCTTTTCATCATATGGTAACCAAATAGGGCTTACAACTGGTTATGTGCAGGAATTTTATCATGATGGGTTTATTGCAAAAAGATTAGAAACTGGTGCAGTAATCGGTGCCTGCCCAAAAAGTGCAGTTAAAAGAATAAGCCCAGAGCCTGCAGATGTAATTATACTTTTAGGTGGAAGAACAGGCAGAGACGGAGTAGGTGGTGCAACTGGTTCTTCAAAAGAGCATGATGCTTCTTCAATTGAGATTTGTGGTGCAGAAGTGCAAAAAGGTAATGCACCAGAAGAACATAAAATACAAAGGCTTTTTAGAAAAGAAAATGTTTCTAAAATGATTAAAAAATGTAATGATTTTGGTGCTGGTGGTGTTGGTGTTGCCATAGGTGAACTTGCTGACGGGCTTGAAATTGATTTAAATAAAGTGCCAAAAAAATATGAAGGTTTAACAGGTACAGAAATAGCATTATCAGAATCTCAAGAGCGTATGGCTGTTGTGGTTGATAAAAATGATGTGGAAGCATTTATTAATGAATGTAAACAAGAAAATTTAGAAGCTACCCCTGTTGCTAAAGTAACAGATACAAACCGCCTGCAAATGTACCATAACGGAAAATTGATTGTTAATATTTCACGGGATTTTCTTGACAGTGCTGGTGCATTAAGACGTGAGAAAGCATTTATTAAAAACCCACAAAAAACTGAGTATATAGACAATAAAAACACAAATTCTTTTAAAGAGCTTGTGGAAAAAACATTATCAGATTTAAATGTTTGCTCTCAAAAAGGGTTAGTTGAGATGTTTGATTCTTCCATTGGGGCATCAAGTGTAATCACTCCATTTGGTGGAAAAACTGGTAATACTCCTGCTCAATCAATGGTTGCAAAAATACCAGTATTAAAAGGCGATACAACTACAGTTTCTATCATGAGTTCAGGCTATAACCCATTTATTATGGAATGGAGCCCATTTCATGGTGCTTATTATGCAGTTATTGAATCAGTTTCAAAAGTTGCAGCAGCAGGTGGTAAATTAGAAGATATACGCCTTTCGTTCCAAGAATATTTTGAAAGGCTTTCCCATGATGAAATAAGGTGGGGTAAGCCAGTGGCAGCTCTTCTTGGTGCATTAAAAGCTCAAACTGATTTAGGGCTTGCAGCAATTGGTGGAAAAGACAGTATGTCTGGTACTTTTAAAGACAGCGATACAGGTAGAGAAATAAATGTACCACCAACATTAATATCTTTTGCTGTTGCACCGTCAGATTTATCTAATATTACTACAAACCAGTTAGAGCTTGATGGCGGAAATGTATATTTATTAAAAACTAATATATTAGATAATGATTTAATAGATGTGGAATGTTTTAAAGAAAATTTAAAATCACTCAATAAATTAATTCAAGATAAAGTTGTAAAAGCAGTATATACTATAACAAATGGCGGTATTATTGAGGCTTTATCTAAAATGGCATTTGGTAATATGGTTGGGCTTAATATTAAAAACATTAATATGAAAGATTTAAGTTTTCCATATTATGCAAGTTTTATTATTCAAACTAAAAAAGGCTATACGATTGACGGAGTAAAAAACATCACAGAAATAGCAGATATTAATAATGAAGGCATAGTTTCTTTTAATGGTGAAAATATTAAATTATCAGATATGCTTTCAATGTGGCAAAAACCTTTAGAGCATATTTTCCCAAGCTGCACTCAGTCTGTTGCTGAGATTATACAGCCAAGAGATTATAAAGGCAAAAGTAGTTTAAAATGTGCAAATATAAAAGTACAGCCGTCAGTTGCTGTGCTTGCATTACCCGGCACAAACTGCGAATATGATACAAAACGTATTTTTGAAAAAGCAGGCAGCAGGGAAGTTGAGCCATTTATATTTAGAAATATGACAACAGAAGATGCTGTTAATTCCTGCAGCGAATTTGCAGATATAATTAATAAATCTCAAATATTAGTACTGCCTGGTGGCTTTAGTGCAGGTGATGAGCCTGAGGGTTCAGGAAAATTCTATGTATCTGTATTAAAAAATGCAAAAGTAAGGCAGGCAGTAGATGATTTAATAAATAAACGAGATGGTTTAATTATCGGTATCTGTAATGGTTTCCAAGCTCTTATTAAAACAGGTATATTAACATATGGTCGTATATGCGATTTAACTGTAGATGATGCTACATTATCATTTAATAAAATAGGACGCCACGTTTCTCAAATGGTGCATACAAGGGTAACATCTCTTAACTCACCTTGGATGAATTTAAGGCAGATTGGTGAAATAGATATTGTACCTGTTTCCCATGGTGAAGGCAGGTTTACAGCACCAAAAGCTTTAATTGATAAGCTTTTTGAAAACGGGCAGGTGTTATTTCAATATACTGATTTAAATGGCAATATTACTATGGAATCACCTTTTAATCCAAATGGTTCAGATATGGCAATAGAAGGTATTTGCTCCCCATGTGGCAGAGCTTTAGGTAAAATGGGGCATAGTGAAAGGTTTGGTAATGGTGTACATATAAATAACCAGTATGGCAATATGAACCAAAGGCTTTTTGAAGCAGGTGTTAAATATTTTACTGGTGAAGAATAAGCAGTATATTATTTTATTAATTTAACAAATTATAAAATAATGCTGTATTTTTTTGTAAGATTATGCTAGAATTTTAGCTTGTAAAAACAAATAAACTATAAAAAGAGATTAGGAGCATTATAGTGTTAATAGTTGAACAGTTCATTAATGGTTTAACTGTCGGTGGAATCTATGCATTAATTGCATTAGGTTATACTATGGTATATGGTATAGTAAAACTCATCAACTTTGCTCATGGTGATATTTTTATGATTGGGGCATTTGTTGGATATTTTGCTGTTACTTTAGTTGTGGATATTTTTATTGGTTCGTTTTTAGTATCTGCTTTAGGTATAGAGCCATCATCTGTTAGTAGTTTACAATCATTTTTAACAGAATACAGGTTGTATATTGCTATAATTGCTTCCATTATTTTTTGTGGTTTATTAGGGCTTTTTGTAGAAAGAGTTGCTTACAGACCTTTAAGGGAAAGCTCTCCAAAAACAATTATTGGTTCTGCTGTTGGGCTTGCACTTATTATAATTATAGCTGTTTTTGGTAAAGGCAGTATACCTTTTGGTACAGCATTATTATTTTTAGTGATTTTAATATCTCTTTCAGCTGCTACTATTGCATATTTAAAATATATGTTTAATAATTTTAGAGGCTTTAAGAAAGAAAATATTAATCAAAAACATATTATATATACTATTACATACTTAATTGCATTTATAGTGCTTGCATACCTTGCATGGTATTATGATATTAATACAATGATGTTTTTATCTTTTATTACCGTACTGCTTGTTTACTGGCTTGTGGTTAGCAGGATGAAAAGCAGTAATACTGGTGGTAATTCTCGTATTAATGCGTTAATTAGTGCTATTGGTATGTCTATGATATTAACAAATATGGTAACGTTATTAAGGGGCAATTCTGCTGTAAGCTATAATATGGGTTTTTCCAGTGGTATGCTTTCTATAGGTTCTTTTCATATTTCATACCTTAGAATATTTATAATAGTTTTTTCTTTTGTCTTAATGGGTATATTATTTTACATTATTCATAAAACTAAATTTGGGCTTGCTATGCGTGCAGTATCCCATAATTTAAACGCATCAAGATTAATGGGTATAAACCCTGATAAAGTTATTGCAACAACATTTATGATTGGCTCAGCTTTAGCAGGTATTGCAGGTGTATTAGTAGGTACAAACTATGGCCAGCTTGACCCAAATATTGGTGTAATGTATGGTTTAAAAGCCTTTGTAGCAGCAGTGTTAGGTGGTATTGGCAGTATTCCTGGTGCAGTTGTTGGTGGTATTGTTTTAGGTATATTAGAAACTTTTGGTACAGCTACTCCTGTTTTATCATCATATAAAGATGCTATAGCATTTGGTATATTAATACTTATTTTAATTATTAAGCCAACAGGTCTTTTTGGCAAATCAATTAAAGAGAAGGTGTAGGATGCATATTGATATATTATATAATATTTTAATTTTATCAGGTATTAATATAATCATTGTTTTAGGTCTTAATTTAATAACTGGTGTTACTGGTCAGCTGTCTTTAGGGCACGCTGCATTTGTTAGTATCGGTGCATATTCATCATCTATTTTAATGATGTCTTTAGGAGTGCCTTTTGGTGTGGCTTTAATTGCAGCATTTATTATAGCTGGTTTAGTTGGAGGGTTATTTGGTATACCTATACTTCGCCTGCATGGAGACTATTTTGCCATAGCTACCCTTGGGTTTTGTGAAGTTGTAAGGGTAATTATGATGAATATGAAAGCAACTATTAATGGTGAAAGTCAACGTTTATCATTAAGCCTTTCAAATATTCCACAGCATATATCTATACCGCTTGTTTTAATTTTAGTGGTTTTTGCTGTATTATTTATGATTAGATTAGAAAAATCAAAATTTGGTTTAGCATTAAGAAGCATTAGGGAAGATGAAATAGCTTCTCAAATGATGGGTATAAATATCGCACGCCATAAAGTATTATCTTTTGCTATAGGCTCAGCTTTTGCAGGGCTTGGCGGTGCATTACTTGCAAGCTATATTACAGCTATCAGCCCAAACGATTTTGGTTTTACTCGTTCTATAGAATTACTATGTATGTTAGTTCTTGGTGGTATGGGAAGTATTGTTGGTGTTATAGCAGGCACAACTATTCTTACAGCTATCCCTGAAGTATTAAGGTTTGCTTCAGAATACAGGATGATAATGTATGGGGTAGTTTTAATTATTATGATGGTATTTCGTCCAAAAGGTTTATTTGGAAATATAAGAGTTAATGTGTAACTGGTGGTAAAATGGCAGATAATACAATTTTAGAATTACAGAATGTAACATTAGCTTTTGGTGGTTTAAAAGCAGTAAATGAAATAAATTTTTCAATGAAACAAAATGAAATATTAAGCCTGATTGGTCCTAACGGTGCAGGAAAAACTTCTACATTTAACTTGATTACAGGAGTTTATACCCCTACAGCAGGTAAAATAATATTTAAAGGGCATGATTTAAAAAAATATAAACCACACCAGATTACAAATTTAGGAATTGCAAGAACATTTCAAAATATTAGATTATTCAAACAGCTTACTGTTTTAGAAAATATTATTTTAGCTATGGACCATACTAGAAAAGTTAATTTTTTTGCTTCACTTCTTCCTTTTGGAACAGGTAAAAAAGAGCTTGATATGGTAACAGAGCAGGCTATTAAATATTTAGAGTATGCTGATTTGGCTGAGTTTAAAGATTTAAGGGCAGAGAATTTGCCATATGGTAAGCAAAGGGAATTAGAAATATGCAGGGCAATAGCAACAGGGGCTGATTTATTGTTACTTGATGAACCAGCAGCAGGGCTTAACCCTTCAGAAACAACACAGCTTATGGATATATTAAGAAAAATTAAATCTGAATTAAAGAAATCAATCTTTTTAATAGAACATGATATGAAACTTGTTATGGGTATTTCTGACAGGATTGTAGTGCTTGACTATGGTGAAAAAATTGCAGAAGGCAGCCCAGAAGAAATTAGAAATAATCCTGCTGTTATTCAGGCATATTTAGGAAAGGGGGAATAATATGTTAAAAGTAGATTCTATCCAGACTAAATATGGCAGTATATATGCACTTAAAGGTATTGATTTAGTTGTTAATGAAGGCGAAATCGTTACTATTATTGGTGCAAATGGTGCAGGAAAAAGTACAACATTAAATACTATTTCTGGTATTGTACGTTCCCTTGCTGGAAGCATTACATTTAATGGTGTAGATATAACTCATATGCCAACTGATAAAATAGTTGAGAGCGGTTTAATACAAGTACCAGAAGGCAGGGAGATTTTTCCAAATCTTACAGTTCTTGAAAACATTAAGCTGGGAGCATATTTAAGAAAAGATAAAAATATAAAAGATGATATAGAATATGTTACAAGCTTTTTCCCAAGGTTATCAGAACGTTTTAATCAATTAGGCGGTACATTATCTGGTGGGGAACAGCAGATGCTTGCAATTGCCAGAGCATTAATGAGTAAACCAAAACTTTTACTTATGGATGAGCCTTCTCTTGGTCTTGCACCTAAATTTGTACACGGTATTTTTGATGTTATTAAAAAAATCAATGAGCAGGGTACAACAGTTTTACTGGTAGAGCAAAATGCAACACTTGCCTTATCTGTAGCAAGCCGTGGTTATGTTATGGAAACAGGCAAAATTGTTTTGGAAGATAAAGCAGAAAACTTAATGAATAATGAAAGCGTAAAAGCTGCTTACTTAGGTTTTTAATATTATTTTAAAATTACTACAATAACTGTTAAAATTATTATGTTTTAAGGCATGATGATTTTAACAGTTTTCTATCTTATATTTTATTCTATTAGTTTATACAGCTATTCTTATAAATTTTCTATTTTTTACATTAAAATATTTTTTGTAATATGAAAAGCACAAAATTTTATTTGAAAAATTTATTTTTTGGTATATAGATATAATGATAAATATATAATAAAAAGGAGCATTAGTTTATGAAAAATATTGGTATAATGACAAGTGGTGGCGATAGTCCCGGTATGAACAGTGCTGTAAGGGCAGCTGTAAGAGCAGCACTTTATTATAATTTAACTCCATATGGTATTTATTCTGGCTATAAAGGCTTAATAGAAGATACTATTGAAGAATTAAAACACTCTGATGTATCTAATATTATTGGTAGAGGCGGTACTATTTTACAGACTGCAAGAAGTAAAGAATTTAGAACAGAAGAAGGGCAGCTTAAAGCTGTAGAAAATTTAAAAAAACGTGGTATTGAAGCACTTATTATTATCGGTGGTGATGGCTCATTAAGTGGTGCTAAAGTATTAAACGATAAATACGGTATTAAATCTGTTGGTATCCCCGGTTCTATTGATAATGATATATATGGTACTGATGTATCATTAGGTGTAGATACTGCGCTTACTGTTATTATGGATTCTGTAGATATGATTAATAATACAGCAAGTTCCCATGGCAGAACATTTATTATTGAAGTAATGGGAAGGCACTGTGGTTATTTAGCAGTTATGGCAGGTATAGCAACAGGAGCTGATGCAGTAATTATTCCAGAAGTTAAACCTGATTTAGATGGCATTATTGCAAAATTTAAAAAACGTGCAGAAGATGGCAAAACAAGAAATATTTTAATAGTTGCAGAAGGTGCTGGCTCTGCTTATGATTTTGGAAAAAAATTACAGGATGCAGGCACATTTGATGCACGTATAACAGTATTAGGCCATATTCAGCGTGGTGGTTTCCCATCATATTTTGACAGGGTTTTAGGCTCAAGAATGGGTGCAGCAGCAGTGGAAGGCTTAATCAATGGTAAAACTGCTGTAATGACTGGTCTGCAGGGCAATAAAATTGAATATGTGCCATATGATGATGTTTTTTCTAAAAAACATGAGATGAACCAAAATGTAGTTAAACTTTTAGATATGCTTACATAAAATAATAAAGGCTCTTTTGTGAGGCGAACCCCATTTATTGGACAAATAAATGGGGTTCGCCTCATATACCGCCCTTTTCTAATTGATTTAAACATTTTTATGTGTTATTATTCATATTATTTTACATAGGAGATTGTGTATTGAATGAACATTAATTATAATTTAACTGATAAAGAAAAGAGTAAATTACAAAATGATTTATATAGTTTTTTTGATTCTGGTTTTAAATTTGAAAAATTTATAAAAAATTTTTTAGTATATATAGGTCTTGATGAGATAGAATTAACACCAGATACAAGAGATGGTGGTATTGATTGTATTGCATATAGAAAAGGCATTGGTGAATTTAGTGATATAGATAAAATTCGTTATCTTGTTCAAGTAAAACGATATAATACTAGTAATAAAGTTGGTGTAAAAGAAATAAGAGAATTAAAAGGTGTTCAATATTTTCATGCAGGCGATAAAGGAATATTTATTACAACATCAGATTATACAAAAGATGCTATTAATGAAAGCAAAAATGATAAAGATAGACCAGTTATACTAATTAATGGCATAGATTTAATTAGCTACTGTATAGATAAAAATATAGGTTTTGAATTTAAGCCAATTTTTTCTAAAAAATTAATGAAAGAATTTATGGAAGATACAGATAGCATAGAAAGTAATGTTGATGAAAATTCAGTATATGATGAAAATGTTATTGAAAAAACAATTTCTTACAATGATGTAAGAACTAAAATAATATCAATTCCTTCTTATATATATAATAATTATTTATCTAATAAAAAAGAAATTGATGTGATTATTAATGGTGATAAAAATGATACATATCATGCATTAAAGATTAATCATAGCAGGAAATTTTTGAGTGGGGTAACAAAAATATTAAGAAAATATCAAATATTATTAAGTGATGGAACATATAAGCAGAAAATGGTAGGATGGAAATATGATGTAAAAAGTGCAATGTTAATACTTTATATTAAATAATTTATATATTGATTTTATTAATAGAAAAGGGCGGTTTATTGAGGCGAACCGAGCCTGTGAAAAAAAGTCTGTAAATTCAGTTTTCTATGATTATATTTATACATATCCTGCTCTATGAATACCAAAATAAAGTTATTCAGTCAAGAGCAGGAATTTATTTTTCACATTTCTATATTCTATTCAGGCAGCCGTCCTTCATACATAATGCTTAATTCCCCATAAACTTGAGCCCAGTTCCTAATGGTACCAGTCCATTTTTTAGTTGCTTCAAATGTTGCCAAATAAAGAGCCTTTAAAAGTGATGTATCACTTGGAAATACACTCCGTTGACTGTTTAATTTACGATAGACAGAATTTAATGACTCTATTGTATTTGTGGTATATATGACTTTCCTAACTGACATAGAGAATTTAAATATAGGAGAAATACAATCCCAGTTTTCTTTCCACCGCTTCATAGTGTTAGGGTATAACTGTTCCCATTTATCTGTTACTTTATCTAATGCCTGTAAGGCTTTCTCTTCAGTTGGCGCATGATAAATACTTTTTAAATCAGATGCAAATTCCTTCTTGTCTTTATAAGGAACAAATTTTAAAGTATTTCTTACTTGATGAACTATACATCTTTGATATTCTGTATTAGGATAGGCTGTAACTATCGCTTCTTTTATTCCACTTAATCCATCTGCACAGATTAATAAGATATCTGCTACTCCTCGATTTTTTAACTCATTTAATACTGATAACCAGTATTTAGAACTCTCATTATCGCCTATAGTTATTGTTAATACTTCTTTTTTACCTGATAAGGTTATTCCCAGTATTACATAAGCTGCTACCTTACGGATTATTCCATTATCTCTTACTGAAAAATGTATGGCATCTATGTATAATACTGGATATATCTCGTCTAATGGACGATTTTGCCAGTCTTCTATCTGTGGTAGTAACTTATCTGTTACATTAGATATAAAGCCCTCTGATACTTCAAATCCATAAATATCTTCTATTATATCTGATATCTGGCGAGTGCTTAAACCCTTGGCATACATTGATATGATTTTCTGGTCTATGGATGATATATCTTTTTGACGCTTCTTCACTATCTGGGGTTCAAAACTAGATTGTCTATCCTGGGGAACTGATATCTCTAACTCACCAAAATTACCACTGCTTGTTTTGTTCTTATAACCATTGCGGTAATCTTTATTATCTGAACGCTCTGATTTGCTGTAACCTAAATGAGCATCCATTTCTGTTTCCATCATTTCCTTGATGGTACCACCTAACAGGTCTTTTAAGGCTTCTTGAATATCATTAGCTGATTTAATATCATATTCTGATAATAAATTCGCTATTATTTGACGCTTACCCTCCGTCATTACTACTTTGTGTACTGGTTTCTTTCTTCGTGCCATACTTAAGCTCCTTTCATATTTTTTTAGTATATCATAGAAAACTTAAGTTTGCACTATTTACAGACTTTTTTTCACAGGCTCTAGAATTTTAAATCTGTCCAAAAATTTGGGTTCGCCTCATTGGAGCCTTTTTTGTATTCATTAGTAGAATATTTAGTAATTAATTTTCTTCACTTTTTTCTTCTGCAGCTTTATCTTCATTATTTTCTTCAATTTCAACAAATTTTACTCTGTTGCGTACAATATCAGAAAGTGCTTTAGATGTTACTTTTTCGCCTTGTTTTAAATCAGATAAGACAGTATCTTCATCAGGATTATTTAATTCTTTTGCACGAAGTGCAGCTAAATGAACTAATTTAAACCTACTGTCCACATTTGGTTGGTTAATAACTCTTTCAATGTCTAAAAATGCCATAATTTGCTCCTTATATATGCATAAATTCTATTACTTTACTATATTGTGTTGTACGAAGCTTTTCTGCTAAATATATATTTTCAAGCTGTTTAAATGCTTCATCTGTTGCATCATTAATTATTAAATAATCGTAATGCATAAAATATTCAACTTCTTTTTTTGCATTTTCTAATCTTAATGAAATATGTTCATCTTTTTCTGTACCACGTTTTACGAGCCTTTCTTTAAGCTCATTCATACTTGGGGCAGTAATAAAAATATATGTAGCATTTGTAATTTTTTCTTTTAACTGCATAGCTCCTTGTGGGTCAATATCTAATATAATATCCATACCATTATTAAGTGCAGTTTCTATCTGGCTTTTAGATGTACCATAAAAATTACCATGTACTTCAGCCCATTCTATAAAATCATTATTATCAGCCATTTTTTTAAATGTATCTTTATCAATAAAAAAATAGTCTTTTCCATTGATTTCATTTTCACGAGGAGCTCTTGTGGTATATGATATAGAATAATTCACAGCGGGGTATTTTTTCATAAGCATAGTACAAAGTGTAGTTTTGCCAGCACCACTGGGAGCAGATATAATAAAAAGCCTGCCCTTGTTATTACAAGACATATAACCTCCAAAAACGTAGCCTATTAAATTATAATTTTAGTGAATAGTCAATATAATTTTATATAACAGGGCAAATTATATTTTTATTATCTACATTTGCAATATAATATTCACTACCATAGATTTCCTGCAACAAGGATTTGGTTATAATTTCTTTTGTATTGCCAAGAGCTGCTATTTCACCATTTTTAATTGCAATTGTATTATCTGTAAACCATAAAATATGGTTTGGGTCGTGACTGCAGGCAATAATTAATTTTCCTTGAGATGATATATTTTTTAATATTTTCCATATATGTATCTGGTTATTAAAATCTAATGCACTGGTGGGCTCATCAAGTATCATTATAGGAGTATCTTGAGCAATAGCACGAGCTATTAATGTTAGCTGCCTTTGTCCGCCACTTAAAGCTGTTACTGGTTTATGAGCAATATCTAATATTCCTATCTGCTCCATAGCTTTATCTGCTATATCATAGTCTATATCTTTTAATCCAAACACTCCATTCATATATGGAGAACGCCCCATAAGGACAATTTCTCTAACAGTAAAAGGGAAGGGTGGTTTATGTTCCTGCGGTACATATGATATTAATTTTGCCATTTTAGATGTTGTTATATTTTTATAATGATTACCATTAATTATAATATTTCCACTGTTTGGTTTTAGAAAGCCCATAATACATTTAAAAAAAGTAGTTTTTCCGCCACCATTAGGACCCATTAATGCCCATAATGCTGGTTTATCTATTTCAAAAGTAATGTTTTTTAAAGCGTGGTGTTCTCCATAATAAAAATTAAGATTTTCAATTTTTAACATATTATTACCTATAAAAAAAGTCTGCCACTTTTAGCACGTAAAATCCATATTAAAAATGGTGCACCAATAATAGAAGTTATAATACCAATAGGTATTTCTCCCATAGTAAGCGTTCTTGCAATTGTATCGCAAATCAGCAAATATACTGCTCCCCCAAGGCTTGCAAGTGGTATAACATACCTGTTATCTGGCCCTGTTAAAAGTCTTGCAGCGTGTGGCATCATTAAGCCAACCCATGCAATAATACCGACTGTAGAAACGCATACTGCCGTCATCAATGTGGCAGTGATTATAAATATGGTTTTATATTTATCTGGGTTTATACCTAAACTTTTTGCTTCTTCATCCCCTATGGAAATTAGGTTTAGTTTCCATGACAGTATCCAAGCAGTAATAAAGCACATTATAATAACAATGGCATTAATATAAACATCATTCCATGCAGCATGATAAAGCCCGCCCATCATCCAAAATGTAATCTCTCTTAACTGTGTATCTTCTGATAAATATTTCATTATGGAAACAAGAGCTGAAAATACAGAGCCAATTATTACACCAGATAATACAAGCCCAACACTGTTTATTTCCCCCTTTTGGCGAGACAGCATATATGCTGCTAATACTGCAAAAAGTGCAAATATAAAAGCAGAAATATGAATAGGGAGAAAAATAGATGGAAAAACTATAGCTAGTGCTGCCCCAAAACTTGCTCCAGAAGATGCACCAAGTATAAAAGGCTCAACCAGTGGGTTACGAAAACATCCTTGATATAAAGCTCCTGCAGTGGCAAGAGCAGTGCCTGCAAGGATAGCCATAAGCACCCTAGGCATACGCATATTCCATACAATTGCTATATCTCTTGAGCTTATTTCACCAAATGATATTCCTGTTATTTTATATAGTATAATATTTAATACAGTTGTAGGGGAAAGGTGAGAGTTTCCTGAAATAATAGAGAATAATATTGTGCATATTAATAATATAATAAGTAAAAGTATATATAAATTTCTTTTATCTGCATCTATTATTTTTTTAAAAATCATGCTTTATAGTCCAGTCTAAAAGTTGTTCTTTGCGTAGTGCTTTTGCTTTTTCATCATTTACATGGTATACTTTTTTGTAAAAATCAAGCACAAATTCATGTACTTTAATATCTTTAAATAATTCTGGGTATATGGCTTTTGCCATAATCATAATATCTATTGGATATTCCACTCTGCGAGAGCAGTTCATAGGAGTCCACGCAAGTGGATAAACTTGTTTATTTTTTACAGCTTTTAGTTCACTTAAATTTTGATAATATGGAGCACTTAATAATTCTTCTGCTGGGTGGTATCCATTTTGAGTAGGCAGCAATATTACATCTGGATCAATAGCATACAGCTGTTCACCGCTTAATATGATATTATTTCCCTTACCACGAAAAGCGTTTTTTGCATTTACTATATTTTCAATAATATATGATTCTGGAGTAGTAATCCCTGAAACCATACCAGACCCACCTTGTTTTCTTGCAGCAGAATTAAGCCCAAAATATAAAACATTTGCTTTATTTTTAATGTTTTTTGTTCTTTCTTTTACAAGAGTTTCTATACTGTTTAGGTATTCATAAAGGGCAAGAGCTTTTTCTCGCTGTTTAAAAATATCACCAAGTACCCGCATTTCTTCTTTCATAGTGGAAAGTTCTGCTTTTTGATAATATGTTGGTGAAAAAAGTACCACAAGTGGTATACCTAGAGATTCTATAGACTCTATAGTTCTTTCAAGCTGAGCAGGGTCACCACCTCTAAAATATGAGCCACCAGAAACAGTGCAGTCACCAACTCGCAGAATAACAAGCTGTGGGTTTGCATTTGCAAGTGTTTCATAATTTAAAATATCCCCTTGGGCAGAATTAAAACATGGCATGTCATTAAGCCATGGGTGGAGATATTTCATTGTGTTTAAGCCTTTTAAGGTGTATTTTTTACCATCAATAGTTTCATATTCATACTTATAATCTCGCTTCATACTCCATGAGCCAATGGCTGCAACTTTATCTATTACATTAAGGTGAGTCATCACTCCCTCAATAAACCCATCATCAATAGTTGCAATTCTTTCTAGTTTTTCAGGAATTTCTATTTGTTTGCCACGCATATCAGTAATTGTGTGAGCATAAAGATTAACAGCAAAAAATATAAAGCAAATTGAAAGTATTTTTTTCATATTACATCTCCCTGCAAGAAAAACAGATATAATTTCCATCCACTAAATCTACAGCATTAGCAGCTGTTTTTTCACCACATTTATGGCATATATATGAATCATATATTTTTGCACGTGCTGGAAAATCTTTTGTAGTATTTTTTATGGTAAATAATTCTGACGGGTCTTGAGAAAGTATGTATTTCATACGCTCTTCTTTTGATTGAAAATCTTTTATATTATTTAACACAAACCTTGCACTTTTGCCATTTTTTCTATTATATATATTAAAAGCCTGTTTGCCTTTATAATCAATTTTTAACGCTCCAGTTCCCATAGTTGCTTTAAGGATTACTTGGATAGCATCAACTCCGCATGCATCAGTTTCTGAAATACATACAATATCTTCATCCTCAATATTATTGTGTATTTCTAAAACCTTTTTAGCAAGTATTGATGCTTGAAACCCAATAGCAAGCCCGGGGCACGCATGTCCATGAAACTCTACAGCTTTTTCCCAAAGTTTATTATCCATTTAATACCCCCTTTAATGCTCGTAGCACGATGATTTATATATGTGTTACTAATAAAACTAATTTATATTTTTGTCAAGCTAATAAAGCATAATTTAACTTGAAAAAGTTAATGTATTAGTATATAAGATATTATGAATATTTAGGAGATATCAGTTATGAGTTCTTTTTTCAATAACCCTAGAGCTCTTTTATTTGGTATAGATGATATTATGAAATCTGAAAGTACAACAGGCAGTAAAATTAGTATAAATAATAATAGTATTAGTAGCCCAAATTCAAAAGAAATACAGCTTCAAGAATTAAGAGAAAGTTTTAAAAATTGTAATAAATGTGGTCTTGCTTCTACTAGGAAAAATATAGTTTTTGGTGATGGCAACCCTGAAGCTAGGTTAATGTTTATTGGGGAAGGGCCGGGAGCAGAAGAGGATAATCAAGGGCTTCCTTTTGTTGGCAGAAGTGGTCAATTACTTACGAAAATGATTGAAGCCATGGGAATATCTAGGAAAGATGTATTTATTGCAAATATTGTAAAGTGCAGACCACCAGAAAACAGAGACCCTTTAATGGAAGAAGCTCAAGCCTGTATAGGTTACCTTAGAAGCCAGATTCAAATCATTAATCCAGAAGTAATTGTTTGCTTAGGCTCTGTTTCATTAAATTTTTTATTGCAGCCTGAAGGTAAAGTAAAGCTAGGTATAAGTAAATTAAGGGGTACTTGGCAGGATTTTTATGGGTATAAAGTTTTACCAACGTTTCATCCTGCTTATCTTTTAAGAAATCCATCAAAAAAAGCAGATGCATGGAAGGACTTACAAAAAGTGATGGTGGAGTTAGGTCTTGAAATTAATAAATAAGCTATTTTCCAATACTAAATTTGGTATATTATTAGCTGTAATATTATTTGTTTTAAGTAATAATGGTATAATTTTTGCTAGTACAGTAGTAGGTGAAGGTGAAGCTGTTATTAAAGATAATGATATTAAAACAGCTAAATCTATGGCACTAATTAGGGCAAAGTGGGCAGCAGTTGAAGGTGAAAGTGCTGCTAATGTTAAAGTTGATACTATTATAAATAATTCAAAAATAATTGATGAAGCAATAAAGACAGAATTATCTGCGACAGTTTCATCTTATAAAGTAATAGAGGAAAAAGTAGCAGGCGATAAATATTATGTAAAAATAGAAGCAACTGTTATAGATAAAGTAAAAGATGAAAAAGTTGCATCTGGTAATAAGCAGATATGCGTATTAATAGCTGGTGTTATACCAGATAATAGAGTTGATTTTAATAACAGCTATACATTAAAAACTATTTCTTTATTAAATGAAAATGGTTTTGATGTTGTAGAAGTTGACTATAATAAGATTAATACTAAAGATTTTCTAGCGGCTATAAAAAATAATGATAAAACAATTTTAGCAAATATGTTAAAAAATTATAAATGTCAGAACATTTTGCTTGGTAGTTTGTTTATATTAGATAAAGGAAGCAATACTGGTTATGGTAAATTTAATATACAAATGGTATCTGCTGAACTTACGTGGAAATTATTAGATAATGATTTGAAAGTTATAAAAGGTGATACTCTTTCTGGTAGAGGCCAAGGTGTATCCATGGATGATGCTGCAACCAGGGCATATAAAAATATTTCAGAAACTGGTGCAATGCAAATGGTTTCTCAGGTGTCTGAGTCATTATTAGATAGTGATAAAAAATATATACGTGTTGTTTTAACTGGCAGCAATACAAATATTGATGATTTAAACGAGCTACGAAATGAATTAAAACATATTCCATTTGTGCTGGGTGTGAAAGAGTTAAATAATACATCACTGGCTGTAAATTATCCAGAAAAAGCACTATATCTGGGTATGTTTTTGGAAAGAGAAAATAAATATAGAGTTGTAAAGTTAAATGATAATGAGTTAATCATTAGAAAATAAAGGTTGCATATAACAAAAAATTAGTTATATTTATATCTAGTGGAGGTATTACATGAAAAAAACCTTTTTAATTGTTTTAGTAGTAATGGCTTTTGCTGTGGCTGGTTGTACTTCTAAAGGCTCTGGTGTTTCAGCTGCAAAAATTAGTAAATGCTATGAAGGTGCTCCAGCATGGGTGTTAAATGGTGGTGCTGAAGGCGGTCTTTCTGCTGTTGGCAGTGCTCAGATAGGTAATGCTGGTCTTTCTTTTGCAAGAAATGAAGCAATGGCAAATGGTAGAGATGAAATTGCACGTATTTTAGAGCTAAAAGTTTCTAACATGGTTAAGAATTTTACTCAAACTACAGGTGTAGGTGACTCTCAAACTGTAGATAAAGTATCTTCAAGTGTATCTCGTCAGTTAGCAAACCAAACTATAACTGGTTCTAAATCAAAAGAACAGTGGATTTCATCAGAATGTAATGAACTTTTTGTTCTTGTAGTGGCTGATGCTCCGGGAATTAAAGAAGATATTAAAAATCAGATTACATCAAGCTATCGTAACGAACAGGCAGTTTGGCAGCAAATCCAAGCAAAAGATGCTTTAAAAGAAATGGATAAAGAAATAGATAAAGTAATGAATACGCCAAACAATCAGTTAGATGGATATTAGAAATACAGGGAGAAAGATAAAATCTTTCTCCCATTTATTTATACTTTTATTGTTTGTTACTATGTGTTCAGGATGTTTGTCTATCCATAATGGGAAAAGTGCTAGTATAAGTAATAATGTATCGATGCCAGAGTGGATACTAAACCCTTCAAAAAATGGTGTTATTGGGGGAGTTGGTTACTGTGCTGCTCATGTTGATGGTATTAGTGGACAGCGTAAGCTTGCGTCAAAAAGAGCATTAGAAGAAATCGCAAGGCAAAAAGGTGTATCAGTTGATTCTGTCATGGTTGTTTCTTCCAGTGCTTCCAATCAAACTAAATATAATGATACAAAAGTTAATTCTGTATCAACCTTTAAATCAAATAATAATGTTCAAGCCTATATTAAAGAAATATGGATTCATCCAGTTACTAAAGTAATGTATGTTTATATGATTGCTGAATAAAAATATTTATTTTGGAGCAAAATAATGAAAAATATTTATTTATTTTTTTTTATAAATATTATATTCTTATCAGTGACAAAAGTATCGTATGGTGAAATATTACCAGAATGGATTTTAAATCCTGCTGCAGATGGTTTTGATGTATGTGCTGTTGGCTCTGCAACTGGCGATAATAAAGCATTACAGAAAAAAATTGCAAGAATAAATGCTATGGCAGAGTTATCTAAAATGCAGGAAGTAAAAGTTAGTAATAAGCTGGATATTGAAAAAAATACCACAACGTATAATGGTAATGTTTTAGATAGTTCACAAAATATTTCTTCTCAGTCTCGTCAGTTCTCAAATTCTGTGATTGATGATGCAGAAGAAGCAGCAGATTATTATGATGAAACAGGGGGAGTTTACTATATACTCCTTTGTACTAAATAAATTATAAAAGGTAAACATTATGAGTAAACAGGAATATCCATCATCTGTTATTATTGTTCAAAATATTACAGGTGCAAAAATAGTTAAAGAAACACATATTTCATATGCAATCATAGGCGATGAATATGTGTATAAAATAAAGAAACCAGTTGATTTAGGTTTTTTAGATTATAAACTTGCTAAAAGTAGAAAAATGTATACTATTTTAGAAAAAGATTTAAATGACAGATTTTCTAAAGGCGTATACTTAGAAGCTTTAAAGCTGGTTAGAAAAAATGAAAAAGATTTTGCACTTGTGCCTGTTGAAAGCTCTCTAACAGCACTGGAATATGTTTTGAAAATGAAGCGTATAAAAGATGAGGATTTCCTGCAAAATCGTATAGAGCATGGGCTTATTTATGCAAATGATATGGAAAAAATCGGTAGAGAGACAGCAACTCTTTTAAAAAATTTAGAACCAGCCCCAAAAGACGAAGATTTTGAAAGCAATTATCATGTTGTAAGGTATAATGCAGAAGAAAATTTTTCACAGACAAAACCTTATGTTTCAAAATTTATAGATGAACAAAGCTATGATTATATCCAAAAACAAACACTCAAATTTCTTGAAGAGAATAAAGAAGTTTTTATTAAACGTGCAGAAAATAGTTATGTAAAAAACGGTCATGGTGATTTACGATTAGAACATATTTATTTTAATGATGATAATACTGTTGGTTTAATTGACTGTATTGAATTTAACAGGCGTTTTAGGTTTAATGATGTAATATCAGAAGCATCGTTTTTATCCATGGAATTAGACAGTATGGGTAGAATAGATTTGTCTGATGCTTTTTTAAAAGGTTTTTTAAGTGTTTTTAATGATGAAGAAAGTTTAAAATTAATCAATTATTATAGATGTTATTTAGCTTATGTAAGGGCTAAAGTTACATGTTTTTTAGTTACTTCAAAAGACGAAAGTTGGGAGCTTTATCAGCAAAAAGTAGATGAAATAAATAAACTTATTGGAATGTCTGCAATTTATGCAAAATCTATGGGCAGGGAAAATCTAGTATTTTATGGGCTTATGGGAACTGGTAAGTCAAAAAATGCAAATGCTTTTGCCTGCCAATATCCTGCTGCATTGTTTGTATCAGATGTAATTAGAAAAGAATTAGCTGGGCTTTCAAAAGATGACAGGCAGTATATAGACTGGGGTACTGGCATATATACAGAAGAAAATTCACTTGTTTTATATAATAAACTTGGTGAATATGTTGAAGAAAAACATAAAGTTGGCAGATTATCCATTGTTGATGCTTCTTTTACTAAAGATAAATATTTACAGGAATACAAAAAACATAATGTGGGGCATATTACATTTATTAATTTTGATGCACCGCAGGATGAAATAAATAAACGTCTTTTAAAAAGAGAAAATAAAACAACAGTAACAGATGGCAGGGTGGAAATAGCAGAAAAACAAAGAAGTTGTGCATCTATGCCAGCCTATGATTTACAAATTATTACAACTGGCAGTGTTGCTGATAATGTAAAAACAATATATAAATATTTAACAAAATGAAATCAAATTATTATATTAGACGGGTAAATTCTCCATTTGATGACAGCGGTGTATTTGTACGTAATGTATATATGAAAAAAGCTGTTTTATTTGACTGTGGCAGGCTTGGAAATATTGAAAATTCTGAACTTAATGATATTTCTTATGTATTTATAAGCCATACTCATATAGACCATTTTAATGGGTTTGACAGGTTTTTACGTACAAGCCTTCTTTCTGGTAATACATTTACATTTTTTGGTCCAGATGGTTTTATTAACAATGTAAAAGGAAAGCTTTCCAGTTATACATGGAATTTAATTCGTGATTATGATGTTATATTTAAAGCAGTAGAGCTTGGTAGAAATGGTATAAAGGCTGCTTTGTTTTCTGCAAAAAATGGCTTTGAAGAAGAAGTATGCAGTATAGATAAAATCGTACTTGATGATGGCTTTTCATTACAATATGAATTTTTTGACCATGGTATAACTTCCATAGGATACAGATTAAAAGAGCCAGAAAGAATTTCTTTTAATAAAGATAAAATGGCTGAATATGGCTTAAAACATGGAATTTGGGCAAAAGATTTAAAAGAAGCAGTGGTAAATAAAAGTGATAATGATTTATTAGAAGTTGATACTGTTTCTGGTAAAAAGAAGTATTATATTAATGAATTAAAAGATATGGTTGTTGAATATCCTGCAGCTCAGGATATTACATATATAACAGATATTGCACCAAGTTATGAAAACTATAAGAAAGCAGTAGCTTTAGCAAAAAATAGCTTTTTGCTTTTAATAGAAGCAGTATTTATGGGAAATGATATTATTCATTCCATAGAAAAAAATCATTTATCTATAGGGCTTGCAAAAGAGATATACAGGCAGTCAGGCTCAGAGTATGTATCTTTTGGGCATTTTGCACCAAAATATGACAGGTGTAGAGATATATTTTTTAAAGAACTTTATGATGATTTGGATTTATCCAGATTAGTTAAAAACGAACTTATAAGGTGATATTTATGTTTGAACCTTTTAATAAACTTGATAGCGATGCTGAGCTATTATATAAGAAAGATGAAGAACTTGCAGCAGAATATGGTGCTGTAATAGAAGGCTGTAAACCATATTTTAAAAAACATTCTAATAAAGGTGTGCTTTTAATCCATGGTTTTGCTGCTGCTCCTGATGAGCTTTTGCCACTTGCATATGAGCTTGAAAAATACGATTACAGTGTTTATGTTGTTCGTGTAGCAGGTCATATGTCTAGTGTGGATGATTTTGTAAAATCAAATTATATGCAGTGGTATAAAAGTATTGAATTAGGGTATAACAGCCTTGCATCTTTTTGTAGTGAAATATGCGTAGTAGGGCAGTCTAATGGTGGTCTTTTGGCAACTACTGTTGCAAAATATAATAAGGTGGACTATTTAGTATTGCTTGCTCCTGCGTATAAAGTAAGAATTCCGGGCTTTTTTTTAATACCTTATATAAGAAAATTTATAAAATACGTTCCTAGAAAAATAAAAGATATTAGATTTAATTATCCTGTTTTTCCAACGCAGCCTCTTTATCAAATGAAGCTTTTACAGGAAGAAGTTGCAAAATTTGCTAAAGATATAAATATACCAGTTTTACTTGCTGTATCAAATAAAGATATATTAATATCACCAGAAAAAGCAAAAGAGGTGGTAGAATCTATGCAGTCAGAGGATAAAACAATACTTACTTATGATAATAAAAAATATGATGTAAAACATATTCTTACAGAGGAAAAATCAACTAAGATTATAAATGACATTGCATTATGGATTAAGGAGAAATTAAAATAATGGTATTAGGTGTAATAGGGGCTGGCAATATGGCAAAAGCTATGATTGCTGGTATTACTAAATCTGGCTCATTAAATGGTGAGGAAATTATTGTTTCAAACCACAATTTAGCAAAAGCACAAGAATTATCAAATCAATACGGTGTAAAAATTGATGAAAATATAAGTGTTATTAAAAACAGCCAAGTTGTATTACTTGCTGTTAAGCCTTATGCCATCAATAAAGTATTAAATGAATATAATAATCTATTGGCTGATAAAATTATAGTTTCTGTTGCAGCAGGGATACCAGTTTGTGATATGGAGCATGTCAATAGTAATTTTAAAATTATAAGAATGATGCCAAATACCCCTGTTGAAGTTTGTAAAGGTGTTATAGCTTATACTAAAGGTACACATATTAATGATGATGATATGAAGTTGGTGGAGAAAGTATTTTCTCGTCTTGGTTTATTTACTGCTGTAGATGAAGATAAAATGAATGCTGTTTCATCATTAACAGGGTGTTCGCCAGCATATATTTACCAGATAATAGAGGCAATGAGTGATGCAGGAGTGAAAATGGGTTTATCTAGAGAGCTTGCATTAAAACTTTCATCAAAAGCTGTGGAAGGGGCAGGCAGTATGGTATTTGAAACAAATATTCACCCTGCTGTATTAAAAGATAATGTAACATCACCTGCTGGTTCAACAATAGAAGGGGTTGCAGAACTGGAAAATAGAGGGTTAAGAGGTATTATAATATCAGTATTATATAAAGCATTTGAAAAAACATTATTATTTGCAAAAAAGAAATAGGAGTGAAAAGTATGAAAAATATAGTATCTACAATGATTGTATTTGGATTATTTTTTTTAATAATAGTAGTTGGTGCTTACGTATTTGATAAAGTTAACGGATTTGGGTTAATAGATAAGGTTGATACTTCCATTAATAATGGTATTCAAACTATTTTAGATGATAATAAAACAAGTGATAATATTATACAACAGACTGATAATAATATAGAAAATCTATCAGTTTTAAATAGTAATGATAATGTATCAGACAATAATACATCATTAAACAATGAAGTAGAAGATGAAGTTGCACCAAGTGATAATTCATCAGCTGTTATAGATAATGCAGATGAAACTGATGAAATAAATGATAATACAACTAATAGTGAAGTAAATAATATTGAAAATAATGTTGCAGATAATGAAACAGATGTTACTATGTAATACTGCTTATCAAAAAAATACATTGCAAAATTCACTCGCCGCATTTTATTAGGCTCTTATTGGTAACTAAACTTGGATACACGCTCCAAGTTTAGTTAAACAGATTAATTTGTAATGTAGATAATATTTCTTATTATAAGATTAAAATAATCAATAACTTTTTTGATAGTCTAAAGCCACAGCTTATTAGCTGTGGCTTTTTTCAATAGTATCTGGAAGTTCATCGTTTGGATAGAAAAACTTATAAACAAGAGTAATTATAAGCCACGTAAAGAAAAATGCAAATACAACATCGAAAAAAAAGTGCCTTCCTTGAAAGATTCTTACAAAACCAACAAGTGCTCCAAATAAAAATGTACCGCTTAGCACGATTTTCCTTTTTGTACCTCTAAAAAATAAGCCTAGTACCATAAAAGTAAAAGCAAAAGAAGCATGACCTGATACGAAAGAGCAGTTACTTTCACACTGGTTTGAAACAGCAAAAGGAGCTTGAAATATTTTATCTCCACCATACTGTTCAATATGGACAGGGCGAGGTCTGCCAACGTGTTCTTTTAATATACTGTTTACTACAATGCCGGGAGCAAGTGCCAGTACTGTAATTAAAAATATAATAGCTTTCCTATTTAACCCAAAAGGGTTCACTTTTTTAACTACATTTAAAAGAAGCATAATAAGCAAAAGAATAATAACAAATACGGTTACATAGTATGCGCCTTTATATATAATTATACCAAAAGTATTATTTGCTAAATAAAAGCCATTTTCGTTATAGAAAAGGTTGGTAACTGCAATATCTATACTGCTGAAATTGTAGGCAAGTATTCCCAGCACTATAAAAAGTGCCAGGAATATTTTGTGTTCAATAATATATTCTTTTAAGGTTATTAAAATTTTATTCATATTTATTTTATTCTGCTGATAATTTCATTACCCATTTCTGATGTAGAAACAATTTTAACATCATTTGATTCTCCTGCAATATCACGGGTGCGGATATTTGCTGCTAAAGTATCAGCAACTGCATTTTCAATTGCTTTAGCTTCTTTATCTAAGTTGAAGCTGTACCTTAACATTAATGCAGCAGAAAGGATTTGGGCAATAGGGTTAGCAATGCCTTTACCTGCAATATCAGGAGCAGAACCGCCAATTGGTTCATATAAACCAAACCCACTTTCATTGATAGATGCAGAAGGAAGCATTCCAAGAGAGCCAGATAACATGGCTGCTTCATCACTTAAAATATCGCCAAACATATTTTCTGTTAATATAACATCAAACTGAGCAGGATATCTTACAAGCTGCATAGCTGCATTATCTACAAACATATGAGAAAGTTCAATATCAGAATATTCTTTTTCATGAAGTTCTGTAACAACATTTCTCCATAAAATACTTGTCATCAGTACGTTTGCTTTATCAACACTGCATACTTTTTTATTACGCATTCTAGCAGCTTCAAAAGCTTTTACTGCGATTCTTTTAATTTCATCTACATTATAAGCCATAGTATCCACAGCAGATTTGCCGTCTTCTGCTATTTTTTTTGGCTGACCAAAATATATACCGCCAGTTAATTCTCTAAAAAAGATAATATCAATACCATCTTTAACAAGCTCATGTTTTAAAGAACTTGCATGAGCAAGAGAAGGGAAGATTTTAACTGGTCTAAGGTTAGCAAAAAGTTTAAAATGTTTTCTTAATGGTAAAAGAGCACCACGTTCAGGCTGTTTTTCAGGTGGAAGGCTTTCCCATTTTGGACCGCCTACAGAACCAAAAAGAATTGCGTTAGAACTTTCGCAAAGTTTAATAGTTTCTTCAGGAAGTGGCGTACCTGTTTTATCATAAGCTATACCACCAACATAGCCTTCATTAAATTCAAATGTATGATTGTATTTTTTGCATACAACATCAAGTACTTTTCTTGCTTCAGCCATTACTTCTGGGCCTATACCATCTCCAGATAATACTGCAATTTTATTCATAACTGCCTCCATATAAAATAAATAGACTTTTAACTCTATATTATAAAAATATTTTTTTCAAGTAAAATTACTTTAATGAACGTTTAAAAGAATATATTAATAATATAATAAATAAAAAAAGAGGAATCCATGCAGAAAGGGCAGGGCTTACAGGAATTTGGCCTGCACTATTTTCAAAATACAACATTAAAACATTGTATAAAAAGGCAAGCCCAATTGATATTAATATACCAAATGATTTGCCACTTCTAGATAAAAATATACCTAGAGAAAATCCAAAAAGTATCATAACAATAACAGAAAACGGAGTAGATAATCTTTTATGAAGTTCAAAAACAGCTTTAGGGTCGCTGCTGTTTTCTATTAATTGTGGTATACTCATGGTCATTGGAGTATTAACTGCTTTAGCAATATTTATATTAAGTGGTAAATTAATAGTCATATTTTGAAAGCCAACAGTTGTGATTTCTTCCTTTTCATTTTCCATAATATATGTACCATTATCAAATATCATTTCCATACTTCTATTATCGGTAGGGGTAATAGTGGCTTTTTTTGCATTAATTATTGATTTATTGACTGTTTGTATCATTATCATATCTTCAAATTCAGTATCTGATATTTTTTTATTAACATATAGCATAATGCCCGGTATTTTGTTATACATTTCATTTGCTTTTAAGTCTTTAATAGATATATGCTCTACAATTTTATTTAAGTTATTATATGCAAGGGTAGAGCCTTTTTCCACAAAATAAAGCCCCATAGAAAGGTTTACTAAAGCAGCAGCGATACCAACAAAAATTAATGGTTTAATTAATGCTTTATTACTTGCACCAATTGCTTTCATAGAAATAAGTTCAGAGTCTGCTGAAAGTCTACTGAAAGCAATTAAAGTAGCTAGTAATGAAGCTAATGGAATAGTCATAAAAAAGATAGAAGGTAAAAGATATATTATTGTTTCAATAAGAATTATCAACGGTACATTTTTTGAAAAAAACAAATCAGCTAAATTGATTATTTTTTCCATTAACAACAAAAACATAAAGAAAAGGTTGCCTATAATGATATATGGCACTAATTCTTTAACGATGTATTTTTGAACTAAATTCATATTAATTTTTAACCGGATTGTATATATTTATAATCTGTGCTTTTTTATCTTCTTTAAGTTCTTCAATACGGATAATATAGTTACCTGGAATAATAATTCTTTTGGTATCTTTAAAAAGAGAGTGCGCTTTATCTTCACCCGGGGTGAGTATTATATCAGACTGATTGGGAAATTCAATACCAGAAATCTCTATAAACCCTAAAAAATCAGCTTGAGAAATATTTGTAGCATAAACTGTAGTGTGTTCTTTATCTTCATCAATTATGGTAATTTTATATAATTCTTTTGCCATATAAAAGTTAATATCTCCTATTAATTCTATGAGCAAATTGATGTTTTACAGCACCATAGCCTACCATATTTTTATTTTTTACCATACTATTAATACGAGTAGAAGTGTCCTGCTGGCTTTGTTGAATTCGCTCAATTAAGTCATTCACAAGACAAAGCAAACGAGATACTTTTGTTTTCATTTGCTGCTGCTCTCCTGCATCAATAATCTGTTTTAATTGGCAAAAATAATTATTAAATATATCTATCTCATAGATATATCCATCATCAATTTCAATGCTGCATAATTTTTCTGCCTGTTTTTCACACTGCTGCAATAAAATATCAAATTCGTTCATAAGCATCCTTTTATATAGTAGAATATATTTAATTTATAAATATGTCTATAAAAAATTAGCCTGCAAAGTTAATTGATTTAACTTGTTCTTTATTTACAGGTGTTTTTACTACAGAAATATTTTCTTTTTCTACAATTTGTTTCCAAGCATCACATAATGGAAGCAATAATTCAATAACAGATTCTATTTTATTTTTATCTTTATCTCTGTTTGCTTCAATAAGCTGCCAAATCATGAAATCATAAAGACGCATAAGATTTTCTGCTATTTCACCAGCATCCATATTTAATGTGGACATAAGCTCATACAAAATATTCTCAGCCTTCACAATATTATTGTGAGCATCTTGAATATTGTTTTCATCAATAGCTTTAGATGCACGCCTTAAAAACTTAATAGTTCCCTCAAAAAGTAATACAACAATTTTACCTTTTGTTGCGCCTTCAACCTCTTGTTTTTTATAACTTTGGTAGGCTGTTTGCATAATATTCCCCCGTATATTTATTTAGAAGTACCGCTACTTCCTAAATTTGTTAAATAACTTGCGCTTTGTTGTAATGCACCAACTCTTTCTTCCATAGCTGCAAATTGAGCATAAAGCCTTTCAAGGTACATTTCAACACGTCTTGTTTTTGCATCAATTTGCTCTTTAAGTGATGATATTTCTGATTCAATGGTACCATTAGTACTTGTTTTTTTATAAAGAGCAGATGTAGAATTTATAGTTGTATCAAGATAATCGCTATATGTTTTACCCCAACCAACATTAACAATTTTACTTGTTTCTTTCCCAGTAGTTGGGTCTTTTTCATATACTGTTTCACTTGCTGCAAAGAAATTATACACTCCATCAGGGTCTTCTGATAATGTGCTTACAAAATCAGTACTTTCTTTTATATAAGTTTCCAGTTCTGCTGGGTCTGTTGATACATCAAATAATAAACCAAGTTTTGTAACTTCAGTATTTCTTGTATCACTTCCTGCAATTACAAAACCAACATCAAATATTGTGTGATATTTACTGTTATCAGTATTTACAGTAGATGATAAATTAGCCCTGATACCTGTTTTTAAAGTGCGTATTTCTGAGCTTTTTGAAATTAAATCATAATATGTTATTTTTTCATAATTTTCCTGATATGTTTTAATTTCATCTTCACTCATTGTGGCTTTTTTATCATCAGTTAAAGGTTCGCTGTAATTTGACCTTAAATCATCATTATATGCTATTTCTGTAGGGTTTAAAGCATTAATTAATGTATTATATTTTGAAGCAAATTCAGCAACAGCTTTAACTGCTTTATCTGTATCTGTTTTAACATTAAATACTGTAGTACCAGTACTGCTTATGTTAAATGTCATTCCCGGAACTACATCACTAACCTCATTAGTATCGCGAGTATATTTTGTACCATTTAAAGTAAATTCAGCTTTTGTACCTTCACTACCTATTGTCTGTTCTGTTTGCTGGTGATATACAAGCCCTGTTGAAAGCAGGAAAGATGATGTATCGTTTGGACCACCAACTTTAATTCTTTCGTTTGAATTACTTGTTAAAGAAAATTTATCTGTGTTAGTGTCATAAGCCATAGTAACACCAGCACCAGATTTATTTACTTTATCTATTACATCTTGAATAGTATCTTTAGTTGTATCTACATAGATTGATACCCCATTAATTGTAAAAGTACCACTTTTCACAGGGTATGAAAAAGTAGGTTTAAGTTTTGAAATAACTGTGGTTGTATCTAACGAACCTTTATTTTGCCCCCGCACATATGTAGCTCCATGGTTTAACCCAACCTTAAAGAGTTCAAAAAAGTTAGAAGTATCTGTATCATTACCCATGGTAAGCTCTACAGCACCACCAGTGTTATTTTTTACTTGGAAGATATTTTTTTCATAATCATAACTCATGGTAACACCAGCACCAGAACCATTTACTTTAGCCATAAGCTCATTAGGAGTAAGTTGTTTATAATCTTCTATTTCTATTTTTGTGCCATTAATATAAAATACGCCATTAAGCCCTTCAAAAGCAGTACCGTCGTCAAAAAATGTATTACCAGCTGAAGTTTTAGAACCAATTTTAGTGTTAAGCCAGTTGTCAATTTCTTCTTTATCTATAGGTGGGTTTGCATTTTCTATTTTATCAAAAGTATCACCATAAAAAGTAGTATATGTTTCTGGTCTACAAACAGCAGAAGAATCTTGATAAATTTGGAATTTACCAACCTGCACACCTTTTCCGTCTTCATATTCTAATTTACCGGGAGCAAAAAAGCCACCTTGATCTTCAGAATTTAATTTAGTACCAAGTTTTTCTGCAGAATTTGATACCATAATATTTGTAATTTTTTTAGTAGATTGTGATTTATATGTTGCATATAAACCTAAATTAACTGTAGTATCTGGTATTGATAATGTAGAAAAAGTACTACCATTTGCAGGGTCCTTAATTGTAAATTCGTAGCTTGATGTTTTTTCATTATATTTCACACTAACATCTGCATTAACACCATGGGTAGTGTTTAATTGGTTTTTAATTTCAGTTGCAACATCATTTATATCTGTTCCTGCTTTAATATCTAAATCTATAGCAAGGTCGTTGGTTGCTCCACCAGTTGTCTGTTGAATAGTAAAGGTTTGTTTCATATCTTGAACTATTTTTGTAGTATCAGATTGTACTAACCCTAATACCTCTATTTCATTTTGAGTATCTACATCATAAAAGGAAAAGTTAAACCCATTATCATCTAAGTTTAAAGTCACTTTCATTGTCTGCTCTGAGTTATTACTGTGAAGAGCATCCATTTTAGCGTTTATTTCTAACTCCATATCAGCAGCAATTTTATTAAGGGATGTTCCTTTTGCATAGTCCATATTAATAGTAAAATTTTTCTGCTCACCATTATACGTATATACAAATGTAAAATCACCTTTCACATCTTGAGTAAGCTCACCATTACCATTCACTAATGTTTTATCAGCTTTATCTGCATGGTTTACCATATAAGTTTCATTTCCATTGCCTGTAAAAGTATCTTTTGCAAACCATTTATCATTATAGCCATAGTTAGAGCCTTGATATATTTCAACATTATGAGTACCTTCTAATTGGTCATATGGAGAAAATGATGGTGTAAATGATTTAATACCAGCACCAGCTTGAGCAAGTACTTTATTTGTATATATACTTGAAGCATATGCTGGCTCTGCAACCTTATCAACAGTAAGAGTATATGAACCTGTTGGAGTATTAATGCCAGCTACAGCAGTTGCCACATCTTCTTTAGTTGATGCGGTAACTTTACTTTTGAAAGTAGATTCCATTTTTAAGCTGAGCATGGAGTTTTTCACATCCGTAATCATGGAAATAATATTATTATAGGTAGTCTTTTCAAAATTTAATTCATCTATTTCTTGATTTAATTTAACAATAGGAGCTTTAGCTGATGTCATATAAGCATCAACAATTGAGTTTGTATCAAGACCGCTCATTAAACCAGTTACTCTTAATGATTCCATATATATCCTCCATAAAAGGAACCCATATCTAACGTTTTATTCGTCTAAAATATGAATTTCTTTAGTTTATTTTTATTAATAATTTATATAGCTTTATATGCAAACATACATTTCCATATAAAATACAAGCAAAAAATATGCCGTTTTGCAGGATTATAAAAATATTGAAAAAAATATTATTTTATATATACTATTCAGGCAATAATCAGAAAATACTATGAGGTTTATAATGGGAAAGATAAAGGCTGTTATATATGATTGTGATGGTGTAATAGTAAATAGTGATAATGCTATTTTAAAATATTATTCTTGGCTTGCTAATGTAAGCGGTGTGTCTATGCCTGATTTTTCTGATGAAAAGTTTAAAAGAATTGTACTTTCCTATACAGAAGATGGTATTATTGATGTTATTTCTGGTGGTGATAAAAGTATTAAAGAAAAATTGTATAATACTATAAAAACAGTCCCTTATAACTCTGGTTTTGAAGATATCATTTTAGAGCCTACATTAATAGAAGGGCTTGAAATTGTAAAAAGATATGGCATTTCTATGGCAGTTGATACAAACAGAGGGCGTTCGCTGTCTGATTTACTAACATATTTTAATATTAGGGAATATTTTTCCTACCTTGTAACATCAAGAGATGTGGTAAACCCAAAACCTGACCCAGAAGGTGTATATAAAATATGTAATTTTTATAATATTGAGCCAAAAGAGGTGCTGTTTATTGGCGATTCTATGACAGATTATAACGCTGCCATATCAAGTGGTGCAAATTTTTTAGCTTATAAAAATACATTACAAGATGCACCAGTAATACATAACCATAAAGATGTGGAAAAATATTTAATCTAAAGATTTATACATTTTAAGAAATTCATCAGTCTGTTTTTTGCACATAACTGTTACATCATTAATAGTATAGCTAAAGCAGTGCAGACATAATCTTTTAAAATTTGCTCCACCATAGAGTTTGTCGCCTAATATAGGAAAATGAAGGTATGAAAGAAATGCTCTTACTTGATGTCTTGCTGCTTTTTCCAAAGCAACAGATACAAGGCTGTATTTTCCATTAGAACTTACTTTTTTTATTACAGCAGGAAACCCACCATTATCTTCTAATACTTTTACTTTTTGCTTATTATCTGCATCAATCTTATTAGACAGGGTAATATTTGATTTAAAATCGCCACAAACAACAGCATAATATGATTTTGAAATATTATTAAGTGGTATATTTTTAGAAATTATACCAATAACTCCATCAGCTTCATAATCAAGCCGTGATAATGGTTTAAAGTCAGGAAAATTTTTATAAATATCACTTACTGTAAGACTATCTGAAATGGTATGACGTTCTGAATGCATAAAAGGTGGTTTATAAAAAAATATATAATTATTATCTTGATAAATTATATAATCATTTAGATTATAAGATATATTATTTTGTGGTACATTTAAAATAATATCTTCATTACCTAAAATATCAATATCTTTTGTAATGATACTTTTACCACTGATTACAAACCCATTTTTTATATATTCTTTAGCTGTACGCCTTGAAATATTATATTTTTGTGCAATAAAAACAGATAATCTCATAATTATATATAATAATTTTTAATATATTTTTCAATATAATATTGAAAGTTTTAAAGATATGCAATATAGTATGCTTATGATAGAGTATAGATTAGAAACATTACCTGAAGTTTTACGTACACTTTTAGAAGAAGCAGAAGCTTTTATAGGTGAGGAAGAATTTCAGGGTGAAACAACTTATTTAATTTATTCAGAAGATGATATAACAGATATTTTGCAGGAATTAAATATTTCTTTTGAATCAAAAAACACAGAAGAAACAGGCTGGCAGGAAAAATGGAAAGAATACATTCAGGAAGATTATTTAACTGATGATATATTTTTCATTTTTGAAAAGGGTAAAGTTTTTGATGATAACAGGAGGACATTATATATAAACCCTTCGCTTGCTTTTGGTACAGGGGCTCACCCAACAACTAAAATTGCAGCAAGGCTTCTTTCTTCATGTGTTAAAGGCAAAACAATGCTTGATGTAGGCACAGGAAGCGGTATTTTATCAATTGCTGCTTCAATGTATGGTGCAAAAGAGGTTGATGCTTTTGATATTGACCCAATGTCGCATGATAACTGTATGGAAAATATAGCAGATAATAACTGCCATAATATCTCAGCATGGGTTGGGGATATTAAAGATATTTATAATAAAAAATATGATATTGTTTGTGCTAATATAATATCTAGTGTACTGCTTTCTATAAAAGATAAAGTAAATGAACTTGCTTCAGAATATGTTATTTATTCAGGTATATTAGATAGTGAATATGAAAATATAAAATCTCAATTATGCAGTGGGTACATAGAGGAAGAGCGTATTACAATAAATGAATGGACTGGAGTGAGGCTTAAAAAATGTTAGCTGTTGTAGGTGACATACATGGATGTATCACAACTTTAAAAAAACTATATTATACTTGTAAAGATAAATATTTGATTCACAGGTTTATTTTTCTAGGTGATATAATAGACAGGGGTATGCATTCAAAAGAAGTGGTTGAATTTTTAATGGATAGGCAGGGAGAAACCCTTATGACATTTTTAAAAGGCAACCATGAAGATTTACTTATTAATGCAGTAGAAAACCAAGGACGATATCCTGATTTTGTATGGCATGAGAGAGTAGGCTTAAATACAGTTGCTTCATTTATGGATATACCAGTGGAGGAAGCAGCTACTAAAAGCCACTGGGAAATAGCACCATATTTTTTACCGTTTATGGAATTTTTTAACAGCTTTCAAGAATATTATGTTGAAGAAACAAAAAAATGTAAGTTTCTTTTTTCCCATGCTGGTCCTGCTTTTCATAATATTCCTCCACAAAAGCAGTATGAAATGTGTACAGAGGAAGAAAAAAGAAGGCATTATCCGTTTTTATGGCATAAACATACAAGGGATTTTAAAACAAAATATTATGATTATATTTTAGTTAATGGTCATGATGCTGTTGTTAATAAAAACAGCACAAAAGAAGAGCTTCACAGAGCAGTTCCAAGTATATATAAAGATGCTGATAATGAAGTTATAAGTATTAATATTGATACTGGATGCTGCTATGGTGGCAAATTAACAGCCATGATTATTGATGATGAAGGTAAATACACATTTGAGTCATTTCCATGGGAAGATTAAAAAGAGTATATTATGATAACCAACTTTCATCAATTATTGAACTTGATGAAAATCAATCCAGAAAGTTAAAAACTGTTTTAAGAGCAGAGCAGGGCGATAATATTGAAGTTTTAACACATGATGAGCTAGCTTTAGGGGAGATACATTTATCTGGTAAAAAGTCTATCCAAGTAAGGATATTAGAAAAACGTCCAGTTGTAAGAAATAATTATACATTAAAAGTATATCAGTGTATCACAAAACGCGAATATATGGATTTTATGGTGGAAAAATATTCTGAATTAGGAGTAACACATTTAATACCTGTTGTTTCTGCTAGAAGTTTTGAAAACATAAAACCAAATGCTATGGAAAGATATAATTTAATAGCAAAAGAAGCTGCCATGCAGTGTGAAAGAGAAGAATTAATGACTATACTGCCAAGCGTGAAACTTGAGCGGATAAAAGATGATAGTGATATTAAAATTCTTTTTCATGAAAGAATGGGTGAAAAATCACTTCCTAATGTAACATCTAATAATATATCAATGATAATTGGCCCAGAGGGTGGTTTTACTGAAAAAGAATATAACTTTTTAGTAGAATCAGGATTTAAAGCATATACACCAATAAATACTATATTAAAAGCGGAAACTGCTGCTGTATTATTTGCTGGTATGGTTAGGCTGAGCATTAATGGATAACCATATATTGTTTATGCAGCAGGCTTTTATTCAAGCACAAAAGGCATATGATTTAATGGAAGTGCCAGTTGGAGCTGTTATTGTAAAAGATAATAATATAATTGGCACAGGTTATAATAAAAAAGAAATGTTAAAAGACCCTGTAAGCCATGCAGAAATTGAAGCAATTAAGGAAGCTTGTATAAATACAGGCGACTGGCGTTTAAATGATACCATTATGTATGTTACAGCAGAGCCTTGTATTATGTGTGCTGGAGCAATATTGCAGGCAAGAATAAAAAAGGTATATTTTGGAGTAAAAGAACCTAAGTTTGGTGGCATTGTTTCAAAAGATAATATTTTTGATAAACAAGACTTAAACCATAAAGTAAGTTATGAATATGGTTTATTGGAAAATGAAATTATAGAGCTTATGAAATCATTTTTTTTGAAACTAAGACAAAAAGATTAATGATTTTCTAAAATTGCAATAATTTTTTGATTGTTATTTAGTTTTGCAATATCTAAAGCTGTTTGGTTTGCTTTATTTTTTATATGAATATTTGCACCATCTTTAATAAAGAGTTCCACCATATCAGGATTTTTAGTTTTCTTAACTAAGTGATGTAATGGTGTATCTCCATTTTTGTTTTGGATATTTAAGTCTGGTTTTAATTCTTTATATAATAAATAACGCTCAGGGTTAATGTGCAGCACCGTATCACCATTTATATCCTGATGGTTAATATTGATAGTATCTGCTAATGCTTCAATCATCCCTCTCCATATAGTCCACTGTTCGTTAAAAGACTGCATATAATATATACAGGTTCTTCCTAATTTATTTTCAGCATTAGCATCTGCCCCCATATTTAAAAGAAGATGAAATGTCTGTAAATCAGAATTTGCAACTGCTGCCATAAGTGGTGAATAGCTTTCTGGAGAAAAAAAGTTACTGTCTGCTCCATTTGCAAGCAGCATCTTAACCATTGATATATTTTTATTATTTATGGCAATAGTAAGTGGAGTAGCATTAGCATGGTTTAGCTGATTTGGGTTACTTCCTTTTGCAATAAATTCAAAAGCTGCAAAAACATTATTTCTAATAATAGAATATATTAATGGTGTATTTCCTTGAACAGATACTGCATTAATATCTGCACCATATTTTTCTAACAGTTCAATACCTGCTTTACTATTCACATAGAACATAGCAGTTCTGTTGCCTGTTAATTTCTTATTTACATCAGCTCCATTTTTTATCAAGATTTCAGCAAGTGTAATATTATTAATATATACAGCATATGCTAAAGGTGAAATATTTGTGGTAATAGCATTACCATCTTTATCATAAAGCATAATATTTGCTGTAATATTTTTATCTATTTTTTCATGCGATAATACTGTATTTATTAACTCATCGTTATTACTTCCAATTGCTATAAAAACTATTGGAAGTTTAAACTCCTGATTATTAAAATGGTAGTGATATAAAATATCCTCTTCACATTCATTAAGTAATTTTTTTACTTGTACAACATCTCCATTGATTATTGCTGCAATAAGTCTGTTATCTTTTAATGATAATGTATTATCTTTTGTATATTTAATATTTGAAAGCATAAAGCCACTATCATAGTGGTTAACTTCCTGTATATAGGCTGTTGCATTGTCCTGTTTTGTTTCCTCATTAATGATTTTACCACTGTCCTGAGTGTAATCAAGCCTGATAATAACTGAAAGAGTAAGTAAAACAATAACAAATGTGATAGCAATTTTATTCATATAATGCACCAAATCAAACTTAATATATACTTAATAGTGCTATTTATTTCTAAAAAGTTACATATGTTTAAAAATAAACAAATATAATTAAAAGGATACAATATAGTATATACTATACTAAAACATTTAAAAAAGAAATATAAAACTTTGTAATAGATTTTAGTCTGTGATAATAATAAAAAAATGAGCAGTATTTACTGCTCATTTTTATGAGTAATAATTATATTTATCTGTTTGAAATATCAACATATGGTACTTCTGGAGCAATACTGCTGTAGCCCGGACGAATAATTCTTTTACCAGCAAAAGTGATTTCCTCATTTCTGTGTGCACACCAGCCAACAATTCTTGCCATAGCAAAAAGTGGAGTAAATATTTCTTTTGGTATGCCAATCATATCATAAACAAAGCCTGAGTAAAAGTCTATATTACTAGATACTCTTTTTGTTGTACCTTTTTTAAATGAGTTAAAGCTTTCAATAGCTCTAGATTCTATTAGTTCAAGAAACTCCATTTCATCTGTTCTATTTTTTTCTTTTGCTAAATCCCTTGCTAATTCTTTTAAAAGTAATGCTCTAGGGTCAGATATTGTATATACTGCATGGCCAATACCATAAATAAGACCAGATTTATTATATGCTTCTTTATTAAGCATTTTAAGAAGATAATTATCTATTTCTTCTTGGTCTTTCCAGTTTTTAATATTTTCTTTTAAATGTTCAAGCATATCAGCAACCATTAAATTTGCACCACCATGCAAAGGTCCTTTTAATGAGCCAATACCAGCTGCAATTGAAGAATAAGTATCTGTCATAGTGGAGCTTGTAACACGCACTGTAAAGGTAGAGTTGTTACCACCTCCATGGTCTGCCTGTAAAAGAAGCAGAAGGTCAAGAGTTCTTGCTTCAAGTTCAGTAAAATCTTCACCTTTTATCATAAAAAGTAAATTTTCTGCAATGGATAAATCTTCCCTAGGGTGTCTTATATGCATTGTTCTACCATTATAAGCATGACGAAGTACATGGTAAGCATATGATATAATAGTAGGGAATTTTGAAAGCAGATATAATGACTGCCTCATTAAATTTGCCTGTGTTACATCATTTGGATTTTTATCATAAATATACATTTCCAAAACTGTTCTTGCAAGTATATTCATAATATCTGAACCTTCTAAATCTATTAAATGCAGTCTTGTTTTTTTCTCCAGTGGCATTTCTGAAGCAATCATGCATTTGAATTCATCTAATTGTGTTTTATTTGGCAGTTTACCAGATAAAAGAAGATATGATACTTCTTCAAACCCTAATCTTTTTTCACGCAGGAGGGCATGCACCATATCATTTATATCAATACCTCTGTAAAAAAGTTTACCAGGAATTGGTATTAAGCCTTCCTCAGTTTTTTCGTATCCCACAACATTACCAATACGAGTAAGACCAACTAAAACACCTGTGCCGTCCTCATTTCTAAGACCGCGTTTAACATTATATTTTTTAAAAAGGCTTAAATCCATTTCTGTAGCTTCTCTCATAGATTCAGATAAGTCATATATTAAATGTTCTTTAATCGTAGCACATTCTTCAGAAAAACTATCATAACTCATTCTTAAATTTACCTACCTTATAAGTTTAATAATATTATCAGAAAAATCTGATGTGGAAAGTGATTTTCCATTTTCCATAAACCTTGCTAAATCATATGTTGCATAACCATTACCAAAAGATTCTACAAGTGCAGCTTTTATTTTATCGCTTACTTCTTTCCATGAAATATATTCAAACAGCATAGCAAAGGATAAAAGCATAGAGCATGGGTTTACTATATTTTTTCCTGCAATATCTGGAGCAGTACCATGAGTTGCTTCAAAAATTGCGTGTCCTGTATTATAGTTTATGTTAGCACCCGGAGCAATACCGATGCCGCCAACCATAGCAGCAAGCTGGTCTGAAATATAGTCACCATTTAAATTTAATGTGGCAATAACAGAATAATCTTCAGGTTTAAGTAGAGTGTTTTGTAAAAACGCATCTGCAATATTATCTTTAATTATAATTTTACCAGATTTTACAGCATTATTATATGCACTGTCAGCAGCTTCTGCACCTTTTTCTTTTTTAATGGCAGCATACTCATTCATTGTAAAGGTGTATTCTTTAAATTCTTTTTCAGCTACTTCATAACCCCATTTTTTAAATCCACCCTCTGTAAATTTCATAATATTACCTTTATGTACCAGTGTTACAGATGGTTTTTTATTGTTAATTGCATACTCAATAGCAGCACATACAAGCCTTGAAGTACCTTCCTGAGAAACTGGTTTTACACCAAAAGATGATGTTTCTGGAAAGCGTACTTTTTTTACACCCATTTCATCATGTAAAAATTTATAGAATTTTTTTGCTTCCTCGCTGCCACTTTCCCATTCAATACCAGCATATATATCTTCAGTATTTTCACGGAAAACTACCATATCAACTTTATTTGGTTCTTTTAATGGAGAGGATACGCCTTTAAACCATTCAACAGGTCTTAAGCAAACAAATAAATCAAGCTCCTGCCTTAAAGCTACATTTAAAGAACGAATACCACCACCAACAGGGGTAGTAAGAGGTCCTTTAATACCTATTAAATATTCTTTAAATGTATTCATAGTTCCTTCTGGCAGCCACTCTCCAGTTTTACTATAAGCTTTTTCACCACCTAAAACTTCCAGCCACTCTATTTTTTTGCTGCCTTTATATGCAGTATTAACAGTGTGTTCTATAATTTTTTTGCAGGCATTTGTTATCTCAACACCTACACCATCACCTTCAATATAAGGCAGGGTAAGCTCATCAGGTACAACTAATTTATTTCCATTTTTAGTAATTTTAGCCATAAAAATTCACCTTTAATTTTTTAAATTATTTAAAGCAGAGCCTGCTTTAAACCACTCTATTTGCTGAGCATTATATGTATGGCTTACTTTAAAAGAGTCTTTAGAACCGTCTTTATGAGTAAGCGTTACAGTAAGTTCTTTATTTGGTGCAAAATCTTTAAGCCCTTCAATAGATATTAAATCACCTTCCTGTACTAAATTATAATCATCTTTATTAGAGAAGGTGAGAGCGAGCATACCTTGTTTTTTTAAGTTTGTTTCATGAATTCTTGCAAAGCTTTTTACAATAATAGCTTTTACACCTAAAAACCTTGGTTCCATAGCAGCGTGTTCTCTTGATGAGCCTTCACCATAGTTTTCTTCTGCCACTACTATTGAGCCTTTTTTATTATCTCTATAATATTTTGCAGTGGCTGATACACTGTTATACTCATTAGTATCAATATTTTTTACTTTATTTGTTTCATCATTAAAAGCGTTTACTGCACCCATAAGCATATTATCAGAGATATTTTCTAAATGGCCTCTAAATTTTAACCATGGTCCTGCCATTGAAATATGGTCTGTAGTACATTTGCCTTTTGTTTTTATTAATAAAGGCAGGTTTATAATATCATTACCATCCCATTTTTCAAAAGGTTTTAAAATTTGCAGCCTGCTTGAATTTTGGTCTATTTCTACTTTAATATTGTCACCGTTTTCAACTGGTGGAATAAGCCCTTTACCACATTCTACAAACCCGTTTTTAGGCAGTGCATCAAAACTTGGTGCACTAAGCATCACATCATTTCCATTTATATCTTTTACACTGTCTTTTTCTGGATTAAATCCTAATTTACCAGATATAGCATAAGCTACAGCCATTTCTGGAGATACAATAAAAGCATATGTATTTGGGTTTCCATCTGCTCTTTTAGCAAAATTTCTATTGAATGTAGTGATAATAGTATTACGCCTTTGGTTATCATCTGTAATACGTTTCCACTGCCCAATACATGGTCCGCAGGCATTTGTCATAATAACAGCTCCTGCTTTAGTAAATATATCTATTATTTTATCTCTTTTCGCAGTTTCAAGCACTTGTATTGAGCCCGGGTTAATAATAAGCTGTGCTTTAAGTTTAATATTTTTATTTACTGCCTGTTCTAGAAGGTTAGCAGCCCTGCCTAAATCTTGATAAGATGAGTTTGTGCAGGAACCAATTAATGCAACCTCCACATCTTCTGGATAATCGTTTTCTTTTACTTTTTTAGCCATTCCTTCCACTTTAGTGGCAGCATCTGGTGTAAAAGGTCCATTTACATATGGAGTTAAAGTATCTAAATCAATTTCAATAACTTGATTATAGTATTTTTCAGGGTTTTCTAATACTTCTTTATCAGCAGTAAGATAATCTTTATATTTATATGCAAGTTCTGCAATATTGCTTCTATTTGTAGCATTCAAATATTCTGCTGTATGGTCATCAAATGGGAAGAGGGAAGTGGTTGCACCAACTTCAGCACCCATATTACATACTGTAGATTTACCAGTTGCAGGAAGGGAAGATGTACCTTCGCCAAAATATTCTATAATAGAGTTGGTGCCACCTTTAACTGTTAAAATACCTGCTAATTTAAGGATAATATCTTTAGGAGATGCAAAACCTTTTAATTTTCCAGTTAATTTAACACCAATTAATTTTGGCATTTTTAATTCCCACTCCATACCAGTCATAACATCAGCAGCATCAGCACCACCAACACCAATAGCAATCATTGAAAGCCCACCAGCATTAGGCGTGTGAGAATCTGTACCAATCATCATACCACCAGGAAAAGCATAGTTTTCTAATACTACCTGATGTATAATACCAGCACCCGGTTTCCAGTAATCTATACCATATTTTGCTGCAACACTTTTAAGAAAATCATAAACTTCTTTGTTAGTTTTTTCTGCCTCAGGTAAGTCAACCTCAGCTCCTTTGTATGCTTGTATTAAGTGGTCGCAGTGCACAGAAGCTAAAGTTGCAACTTTCTTTTTACCAGCATTCATAAATTGAAGAAGTGCCATTTGAGCTGTTGCATCCTGCATAGCAACTCTATCTGGCTTAAAATTAACGTAATCTTCACCTCTTTTATAGTCTTTTATAGTTTCAGGACTATAAAGGTGAGCATAAAGTATTTTTTCTGCCAGAGTTAATGGCCTTTTAAGTACTTTTTTTGCTTCGTCAATTTTTTGACAGTAAGTTTTATAAAAGGTTTCAGACATAATATCATCCTTATTTTTATATTTTAAAAATCAATTTTACAAAAATTATAAAGCATTTTATTATAATAAACAAGTGAAAAATAAGATAATAGAAAAAAAGCAAAAAAAAATCATAGGAAATTTGTAGAGATTGTGAAGATGAACTATAAAAATACTTTCTATTTATAATAAATTAATATATATTTCCCATATAGCAAGTAGGAAATGAAAAATATAAGTTATAAAGTTTAAGTAAGTATTTTTTTGCATAGTAATGCATTTAAATAAACTCCCTCCTTTTTGTAGAAAGTGGAACAGGCTTTTGCCTGTTCCACTTTTTTTATATCTTTTAAAATAATTAATAATAAAGATATATGGTTAGTTGTTGAGCCTATGTAGCAGGCTCAATTTTATTATTTAATACTGATGCAAATATAGCAATATCGCTTGCTTTTCCTGTAACTAGCAGTTCATCTCTATCATTTATTTTATCATCAGAGCCGGGGGATACTTTTATCTGTACGCCTGATTTTATTGCTATAATATTTACATTATATTTAAAGCGTGGGTCTATTGCTCTTATAGACTGCCCAGTATATGTTGAACCAACAGGTACGGTTATAGTTTCCACAGAAAGACCTTTAATACCTAATGTAGTAACTTTTTTATCCTGATGTTTTTTAGATATGGCAGCAACATCTTCTTGACGAAGTTCTGCTTCAACTGCTGCTATATTCTCATCTGGTATATAGTAATGCTTAAATACAACAGATAAAATAGAAGCTGCTGATTCTACTTCTTCAGAAATTACTTCAGAAGCACCTAATTCTTTTAATTTTGCATTAAAAACTTGGAAGCGTGTTCTTGCAATAATTATAAGGGTAGGGTTTAATCTTCTTGCAATTTCTACAATATTTTTAGTGGTATTAAAATCAGCTCCAGAAATAACAAGGGAGCGAGCTTTTTTTATTGAAGCATGCTCTAATATTTCCTCTTGAGATGCATCGCCGTAAAAAATAGGTGTACCTTTTTGTTTTTCATTATGAACGGTATTTGGGTTCATTTCTATAACAATATATTCAATATCAGATTGAATAGCTGCTTTTGCAATCATTCTACCTGTAAGCCCAAATCCAACTAATATAATATGGTCTTTAAATATTTTCTTATCAGTCTTTTTATCATGAAAATATCCTTTTAAAATATTTTCAGGCAGTGGCAGTTTGGAAACAATTTTTACGATACTTGATGAAAACTGCATCATAAAAGGTGTTGCCATCATTGATATAACAGCAATGGTGATAAATAATGAATTCTGATATTCATTAAATATGCCGTCCATAAGCCCTGTAGTTGCAAGTATGAAAGAAAACTCCCCAACTTGTGCAAGAGCAAGTCCTGTTTTTAGAGAAGTTTCTATAGAGTAGCCTAATATATTTATTGCCATTGTTGTTACTAAAGTTTTTACAAATATGACAATTAATGATAAGAATATAATATAAGCAGGGTGGGTAATAAATGTTTCCATACTTATCATCATACCAATAGATATAAAGAAAAACCCAGTAAATACATCTTTAAAAGGTATTACGTTTCCTAAAGCTTGATAACCATAACCAGTTTCACTAACTACCATACCTGCTAAAAATGCACCAAGAGCAAGGGAAAGTCCTGCCTTATTTGTGATTACAGCAACCACCACACATATTAATATAATTGAAAATAAAAATACTTCTCTGCTTCTTGTGTTAGTAACTTTTACTAAAAGTTTTGGAACAATAAATCTAGCAGCAGCAAATAATAATATTACAACAATTACAGCATTCCCAAGGGTTAATACTATTTCCCAAACAGATGAATCATTACCCGGAGCAAGCATCCTTGCAATAAGCATCATAGGGATAACAGCAATATCTTGAAATATAAGTACACTTGTAGAAATTCTACCATAAGGAGATTCTACTTCACCCCTTTCCATTAAAAGTTTTAGTACGATGGCTGTAGATGATGGGGCAATTATCATACCAATAAAAATAGAAAGTTCTGTACTCAAACCCATTATCTTACATAAAAGAGTAATAAATAATGAAGTAATAAGCACTTGAAGCATACCACCACCTAAGGCAGAGCGTTTAAGGGCAAGCAATTGTTTTAAAGAAAACTCTAAACCAATAGTAAAAAGTAATAAAATAACACCAATTTCAGCCATATGGGCAACATTTTCTGTGTTTGAAATAAACCCAAGCCCATTAGGACCAATTAAAAGACCTGTAATAAGATAGCCTAAAATACCGGGAATTTTTATTTTGGCACATATTAACAATACAATAGTAGATACAGCAAAAATAATAGTAATATCTCGTAAAATAATATCCATAATATACCTGCATATAACTATATTATCAGTATTTTATATAATATTAATACATAAATCAATAAAATAATTTATAAAGGCAGGCAGCCTAAAGCTCCATTATATTGAGGGTTTTGCAGTGGGATAACTTCTTTGCCTATTAATTCAGAAATAAAATGAATAAGGCTTTTATTTGAAGCAACACCACCAGAAGCATAAATCCTATTAGATTGAAATGATTTTATTAATGGCATTAATCTTTTTGCAATAGATTTATTTACGCCTGAAGCAATGCTTTCTATTTCAACACCTGAAGCCATAAGCCCAATTAACTCGCTTTCGCAAAACACAGCACAAGTGCTTGAAAGGTTAGAGGGGTTTTTATCCATTATTGATAATTCATCTATAGATATACCAAGTACATTACAGGCATTTTCTGCAAATCTTCCTGTGCTTGCTGCACATTTATCATTCATAATAAAGTCTTCAATATATCCTTCTTTACCAAGTATAACTTTACTGTCTTGACCGCCAATATCTATTAAAATAAAATCAGTATCGCCAGTCTGCCTTAAAGCACCTCTAAAATGGGCTTTAATTTCAGAAATAATCTCAGCATTTGAAAAGGACATTAAGTTTCTGCCGTACCCTGTAGCTGTTATAGTATAATCTTTATCAATACCTAATTTATCAACATCAATATATGTATTATCACCATCTCTTTTAATAAACTGCTTATAAAAGCTGACAGTATCAAAACGTTCAAACTCTATCTTTTCGCCGTCAGCTTTAACCATTTTTACATATCTTGAGCCTAAATCTATGCCAATATTTTTCATAAAATTCCTTTTTTCTTTTTCATTTCAAGCATTTCAATAAAAGAATCAATACGTATTTTTGTTCTGCCATCAATATCACCTGGGCTGTCGCCCTCAATTGTTAATACTGGCACACCTAAGTGTTTTTTTATTAATATGTCCTGTATCTGCCTGTAACAGAATGATTGAACGTAATGTATTATACCATCAATTTTTCTTAAGCTTATTTGCTCTTTTATGTCATTTATCCTATCCATAACACCATAAGGGTAAGTATATTCAATATACCTCATAACATAGTCTGGGTTCGTAGAAGGAATACTAAACTGCCTTTGTACTTCATTAAAAACTATTTTACAGTTTTTACTTTCTATAAAATCATACATAGCAGGGTTAATGGTAGGCACACCAATACAGCCAAGACGAACATATTTTTCATCAATATGTCTTTTAGATGCTTTTTCTATTAAATCATCCACATCTTTTGAAAATTTTTCTAAATTGCTGTTAAAATCAGTGGAGGAAACAAGATATAAATGATTTTCAAATCCAGTAACATACCCATCAACTGTCATTTTATCGACGATTTTTAGTTTATCCCTTACTTTATCTGTTATTTTAGAATAATCATATACCATATCTAAAGTAACATTTAGTGCTTTTCCTAAATTAATCATTTGGTTTTTTAAAGCGTTGTATGGGTCTTTTTCTTCATAAGGGTATGCAAAAGGGTGAACTTTAATACCATTTGATATATAAAGTTCGGTTAATGCATGGGTATTGCTGCAATCACCATTTGTAACAGATATAACTTCATCAACAGCTTTTTCTTTTACAGCAACAGAATAGAGCCCCTTAATCCATGAACAGCAGTTTCTAGGTAAACCATCATCCTGAGCCTCATCAATTAAGTGGTTTGGGTTTTGGTTGCAAACAAATACATTGTTTAAATCAACGGGTATATTTCCACCTGCTAAAACAAATTCAACAGGTATAGTTGTGGTAAATCCTATTTTTTTCAAAGTAATCCTATATTATCAGTAAAATCATAATAGCAAGGACGGATATAGAACCAATGACAGTATATTTTATTAAATCTCCTTTAGGCATACCACCTAAAAGTTCTTCGCCTCTTGCAACATACTCTACTTTTAATTCATTATAATCTTTTTCTAGTTTATTTTTTTCATTTATAAGGTTAAAGAAGAATTTTTCAATATCTAATTCTTCTAATTTCTCACTATTAATATAATTTTTGATTAAAGATGGTTTTTTAGCTTTCATTGTACCATTTCGTTGTGTTACATCTGTAAAACTAAGATTAAAGCCAAAGTTTTCTAAAAATTTATTACGTACATCTCTATCATCTTCATCTGCATTATCTGCTGTAACAAAATCAAAAGGAGTAATAGAATATTCTTGAAAATTTTCTCTCAACCAAGAGATAAGCTCATTTAAAGCAAATGTACCAATACCTTTATTACGTAAGTTTTTATCTAAAAACAGCCCCTGAGTAGGACCAAATTCAATAGAGTTACTTCTATGGTTTACAAGTGCATAAACCTTATTGATTGATAATTGGTCGCTGGCATTACCAGAAACTGCTCTAATTGGACGGGCAGAATTACTTGTAACAGGTATAATTCTTACAAGCATCATTTCATTGTCACCCTCTTTATAATGCTTCATAGAAAAAACTATATTACCAAATAATCTGGAATTTACACCAGATATTTCTTTAACCCTTACAAGCTTTAATATGGCAGTGCCATATTCTTCTGTGCGTTGTTCAAAGTCACTCATCATAGCCCTCAATGAAATAATTATAAAAAAAATATATACAATATACTATAAACCCTTGCAAACATTTTTTTTTAATAATATAACAATAATTATATAGCTAGGCAATATAATTAGGAGCATTATATGAAAAAAATATTTACATCAGTATTTACCTTTGTATGCTTATCGGCACTTAATGCATTTTACTTAAGTCCAAATTCGTATGCAGCTCTTCCAACGAATTATGAAAAGCTGCTTGAAAATCCTGAAGTAAAGAAAATAACATACAGTTGTGTATTTGACAATAAAAAATATGCGTATCCTACTTGTAATTTTGTAGAAAGATGTGATGGCAAATCTACCTGTTTTAAAGTGGGGGATTTAGATTATGTATCATTTTTTGTGTCATTTAATTTTCAAAGTTCAGAATTAATAGCATCTGACTATATAATGAACCTTGCTCGTTCTTATGAAAAAGATAATCAGGTTATACAGCGAGAATATATATCTGAACTTTTTAACCCTGAAAAACGTTCATTTTATGATGAAGATAAAAAAAATCTATTATTTCAAAAAATGTTGTTTGCAAATATGGCTCCATCATCGTTTGTAACTAAAACTGATAATGATATTTCCATATTTCTATCAAAAAAAGATATTTTTCTTAGAAGCACAATATATCCATCATTAAAAGTAAATAATATAGTGTACGATAAAAGCCAGCCTCTTGAATATTTAACAGAAACTTCTATACAATATTCCGTATATCCGCAGACAATAGAAGTAGGTTATGTTAATGAATGGCTTGCTGAGTTTTTAGGAGTGCCATCTATTAAAAAATATGAAACAAAATTGGATGAAGTATTAACTTATTTTAATAAGTTGTCACTAAATAAAGATAAAATAGAGGACCACTCCACAAAACAGCTTTTAGATTCAGAAAAAGCACGCCCTTTTGTTTTTGAAAATAAAATTGCTCAAGCAATAAAAGATAATAAGGATAAAAATGCTGTACTTCCGCTTGTGCCTGTTGAATATAACCATTATATCAATGAATTTTTACCACATTATAGTTTAGAAAAAATAGAGATTATTTCTAAAAATGCTAAATCTGAAAAAGTATTAAAAACTTACGGTCAAAATAATATAGCAGAGCTTTTAATAAGTAATGATGAGATAGCAGGTTTTGCTTATAGAGTTGATGATGTAAAGGATACTACGTTAATAATACGTTATACTCATAAAGCTGAAGCACCAAGGTATTCAAACCCGGGGTACTTAAAATTACGTAATTCTGGGCTTCACAGCATATTTAATAAACTAAGAAGTACTATAATAACAGATATAGAAATAGCTTCACCTTATGAGATAACTTCAATACCTTATGATTGTATTGAAAAAGCTCAAGTTAAAGATATTTTATCAAAACAAGGTGTAAGCCAAAGCGAAATAGATGCATATATTGCGTTATTTAAAGATAAAACTACTAAATGTATTGATTCCGAACTTTTTATGACAAAAGTTATATTTTTAAGGGATTTTAGAGAGTAGCTTTTTAAAATATGAAGTTATTAAATATAATAAAAGAAAAACTAATTAATTTTATTAAATTTTTAACATCATCAAGTGGTGATGCTAAGAGTAATTTACGTAAATACCTAATATATTTTATTATAGTAATAATAGTAAATATTATTGCAGGTAAAAATATTACCCATATGGGTTATCCGTGGTATTCAAATGTATCAATGTTTTTACTGCTTAATATTAATATTATTCTTGTGATTGTGCTGCTTTTACTTATTTTTAGAAACCTTGTGAAGATATTATCAGAACAGCGTGGCACATTAAAAATAAAACTTTTAACATTTTCTTTAGCTGTTACCATTTTACCTGTATCTATTATATTTATATATTCAAGTCAGCTATTAACAGATGAAATTAATAAATGGTATAACAGGCAGGTGGATAGTATTGTTTCTAAAGCAACAGTATTTATTGATGATTACCGTATCCATGAACAAAAACAATTGGATAACTATATTTCTTTTTTCAGCAGCTATCTTGATGATAACAATCTATATAATAAAAATATTATAGATAACTACATTAATAATATATGCAGGTATGTTTATACTGATGTATTAAACGATATAGTTGTATTTGATAGTAAAGGTGAAATAATTTTAAAATGTAATAATACTGGTAATAATTACCTGCTTGAAAAACTGCTTGCACATAAACAAGAATTATTAAAAGATAAATATGTGTATGGATTTGATGATATAGGCAGGGGCATCCACTGGGGTGGAAGCTATTCTCAAAATTCTAATAATGGCGGGTTTTTAATAATGCAGCAAACTTCAAAAGCTGTATTTGATGATTTAAGCGGAATGCAGGATGATTTAAAGATGTATAATCAAAACCTGTATTTTGCAAACCCTATAAAAAACTCAAGTATATTGCAGCTTTTACAGATTTCTTTACTGCTTTTATTTTCATCAATCTGGATAAGTATGCTTTTTGCAAGAAGTATAACTAAACCTATTGAGGAGCTTGCAAAAGCAAGTAAGAAAATATCCAGCGGTAATTTTGATGTAATAGTTAAAGAATTTACTGGAGGCGAAATAGGTGATTTAGTATCTGCTTTTAATAGTATGACAACAAAATTAAAAGAATATACAACAGAGCTTTCATCAAAAAATGTGGTTTTATCTGAAATGTTTGAACAAATTTCAAGAGATAATACATATATTGATGCCATTTTTAAAAATGTTGATTCATCTATTATGCTTTTATCTAATGAAATGCAGATTTTAAAGTCAAATATTAAAGCAGATTTATTTATTAGTAAATACCGCTCTATATATAACAGTTTAATATTAGAAAAAGTTAAAGATTTTATGGGAAGTGATAAAAGCGAACAAGCTGAAAATATAGAAGTATTAGATAAAGATGAAAACAAATTATTTATAATGAATCTTTCAAAAATTGTTTTAAGGGAAGAAGAACAGGTGCTTATTCTTTTAGGTGATGTTACAGATATTGTAGATGCTCAAAAAGTAGCCTTATGGAAAGATATTGCAACGCGAATTGCTCATGAGGTTAAAAATCCGCTTACACCTATTAAGTTAATGGCAGAAAGAGTTAAAAGAAAAGCAGATAAAATGAATGATATATCTTCAAGAGAAGTAATTAGCGAAAGTATGGATATTATCATTACAGAAGCTGATAATTTAAAAGAATTAATAGAAGAATTTAATATGTTTGCAAGGCTTCCTAAGGCAGATAAGCATGATGTTAATCTTTTATCTTTATTAAAAGATACTGTTTCATTATACAGGGAAACATATTCTAGTATTGAATTTGTTGTTTCATGCAGCCCAGAAATTGAGATTTTATGTGACAGACTTCAATTAAGGCGTGTTTTTCAAAATATTATATCTAATGCTGTATACATAATTGGTAACGAAAAGGGAATAATAAATATTGAAGTATTAGAAATAAATGATAAAATAGAGATAGTAATAAAAGATAGTGGTAAAGGTATGGATGAAAAAGATATACCAAATTTATTTAAACCATATTTTAGTAAACGTCAGGGTGGTACAGGGCTTGGGCTTGCAATAGTTAGAAAGATTGTAGAAGAGCATTCTGGAACGATTACTGCAGGGAATAATGAAACTGGCGGTGCGTATTTTAAAATTTTACTTCCACGAGGTATATAATGAAAATATTAATTATTGATGATGAAAAAAATATTTGTTCTGCAATAAAAGGTATTTTAACAGATGAAGGTTATGATTGTGATTACAGTTTAAATTATGCAGATGGTTATAAAAAGCTACAGGAAAGTAAGTTTGATGTATTATTTTTAGATATATGGCTTCCAGATATTGATGGTGTAGAGGGTTTAAAAGAAGTAAAACGTCATTTTCCAGAAACAGAAGTTATTATGATAAGTGGCCATGGTACTATAGAAACGGCTGTTGATACAATCCGTTATGGTGCTTATGATTTTCTTGAAAAACCATTATCTTTAGAACGTATAGTAATGATAATCAAGCATTTAGATGATAAAATGTCGCTTATGCAGGATTTACGCAGTTCTAAATATAAAAATATTAAAAAGTATGATTTAATAGGTGTAAGCGATGCAATTTTACGTTTAAAAGAGAAAATAGAACGTATTGCAACAATGAATTCATGGGTATTAATAACAGGTGAAAATGGTACAGGTAAAGAACACGTAGCACGTTTAATACATATGCTTGGTAAACGTAACGATAAACCTTTTGTGGAAATAAACTGCTCAGCTGTGCCAACAGAATTAATAGAAAGTGAACTTTTTGGCTCAGAAAAAGGAGCATACACTGGTGCAGTAAAACGCAAAATAGGTAAATTTGAGCTTGCCAATGAAGGTATTTTATTTCTTGATGAAATAGGTGACATGGGGCTTATGATGCAGGCTAAACTTTTACGAGTTTTAGAAACTGGGGAATTTAGCCGTCTTGGTGGTAATGATGTTATTAAATCAGATTTCCGCCTTATTTCAGCTACAAATAAAGATTTACAACTTGAAATAGAATCTAATAGATTTCGTTCAGATTTATTTTACAGGATAAATGTAATACCTATAGAAGTACCACCATTAAGAAAGAGAAAAGATGATATACCGCTGCTTATTAGCTATTTTATTAATGAAACTGTAACAATTAATGGTTTAAAAGAAAAAACAATAACAGAAGAATTAATGAATTTATTTGTGTCATATGAATGGCCAGGTAATGTAAGGCAGTTAAAAAATGTAGTTGAAAGAATGGTTGTTCTATCAGAAGATGATGTACTTGATGTAAAAGATGCACCAAGTATATTGATTTCTGGTAATGATAATATAGAAATAGATATCCAGTCAGATATGTACAGCCCATCTTTAAAAGAAGCAAGAGATGAGTTTGAAAAAAACTTTATATTAAAGGCATTACAGTCAACTAACTGGAATATTGCTCAAACTGCAAGAGTTTTAGATATGGAAAGAACATATCTGTATAGGAAAATTAAATCATATGATTTGGAAAAATATAAAAAATAGTTGCAATTTGTAAAAGTATGTAGTATAAATGTTCTATTGAACATATGTTCGGGGTGTATTATGACAAATAAGCAGGAACGTTTATTACAATTTATACTAGATTTTCATAAAGATAATGGCTATTCTCCTTCTATTAGAGAGATAGCCAAAGGAATGGGTGTAAGTTCACCTTCCACAGTTAAAGCTATGCTTGACAGGCTTGAAGCACAAGGTGTTTTAAACAGGTCATCAGGTGTTGCCCGCTCTTTAGCTCCTGTTACTTCTGAGGAGGAAGATTTAGGCATACCAGTGATTGGTAGAATTGTTGCAGGTACTCCTGTTATGGCAGAAGAAAATATTGAAGGTTATATTCCTGTAAAAGAGTTTCTTAAAAATTCTAACGGTGGTTTTTTCTTAATAGTTGATGGTTACAGCATGAAAGATAAAGGCATACTACCTGGTGATTATGTTTTTATCCAGCCTTGCAAGGAAATTAGTAGCGGGCAGATAGGTGCATTTCGCTTAAATGGTGAAGTAACTTTAAAAACTTTTAAGAAAACAAATGAAGGTGTATTTTTACTTCCTGCAAATGATGATTTTGAACCAATCCCTGTTACAGAGGATGATACATTTGAAGTAATCGGCAGGTATGTTATGCTTTTAAGGTTAAGGGAGCAGGGCTATAAATTTATGTAGGTATATATATAAATATGTCATACCGTATTATGTGTATAGATATGGATGCTTTTTATGTTTCTGTGGAGCAGTCATTTAAGCCATATTTGAAGCACCGTCCACTGGCAGTTGGTGGAAACATGGATAGGGGAGTTATATGCACCTGCTCTTATGAAGCAAGAAAGTATGGCGTTTATTCTGGAATGGGTAGTGCTGTTGCCAAAAGTCTATGCCCTGAGCTTGTATTTTTGCCTGTAGATATCCAAAAATACAGCATTGTTTCTAAAAATATTTTCTCACTTCTTTCTAAAATGCTTCCAAAATTAGTTGTATCATCTATTGATGAGGCTTATGCTGATATTACAGATATAAAGATGGATACTTTTCAGCTAATTAAGAAAATAAAGTATGTTATAAAAAAATATTTTGATATTAGCTGTACTATAGGTGTAGGACCTAATAAAATGACTGCAAAAATGGCAACAACTGTAAACAAGCCTGATGGGTATTACATTGTAGATAATGATTTGGCTGTATCATTTCTTGATTCATTTCCTTTATCAAAAATATGGGGAATAGGTGCAAGTACTTTAAACCGTTTATCTGAATATGGTATATTTTCTGTTTATGAATTAAGGACTTATGGCAAAGAAAATCTTGAAAATATTTTAGGAATCCATGGTAAGAAGCTTTATAATGCAGTAAATGGTATTTATGAAGAAGATGAGGCTGTAAAACTTTCTAATAAATCCATAAGTAAGGCAACCACATTTGAATACGATATATCTTCAAAGCAGGAATTGTATTCATATATGTATTTATTATCAGAAAAAGTATCACGTAAATTAATGGATAATCTGTATGCTGCTAAAGTTATTTCATTAACTTTAAAAACATATGATTTTGAATATAAAACTTATAGAAAAACTCAAAATAAGTATTTTTTTACTCATGATGATATTTATAATTATGCAAAACAATTATTTGATGAACATAATGCAGGAAAAGTCCCACTAAGATTAATAGGGGTAGGTGTAGCAGGATTGCAGCAGGTAGATGATTCTTTTTATTTATATTTTACGGATAAATCTTGATAATATTATATTTACCAGTAGTATTCTATACCAAAATTTATAAATAGATTATTAATAAATTTTGTTTCTAAAAAGATATTATAATGTTTATAAAGTTTTAGTTCTAGACCAACTGTCATATTTATATTATTGTTGTATTTTTCTTCATACATAAATTCTGCTTCTATTTGCTGTGCAGGTATATTTATTAATAAGTATTCTTTTGGTATATTTATAATAACTTTATCGTTAATCAAACTGCCATTATACAAGGATGTATAGTCAACACCAGTATATGCTTTTATATTATAATTTTTATTTATTTTATATAACAAACCAGCTTGTAAAGCTATATTCATACTATAGAATATATTTTCATAATTCGTAGAAGCTGTAACTCCAAAAGCAGAAATAAAGTTAATATAAGGCACAAAATTTTTGTATTTATATTCATATGTTAATTCTATGCCACTCATAAATGTATGTTCTTCATCTTTTATTGCATATGTGCTGCTGTAATCTTTTGTAAGTAGTATAAAGCTTTTGTTAGGAATAGTATAATTTATTTTTGTTTCTGTTTCTTTATAATTATAGCTGATAAATGCTTTCAAAGGTGGTAGTATTTGTACTCCAAATTCTGAAATTACTCCATTATTTCTTTTTTGAATATTATTACTATGTATTTCTAAATTATACCCAGTATGAGATAAATTGTTTTGTCGTATATTATTAATAGTAAAGTTGTTATTATTAGAATAGTTAGAATAAGATAAACTAAAATTATACTTTTCTTTCTTTATATAACCTAATTTATAAAACTTATTGTTTATTTCACTAGAGTTGGCATATATTGTTACGTTGTGTAGTAAAATCAGTATAAAAGCATATTTTATTAAATATGCTTTTGTCATTATAAAGTCCTATTCATAGACCCTGTTTTGTATTCTTCTAAATCTAATACTATAAACATAAATCCTTGTGCCTTAATATACTCTATTATATTTTCTCGTAATTTATTATTTAATATTATTTCATCCATATGTTTTTTGTTTGCTTCAAGTCGTGCAATATTATTGTGAAATCTTACTCTTACTGAATTAAGCCCCTGTTTATGAATATATACTTCACAAGCTGATATTTTGTTAATCATATTTCTTGTAATTTCCGTGTTATAAGGAAACCTTGAAAAATAGCACGCAAAAGAAGGTTTTGTATAATTTAGACCTGCTTTTTTTAGTAAACTTCTTATTTCATTTTTTGTAAGTTTTGCCATATCAAGTGGGCTTAAAATATTTAGTTCATCTACGGCTTTTTTACCGGGGCGAAAGTCACTTCTATCATCAAAATTTGAACCCTCTATAATATGCTGCATACCATCGTTTTTAGCCTTTAATAGAAGGAGAGAGAACATATATTTTTTACATATATAGCATCTTTCTTTAGGATTATTTTTAATATTTTCTATATCATTAAGTGGGTCAATTTTTATAACTTCATGACTTATACCAAGATTTTTTGCTGTTTCTACAGCTTCAGTAAGTTCATCTTCTGGGTATAAATATGAATGAAAAGTATATGCTTTTGAATTTATTTTTAGTTTTGAAAGATAGTAAAGTAAAAGGGTGGAATCTGTGCCACCAGAAAAAGCGATAGCACAGTTCCCTAAATCCTTTAAAATTTCTATAAGTTTATTTTCCTTGTAATCTAAATTCATATTACAGGTTAAAATGTGTAGCTATTAGTGCAACAGAAGTCATTACAACAGTGTAAGGTGCTGCAAGTTTCAGCATTTCTAAATAAGAAAGCCTTATTAATGGTGCAAGTGATGAAGTTAACAGGAATAAAAATGCTGCTTGACCATTAGGAGTAGCAACAGATGGAATATTTGTACCCATATTTGTGGCAACAGCTAACTTGTCAGCTTGAACTGCATCAATTATACCGCTTTTAAGAGCACTTGTAACTTCAGTAATATATACAGTAGCTACAAACACATTATCACTAATAGCAGAAAGCACACCGTTTGCAATAAAGAACGCCATTATTTGGTCTTTACCGTCCATACTAAATACTACATCAACAATAGGTTTAAATAAACCTTGGTCTGCAATAACTGCAACTATAGTAAAGAATACAACTAAAAGAGCAGTAAATGGAAGTGATTCTGTAAATGCTTCACCAAAATGATGTTCTTCTGTAACACCTGTAAAAGATGTAACTAAAACAATAATTGTTAAACCTACAAGACCAACCTCTGCTAAGTGAAGGGCAAGAGCAATAATTAAAAATACACCAGCTATTGCTTCCACAATGTATCTTGCAATAGTTTTACTATCCATATTTTCGGAAGTTTTTTGCACTTCAGCTTCTAAAACTGCACGAACATTTTCTGGTAACTGGTAACCATAGCCTAATATTTTTGTAACTTCTACAAATAAGCAAGTTAAAAGCCCTGCAAAAAATACAGGTACAGAAATAGGTGAGCATTGTTTAAAAAACTCAATAAAATCCCAGCCCATTTGTTTGCCGATAATTAAGTTTTGTGGTTCACCAACAAGAGTTAAAGCACCACCTAAAGCAGTACCAACAGCAGCGTGCATCATTAAATTTCTTAAAAAACCACGGAAGTTTTCTAAATCTTTTTTATCCTGTTCATCAATATCATCATCATCTTTAATTGATTTGGCTTGTTTTTCACCTTTAGATGATGCATATTTATGGTAGATGCCGTAAAATCCGTAAGCAACTGTAATAACAACAGCAACAACTGTTAAAGCATCTAAAAATGCAGATAAAAATGCGCCTAAAAATGCAAATATTAAAGATAATAATATTTTAGAGCGTACAGATACTAAAAGACGAGTAAATATAAAGAGTAACAGTTCTTTCATAAAGAATATACCTGCTACCATAAACATAAGTAATAATAATACTGGGAAGTTATCTTTCACATGGTCATATACATGTGCTGCATTAGTCATACCAATAACGACTGCTTCAATAGCTAATAAACCACCTGAAGGAAGGGGATAGCATACTAAAGCTAAGGCCAATGTAGAAATAAATTCTGCCATAAGCACCCAGCCTGCTACAAATGGGTTAATAGCAAATAAAATAGGGTTAATGATAAGGTAAGATAGTATTAATATTTTATACCATCTTGGAGCTCTGCCTAAAAAGTTAGAACCTAAGGCAGATAGAATGTTTTGCTCTTTTTGAGCGTAAGGACTACCGTTTTCGTTCATCTCGTTCTCCCGACAAAAAAATTCGCCACTTCCATTATAAACATATTTATTTATAATGCAAGAAGAATTTTAAAAAAAGTTGACTATAGTAAATAAAAAGTATATTATTACTTTAAAATATAGGTATTTTAATTGATTTTATAATTATTTTTTAAGGTGGGAGAAAATAATGAAAAAGGTATTTCTTGTTATATTCACATTTACAATTGTATCTTCATCATATGCCTATAAGGAACTTATTTCACGAGATGATTTTACTGATTTATTTAGTAGTAATATGGTTAGTAATTTATCTTTAAAGTATGATAAACGCTCAGAAGACCAATCATCAGTATATTTTAGTGGCAGTGGTAAAATTAGTGGTGTTTTAGTTTACCATTATTATTTGGATGATGTAGCAATGCCTGCTAAATGGCGATTTATATTTTATCCTGATAAGCAGGAGAGAATAGATGTATCAGATGGATATAGTTTTGATACCATTGTATTACTAAATGATGTATCTAATAAGTATTTAGCAAGTATATTAAGTGATAGTATGGATATACCAGACAGTGAATTTAAAAAGATATTTGGAGAAAAATTTCATAATGGAGATAAATATATAATAGGTGGTTTTGCAGTTCATGTGGAGCTTACTATTAACAACTTACAGATAATAAATGAGTTAGGCTATGCAGCACAATTTAATAGTTCATATATTAAACCAACAGGTGATGTGAAAAAATGGTATTTAGATGCTTCAAAAACAGGTAACACTTTATGCCTTACAACAGAAGATGATTATTCTAATTTAAGAGAAACCCCTGGTGGTAAAATTCTTTTTAAGGTGTATAAAAACAATTTAAATAATGATAGCAGCATGGATAATGAAAAAGCTTATCTAATAGAAATGCCATCGAAAAGTTCTGACAGCAAATGGCTGCCAGTTGTATTTTTAAAAGCAGGGCAGTCAACCTGGGAAACTGGTGTATTTGGATATATTCATTCAAGCCAGGTAGAGTATTGTGAATATTTAATGTACTAAGTATATTGTATTTGATGATGTATGGGAATTTATTATGGCTAATAAAGGCTCAAAGCTTAGTAATATTATTAACAAGGGTAATATAGTTAATGCTATAGTTGTATTAATTCTTTTTATATTAATAGAATTTATACTCCCTAAAATATTTCCTTCAATTTATACTGTCAAAGGACAAGTAATTTTTTATGCTGTTATTATTATAAGTATTCTTGCAGGCAGTGCATTATTTTATTACCTTGATGATATTAAAAATTATATAAAAAATATAAAAAGATATGACATAAAAAAAGGTAAAAAGTATAAACTTTACATGTATGATGATATTAATGAGTATCCAAAAGTATTCCTTTCTAAAACAGCTTCTTTTTATAAATATAATTCTATAATAATAACAGATAAGTTTTTAGATACAAGTGTAGATATAGTAAATATAATAAAAAAATATATACCTGAAGCAAATAATAAATTATTATCCAATGTTTTAGCATATGTTAAAAAATATAATAATAAACTTATAAACAGGAATAAAATAGGTATCCTGCCAGAAGAAGATAGAAAGCCTAAAAAAAGATACAATAGTATGAATGTAAAATTTGAAAATAAAGATACGGTAGTATTTTTAAGTATACTGCATACTACTGCTTATGGAATTACACAACAACATCATGATTATGTTCAAATATATAAAATAGAAACAAATAATAATGAACTTTTACATGAAATAAAATCACTAAAATTATCACCAATATTTGCATATGAAATGCCACTGCCTTGGAAACCTTATTATAGAGCAGTATTAGATGAAGATGGTAACTATATTTATGATGAAGATGGGGATGAGTTATATGAAGTTAAATATAATACAATAGAAGAAGTTTTTGATAATCTTAATATGTTAAATAAAGACTATAAAGAGTGGAAAGAATATGTGTTTGAGTTTTTTAGTGAGTTTGATAAATTAAGTTATGAAAAAGCAAAAGAATTTCTAAAACTAACAGATTATGAAATACCAGAATACTGGGAAGATATACTGCTTAATAAAAAATACTTAAAATATTTACCAAAACAGTAAAACATATACAATAAGCAACTGATATAAGTTTAGTTTTAGAAGTCGTATGTTTTATAACATATTATTAAATATATTTGACACAATGATTTTGTTTGTCTTAGCCCACATTTTAGTGCTGCATAGAAATTATATGTAAATAAAGTAAATTGTATTAAAGACTAAGCCCCTTATATATAATATAAGGGGCTTTATAATTATTTAATAGCTATTTTGCCATTTTCTGCTGTTAAGCATATTGTAGTATTTGGTTTTGTTTCACCTTTAATAATGCTTTCAGCCACAGGGTTTTCTATCATTTTTTGGATAGCCCGTTTCATAGGCCTTGCACCAAAAGTAACATCAAAACCCTGCTCCACAATTAAATCAATAGCACTATCATCTACTTCTAATGTAACAGGTAAATCTGCCAAGCGTTTTCCAACACTTTTTATTAAAAGCCTTGCAATTAAGCGAATATTTTCTTTTGTAAGAGGGTGGAAAACAATAATATCATCAACCCTGTTTAAAAATTCCGGCTTAAAGTATAAAGAAAGCTCGCTCATGGCTTTTTTGTTTATTTTCTCATACTTTTCTTCCATTGTACCATCGCCTGCAAATTCTTCCATAATGCTTTGAGAAGCCACATTTGATGTCATAATCACAACTGTATTTTTAAAGTTAATAACCCTGCCTTTAGAATCTGTAAGCCTGCCGTCATCCAAAAGCTGCAGGAGTATATTAAATACATCTGAGTGAGCTTTTTCTATTTCATCAAGCAGTATAACAGAGTAGGGGCGTCTTCTTACTTTTTCAGTTAACTGACCGCCTTCTTCATAACCAACATATCCCGGAGGAGCACCAATTAATTTTGCCACAGAATGTTTTTCCATATATTCACTCATATCTATACGGATAAGAGCATCTTCTGTATCAAATAAAAATTCTGCTAATGCTTTTGCAAGCTCTGTTTTACCAACCCCAGTAGGTCCTAAAAAGATAAATGAACCCATAGGACGTCTTGGGTCGTTAAGACCAGCACGGCTTCTTCTAACAGCTTCGCTTACTGCTTTTATAGCTGTATCCTGCCCAATAACTCTTTTATGCAGGTATTCTTCCATATTAAGCAGTTTATCTGCTTCTTCTTCTAAAAGTTTTGTAACAGGCACTCCAGTCCATCTGGAAATTACTTCTGCAATATCTTCCTCATCAACTTCTTCTTTAAGCATAGCTTTTCCATGCTGAATTTCTTTCATTTTTTCTGTTACATCTTCTAATTTTTTATTAAGCTCTACAAGTTTGCCGTATTTTAACTGGCTTGCTTTTTCTAAATCACCACTGCGTTCTGCCATTTCTGCCTGATGTTTTGTACTCTCTATTTCTTCCTTAATATCCCTTGACTGCTGGATAACATTTTTTTCGTTATTCCATTGAGTTGAAAGGGTAGCAATTTTTTCTTTTAAATCACCAAGCTCTTTTTCAATATTTTCACATCTTGTTTTAGATGCTGCATCGCTTTCTTTTTTCAACGCCTGCCTTTCAATTTCAAGCTGTCTTGCACGTCTTTCAAGCTCATCAAGTTCTGCTGGCATACTGTCGATTTCCATTCTAAGCCTTGCAGTTGCTTCATCTATTAAATCTATTGCTTTATCTGGCATAAATCTGTCAGATATATATTTATTTGCAAGATGAGCAGCAGCAACTAATGCACCGTCTTTTATTCTAACACCATGGTGTATTTCATATTTTTCTTTTAAACCACGAAGTATGGAAACAGTATCTTCCACAGATGGCTCTCCAACCATTACAGGCTGAAATCTTCTTTCAAGTGCTGCATCCTTTTCAATATATTTTTTATATTCATCAAGAGTTGTAGCACCTATGCAGTGAAGTTCTCCTCTTGCAAGGGACGGTTTTAAAATATTTGCAGCATCCATTGCCCCTTCAGTTGCACCAGCCCCAACAAGAGTATGTATTTCATCAATAAAGAGAATGATTTCACCATTAGATTCTCTAATTTCTTTTAATATTGCTTTAAGCCTATCTTCAAATTCGCCTCTGTATTTTGTACCTGCTATTAAACTACCCATATCTAAAACAGCAATCACTTTGTTTTTAAGACTTTCTGGTATATCACCGCTTACAATTCTTTGAGCAAGCCCTTCAGCAATGGCAGTTTTACCAACCCCTGGTTCACCTATTAATACAGGGTTATTTTTAGTTCTTCTTGAAAGCACGTGTATTACACGCCTTATTTCTTCATCTCTGCCAATAACTGGGTCAAGTTTACCATTTCTAGCAGCCTCTGTTAAATTTACAGTGTATTTTTCTAAAGTATTCATTTTTTCTTCTGGGTTTTGGTCTGTAATTTTAGTGCTGCCACGTATTTCTTTTATAGCTTTTAAAATATTTTTGCTGTCCACACCATTAGCAGAATATATTTTTCTTAAAGTATATCCTGCATGCTCAATAGTACCAAGTAAAATATGTTCTGTGGAAACATATTCATCACCCATTTTTTTTGCTTCATCAAAAGCATAATCAATGGCCCTTTGTGCATCATTAGAAAGGGTAGGCTGAGCAGAACCTGTTACTTTTGGAAGAGAATCAATTACTTTTTTAATCTCTGTTAAAAGTAAGTCAGGATTTACACCTAATTTTTGCAGTAATGGGCGTAGTAAACCGTCCTGCTGAGATATAACAGCATAGGCTAAGTGTTCTACCTGCAACATTTGATGTGATAATTTTTCTGCTAATTGTACTGTTTCTTGTAAAGCTTCTTGAGCTTTAATAGTCATTTTGTTGTAATTAATCATACTTTTTCCCTTCTTTTATTCTTTTTCTATTTTTATTGTTCTTACAGTGTTTTTTTCTTTTGGTATTATTGAAATATCTTCTCCATATTTTATTTTTATATTTGTTTCTATCTGGTTTATTTTTTCATTTAAAGCAGAAATTTGTTCCTGCATATTAATGATTATTTCAACCCCTGCTAAATTTACCCCATGCTGCTTTGTTAAGTTTGTTATAAGCTGCAGTTTTTCAATATCATTTTCAGAATATAGCCTGTTTTTACCATCAACCCTTGTGGGAACAACAAGCCCCAAACGTTCGTACTGCCTTAAAGTCTGTGGGTGCAGCCCTAAAAGCTCCGAAGCAACACTTATCATATATTTTGGTAAATTTTTATCCATATAGATAACCTATATTGTTCCTTTTGCAATAATATCACTTCTATCTATTGGTGTAGTCATTTTCTGTGCAGAAATTAGCAAGTCTTTTGCTCCTTCACTTAGGTTATTAGGTGCTTTAATATTTATAACAATATATAAATCACCGTAAGTATCCTTTTTAAGTACAGGCATACCTTTACCTTTAATACGAAGTTTTTGACCACTTTTTACACCAACTGGTACATTAATATTTATTGCTCCATATGGAGTTGGTACTGTTAATTTTGTACCAAGGGCTGCCTCAAAAATATCAATATCCATATTGATATATAAATCATTTCCCTGCCTTTCATATACTGGATTATCAATTATTGTTGTTTTAATATATAAATCCCCAGCAGGAGCTCCGTTTCCACCTGCGTTGCCTTTACCTGCAATTCTTATTTTAGAATCGTTATCCACACCAGCAGGAATTTTAATTTTTATTTTTTCAGAAACGTTTAAATATCCCCTGCCATGGCAGTCTTTACAAGTTTCTAATGATTTTTCACCAGTTCCACCACAGGCACTGCAAGGTGATGCAAAAAAACCACCGTCATTTTTAAGCCCTGTTCCATGGCATGAGCTGCATGATGTTTTTTTACCGCCAGTACCATGGCAGGTTGGACATTCTTCATCATGCTTTATGTTTAAATCATATGTAGAGCCTTTAACAGCATCAGCAAATGGTACTTTTATAGAATATACTATATCGCTGCCTCTGCTAGTAGCTTTCTTTTGGGTTCTGCTTCTTGAGGAACGAGTAGTAAACCCGCCAAAAAAATCACCAAATAAATCTTCAAAAGATGTTCCGCCAAAATTAAAATTACGCATATCATCGTAATTCATATTTTTAAAATTATAGCCATGACCGCTGTTTGTAAAAGCATCATGTCCTACTGCATCATACTCTTTTCTTTTTTCTTCATCAGAAAGTACAGCATATGCTTCAGAAAGTTCTTTAAATTTACTTTCAGCCTCTTTATCACCGGGGTTTACATCTGGGTGATATTTTCTTGCAAGTTTTCTATAATTTTTTTTAATTTCATCAGCAGTAGCATTTTTACTTACTTCTAAAATATCATAATAATTTTTTGCCATATATTCCTCTATTTCTCATTTGATACTATTTTTATTGTTTTGCTGTTGCTTTTATTTGTTTTAGTAAGCACAATTTTTAAAAGCCCGTCTTTTAAAGATGCTTTTATAACTTCAGTATTAACATTTGCAGGTAGTGCAAAACTTCTTACAAACTTACCATATGGACGTTCCAGCTTATAGTAGTATTCATCTTCCGGGTATATATCCATAGATGATGATTTTACACCACTAATAGTTAATATCCCTTCGCTGATAGTAACTTTCATATCACTTTCATTTACCCCTGCAAGCTCAGCAATCAATATGATGTATTCCTCATTTTCTATAACATCAACATAAGGCATAAAGTTGCTCTCTGTCTTTTTAAATGATGAAGCAATTATCTTATCTATATGCTTTTCCATATAGAATAAATCCTTTAACGGATCCCACTTCATTATACTCACTTTTCCACCCTCATAACTTAATCTTCTTATAATATGTGAATTAAGTGTGTTATTGTCAAGTGATTTAATAAAAAAATTTATTTTTATTTTTTTAAAAGTAGTGATATACTATTTTTACTTCATAAATTAGTATGGTGATATGAATAAAAATAAGACCTTAATAATAGCAGTTATACTATCTTTATTACTGCATATTTTAATTATAATATTTGTTAAGTTTGTTCCAGATGAAGACCAAAAAGAAAATCAAGGCTCAGAACCTGTGGAGATTTCTGTTATACCAAAAAGCAGCCTTGAAAATGAAGAAATGCTTAAAGATATAGTACCGGTTGAGCCTGAACCTTTATTAGATACAGAAGAAACAACGCTGGAGCATGATAGGGCAGGTGGAAAAAACGCTGGAGTAGAAAATGGTGCTAAGGAAGCAGAAATAAAAAAAGAAAAAGCTCCAGTAAAAGAAAAAATCAATATACCAAAGACTGAAAGTAAAGAAAAAGTAGTAGAAGATACTTCTAATCAGGAAATGGCAGCAAACAGTATCAACTTATATGATAATGATGCAATACTTGATAATATTTTAAAAGAAAAAAAAGTTCAGCCAAAAGGTGAAGATACAGCATCATATAATAAGTTTGAAGAAAGGTATGCATCATATTTCTTTAAATTTAAACAAAGAGTATATCAGTTATGGGATTATCCTGCTCAGTCTGTTGCAAGGGGAGAAACAGGTGTTGTAAAAATGTCATTTTCAATTTTGAAAGATGGGTCTATAGTAAATATTAGGATGATAGAGTCAAGTGGATATCCAGCACTTGATAGAGAAGTAATGAGAGTATTAAAAAATATGGGGAAAGTGCCACTGCCTGAATCTTATGAACTACACCAGTTAAATATTGATGAAGCATTTTTTATATATACAATTGGTGATGATTTGTATAAATATTTAAGGTAATTGTGTAAAAAATATAAAAAAAGTATTGTTTTAATTTTATAACATAGACTTTTGTAATAAAATATTATAAGTTATAATATAAACTAATTTAAGGTGTAAATATATGGAAGAAAAAAAATGGGATTTAAAATGGATGGCTTGGGAGATTACATCAGCTTGTAATTTAAGATGTGTTCACTGCCGTTCTTCATCAGAGGAGTTTTCCCCTGTTGGTAAATTTACTTTAGAAAAAGCAAAAAATTTAATAGATGATATAGTTTCATTTGCTTCGCCAGTAGTTGTTATTTCTGGTGGAGAGCCTCTTACAAGACCAGATGTTTTTGATATTGCAAAATATGGCACACAGGCTGGTTTAAAAATGGCTATGGCAACAAACGGTGTGCTTGTTACAGATGAAGTATGTGAAAAAATAAAAGATGCTGGCATACGCATTGTATCTATGAGTCTTGACGGCCCTAATGCAGAAGTTCATGATGATTTCAGAGGCGGTATCGCAGGTGCTTTTGAAGGAGTTGAAAGAGCTGCTGCTTTATTTAATAAACATGGTATTAAGTTTATTATAAATTCATCTTTTACTAAACGTAATCAGCCTTATATTATGGAAACATTTAGAAAAGCAAAATCTTTAGGAGCTCATGCATGGTATATGTTTTTAATTGTACCTACAGGCAGGGGCGAAGAAATATTTAAAGAACTTGTATCAAAAGAGGATTATGAAGAAATACTAGAATGGCACTATAAAATGGAGCGTGAGGAGGAAGAAATCCTTGTACGCCCAACTTGTGCACCACAATATTACAGAATATGGCATGAAAAAAGTAAGGAAGAAGGTAAAGATACAGAAAGAAGAAGCCTTACATTTTCTACAGGTGGTGGTAAAGGCTGTATTGCTGGGCAGACAATATGTTTTATTAATTCTGAGGGAAATGTGCTGCCTTGCTCTTATTTTCCAGAATCAGCTGGTAATGTGTTTGAGAAATCTTTAAAAGATATATGGGATAACTCAAAACTATTTGAAGATTTACGAGATTTCAGACGCTATGAAGGTAAATGTGGCGTATGTAAATACTTAAAAGTTTGTGGTGGCTGCCGTGCAAGAGCATATGCAGTTACAGGTTCTTATCTTTCTGAAGAACCATTTTGCAACTATATTCCAGTAAATTATAGGGGATAATAAAAAAGTAAAAGAGGAGGACTGTATAATGTCTGAGTTAGAAAACAGAATAAGGGATAAAAGCCTGCTTTCAAAAATTACTACACCAGAAAAGCTTATACCTTATTTTAAAGAAACTGAGAAAAGAATATTGAACGTTGGTTTTTCAGGGTTTACACCTGTTGGTTACCCTAAAGTTATGCCAATTGTGATTGCTGACTATGTGGAAAAAAATAATCTGCAGGGTAAATGGCGTTTTAATCTTTTTGTTGGTGCTTCTATGGGTGCTGAAGTAGAAGACAGGTGGGCAGAATTAGAGCTTACTAATATGCGCTGGCCATATCAAACAGCAAAAATTTTAAATAAAAAAATCAATGATGGCTCCATAAAAATGGGTGATAAGCATTTATCAATGTTTTCTCAAGATTTTCTTTATGGGTACTATACAAAGGATAATGGCAATACTTTAGATATTGCTGTTATTGAAGCATCTGCTATTGATGAAAACGGTAATATTATATTAGCAGGTTCTGTGGGCGCTGCTCCTGAATTTATTGTTATGGCAGATAAAATTATTGTAGAAATCAATACTCACAACCCATCATTTGAAGGTATGCATGATATTTTTGTAAGCGATAAACCACCTTATAAAAAGATTATACCAATTACTGATGTAAGGCAAAGAATAGGTACTCCTTTTGTGCCAACAGATAAAAGTAAAATTGTAGGTATTATTGAATCTACAAAACCAGATAACGGCAGGGCAGTTAGAGGCAGTGATGATGTTTCTGACACTATTGCTCAGCATATTATTGATTTCTTCCAAGCAGAAGTAAAAGCAGGGCGTATGCCTAAAAACTTACTTCCATTACAGTCTGGTGTTGGCTCTATCGCTAATGCAGTTGTACTTGGCTTAACTAATTCTCCATTTGAAAACTTAACAGTATATAGTGAAGTTCTTCAAGATGGATTTTTACCATTTTTAGATTCTGGTAAATGTAAATTTATTAACGCTACTTCTGTTTCATTATCAAATGAAGGTTTTGAACATTGGTGGAAAAATTACGATAGTTATCGTGAAAAAGTACTTTTAAGACCAATGCAGATTTCTAATAACCCAGAAGTTGTACGCCGTCTTGGTGTTATTTCTATGAATACTCCTGTTGAAGTTGACTTTTATGGTCATGCTAACTCTACATTAGTTGGTGGTACTAGAATGTTAAACGGTATCGGTGGTTCTGGTGATTTTGCTCGTGCAGCTTATATTTCTATAATGCATACTCCATCATGCAGGGCAAGTAAAACTGATGAATTTGGTATATCTGCTGTTGTACCTAAAGTGCCACACGTTGACCATACAGAGCATGATTTAGATATAATTGTTACAGAGCAAGGTTTAGCAGATTTACGAGGTCTTGACCCAAAAGACAGAGCAAAAGTAATGATAGAAAAATGTGCTCACCCTGCTTATAAAGACTATTTAAAAGATTATCTTGAAAGGGCTACAAAAGCAACAGGTAACCACCATGAGCCACAACTTTTAAGAGAATGTTACGATATGCATATAAGCTTGCAGGAAAATGGCACAATGCGTTTCTGGGAGAAAAAGTAGTTAGTAATGAAAATACTTTTTTCACCAAGTGAAGGCAAAACAAAATTATATGATTGCGATGCTTTTGGCAGAGATTCGTTTTTATTTCCTGAACTTTATGAAAAACGAGTGTATGCTGTAAAAGTTTATAATGATTATATAGTTAATAACAGGGCAGAAGATATTCAAGATATTTTTGGCATTAAAGATATTGATGAAATAAAGCAGTATCAGCACAGTATTTTTGAAGAAAAAACCTGCTCTGCCATTGAAAGATACAGCGGGGTAAGTTATTCTTACCTCGCTTATAATACTTTAAATGAAAAAGCAAAAGAATATATTTTAGATAATCTTATTATTTTTTCAAATTTATTTGGTCCAGTATCAGCACGTGATAAATTACCCCATTATAAATTTAAACAGGGGGTAAAAATAAACGGCTTTTCGTACGAAAAATATTATAAAGAAAATTTTTCAGATGCATTAGACAGCTATCTTGATAATGAAGAAATAGTTGATTTACGAGCTGGAATATATGAAAAATTTTATCAGATTAAAAAACCATATACCACATATAAGTTTATAAAAGGTGGCAAAGTAGTAAGCCATTTTTCAAAAGCATACAGAGGCATACTGCTTAAAACTATGGCAGAGCATAATGTGTTATCAAATGATGAACTTTTAAATAACCTGCCTGAAACTTTAAAAATGCTGGATAAATCAATAAAAAATAATAAAGAAGAAATAACCTTAGAAGTTATAGAATAATTGATTACTCTTTAAAAAACAACCCAAGCTCATCAAGACGAGAGTTACACCTTAAAAACTGGCGTTCAAAAGATGTTTCCATTATTTCTTTTGGAAAAATATCTTCTGTAATCTCACCGTCAAAAAATAATTTTGTATCATGATAATAGCAGTGGTCTATAAAAATAGTAAACCTTAAAGCATCATTTAGTTTTGTAAATGGTTTAAAATTTTTAATAAATACTGCATCAAAAGTTTTTGGTATTACAAAAAATTTAAAAGGGTGGTTTTCTTGAAGTTTTAATATTAAATCATCAAAATCTACAAGTAGAATACCGCGTTTAGCTTCATATGAATTTAATACATCATTAAAAGATTTATTAGAATATACTGCCTGCCATGAAGCAAGATTAATCCTAAAACTTTTACCTTCTACTGTGATAGTATCAAATGTATTGGATATTATCCCCAGCTCTCGTGCAAATTGAGTTGTATCAAACTTACCACCGCCTAATTCTTTTGGCAGTCTGTTTGATGTGGTAATAATTGTAGTATTATTATTAATGCTTTCAATAAACCTTGCTGCCATTCTTGTAGTTGCAGGGTCATCTAAATCAAATTCATCTATTAATAATAAATCAACAGGTTTAAAAAACTCTATAGTTTTTTCAAGGCCGGAAAAATTCATAAAATATGTAAGCTCTAAAAAGCTCATAAAGGCTTTTGTACCTTGAAAATTATGAAAACATGCTGAAAGCAGGTGTGTTTTACCTATACCATATGTGCCGTCAATATAAATATTTTTAGCAATTTTATTTTCTTTTTGCTTTTTAGAAAAAAACGAGCGTTTTTGTTTTTTCTTCTGAGTGTTTGAAATATTACGCAATATCTCTTTTAAAGCAGCCTGAGAAGGGTATGCTTTATCATCATGATAACTGTCAAATGTGCAGTCCTTAAATTTTGGATGAGGACGAAGCTCGTTAAAACATTCATTAATTGAAACATTAAAATTAATTGTATTGATATCTTTATAATTATGGTTTATCATACAATGAATATATATATTTTTAAAAAATAATCAAGAGGTTTATGATGTTAAAACAAATTAGTGACATAGTATTAGAAGCTGGTGAGATAGTTAAAACTGGCTTTAATTCTAATAAAAACATTAAATATAAAGGTGAAGTTGATTTAGTTACAGAGTACGATGTAAAAACTGAAGAATTTTTAAAAGAAAAACTTCAAAAACTTTTTCCTGATTTTAAAATAATTGGTGAAGAATCAAATAATGATACAAATGAATATCCAAATGAAAATGTTATCTTCATTGACCCAATAGATGGTACTACAAATTTTGTGCATGGTGTGCCGTTTGTAGCTGTTTCTGTTGGGGTTATTACAGAAAAAGAAGGAAAATATGGTGTAGTTTATAACCCAATACTAGATGAACTTTATTCTGCTGAAACTGGTATGGGTGCATACTGCAATGGAACTCAGATTAAAGTATCTTCTACACCATCTTTAATTAATTCATTAATTGCTACAGGCTTTCCATATAAAAAAGATAATCTTCCATACCTGATGAAAGTTTTAGAGCAGGTTTTATTACATTCAAGGGGTATAAGAAGAGCAGGGGCTGCATCACTTGATTTATGCTATACTGCTCGTGGAATTTATGATTTATATTATGAAACACGTCTTAAACCTTGGGATATGGCTGGTGGATTAATCATAGTTAGAGAAGCAGGTGGTATTGTAACAAAACTGGATGGCAGATATCACGAAATGGACAGCGACAGCCTTATTGCTTCAAACGGTCTTTTACATGTAGAGTTTTTAAACTTATTAAACGAGATATAGTTTTGATTAAATAATTATATAGTATAAAAGGCAGGTTGGGATAATTTGAATATTTTTATATACTTTTGTCATTTATATAATATTTATGTTTGTAAAATATTTTATACAACAAAGCTGTATATTTTATGATGATAATAGTATCGCTTAATTCATTATTTTACTAATAGTTTTATGGATTTTTTATTATTTTTAGTAATAAAAGAATGTATATATGGGATATAAGTAGCACTAATGTGTCTTAGTTATTATTTATGCGTAGTATAAATCAGGCAATTATAAAAAAATCCCCAAAATATATTATTTTGGGGATAAATTTTATATTCTCATAGAAAGGCTTATTCTGCCACGTTCTTTATCAATATCAACAACCATTACCTGCACTTTCTGCCCAACTTTAACTACTTCACTAGGGTGTTTTACAAAGTTTTCAGAAAGTTCTGATATGTGTACTAATCCGTCATTTTTAAGCCCAATATCTACAAAAGCACCAAAATCAACAATATTAGTGACTTTTCCAGAAATAACCATACTTGGTTTTAAATCATCTAAATTTACTACACTTTTCTTAAATATTACAGGGTCTACACTATCCCTTACATCTCTATCTGGTTTTTCTAAGTTTTCTATAATATCATTAAAAGTATAAGTTCCAAGCCCAGTTTCTTCTGAAAGTTTATTAATACTGTTTCCTTTAACAGCAAGGCGTATCATTGATACTTTATCTATTGTTAAATTTAATTTATTTAAAAGCATATGTACAGCATCATAGGTTTCTGGGTGTATAAACATACTATCCAGCGGCTCATCACCACCATATATTTTTAAAAACCCTGCACATTGTTTAAAAGTTGCATCTCCAAGCCCACTTACTTTTAAAAGCTGATTTCTATTGCTAAAGACACCATTGTCTTCTCTGTATTTAACGATTTTTTCAGCTATATTATAATTTAGCCCTGAAACATACTGCAAAAGTGAAGGGCTTGCAGTATTTAAATTAACACCTACATTATTTACCACATCTTCTACAACAGCACCTAATGTATTTTCAAGTTTCTTTTTATTTACATCATGCTGGTACATCCCAACACCAATGGAACGAGGCTCAATTTTTACTAACTCTGCCAGTGGGTCAATCACACGCCTTGCAATAGATATTGCACCACGTATTGTAACATCTAAATCAGGAAATTCTTTAGCAGCAACTTCTGAAGCAGAATAAACACTTGCTCCTGCCTCATTTACAATAGTATATTCAACAGCTAATGAGGTTTCACTTAATACTTTTGCAACAAATTCCTCAGTTTCCCTGCTTGCTGTACCATTGCCAATAGAAATAGCATTAATATTAAACTTTTTAATTATTTCTACTACTTTTTTCTTACTGCCTTCATAATCTTCCTGTGGAGGAGTAGGGTATATAACACCGTATGTTAAAAGTTTACCCGTCTCATCAACAGCAGCATATTTGCACCCAGTTCTATAAGCTGGGTCTAACCCTAATACAGAACGTCCTTTAACTGGTGGTGTCATTAAAAGACTTTTTAGGTTATCGCCAAAGACATGTATTGCTCTTTCTTCAGCATTTTGACGCAGCTCACCACGTATTTCTAACTCAATTGAAGAAGAAAGCATTGTTTTATATGCCCTTGCTGCACATTTTTCAATAATTTTATTATGTTTATATCCTTCAGTATATAAAAGGGCAAGGCAGGTATTAATACAGGTTTCTTCATCTATAATAAGTTTTACTTTTAAAATATTTTCTCTTTCACCCCTAAATATTGCTAATATTCTATGAGGCGGCAGCGTTGATATTTTTTCTTCAAACTCATAATATGCTTCATAAGGAGTTCTTTCCTTAAAATCTTTTGCCTGGCAGGTGGATATTACTGCATCTTTATTATATATTTCGCGTAATCTGTTTTTTATATTAATATTATGGCCTATTTCTTCTGTTAAAATATCCCTGGCCATAGAAAGCACAGTATCAATATCTGCTGCTTTTTCATTAATATATGCTTTTGCAAATTCTTCTAAGTTACTAATATCTGTATTATTTTTTATATATTCAGCAATAGGTTCAACACCTGCTTCTCTTGCAATATCTGCTTTAGTTTTCTTTTTAGACTTATATGGAGCATATATATCTTCTAATTCTGTTAAAGTTCCTGCTTTTAAAATAGATTTCTTTAATTCATCTGTCAGCTTACCTTTTTCTTCAATATTTTTGATAATTTCTTCTCTGCGTTTATTTAAGTTTTCAAGATATTCATATCTTTCAAGAACAGCTCTAATCTGTATTTCATCCATAGCACCAGTTTGCTCTTTTCTATAACGTGCAATAAAAGGAACAGTATTGCCATCAAGATATAAATTTAATAGATTTTCAATATTCTTTTTTGGAAAAGTAAACTCTTTAACTAGAGAATCAAGTTCTGTCATATATCATCCTTACATATTTTACTTGCTACGATACTACTCTATTTTTAGTATATAATCAAGAGTAATGAGATAATATATTATTTTTTTAAAAAGATAAACTAGAAATATAATATTTGACATGATTGAGAAATTTGATTAGAATACACTAAATATTTTATAAGGAATTTAAAATGATAAACATAATCTTAGTGTCAGTTGCTGTTTTAGTTTTGATTGTTGCGGGCATTTTACTGGCAAAAGGTCACAAAAAAGAACAACATATTGAAAAAGAAATAGTTGTAAAAGAAAATAATTTTCCTACAAAATATGATGAAATAACCCATTATTATAACAGTGGTGCTTTAAGTGAAGAAGAGTATAAAAGCCAAATCAAAAACTATATTAACTAATCACCCCATAAAATGAACGCTTAATGCCTGTATTAAGCCTATTATAAACCCAATAAAAAAGCCTAAAATATTAATCCATTTAAAATGTTCTTTCATAAAAGAAAAGAGCATATTTTCTACTTCAGGTAAGGGGAGTGCATTGATTTTGTCTTTTACTATTTTTTCTATATTTATTGCATTAAGTGCATATTTTAAATTACCTTTAATAAGTTTTATAAGTAATTCCGTCATAATTGATGAAATTTTAGGTGCATTTTGTGTAACAAAATTAACAAACTTACTAATAAAATTATTTTTAATAGTCTTATAGTTACTGCTTCCAAGTATTGCCATTATATCTATTTTAATAAACTGTTTTGTATCAATTTGCAGGATATTTAATACTTCATTAATTGTAAGGTTATTATATTTATACATCTTATTTATTATAATCTGTACTATTTTATTGTTAATATCTATTTTATTTATGAATGTTTCCTGTATAGCATTAGATAATTCTTCTGGACTTTTACAGCCTAGAATTTCTACAACTTCTACAATATTTTTATCTAAAAGTTTATCTATTTCTCTTTCTATAACGTTATAAAAGTTTTTATAAAGTTCTTTATTTTTAGAAAGGTCATATGTAATAGAAGGTAGTTCCTCTTTCACCATATTTGCAATTTTTTCATCACTTAAAACTAATGAAATAAACCCTGCCTTTAATACATCCATTCCAGAAGCAGAAGAAAACATATTATTCTTAAATTCAATAATTTTTTGAATAAGTATTTTTTGAACATCTTTATTTGTGCCAAGTACGGCAATATTATTCATTACAATATTAGCAGTAATACTAACAAGCTTATTTTTTTGATTAAGTATGCTTTTGGGTAAGAGCTCTTTTAATTTTTTATTATCATTAAAAAGTGCAGCTACAGTATTATGTATTTCCTTAGAAACTGCATTTTCAATATTAAAGTTTTCTATAATTTTTAATGCAGGCACTTGCAGCTTATATATATCTATGTGTTTTTCACAAAACTGGTTAATAAAGAAATAAGCAGTATTATTAAGAAATTCATTTATGCTTGTTTTGTTTGCAATTATTCTGTCTTCTATATTTAATAACCTAATAATTGCATATATTTCTTTTTGAGAAAGAAGTGATAATTTATTTAAAATTATATTATTAATGGAATTTTTTATATCATTATGCTCTAATGCATATAAAAAATCGTCATGTGCTAAAAGTTTTTGTCCTACAATTTCAGATATTTTATCTGCAAGCATAGGGCGAGTTTTAGGGACAATACCCTGCCAGCCTAGAGTATACCACTTTGGTTTGTATGGTCTAAAAAGCATCTTAATTGCAAGTTTATTAGTAACATAGCCAACAACACCTGCAACTAATGGAGTGGTAATAAGGTTAATAACTGGCTGCTCTAACAACTGCACCCTCTCTTAAACCAAAATCAGATACTGTGATATATTCTAATGAGGTTTTATTTAATATTTCAAGGATAATAATGATACCAGGGATTATTAAATCTTCACGCCCTTTATCCATACCTGTGATGTTTATACGCTCATTATATGGAGTAGTATATACTTTAGAAAGAATTTCTTTTACAGTACTTATATGAAGCTTATATCCATTTACTTTTTTATAATCATATTCTGTCATTTTCATATCGATTGCTGCTAATGTAGTTGCTGTACCTGCTGTTGCTATAAAAGTTTCAATATTATTAGGAACAACAACGTCCTTAAAAAACTCGTTTACATATAACTGGCATTTTTCAAAACTGCCATTATTGCAGCCTTTAAAATCAAACATATCAGCCATTTTTACTACACCAATTTTATGGCTTTCTGTATGTATTTCATTATCATTTATTTTATATATAATTTCAGAAGAGCCACCACCAACATCAAGAATAAGTGGCTGAGTATCAACATTAAGCCCAGAACAAACACCTAAATATTCAAACATGCCTTCTTCATTACCACTGATAATAGAAATTTCAATACCAACATTTTTTGCTGCATTAATAAAATCATTACCGTTTTTTGCTTCTCTAACAGCACTTGTAGCAACGGTTATTACATTTTTAATATTATATTTATCTATTGCTTTTTTAAACCCTGAAAGTACATTTATTGAGTTCTTAAAAGGTTCTTCTGCCAGCATTGATGTTTTATCAATATTGGTTGCAAGACGAGTAGTTGCTTTTTCCTGATAAATGATTTCCTTTATTTTATTGTTTTCTACTTCAGCAATTAAAAGCCTTATGGAGTTACTTCCAATATCAATGCCTGCTGCGATATTATTTGTTTTTTTGGTGCTCATCTACGTATCTTTTATGTTCCTCATAAGTTTCTGAAAATAAATGTTCGCCATCTCTGCTTGCTACAAAAAATATATATTTTGTATCAGCTGGATTTGCAACTGCTTCAAGAGCAACTAAAGAAGGGTTGCAAATAGGAGTAGGTGGCAGCCCTTTATGTTTATATGTGTTATAAATATTTGTTTCATCTCGCAGGTCGCTTCTACCAATTTTGATTTCAAAATCACCCCTTAAAAAGTTACCATAAAGTATAGTAGGGTCTGCTTGAAGTATCATATCAATATTAAGCCTGTTATAATAAACTGAGGCAACAATAGGTGCTTCTCTGCTGTTATAAGTTTCTTTTTGTACAATAGAAGCTAGAATGATTGCTTCATATTCATCTAAGCCTTTTGCTGCAACTTTTCCTTTAAAATCAGCAGGAAGATATTTTTTAAAATCGTTATACATCGTATCAACTACGTTTCTAACACCAAAATTTTTAGGAAAAAGATATGTGCCCGGAAATAAAAAGCCTTCTAAACTTTCATAAGTTTTACCAGTGATTTCTTTTATAAAATTTTTATCAAAAACAGTTTTTAAAAAGGCATCTTTTGAGGCAACACCCGCTTTATCTACAGCATTTGCAATATCAAAAAGGTTAAAGCCTTCAGGAATTGTTACTTTTACAGTTGACTGGATACCTTGTTTAATGTTTTGGATAAACTCATAGTAGGATATATTATCAGCAAAGTAATAGCCAAACTTCATATTTTGAGGCAGTTTTTCAACTTTTCTAACATATACATCAAAGTAAGGTGGAGTAGTAACGCCTTCAAATAATTCATTGTATAATTGACCATAACTGTGGCCTTTTTCAATATGAATTTCTTTCGTAATATTATTATTTAATAAAAATTCTTTTGATGAGTTATACCAGTAAAAAGCAGCGGCAGCAACACCCACTAAACATACTATAAATAGTACCAATATTGATAAAATAATTTTCTTTCCCATAACACCAACTTAAAATACATTATTTTATAAAATACTATCAGTAATAAATAAGTATTTCAAGAAAAAATATAAAACAACTTGTATTTTTTTACACATTAATATAGAGTTTATGCACTATTTTATAAGTTTACAAAATAATTAAATTTTGTTATGATAGTAATATAGTATAAATTAAGGAGGCTTTTTTGAGCTGGACTAAGAAAGTTGTGGTGTCGTACCATTTTATAGATAGTGCTAATGATGAATATTTTACAGAAACAAAGCTTGCTTTTAATGCACTTTTAAATAGTGAGGATAGTTCTGGTACTTTTGATGCTGGGCAGTCACACTATTACTGGAAAATAGAAAATAAAGTTGATATTACAGAAGGTGATACATTTTTTATTTCACTATTTAAAGAAAAACCATCATGGCCTGTTTACTTAAATGAAGATGAAGGCATTTCTGCTATACCTATTACAGAAGGCTCTTTAGGGGAGCTTTATTATTGCCTTTTTAATCCAGAAGCTAGATTTATTTTAACGCTTGCTGCAGCTGGCGGTGGTCCTGTTGGAGCATTTAAAAAATTTCTGAATGAATTTTCAAAAGATGGCAGCATTAAATTAGTGCCATTATTTGAAGATAAAATAGACATTAAAACTCTATCGTGGGATTTTTATAAAAAATTAGCAATTACAGTAAATTTCCCTAGCTATGATATTCAATCTGAATTTATGACAACAAAAGAAGGCTCACTTCTTGGTATGATAAATGAACTTGGTGGGTTAAAAGCTGATATTACAATATCAGCACCAAAACAAAAACAAAACCTAAACAATGCGCAAGTAAAAGAAATTGCAAAATCATTACTAACTTATGATTTTTGCAGTAAACTTACTCTCCGCGGTTCTGATAATGATGGAGAGGAAATAGAAGAATTTGATTTAAAAAATGCTCAAGTAAAATATAAAGAGATGGTTGAGATTACAGGCAGTTATATGTCCATGGATGAAGCACTGCCAATATTAAAACGTGCATTTAATGATAGAAGTAGTGATTTAGTGCACCTTTCGGAGTAGGTAATGTTATTTAAAAAAAAGAGAGATGAAATTAAAGCACCATTGACGCTGGCAGATATATTAACGTATCAGTCAGTAAAAAATGGAAAGAAAAAGTATTTGTATTTTAAAGATATAGTGTACACATACGAACAGGCAGAAAAAATCTGTAATAAAATATCACGTGTGCTTGCTTTTTCAGGTATTCGCAAAGGGGACAGGGTAGCCATTATGATGGAAAACTCCCCATATTTTATTTTTTCTATTTTTGCTATTGCAAAAGCTGGTGGCATAGTTGTGCCTGTTAATACGTTTTTAAAAGATAAAGAAGTTAGCTATATTATAGATAACTGTGAGGCCTCCGCTATTTTTACATCAGAAAAATTTAAAGGCATTATAAGTAAAGTAAAAGAGGACTGTAAATGTTTACAGTATGTATTTTCTTATGATGATACTGCAGAAAACTGGGGAGCTCAAAATGTGCTTGTAAAAGATAGAAATATGAGTGAGCTTCCATTGGAAATAGAAATAGATGAGCAAGATACTGCCGTTATTATTTATACATCAGGCACAACTGGTAACCCAAAAGGTGCTATGCTTTCCCACAGCAACCTTATTAATATGGTAAAAATGGCTTCCGTATCTTATAAAATGGACCATAAGGATAGGTTCTTACTGTTTCTACCAATGTTTCATATTTATTCTTTTGAAGTAACAATAATGTTTCCGTCATTTTTAGGGGCATCTATTATTATTTTAGAATCAGTAATGGATTTAAAAACGAAAAAATTCAGAAATATTTTAATTTTTAAACGACCAACTGTTATGGCAGCAGTACCAACTGTATATTCTGCTTTAGTTAAAGCAAAAATGCCTAAATTATTTATAAAATTTATATACCCTATTAAAATACATTTGTGTTCTGGTTCTGGGCTTCCTATTGATATTTATACTAAGTTTTTGAAAAAATTTGGTATTCCATTAGTAGAAGGGTATGGGCTTTCAGAAGCATCGCCAGTTGTGGCAGGTAATACATTAGAGGATCCAAGAGCAGGCACTGTAGGCAGAGCTTTTTATGGGGTTTCTGTTAAAATTGTAGATTCAGATGATATGGAAGTGCCACGAGGCGAAGTTGGTGAAATTATTGCCAAAGGTCCTAACATAATGCAGGGTTACTGGAAAATGCCAAAAGAAACAGCAGAAGCTATAAAAAATGGCTGGTTTTTTACTGGTGATTTAGGTACGATGGATAAAGATGGTTATATTACCATTGTGGACAGGAAAAAGGATTTAATATTAGTAAAAGGTATGAATGTGTATCCTAGAGAAATAGAAGAGCATATTCATAATATACGCGGGGTAGAGGCTGCGGCTGTAATCAGCGTACCAAATGATGATGGCGATGAAATAATACTTGCATATATTAAAAAAGATCCTAATATTAATATTACAGAGAAAGATGTTAAAGCACATCTGAAAAAGAATATAGCGAACTTTAAAATACCTAAGTATGTCTATTTCCCTGAAGAGTTACCGCTTACTACTATTGGTAAGATTTTAAAACGTAAGTTAAAAGAAATGGTGATTAAAGGCGAAATAGAAGGGTTAAAATAGTATTATCGGGAGTATTAGATGATAGATGCTATGTTTGGAGCGGCAACAGCCTTAAATGCTGCTGCTGCCGTTTCAGCTGTTACTGCTAACAATATTGCTAATTCAAGGACACCGGGTTTTAAGTCAAATAGTGCTTTTTTGTCTGGACTTAGCACTGGTGGTGTAAAGCTAAGCTCCATAAGGCCAAATAATACGCAAGGGAGCTTAATACCTACTGGTGTGCCTACAGATGTTGCTGTTTTTGGTAAAGGTACTAATGAGGATTTATTAAATACATATTCTTATGCTGCTGGCAGGTTTGCAGTTGATGATTTTGGCAATTTTAGAGGCCCTTCTGGTGAGTTATTGTTTACTGGTGCAGGCGGAAATGTTAGGCTTGATGCAGAAGGTAACCTGTATAATGGTGATGAACTTATAGGAACTATCACACCAGCAGGGCAGGGTGAAGCCTATGAGCCAACAGGGTTTAGTATATTATCTGGATATATGGTATCATCTAATGTTAATATTGCTGATGAAATGGTTAATAATATGGTAAACCAACGGTATTTTGAGGCAAACGCAGTAACAATTCGTACAAGTGATGAAATGCTTGGCACTGTTGTTAATTTAAAAGCATAGATTAAGGTTAGTATGCTGAATAATTTTATAGATAATAATTTAAAATGGGTACATAAACCAGAAGATTTTTCTATAAGTAATGATAAAATAACAATTATTACTTCTCCTAATACCGATTTATGGCAAAAAACTTATTACAATTTTATTAATGATAACGCACCTGTATTACAAACAGAAACAGACGAAAAATATTTTTCATTTACCATAAAAACATCATTTAATGGTTCCCAAAGGTTTGACCAGTGTGGTATTGCTGTTTATTTAGACAGTGAAAACTGGATAAAAGCATCAGTTGAATATGAAAATGAAAAATTTCAACATTTAGGCAGTGTCGTTACAAATAACGGATATTCTGACTGGGCAACTATTGAAATATCAACAGATATTAAGGCAGTGTGGTACAGGCTTAGTCGCAGGGAAAGTGATTTTAAAATAGAATATTCTTTTGATGGTGAAAACTATAAGCAAATGCGTATTTGCCACTTATTTAAAGCCAGTGATAAAATCACTTTTGGAATTTATGCGTGCAGTCCTGAAAAATCTTCATTTAAGGCTGAATTTACAGAGATGAAAATAACAGAGTGTATGTGGTATGCTCATAAATAATTATTTTTCTATAACTTATATTTTTGAAAGCTCATAAATTATAGTATATTGAAATTTATGGGCTTTATCTATTTTAAAGCCGTTTATTTTAAAATATTCTTCTTTATCTTTAGCTAAAAAAGCAGGGAAAAGTTCTTTATTTTCAACTTTTTTTACAAGTTTAAAAGCAAAATTTGGCAAAAATTTTCTGCTTTCTGGTACAATAAATTCAAATACAATTAGTTTGCCATCATCTTTTAATGCTTTATGTGTATTTTGCAGAGTTTTATAGGCAACATCATCTTCCATTTCATGAAGAATTAACGATATTATTGCATAATCAAACGATTTTGCTTCAAGCATCATATTTGTAGCATCTTGTAAAAGCAGTTTTACATTAGATAGCTTATGTTTTAATATTTTTTTTAAACCAACATTTAACATGCCTTGAGAGTTATCAATACCAGTTATATTTACAAGAGCTTTTTTCCTTGCAAGTTTTATTATATTAGAGCCTGTGCCAGTGCATACATCTAATATATTAATGTTTTCATTGGGAATTAAATTATAAATAGCTTTTCTAGGGTTATTTTTGCCAAGTTTAAAAAAGATAGTATCAATAAAATCAAAAGCCAGGGCAACAGTATCATAAGAATATCGCATATTATACCTATAAAAAAGCCCTTTTGGAAAACCAAAAGGGCAGTATTTATTTATATTAATAAATTCTATCAGGTAAAGAATCAATTTTAGCAGATTTAGGGCTTGATGGCTGTGGTTTTCTACCAAAACAAATTCCTAAGTTTTCATGAAGTGCTACAACGTTTAAATCAACGTGTCTTTGAACGATAGCATCTTTTGTAACCATATAACGTATTTCGCCATTTCCTGTAATGTGAGAAACAGTGACGCCATGAATATTATCAATTAAAAGTTGAACAGCAGCAGCACCAACTTCTTTACCAAAGTTAGCATCATATGCTGAACTTTCACCGCATCTTACAATGTGGCCAGGGTTAACATCTCTAACTTCTGGAATTTCAAGTAAACCTTCAACATACATACCAGAATCTTTCATGAAGTTTTTCACATCAGGGTCTGCTTTAAGCATTTCTTCAATTTTACTTTTTACAAATTTACCAGCACCAGCAAGTTTTACGTGACCAAAAGCATCTTTTTCTCCACCTTCAGAGAACAGGTTGCCGTTTTCATCTTTAACGCCTTCTGCCACAACAATTGTATAAGTACCTGCTTTAACATCACTTTCTAAAATTCTTCTCATATAGTTTTCTTTAATGTGGTTGTAAACTGCATTAAAGTCAACAGGTACTTCTGGTATTAATATACAGTCAGCATCTGCTGCAATGCCACCACGGAAAGCAGTGTGACCTGCATATCTGCCAAAAACTTCCATAACCATAATTCTGTTATGAGTTCTGCCTGTAGTTTTTAAATCTTCTAATATAGTTGCTATTTTATTGATAGTAGAATCACCACCAACTGAGTATGTTTGTAAATCTAAATCCATAGTTTTAGGAGCATGAACAACAGGTATGCCATTTTCATGAAGGTCTACAACAACACTTCCTGTATCATCACCACCAGAGATAACAAGACCGTCAATATTAAACTTTTTTAAACCTTCTACAATTCTTTTGTATTTATTATCATCTTTGATTTTAGAAATTTTTACACGAGAGTGGCCAGCTTCACTACCTGCTCTAATAGATTTAATATCTTCACTTCTTGAACCATGTAAACTTGTGAGTTTATCAAAATCAACTAAGTTATAAAGCCCAGCATAACCATTTGGTATAACAAATGCACCTATACCTTTTGATTCTGCCATTTTTGCAGCACCTCTAACAACTGCATTAAGACCACCGCAGTCACCACCTGCTGTAATAATTCCGATGTTACGAATGTTACCCATAAAACCCCCTGATTTATCAGTTTTTTTTAGTTTTATATAGTATAATATGAAGATTTAAAAAAGTCTATATTTATCTTAATATAATCATAAAATATATTGATAAAATTATACGCTTTTTATATAAACATTATTGTTCCTAAAAAAAATCTTTATTTTATATTGAATTTATTATATAAGAATTAATTGTTATACTGTTTTATGAGGTTTATAATGGATAAAGCTATAGTTTTAGCAAGTGGTGGGCTAGACAGCTGCGTAACAGTAGCTTGTGCTATAAATGATGGTTATGAAGTTTCTCTACTGCATATTAATTATGGGCAGAGGACACAAAAAAGGGAAGATAAAGCATTTGATGATATTGCAGCATATTATGGCATAAAAAATAAAATGACTGTGGATATTGATTATTTAAAAAGAATAGGCGGCTCATCTTTAACAGATTTGAGTATGAAAGTTGAAGAAGATACTACACCGTCATCTACTGGCAGCCTGCCTTCAACTTACGTTCCATTTAGAAATGCTAATATGATTTCTATTGCTGTAAGCTGGGCAGAAGTGATAGGGGCAAAAAAAATATATGTAGGTGCTGTGGAAGAAGATTCAAGTGGATATCCAGACTGTAGAGAAATATTTTACGAAAAATTTAATGACCTTTTATCTGTTGGATTATCAGATGAAAGTGATATACAGATTGTAACACCTGTTATACATTTATCTAAAAAAGATATTGTTAAAAAAGGTATTGAATTAAAAGCACCGCTTCATCTAACTTGGAGCTGTTATCAAAATGAAGACGAAGCCTGCGGTGTTTGTGAAAGCTGTAAATTAAGATTAAATGGTTTTGCTCAAGCTGGAGTTCAAGACCCACTAAAATACAAATAATACTATTAAGGAGATAGATATGACATTAAAAGAACAAATTTTAGAAGACATTAAACACTATATGAAAGAAAAAAACACTGTAGCATTAAATGCAGTTAGGATGCTTAAATCTGAAGTGAAAAATGCTGAAATTGCTGCTATTAAAGAACTTGATGATAATGGTGTTATTAAAGTTGTACAGTCAAGTATTAAAAAAAGAAAAGATTCTGCAGAAATTTATGCAAAAAATGGCAGGCAGGAACTTGCAGATAAAGAGTTAGCAGAAATTAAAGTATTAGAAAAATATTTACCTGCTCAGCTTGATGATGAAGCTATTAAAAAAATCATTAACGAAGTTATTGCATCTCTTGATGATAGTATGAAGAAAAATTTTGGTGCTGTTATGAAAGCTGTAATGGCAAAAGTTGGGGCTTCTGCTGAAGGTAAAAAAGTTAGCGAGCTTATAAAAGGTATATTATAAATATGGGCGTTGTTGATGTTGTTTTAATAGTATTTATACTTGTTTTTGCTTTTAAAGGCACTATTAATGGCTTTATTACAGAAGCAATAAGCATTTTAGGTATTATACTTGCAATATTATGTTCATATATGCTTTTTGAGCCACTGTTTAAAATAATGCAAGCAATAGGTTTTGGTGAAAATGGTGCATCTATTGGGGCATATATTTTAGGGTTTTTGATTGTATATGTAATTGTGGTAATATTAGTTAATTTAATACACAATACATTGCAGGCAATTCATTTAGGCTGGGTAAATAAAGTTTTTGGTTTTTCTTTTGGTATTTTAAAAGGTGCTGTTATTGCCAGTGTTGTTTTATGGATAATAATATCTGTACTGCCAAAAGATATGAAGTTTGTAAAAGATATAAAAGCTTCAAGTACAGCACAAACAACTTTAAAAGTTTTACCTTATCTTTATGATAGAATTGCTGCTATATCTGATATTGAACGCTATAATCCATTTAAAAAATAGTATTATATAGGTGTTACTAAATGATGAAATATGATATAAAAACTTTAGAATTTGAATCCTTTAAAGATTTTCTTCTAAATAATTTTATTTCATCATTTTCCACCTCATCATTTAAAAGTATAAATATTTTACACAATGTAGATGATATTTATAAACGTCAAAACGAAATAAAACAGGCTGTAGAGTTTAGTAAAGATGTATTAGAATTAGTTGAAGATGATAAAGAATTCTTTAATCTTTTTTACACATTAAGTGACAGCACTAAATCTTTTGACCCGGTTGATTTTATTGTTATTAAAAACTTTCTTGTTAAAATCAAGCAGTTAAAACAATTAATTGATGATAAAAATTATAAATATTTATCAGCATATAGCGAAAGTTTTGCTTCTTATGATTATTTATCAGATTTAATAGTACAGTCCATTGATGATAAAGGTGTAATTAAAGATAATGCAACTACTGCGTTAAGTGAAATAAGGCACGGTATTAATCAGCATAAGGGCAGTATTAGGAAGATATTGTCTGGTATGTTTAATTCTTCAAATGCCGATAAATTTATTCAAGAAAAAGTTATTGTTTTACGAAACGGCAGGTACACTATACCTTGTAAAACAAACTTTAGTCAGTATATTCAAGGTATTATTCAAGATAAATCTGTCAGCGGGCAGACATTGTATATTGAGCCTTCAAGTTGTGTTTCTGAAAATAATGCTATGCAGGAATTAATTATTGCTGAATCTGCTGAGATTGCAAAGATTATATACTCATTAATTTCAGCGATAAAAGCTTCACTTATTGATTTAAATAAGACTGTAAAGCTTTATTCATACCTTATTATGATATTAGAACTTGGTATTTTTTATTCTAATAAAGAATATACTTTTGCTGAGTGCGGCTCTAATATGGAGTTTTCTAAAATCCACCACCCATTACTGTATTTACGAAAAGGCTCAGGCTCTATACCAATTGATTTTAATATTGATAAGCAGGGAGATATTATAGTTATTACAGGCCCTAATACTGGTGGTAAAACAGCTGCTTTAAAATCCATTGGTCTAAATCATCTTATATCATACTGCGGTTTGCCAGTATTTGGTAATTATTTTAAATTTATGATGTTTGAAAGCATATATGCAGATATTGGTGATAACCAGTCTATTATCATGGACTTAAGTACATTTTCATCCCATATGGTAAATATTAATAATATTATTACTCGTTCTGGTAATAAATCTCTTGTATTATTTGATGAACTAGGTACAGGAACAGAGCCTAGGGAAGGGGCATCTCTTGCTGTGGCTATTTTAAAAAACTTAGTTAGTAAAAATGCTACTGTAATAGTTACTACCCATTTTACAGAAGTTAAAAATTATGCTTTAAACAGCAATAACGCTTATTTTTATTCAGTTGATTTTGATTATGACAATCTATCACCACGATATAAGTTGATAAAAGGAGTTATGGGTAAATCTGACCCTATAATGATAGCTGAAAGATTAGGTTTTTCCCATGATGTTATAAGTGAAGCTAAAAATGAATTATTAAAATATAAATCATCTTTAGAAATGCAGGTAGAAGAATTAAATAGAATGAAAGCAGAAGCAGAACATACTAAAAAAATGCTTCAAGCAAAAGAAGAAGAATTAAATAAAAAGGAAGAAATATTAAATTCTGCTAAAAATGAGCTAGATAAAAGATTAAATACAAAAGAAATGGAACTTTTAGAAGAAACATATGCATTATTGCAGAAAGGTAAACGCCTTGCAAATCAAAAGATAAAATTAAGTGATAATGAAATTGATGAAGCAATTAAAAATACAGCATCAAAAATTACAGAAATTAAAGCAAAACAAGAAAAAATAGATGATATTAAGGTAAATGATATTGTATTTTTAGATAAATATAATGCTCAGGTTAAGATTATAGATATTAATGGTAATAATGTAACTGTTGATTTAAATGGCTTAAAAATGAAAATGAAAAAGTCTGATATGGTAGGCCATAAAGTTAAGCAGGTTAAAGAAAAACAGGTTAAAATTACAAATAATACAAGCAAAAGCAGTACTAAAAGGGAACTTTTATTGGTTGGTAAGCGTGTAGAGGAAGCATTAGATTTACTTGAAAAATTTATTGATGATTTACTGCTTACAAATTATGATAAGGCATATGTAATACATGGACGAGGCTCAGGGCAGCTTAGAAAAGCAGTCCATGAGTATTTGAGAACTCATCCTCGCGTAAAAAAATATAACTTGGCAGAAAATAATGATGGCGGAAATGCAATAACTATAATAGAGCTTTAATCTATTTTTTTGTTATATACCACAGGGCAGGTAATAGTATCATCAAAAAAAGTAACTTCACCAGTTGCTATTCCGTATTTTGCACCAATAACAATAAGTTTACCAGAATTAATATAAGGCTCTAGTATTTTACTTTGTTTTATTTTTGCAACAGTGTGGTAAACGTTTAATTCTTCAGCACGTTCTAGTAAATCATAATCATTATTTGTTTCCTGCCTTGCTTTATCAATAGATGGCTGTACTTCTTCTAATATATTATGAATATAGCCTAAATCAGTTCCCTCATGGTCAATAATGCAGCTTTTAACAGCACCACAGTTTTCATGCCCCATAACAATTACCACATCTACACTACTGTGGGTTACGGCGTATTCAATGCTGCCCATTTCGTATGGTCCAACCACATGGCCTGCTGTTCTGATAATAAAGAAATCTCCCATTTCTGCATTAAATATTCTTTCAGGTGAAATTCTTGCATCGGAGCAGGTAACAATAACAGCATGAGGGTCCTGCCCAAGAGCTGCCATCTCTCTAACTTTTTCAATATTGCTAACAGGAGCAGCGTGCAGCATATATGATGTAAAATATAGATTACCTTCTTTTAGCCTTTCTAATGTAGAATTTACCTCTATTTTTTCAGAAGTAAAAAAGTCTTTTATATATTTTAATATTTTTCGCATAATAATGATACCTCATGTCTTATTTTATATTATTCTTAATAAATAATCAAATAATTTTAAAAAAATTATAAAATTAGTATATATTGTTTGTTTTTTTTATTAAAATATTGACTATACAAAAGAAAATATATATCATAGCAGATTAAATTATAAAATGTATTTTTAGGAGTTTTTATGGATAAAGTGGTAAATGTAGGTATAATAGGCTACGGAGTGGTTGGCAAAGGCACTGTTGCCGCTTTAATGGATAATTATGAAACTGTAAAACGTAAAACAGGTATAGATATAGTTGTAAAAGGTGTTGCAGATATAACTATTGATAAAAAGCAGGATGAATACTTATCTAAAATTGATATTGTTACAAAAGATGCAATGGACTTAATTACTAATAAAGATATCCATATAATAGTGGAACTTGTTGGTGGTTATACATTTGCTAAAGATTTTGTTATTAAAGCCTTAGAAAATAAAAAACACGTTGTAACAGCAAATAAAGCATTACTAGCCACTTATGGTAAAGAGATTTTCCCTCTTGCTAAAAAAATGGGTGTAGATATTGGTTTTGAAGCATCTGTTGGTGGTGGCATACCTATTATTAGAGTTATGAAAGAAGATTTAGCTGTAAATAATATTTTAGAAATATACAGCATAATCAATGGTACAGCAAACTATATTCTTACAAAAATGACGGAAGAAGGTAAAGAATTTGCAGATGTATTAAAAGATGCTCAAAAGCAAGGTTATGCAGAAGCTGACCCAACTTTTGATATAGAAGGGATAGATTCTGCCCATAAATTATCTATTCTTTCATCTATTGCTTTTTCTACAATGGTAGATATGGATAAAGTATTTGTGGAAGGTATTTCAAATATTAAACCAATAGATATTGCAATTGCAAAAGAATTTGGCTGTGTAATCAAATTATTAGCAATTGCAAAAAGGCATGGTAATGATATTGAAGTAAGGGTTCACCCAACAATGATACCGTTTACAAATACACTTGCTCAAGTTAATGGCGTATTTAATGCAGTGTATTTAAAATCTGATAGGACTGGTCCAACTCTCCATTATGGTCAAGGGGCGGGAAGTGTTCCAACTGGAGCTGCTGTTGCTGGAGATATTATTAATATTGCAAGAAATATTGCATCAAATATTAATGTTCGCGTTCCAGTTTTAGGATATGAAAAGCAGGAAGAAAATATTAATATTATAGATATAAAAGATATACATTCATCATTTTATATGCGTTTAATGGTGGAGGATACTCCGGGCGTACTTGCTCAAGTTGGGTTAATTCTTGCAAATAATGGAATAAGTGTATCTTCTGCTTTACAAAGGGAATCATCTGTTGAATGTAGTGGCTGTGTACCTTTAGTTTTTATGACTCATGAAGTTGTAGGCAGCCAAATTATAAATGCAGTTAAGGAAATAGATGCAAAACCATTTATTAAAGAAAAAACTGTTATTATAAGAGTTGAAGGAAATTAATATGAAATATCTTGTTTTATTATGTGATGGTCTTGCTGATAGACCAATAAAAGAACTTGGTGGCAAAACTATTATAGAATATGCAAATATTCCTAATATAAATTATGCAGCAGAAAATGGAGCTTGTGGATATATTCAGACTACTCCAGACGGTATGGCTCCCGGCAGTGATATTTGTAATTTAAGTGTTTTTGGGTATGACCCAAGAAAATATTATACAGGCAGAAGCCCACTTGAAGCCTGCTCTATGGGTATAGAATTATCACCAAATGATATGGCTTTTAGGTGTAATACTGTTACTATAAAAGATAATATTATGGAAAGTTTTACTGCCCACCATATTGAAGAGAAGTATGTTGAAAATATTATAAATGGATTAAATAATATTTTTAAAAATGAAGATGTAGAATTTTATAAAGGTGTTGGCTATCGTAACTTAATGGTAATACGTAATGCTGATATGGAACTTGAAACTACGCCACCTCATGATATAAGTGATAAAGATGTAACACGATACAGTCCAAAAGGCAAAGGCAGCCAAAGGCTTATAGAGATAATGGAAAAAGCATCTAAAGAAGTTTTTAATAGCATTATAGATACTGGCAAAGCTACTAATATTTGGCTGTGGGGGCAGGGTAAAAAGCCAGCATTACCTGCTTTTAAAGAAGAATATAAATTAAAAGGTGCAGTAATTTCTGCTGTTGATTTAATAAGAGGTATTGGTGTTTGTGCTGGTATGGATATTATAAAAGTACCAAATATTACAGGCTTTACAGATACTAATTTTAAAGGCAAGGCAGAGTATGCTATTAATGCACTAAATGACCATGACTATGTTTTCGTACACGTGGAAGCTCCAGATGAAGCAGGGCATATAGGCAGTATAGAAGAAAAAATAAAGGCAGTAGAATTAATTGATAAAGAAATGATGCCTGTTATATTAGAAGGTATGAAAAAATTTGGTGAATACAGGGTATTAATCACTCCAGACCATGCAACGCCAATAGAGCTTAAAACTCACTCTAATGAAAAAATACCTGCTGTAATTTATGGCAGTGGAATTAAAGCTGATATTAATAAAAAATACAGTGAAAATATACAGCCGTCATTTGATATTAAAGATGGTTATAAAATAGCAGATTTATTTATAAATAATAAAGAAATAATATAAATATGGAGGAAATACGGTGAGTCTTGTTGTTATGAAATTTGGCGGCACTAGTGTGGGCAGTATTGAACGCATTAAAAATGTTGCAAAAATTGTTGAAAAGAAAAAAGACGAAGGCCATGATGTAATTGTAGCAGTTTCTGCTATGTCTGGTGAAACAGACAGATTAATCGGCCTTTTAAAAGAAATCACACCAGACTATTCTTTAAGAGAATATGACCAGCTTGTTTCCACTGGTGAAACAGCTTGTATTCCGCTTGTTACTCAAGCTCTTTTAGTTGATGGGTATGATGCAATATCTATGACAGGTTTGCAAATTGGTATGGAAACAGATAATGCACATTCTAAAGCAAGAATATTAAATATTAATGGTGAAAGAATAAGAAAAGCATTAGGCGAAGGAAAAATAGTAGTTGTTGCTGGTTTTCAAGGGTATAATAAAGAAACAGGTGATACTACAACTTTAGGCAGGGGCGGTTCAGATACTACTGCTGTAGCTATTGCTGCTGCTGTAAAAGCTGATGTTTGCGAAATATATACTGATGTTGACGGTGTATATACTGCAGACCCTCGTATTGTTAAAAATGCTAAGAAATTGGATACTATTTCACACGAAGAAATGCTGGAGCTTGCTTCCCTTGGTGCAAAAGTACTTCAGTCAAGAAGTGTAGAATTAGGTATGAATTATAATGTAGATATTATGGTTCTTTCATCTATGGAAGATAAACCAGGAACACTTGTTACTTCAAAGGAGGACAAAAATATGGAACGTATCGTTGTATCAGGCGTTACTAGTGATAAAAATCAAGCAAAAATTACACTTTTAGGTGTTAAAGATGAGCCGGGCGTGGCTGCAAAAATATTTATTGGCTTAGCAGAAGCAAATATAAATGTAGATATGATAATTCAAAATGTTGCTAAAGAAGACGGCAAAACAGATATATCATTTACAGTACCTAAAACAGACCTTATTAAAGCAAAAGCAGCCTGCGAAAGGTTAGGTAAAGAAGCTGGTGTTACAGAAATATTATCTGATGAAAATATTTCTAAAGTATCCATTGTTGGTATCGGTATGAAAAGCCATTCTGGTGTAGCTGCTACCATGTTTAAAGTGTTATCAGATAACCAAATAAATATAAAAATGATTTCTACAAGTGAAATAAAAGTTTCTTGTATAATTGAAGAAAAATTTACTGAACTTGCTGTACGTGTGCTTCACAGCGCATTTATCACTGAGAAACAAGATGGACAATAGAAAAATATTTTTATATGATACAACTTTAAGAGATGGTACTCAATCAGAAGACGTTAATTTTACTGTAATAGATAAACTACGTATTGCAGAAAGGTTAATTGATTTTGGTATTGACTGTATTGAGGGTGGCTGGCCAGGCTCTAACCCTAGAGATATGGAATTTTTTACCAAACTTAAAAGTGCAAATATTGATAAAAGTAAAATATCAGCTTTTGGCTCTACAAGGCGTGCTAAAAAATCATGTGAAGATGATGAGATAATTCAAGCACTTTTAGAAGCAGAAGTACCAAATATTACTGTTTTTGGTAAAACATGGGATTTGCACGTTGAAGAAGCATTAAAAATTTCTTTAGATGAAAATCTGGATATTATTTATGATACTATCCAGTATTTAAAGAAAAAAGTAGATAAAGTTTATTATGATGCTGAACATTTTTTTGATGGCTATATGGCAAACCCAGAATATGCTTTAAAAACATTAAAGACAGCTCGTGATGCTGGGGCAGACTGCGTTGTGCTCTGTGAAACAAACGGCGGCACTATGCCTGATAAGGTAGCAGAAATTGTTACCGTTGTAAAAAATACATTAGGTGATTATCCTTTTGGAATACACACACATAATGACTGCGAAATGGCAGTAGCAAACAGTGTTATGGCAGTTATTAATGGGGCAAGCCATGTGCAGGGCACAATAAATGGTTATGGTGAGCGTTGTGGTAATGCAAATTTATGCTCAATTATACCTAATTTGCAGTTAAAATATGGTTATAACTGTATAAGCCAGGAAAACCTTGCAAAATTAAAAAGTTTATCATACTTTTTAGATGAAATAGGTAATTTAAAGCATTTTACTCACAGACCATATGTTGGCAATTCTGCTTTTGCTCATAAAGGTGGCGTGCACGTTTCAGCTATTTTGAAAAATTCAAAAACATATGAACATATTGAGCCAGAATTGGTAGGTAATACAAGGCGTGTTTTATTATCAGATTTATCTGGTAAAAGCAACCTTATATATAAAGCTAAGGAATTCGGGCTTGATATTGACAGCAAGTCTGAAACAGTACAAAACGTATTAAACCAATTAAAAGACCTTGAAAACAGAGGTTTTCAATATGAAGGTGCAGAAGCTTCTTTTGAGCTTTTAATTAGAAATGCAATGGATGAAAAAACTCCTGAATTTTTTGATATTATTAGTTACAGGGTAATTGATGAGAAAAATAAGGCGTTATCTGTTGCCCCTATGGCAGAAGCAACTGTTAAGGTTGATGTACGTGGGGAAATAGAGCACGTTGTAGCAACTGGTAATGGCCCTGTCAATGCACTTGATAATGCTATGAGAAAAGCTCTTGTAAGGTTTTATCCAGCTTTAAAAACTATGGAACTTGTTGACTATAAAGTACGTATATTATCTCATAATGGTACTATGGCAACTACACGAGTTCTTATATTAAGTAAAGATGAAACATCATCTTGGAGTACTGTTGGGGTGGCAGAAAATATTATTGATGCCAGCTATCAGGCTCTTTTAGATTCTATTATTTACAAATTGCTGAAGGATAATAATAAATAAGCTAAAAATCTTAAAAAGGGATTATTTGTCCCTTTTTAAGATTTCACTTCTTCTTTTGAAAGGTTTACAAATTTTTCCATTATATTATCAAGTTTATTAATAGGAACAGTGCCCCATAATTCTTCTATTTTATCTTTTCCTATACCATGGGTATATTTGATAGTTGCTTCAGAGATTGTAGGAAGAATAATTACATCAAGGAAAATATCACCAATATTAAACATCAAATTAATAGAACCATCCACAGATGGAGTACCGCTAACTGTTAAAGCATATTTTTTATAGTATCGTAAAGCTAGAAGGGCAGCTATTTCTACGTGTTCTTCATTAAAAGGTTCACCCTGCCCAAAAGACCAGCCTTTTTTAAGTTTAGCAATTTCACGTATTCTAATCTCAAAATTTTCCTGCATAGTATTTTCCTAAAATAATTTATTTAATATGAAATAATCTTCTTGCTATTTCCCTAAAAAACAAGTATAAATTAAAAACTATAATTTGTAAATATAATACTTTATTGGTGTTTTATGATTTATGATTTACATACGCACTCTACCCATTCTGACGGTATGCTTATACCTGCTGAAGTAGCACGCACCGCTGAAGTAAAAGGTTATTTAGGTATAGCACTTACAGACCATGTGGATAGCTCTAATATACTAAATGTTATTAAAGCTAATTTGGATTTTAAAGAGTGGTTTAATAAATCATCTGTTAATTTTAAAGTTATTGTTGGTGTTGAAATAACCCATGTAAACCCAAGTGATATTGCAGGGCTTACTAATATTGCACGCGAAAATGGTGTAGATATAGTTGTAGTGCATGGCGAAACTATATCTGAGCCTGTGTATACTGGCACTAACAGGGCAGCAATAGATGCTAAAGTTGATATTTTAGCTCACCCCGGGCTCATTACATTAGAAGATGCAAAATTAGCAGCAGAAAATAATGTGTTTTTAGAAATCACTACCCGTAGAAGCCATGCATATACAAATGGTCATGTAGCTAATATGGCAAGACAGGCAGGTGCTAAACTTGTAATTGATAATGATGCTCATGAGCCAGGTGATTTTGTAGGTTATGAAAAAGCCTGTAAAATTATGCTTGGAGCAGGGCTTTTAGAAGATGAAATAAAAAGTATTATAAATAATAATAAATATATATTTGAAAGAGCTTTTGGAGGAAAAAATGGCTAAAAAGGATAGAATTAATATTGATAATACAGGGGTTGATAAACTTGAAACTTTCCTGCAGCATAATATTAGAAAAATTGTAATATTAATTACTGGTTTGCTTGTGCTTTTTATTGCTGCTTATGTTATATATACTTCCCAAATGGTTTCAAAAAGCAAAAATTTAGATACTATCGGTATGGCTGAAGTTTTAATGACAAGCCCAGCAACTGTTGATACTTTTATATCTCTTGCTGCTACTGAACCGTCATTGAAAGATTATATTTATCTTCGTGGTGCTGGAATGTATTATATGTTTGATAATAATACAGCAGCTATTAATGAACTTAAAAAAGTAGGTGGTAAATATTCAGAGTTCAGTGCAGGTATGCTTTTTGATTTAGGAGAGTCAATTGTTCCATCTAACTATCAGCAAGGCAGTATGCGTGAACTTTGGTATTACAGAACTGTTTTAGCTTCTGATAACAATAGTGTTGAAACAAACATTAATAATTTTAAATTATTATATCCAGAAAGCCCACTTTTAAAAATGGTTGAAAACTGGAATGTTAAATAAAAAATGAATATTTCTCAAAAAATAAGAAATATTTTTATAGCAGGTATACTATCATTACTACCTTTTGTAATAACGGTATACCTTCTATATTTTTTATATAGTATCATTATTTCAAATGCTACACCTAGAGTTAAACAAATCGCAAGGCAGTATAATTTTGATTTTAGTGAGTATGTATTTCAAATAGCCACTCTTGTTATTGTAATTTTATTAATATTTTTAATAGGTATTTTAACAAAAATGTATTTTGGAAAAAGACTTATTAAAATTTTAGATAATATTATTGCAAAAATTCCAGTAGCACGTTCCATTTATAATGCTACAAAACAAGTGGTAGATTCATTTAAAAACTCTACTGGCAGTTCTTTTTCAAAGGTTGTATTAGTAGAATTTCCACGGCGTGATATGTGGATGATAGAATTTTTAGTGCGAGATTTACTTGATTTTATGGAAAATGCTTCTACCAAAGAAGAAAGTTGTAATGTTTTTTATTCCCACAGCACCAAACCCAACATTTGGTTTTGTGGCTGTTGTATCTAAAAAAGATATTAGAGAATTAGATATATCTGTTGAAGAGGGCATTAAATTTGTGCTCTCTGTTGGCATTATTAATATAAAAGACCCAGAAGAGATAAAAAAGTTAGGTAAGTAATATGTACATTAATTTAGGAATAATAGGAAACCCATTACAGCATACTTTTTCACCGTTTATTCATAACTATTTTTTATATGAATCTAAAATGTGCGGTGGATATACTTGTTATGAAACATCCTTAGAACAGCTGGATGATTTAATAGATATGTTTGTAAAATATAATTTTACAGGTATTAATGTTACAGTACCATATAAACAGGAAGTAATAAAATACTGTACAGAGCTTGATATAACAGCAAAAGAAATAGGTGCAGTTAATACTCTTCATTTTACAAAAAATGGTATTATTGGCCATAATACAGATATTTTTGGCTTTCATATGATGCTTGAAAGCAACGGTATAAATACTCAGAATAAAAGGGTGCTTCTTTTAGGTGCAGGTGGTGCTTCAAGGGCAGTTATTCCTTATATGCGTTTAAATACTCCATTATCTTTTATAATAGCTAATAGAACAGTTGAAAAGGCTGAAGAACTGGCATATTTATATAATGGTGATGCAGAAGTATGCAGCCTAAATGATTTGAAAGGTGAAACATTTGATATTGTAATCAATTCTACATCTTTAGGTGTAAAAGGTGAGCCGTTTATTGATTATGGCTTTAATATAAAAGAAGCAGCCATAGATATGATATATAAACCTAAAGTTACTTCATTTTTATCAATGTATAGTAAGAATAATATTAAATTAGTGAATGGATTAAGTATGCTAATTTATCAAGCTGCTGGCTCATTTAATATATGGACGGGAAAAGATATTGTTCCGAATATGGAATATTTTGAAAATATAGTGTATAAATAGTGGGCTATGCAGGAATTGAACCTGCGACACCCAACTCCGGAGGTTGGTGCTCTATCCACTGAGCTAATAGCCCAAATCGGCTAATTTTATATAAATTATTACAAAATTTCAAGTAATTTTTAAATTTAATAAAAATCTGTACTTTTATATGGAATTTAAGATATATTTTTCTACTAAATTTATTATTTATTCTTGACAAAAATAATAATATAGCTATAAAGATATATACATTTGAGGAGATGATAACATGATGGTACAAAAAAAATCGGCTTATAATGTTGCAATAGTTGGTGCAACTGGTGCTGTTGGTCAAACATTTTTAGATATATTATCTGAAAGAAATTTTCCTATTAATGAATTAAAACTTTTAGCATCTAGCAGGTCTGCTGGTAAAAAAATGGAATATAATGGAAAAGAGTACACTATTGAAGAATTAACTCATAATTCTTTTGAAGGTGTAGATATTGCATTATTTTCAGCAGGTGCTTCAAGGTCTAAAGAATTTGCTCCGTCAGCAGTTAAAGCTGGTGCAATAGTGGTTGATAATTCATCTGCTTTTAGAATGGATAAAGATGTACCATTAGTAGTACCTGAAGTAAACCCAGAAGATGTACAAAAAAATAATGGTATTATTGCAAACCCAAATTGTACAACAATTATTATGCTTGTTCCATTAAAACCATTACATGATTATGGTAAAATTAAAAGAGTAGTTGTTTCATCTTATCAGTCTGCTTCTGGTGCTGGTGCTGCTGCTACTATGGAACTTATTAACCAAGCAAAAGCATGGAGCAAAGGTGAAAAATTAGAAGTAAGTGCATTTGCTCATCAATTATTATTTAATGTTATTCCTCATATAGATGCTTTTACTGAAAATGGCTACACTAAAGAAGAAATGAAAATGTTTAATGAAACTCGCAAAATGCTTCATTCTGATGAAATAAAAGTAAGTGCAACTTGCGTAAGAGTGCCAGTATTAACAGCACATTCTGAAAGTGTGTTTATAGAAACAGAAAAGAAAATAACACCAGAAAAAGCACGTGAGTTATTACAAAACGCTCCGGGCGTTAAATTATATGATAATCCAGATGAAAAAGTTTACCCAATGCCGCTTCTTGCTTCTGGGCAGGATTTATGCTATGTGGGTAGAATTAGGGAAGATATTGCATATGAAAATGGTTTATCATTTTTTGTAAGTGGTGACCAGTTAAGAAAAGGGGCTGCTACAAATGCAGTTCAAATTGCAGAGTTATTAATAAAATAAAATAAAATAAAAATAAAAGGGAAAAAGGCAATATCTTTACTTGACAAGTAGTAGTAATAGTATATAATAGCCGAATGTACCCTATATATTGTGGAGGTTTATGTGAATAAAAAAGAGCTTATCGATTCTATTGCACAAAAAACTGGTGTAAAAAAAGTTGATGCAGATAAAGTGCTTTCTGCATACGAAGCAACTATTCTTGAAACTTTAAAAAAAGGTGAAAGAGTAACAATAGTTGGTTTTGGTACTTTTACTGTTAGCGACAGAAAAGAAAGAAAAGGCCGTAACCCTAAAACTGGCGAAGAAATGGTTATTCCAGCTAAAAAAATGCCTAAATTTGTTGTGGGAAAATCTTTCAAAGAATCATTTTAATTTTAAATGGATATAATAAGCATGTAATAACCATGCTTATTATATCATCATTTCAACTATGTCTAACAATTCATCATTTAAAAATATTGCATCCTTTATATTTGAAACAGGTCTTTTAAATAATTTTAAACGCAGTGGGTTTGATTTTTTAGGTACTTGTAATCAAAATATTGCATCGCACTCATTTAGAGCATCTATTATTGCATATATTTTGGCAAAAAGACTTAATGCAGATGAAAATAAAGCCGTTATTTTAACATTATTTCATGATATACCTGAAACTAGAACAGGTGATATTAATTATTTCCAAAAAAAATATACAGAGAAAAATGAAACTAAAGCGGTGGAAGATATTGCATCTATTATCACAGAATTAAATGATTTAGTAGTGCTTAATAATGAATTTAATTATGGGGAAAGTATAGAAGCTAAAGTTGCCCAAGATGCTGATGTTTTAGAGCTTATTTTTACTTTAAAGGAAGAATTAGATAAAGGTAATACTCAAGCAGAAATATGGATAAATGGGGCAATAGACAGGCTTATTTTAGATGAAAGCAGGCAGATTATAGATGCTGCATTAAATATGAAATCATATGACTGGTGGATGGATATATTAAATATAAAAAGATAATATCTTATCCAATATATATTATATATTAATAGATATTTTTGTATTTGATAAAATATCAAAAAAATAGGTTAGGGGGGGGTATATGAAAAAAAGTTTATTAATACCTTTTATTGTTTTAGTTGTTTTAGCAACTGCTATTGGTGTATATTATTTGTATAAAAATTCAATTAATAAGGCTGATTTAATGGATGATATTAAAATATTTAATCAGAAAAAAGCCATATTAGTAGAAAAATTTACGTCTGAAATTACTCAATCTATAAATTCATTACCAACAGGAAATATAAGCCAATTCAATAATTTTACTGTAGAAATTGATAATATAAAAAATAATTTTATTGATGATTTAGAAAGTTTAAGAGATGACCTTAAAACAAGTATGGCACAGGAATATATGGATAATTTCATTGAAAGACAGAAATTAAAGATAGATATGGCACTTTCTCTAGCATTAACTCCAAGTGATATTATGCTTGGTAATGGTTATAATAACGAAGAAGAAATAATCAAAGAATATGAGGATAAATTAAAGCAATTAAATGAAGTTAAAAAAGAAATGGAAAAAGATTTTTCTAAAATCATTAAACAACCTGTTATATTAGATTAATATTGTTAATTATAAGCTAAACCCTATTTGTATAGCTTATAAATGGGGTTTAGTTTATTCAATGATTTATTTATTATTTTTAGTATTATTGGTTCAGTAATTAATTGAGTAAACTTATACTTATATATCTTATATTATATTTTAAACTTTAAATATGACACTAAAAAGCCCATTTGGTTATCAAATGGGCTTAAAGGTTATTAATTTGTACCAACTTTTAATTTATTCCAGTACTGGCTGTATATTGGCAGAGCTTCTTCAATATTAAGCTGGAATTCAGAATTTTGTAAATCTTCATCAGTAGGGAAGATAATTCTGCTGTTTTTAGCATTTTCATCTAAATATTTTCCAACATTTTTTTTTACATGCACCAATTATCAAACATATCCAAAATATGCTCTATTTTATTGAAACATTCTTCATATGTTCCAGTAAATATATCATTTTTAATATAAGCAATAGGTGTCCATGTATATATTTTTAACCTGCTTACTCTTTCAATATTAATATTATACTTTTCACAAGTTTTGTATGCAATATCAAGCATTTTATTTATTTCATTTCTATCTTTTGATTCTGTTTTAATAATCAATAAAATCTTATCTTTTTTATCAAAATAATTTTCTATTTGAAAATACATGTTAGATTTATGATAATTTGCAGGATAAAACCAAAAACCGAGAAACATTCCACCAGGATTATTTACCTGTTCCCAATTACAAACCACATTATCCATAGATTTTTCTTTTAAGCGAGTATATATCCGTTTTTCTAGTTCTTTATAAAATCCACAGCATGCATCATAACTTTTCTTAATAGATGACAAATCAGTTTTATATGAATTTGTTTTTGCTTCGATATTTTTAAGACGTTCAAAATAATCTATAAATATATCATTTTTTATATGGCTGTGTTTTTCAAAAAGTGATAGTAAATCATTTCTTGATATATATTTGTAGTTTTCTCTTTCTATAGAATTAACAATATATGTGCTGTCATCTCTTGTTTTAAGAAATACACATACAAGTTCTAAATTATTTTCATTGCAATGGTTTTGTGCTTTTTCTTTATAATTTGCTAACTGGTTTCCATGCTGGTTTGTTCCAGTTTTATCTTCAATAATTATAAAATATTTTTTATTAACTGTAACAGATATATCTATTTTTTCCCACTGCCTCCAACAATATACTTGTTCTATATTTAGGTTTTCATTACCAATAATCATTTTAATAAAATCTTTTGCCAAAGTATTTAATTCTTTATGTTCTATATATTGATTATCAGCATAAGAAATAAGCCACGTTAAAAATGCATCTTGAGCAAGTTCATTTGTGCCTATTTCAAATAAATTTGGTTTATTCATATTAATTCTCCTATTATTAATTAAATAGTATTTGGCTAAAAGTATACCAACCATAAGTTGTATAAAGTGAGCTACTTTCAGTTAAAATATATGTGCTTGCATCTACATATGTGCTAAATATTTCTTCATATACATATATAAATGTCATTACTTTTGTAACCTTACCGTTAATATCAGTTACTTTTGTAGGTGAGTTAATGTTGTCTTCCCTACTTCCAATCCCAAGCTGACCACCTTTGTTATTACCCCATGCATAAAGAGAGCCATCTTTTATTATAGCAAAAATTGATTTATAGGTAGGATAATTTTTATCACTATTAATTATTAAATCCATAATCTTGCCATTAATAGCTGTTACTTTTGTAGGTGTGTTTTTATCTTCATTACTTCCAACTCCCAGTTCACCACTATTATTCTCACCCCATGAATAAAGAGAGCCATCTTCCAGTATAGCATAAGATGCTGAAGAACTAGTTATCAGCTTTTTAATTTTGCCAGGTAAGTTAACTTTAGTAGGAGTGTTTCTATTTACTTCATCACCAACCCCTAGCTGACCATAACTATTATAACCCCATGAATAAAGAGAACTATCTTCCATTAATGCATAAACTGATGAACCATTAGTAGTTATTAGTTCTTTAATTTTGCCAGGTAAATTAACCTTAGTAGGTGTGTTTTTTTTATTTACTTCATCACCAACTCCTAGCTGACCAAAAATATTCTCACCCCATGAATAAAGAGAACTATCTTCCATTAATGCATAAACTGATGAACCAGTAGTTATTAGTTCTTTAATTTTGCTAGGTAAATTAACCTTAGTAGGTGTGTTTTTATTTACTTCATCACCAACTCCTAGCCGACCACTTTCATTATTACCCCATGAATAAAGAGAACTATCTTCCATTAATGCATAAACTGATGAACCAGTAGTTATTAGTTCTTTAATTTTGCTAGGTAAATTAACCTTAGTAGGTGTGTTTTTATTTACTTCATCACCAACTCCCAGTTCACCATAATAATTATAACCCCATGAATAAAGAGAACCATCTTCCAGTATAGCATAAACTGACGAACCAGTAGTTATTAGTTCTTTAATTTTGCTAGGTAAATTAACCTTAGTAGGTGTGTTTTTATTTACTTCATCACCAACTCCCAGTTCACCATAATAATTATAACCCCATGAATAAAGAGAACCATCTTCCAGTATAGCATAAACTGACGAACCAGTAGTTATTAGTTCTTTAATTTTGCTAGGTAAATTAACCTTAGTAGGTGTGTTTTTATTTACTTCATCACCAACTCCCAGCTGACCATAACTATTCTTACCCCATACATAAAGTGCACCATCTTCTGTTATAACATAACACGCTGATTCAGTAGGGTTATCACCTGCACATTTAATCAATTTTACTTTACCTGGAATATCAACTTTTTTATTATAGGCTACATATTCATCAGTAAGTCCTAATCCTAACTGACCATCTTTATTATTGCCCCAGGCATAAAGTGAACCATTATCTAAAATTGCATATAGGGAGTCTTGCCATAATCTTAAGGTATTATTCCATGTAGTAAAGTGATAAAACTCTTTTACAGCATTTGGATCAGGCTTTGGTTCTGGTAAAACTGAACCATCACCTCCATTATTTCCACTGTTATTACTTCCATTATTGCTGTCACTACAAGCAGTTATCATAAAAATTGATAAAACTGCATAAATTAGTATTATTATAAGTTTTTTCTTTTGCATACAATACTCCTTTTGATAAAATTTTTATCATTATATCACGGGGGGGGGAATGTCAAGTTCTATTTATAACTTTTGTAACTTTAGAAAAACCTTTTAAAATATCCAGACTTAATTATTCTTCCAAATAATAATATAATAAAATATATAAGGCTTTTTAAAGAATACTTCTATAGATTTATTTTATTAAGATAATTATAATCATACACTACATAGTTTTTATGAATATAAGCAATACATTTATTAAAATGTTACATTGCTATTATGTTTGATATTTTATATATGAGTTTTTGTATTATTGATTTTTTAGTAAATTTAGTAAACTTATACTTATATGTTAGTTATATTTTATTGATCGCCTGAATATTGTATTAAAAAAGCCCATTTGATAACCAAATGGGCTTAAATTATATAACTTATTGATTAACTTTTAACTTATTCCAGTACTGGCTGTATATTGGTAGAGCTTCTTCAATATTAAGCTGAAATTCAGAATTTTGTAAATCTTCATCAGTAGGGAAGATAATTCTGCTGTTTTTAGCATTTTCATCTAAATATTTTCCAACTACTTCTTGTTTTAATGGAGTTGCATATCCTACATAGTTTGAAATTTTTGCAGAAATTTCTGGGCGTATTATAAAATCAATAAATTTATATGCGTTTTCTACATTTCTTGCTTTGCTAGGAATAACAAGGCTGTCCACCCATACAGCAGCACCATCTTTTGGGTATATATATTTAATATCTTTATTTTCTAAAGATGCCATATATGCTTCACCGCTCCACATAATACCAATATATACTTCTTCATTTAAAAATGGAGTTCTTGGAGAATCAGAGTTAAATAAAGTAACAGAAGGCATTAATTTAACTAATTTATTATATGCTTCTTCTATTTCAGCTTTATTTTTACTATTACCAGAATAACCAAGGGAGCGTAATGCAGTATGGAATACTTCCCTAACATCATTTTGCAGCATTAATTTGCCTTTAAATTCTTCTCTCCATAAATCATCCCATGAAGTAATTGTTGCGGGGTCAATATATTTTGCATTAACACCAATGGCAGTAGTACCCCACATAAAAGGAACGCTGTATTTATTTTCAGGGTCATATGGCTGGTTTACAAGCATAGGATTAAGGTTATTAAAATTAGTTAATTTTGATTTATCAATAGCTTGTATTAAGCCTTCTTTTTGCATTTTTTCAATATAGTAAGTTGATGGTACAGCTACATCATAATCTGCTCCACCTGTAAGTTTAATTTTTGAGTACATTGCTTCATTACTGTCATATGTAGTATAATGAACTTTGATGCCAGTTTCAGCTTCAAATTGTTTAATAACTTCATCAGGAATGTACTCAGACCAGTTATAAACAAATAATTCGTTTTCGTTTTTTTTAGTGCAGGCAAAAAGTGTAAAAGCTGCCATAAGCACAACAAGAATTTTTTTCATCTTTTCCTCTCTTTTAGCATTATTTGTGTAACAATAACAATAAGCATTGATACACCAAATATAATAGTACTTAACGCATTTACTTCTGGTTTTACCCCAGTTCTAACCATTGCATATATTTTTTGTGGCAATATTTCAAATCTTGGACCAGATGTGAAAAATGCACATATACTATCATCCATAGAAATAGTAAAGCTTAATATCCACGCAGCAACAACAGCAGGGAAAATAGATGGCAAAATAATATGAAAGAAAGTTTGTAATTCATTTGCACCTAAATCTTTTGCTGCTTCTATAATATGTATATCAAAATTTGAAAGCCTTGTAAAAAGCACAGCCATTACAAAAGGCAGGCACAGGGTAATATGTGTAATAAGTAAAGTCTGAAACCCTAAACTAAGGCTTAGAAATTTGAATAATAAAAGTAGCGATATACCCATAATGATTTCTGGTGACATTATTAAGATATAAAGTAAGGATATAATAAAGTTTTTACCAAAAAACTTAAATCTAAATAAAGTAACAGCAGAAAGTGTCCCAATAATAGTAACTAAAGTAGCTGAAGATATACCAATCAGGAGCGAATTTATAAGCCCAGTAATAAGTGTACTTGAGTGAAAAAGTTTATCATACCATTTTAAAGAAAAACCTTTCCATACTGCCCCAGTAGGTGCTTCATTAAATGAAAAGATTATTAAAATTATTAATGGCAGGTATAAAAATACATAAACTAAAAAAATGTATGACCATTGTAATTTTGATGTTTTCATTACAGCACCTTTGTTTGAAATGATTTAGAGCTTTTGTAATATGCCCATATCATTAAACCCATAACAACAGTAATAAGCACACTTGCAGCAGAGCCAAGAGGCCAGTTTTGTATTACGGAAGTTATAAATTGTTCTTGAATAATATTGCTGACCATCATTGTTTTTCCACCAAGCAGATTAGGGATATAGAAAAGCCCTAAAGCAGGTAAAAATACAAGCACAACCCCTGCAATAATGCCCGGTGAAGTAAGAGGAAGAATTATGTGGTAAAATGTTCTAATTTTACTTGCACCTAAATCTTGGGCTGCTTCAATATATTTAAAATCAAATTTTTCAATAGTTGCATATAATGGTAATATCATAAAAGGCAGTAGTGTGTATACAAACCCAAAAATAACAGCTCCTTCTGTATATAATAATTTAAGAGGGGCATCAATAATACCTATTTTTATAAGGATAGTATTAATAAGCCCGTTTGCAGAAAGCATGTAAAATATTGCATATGTTCTAATTAAGGCACTTGTCCAATATGGTATAACTACTAAAAGAGCTAAAAGCCCTTTATATCTGGATTTTGAGCGTGCTAAAATATATGCAAAAGGATATCCTATAAAAAGACATAAAAGTGTTGCGATAGCTGCTATTTTAAAAGAATTAATAAATATTTTAAAATAGTTATCTGAAAAAAATTGTTTATAGTTATCTAAAGTAAATACAGCTTTAACAAAAGATGAGCTGTCATACTCCATAAAACTAACAACAAACATAATAATATTAGGTATTAAAGCAAAAAGTAGTAACCATAAAACAATGATACCTATTGTAACTTTATGAAAAAGGCTTTGTTCTTTCATCTTGTAAAATAACCTCCCATCCAGAAACCCAGCCAACAGATACACGTTCATTCATATTGTAGTCAAAATCTTCATATTCTTCGTCAAAAAATTCGCTGGCTTTAATAATAGTGCCGTTATTTAATTTGATTGTAGTATCAAGTGTAGCACCTTTATAAATTTTTGTTTCAATATTTCCAACCATAAGCCCATCGGTATCAGGGTGTTCACTAAGTTTTTCTATTCTCATATCTTCTGGGCGAAGCAGCAGGGTAAATTTTTCGCCAACTTGAAGTTGTTTTTTTGTTTTAATACTGCATATTCTGCCTTCAACTTTTGCTTTTACTAAGTTATCTTCAAAGCCTAATACTTCGCCTTTAAGTATATTAACATCGCCAATAAAGTTTGCTACAAATATAGAGTTTGGCTCTTCATATAAGTTTTTAGGTGTGCCGCATTGTTCTATAACACCTTGGTTCATAACAATTACTCTATCAGACATGGAAAGAGCTTCCTCTCTGTCATGAGTAACAAGTACAAAAGTAATACCAAGTTTTCTTTGCAGCTGTTTTAATTCTTTTTGCATATTAAGCCTTAAAGAAGCATCTAATGCACTAAGTGGCTCATCAAGGAGCAGTACAAGTGGTTTATTAACTAAAGCTCTTGCAAGAGCCACACGCTGCTGCTGACCACCTGAAAGCTGGTGTGGTTTTCTATCCACAAATTCTTCTAGTTTTACAATACGCAGCACTTCCATTACTTTATCTTTAATTTCATTTTTAGGCACTTTGTGCATTTTCAGACCAAAAGCAATATTTTCAAATACGGTCATATGGGGAAAAAGTGCATAGTTTTGGAAAACAGTATGAACTTCTCTATTATTTGCAGGGATATTATTTATTTTTTTACCGTCTAAAATAATATCGCCACTATCGGCATGCTCAAATCCGGCAATTAAACGTAAAGTAGTTGTTTTGCCACAGCCTGAAGGACCTAATATAGTAAGGAATTCACCATTATATATTTGAAGGTCTAAATTATTAAGTACAGACTTTCCGTCAAAACTTTTACAAACCTGTTTTAATTCAACTAAAACTTTTTGTTTTTCCATTTATCACCTGTATTGTAAAAAAGAATAAGCATTGTATTATACTTCATTAAAAAATATGTCAAGCTAATTTTTATAAAATAATATATTTAATTATAAAGACAACAAAATTTATACATATGTAGTTATAATATATTATATAACTACTTGATAATATAAGTAAAAAAATATAATCTAATTTTTTTAAAAATTATAAAAAATTACTTAAAAATAATGTAAAATATATAAAAAAATGAAAATATAATCTAAAATTATTGTTATAAATAATAAAAATATATAAAAATCTATATTTTTTAACAAAATTATAGTGTTGACATATAAAAATAATGTGATTATTATACGCATATACTTTATACCCTATACCTAGGGGGTAGGGTAAGTATTGCATTAGCTTTTAGGTGATACAATGAAAGATAAATTTGATATTACAGGTATGACTTGCTCTGCCTGTTCTGCCCATGTATATAAAGCCGTTTCCAAGCTGGATGGCGTAAAAAATGTTAATGTAAACCTTTTATCTAATAATATGGTAGTTGAATATGATGATAATATTAAGCCTAGTGATATTATAACTGCTGTAGTGGATGCTGGCTATGGTGCACAGGTTGCTTCTCAAAATAAAAGTGATAATAAAAAAGTAAATAAAGAGCAGATAAATGAAAGTGATTTAATGTATGAAAGATTAAAGTATTCATTTATATTTTTTATACCAGTGCTTTATCTTTCTATGGGTCCTATGATGCATCTGCCTAATCTACCAATCTTACAAGGTTATGAAAACAGTTTAAACTATGCTTTTACATTGTTTTTACTTACTATTCCTATTGTTTTTATAAACAGGGCATTTTTTATTAAAGGTTATAAAGCTTTAATTCATAAAGCACCAAATATGGATACATTAGTTGCCTTAGGTGCATTTTCTGCTATGATTTATGGTATTTTTGCAATTTATAGAATAGGTTATGGGCTAGCAGTATCAAACCATGAACTTGTAATGAAATACAGCCATTCTCTTTATTTTGAATCTGCTGCAACTATTTTGACATTAATTACTCTTGGTAAATATTTAGAAGCTAAATCTAAGAAAAAAACCAGTAAAGCGTTAGAAAAGTTAATGGATTTAACGCCAAAGACTGCAATTATTGAGCGAGAGGGCAAAGAATATACTGTACTTGTAGATGAAGTAAAAGCAGGGGATATTGTTATAGTGAAGCCCGGAGGCAGCATTGCAGTAGATGGTGAAATTATTGAAGGAAACACCACTATAGACCAGTCATCTATTACAGGTGAGAGTATGCCTGTAGAAAAAAGTGTTGGCGATAAAGTAATCAGTGCCACAATCAATAAGACAGGTTATATTAAATATAGAGCATTAAAAGTTGGTAAAGATACAACTATTTCGCAAATTATTGCACTTGTGGGGGAGGCTGCAAATTCAAAAGCTCCAATTTCTAAACTTGCAGATAAAATTAGTGGTATTTTTGTACCTATAGTGATTACGATTTCCATAATATCGGCTGTTTTTTGGCTTTATATGGGTATGTCTTTTGAGTTTGCATTATCTATTGCCATATCGGTATTAGTGATATCCTGCCCGTGTGCATTAGGGCTTGCCACCCCTGTTGCAATTATGGTTGGTACAGGCAGAGGGGCAGAAAATGGAATATTAATAAAATCTGCAGAAAGTTTGGAGGCAGCTCACAGCATTAATGCAATAGCCATAGATAAAACAGGCACAATTACAGAAGGGAAGATGACTGTAAAATCTGTTGAAGTGTATAAATATGATGAAAATACAATATTACAGACAGCTTATACATTAGAAAAAAGTTCTGCACATCCAATAGCTAAAGCAATTGTAAATAAATGTGAAAAATTAGGGTTTGATGTGTTTTCTGCTACTGATTTTAACTCTTATAATGGTCTTGGTATAAGCTGTATTATAAACGGTAAAAAATACAGCTGTGGCAGTGCTAAATTTATGACATCATTAGGAATAGAATATAAAAATAAGCAAAAAAATATAGATAATACATCTGCTCCTATATATTTAGCAGAAGAAAATGAGTTGATAGGCATTATAAATGTATCTGATAAAATAAAGGAAACAAGTATAGAAGCTGTTAAAAAGTTTAAAGAAAGTAATATAGAAGTATATATGCTTACAGGTGATAATAAGCAGTCGGCTGAATATACAGCTTTTCAAGCAGGAATAGAAAATGTATATGCAGAGCTTATGCCACAGGATAAAGAGGAAATTATAAGGCAGTTACAGGAAAAAGGTAAAAAAGTTGCCATGGTTGGTGATGGAATAAACGATGCACCAGCATTAATGCGTTCAGACTTAGGCATAGCTATTGGTGCAGGAACAGATGTGGCAATACAGTCAGCAGATATAGTATTGATTAATAATAATTTACTTGATGCAGTAACATCTGTAAAATTAAGTAAAGCAGTACTTAAAAATATAAAGATGAATTTATTTTGGGCATTTTTTTATAACATAATAGGCATACCTGTTGCAGCAGGAGTATTTTATTTATCCTATGGGCTTACGTTAAACCCTATGATAGCAGCAGCCGCTATGAGCTTTAGTTCTGTTTTTGTGGTAACAAATGCTTTAAGGTTAAGAAATTTTAAAGCTGAAAAATATATAAACAAAGGGGAAAAAGAAATGAATGTAATTGTTAATGTAAACGGTATGAACTGTAACCATTGTAAAATGGCAGTGGAAAAAGCATTAAATTCTGTTGATGGTGTAGTTTCTGCTGAAGTTAGTTTGGAAGCAAAAAATGCAAAAGTAGTATTATCAAAAGATGTTGATGATAATGCACTTTTAAATGTAGTAAATGAAGCTGGGTTTGAAGCAGTTTCAGTTGAGAAAGCATAATGATGGCAGATAAAGATGCTGTAATACCTTTATTAAAAACTGCAAAAGGTCATATAGAAGGTATTATACGCATGATGGAAGATAACAGGTACTGCATAGATATTTCAAATCAGCTTTTTGCTGTGGAAGCAATTATCCGTAAGACAAATAAGGCAGTATTAAAAGCCCACATATTATCTTGTGTGCGTCATGCATCAGCTAATAATGATGAAGAAAAATTTAAAGAGCTGACATCTTTAATAGATACTGTGTTAAGATAATAATATGGCAGGTTTTCTGCCATATTATTTAAAAAGTTTTTCCATTTCTTTTATAATTAGTAAAATATCACCAACTGCTTCATCTTGATACTCATCATATATTTCTTTAATTTTCTCAAAATATGGGGTAGCTTTTTTTATTTTTAAAAGTGGAATTTTTACAGGGTTGTATTCAATAAGCATACTTCCTGTAATATTATTTATAGTAATATTTTCAATTCCATTTGTAGAAAATAATATTTTACTTACTTCATCACATATTGCTTTATTTTTAAAAAGAGGTGCTTTTAAACGTACTCTTCCTTCAAAAAAACTGCTTATAATCATTTGTCATCCTTTGATAGTGGTTTCATAGAGTTTATGCTTATACCCACAGTTAATGTGTTATGTATCAATGCTGCTGTAGCAGGCCTAATTTTACCTAAAAGCCCAAGAAGTATAAGTATTGAGTTTCCAGCAATTATTACTTTATTATTAAAAGATATTCTTTTAAGTAAATTTTGCCCTAATATTCTTGTGTCTAAAAGGCTTTCTATACCTTTATCATTCAATATAATATCAGCTGTTTCGCCTGCAATATCAGAACTGCCTTTCATAGCGATACCAGCATTAGCAGCTGCAAGAGCAGGGGAATCATTAATCCCATCACCAGTCATTAATACTTTATGACCTTTTTTACGTAATTTTTTTACGTAATTAGTTTTATCTTCTGGTAATGCTTGTGAAATATAATCATCTGCCTTAATAACAGCCGCAGCTTTTGAAGCTGCTTTTTCTCCATCACCTGTAATCATTACAACTTGTTCTATACCACTTTTTCTAAGGTCATCAACTATTTGAGCAGCATTTTCTATAACTGGGTCATCAATCAATATAATCCCCATTAATTTATCACCTATGGCAAGGTATAGTATAGAACTGCATTTTGCAGCTGCTTTTTCAATTATTTTTACTTCTTCTTTACTGATTTTTGTTTTTTCGTCATCAAATATAAAATGATAGCTTCCAATGGCCACTTTTTCATTATACAGTGTGGAAACAATACCATGAGCAACAATATATTCTACTTTTGCGTGTTCTTCTTTATGGTCAATGCCTTCATCTTGAGCTTTTTGCACCACAGCTCTAGAAAGTGGGTGTGGGAAATGTTCTTCTAAACAGGCAGCGGTTTTTAGTACTTCATATTCTGAATAATTATTAAACCCAATAATTTCTACCACTTTTGGTGAAGCATATGTTAGGGTGCCTGTTTTATCAAAAATAATAGTATCTGCTGTGGCAGTTTCTTCTAAATATTTGCTTCCTTTTATAACGATGCCTTTATTTGCTGCTTCTTTCATAGCAGAAAGGCTTGCAATAGGTGCTGCAAGTTTCATAGCACATGAATAATCAACCATTAATGTAGATGATGTTTTAGCAATATCTCTTGTGGCTAAAAATGTAGTTCCTGCAAGTAAAAAATTATAAGGTACAAGTTTATCTGCCAATTTTTCTGCTTTTTCTTGAGCTTTGGATTTTTGATTATTAGCATCATTTATAAGATTAACAATTTTACTTACCTTTGTATCATTTCCTGCTGCAGTTACTCTGATAATTATTTCGCCTTCTTCAATAAAAGTGCCAGCATAAACTATATCATCAACTTCTTTTTTTACAGGTAATGGCTCGCCAGTAATGCTTGCTTGGTTCACCATAGCTTCACCAGATATAATTACGCCATCCGCATTAATATTTTGTGCATTTCTAACAATAATATTATCACCTTTTTTAACAGAGTGGGCAGGAATAGAGTATTCTTCATTATCTTTAATAATACGCACTTGACCTTGTAAATTCAGCAGTGATTCTGCCAGATTATCATAGGACTTGCGTTTTGCATAATCTTCTAAAGTTTCGCCCATATTAAGCAGCAGATTAATAGAGCCTGCCGTTTTATAATCACCATTAGCAATAGATAGGCTTATAGCAGCAGCATCTAAGGTTTCTGAAATAAGTTTTTTTTGAAAAAGCAGTATATTTAACCCCTGCTTAATCCTAGGAAGAGTATTTATTATTGTAATAAATTTTCTTACATATAAAGGCAGTATCATTTTACCAAAATGTTTTGCTACCATAAAAATAATTGAAGTAGCAATACTTTTTTCACTTGTCTGCTCGTTAATAGAGGCAAGCATATCTTCATCATTTAAATATTCATTATTTAGTGAGTAAAAAAGAGCCAGTACCTGCTTTTCAGAAATACCATTATAATAGACTAAAATAGAGCAGGTAACAGGGTTAATATTAATACTTGTAATACCTTCTTGAGTAGATAAAAGAACTTTAACCAGTATAATTTGTTTACTGGTTAAAGTATTTTTTCTGTATTGAAGGCGTATTCTGCCGGGCAGTTTATGAATTACTTTAACTTCCATCTACGCCTCTCAATATTATTTACCATGTTGTTTTTTGCTGTAATGTTTTGCTTCTGCTGCAAAATCTTCTGCATCTTCTTTGATAGACTCTATCAATGCGGCTGCATCCTCTTTTAATTTTAAACCTTTGCCCGCAGCTTTTGCAAGCAGACTCCTAACTTGTGGTGAACGTGCTGAATATACAATAATTCCACCAACGGCAACACCTGCTAAAAAGTATAAAAGTTTGTTTCCTCCAACATTATCCATAAATTACTCCTTAATACAAATTTTATATTTCTTTATACATTTAAAAAAAATTAGTTGCAACTAAAATTTTTAAATTTTTAAAATAAAAGTAAATTTTGTTAAGATAGTTGCAATAAAGATTAAAAGCGTATATAGTATATAGAAATAATTACAAGGTGATATATGAAAAAGAAAAAGAAATCTAATATTATATATAAATCAGCAGGGTTTATGGTATTGATTGCTGTAATAATTGTTATAATAATAGTTGTAGGTAATTTAAAGGTTGAGAAAAAACATAATGAATTTATACAAAAAGCAGAAGTATCTTCAAATGCTTTAGGTTATGAAACATTTGAGTATCTTAAAAAAGGCGAGGTAAAAATAGCCTGTAATGATGCCAAGCAGTTAAGCAAGTTATTTGTTAGTATTAATACTGAGCTTTCAAATAACAGCGATATTTCCACTGATAATATGACAGAAGAACAAGTTCAGAAGCTGGCTTCATCTTCTTTATCTACGCAAATGGTTGATAAATTTAGTAATGATTTGGTTAATGTTATAGTTGAAAATTTCAGCGATAACCAAGAATTTGCTAAAACAATATTAATGCAGATAACTCAAGAAATATACACAAATATTGCACAAATTTCTTTAATGGTTGCAACAGGCAATATTTCAGAAAAAGAGTTTTATGATTATATAGATATAACATACTGCGGTGCAACTCCACCAGCTACATATATTTCACCGCATGATATTGTAATATATTCAAATGATAATTCTACAGGCAGGGGATTGCTTGAAGAATTAAATGATAATATTACCGGTAATAATGTAAACAAATAATTTTTGTTGACAAATTTGGTTATATAAAATAAATTAGTTGTAGTGGGATAACCATTATAGGAGCGAATATATGGCATATGTTTCAGGACTGCCTTCTTTTGAAAAGTCGCAGATGCTTGGCATGGAATATTCAATTGCTACTGCAAATAAATCAAAAGGGCTTTCACATCAACATGGTATTACAGAGCTGACAAATACGGATGCTTCTTCTAAGCAGGCGAGTTTAGCAGGTGCTAATATGGCTGTGGCAAAAGGTGTTGGCCGTATAATTGATGTTGTTGGCTAATTAATCTAATTGTAATATTTTCAGTATATTTTTATCTATTTTTTCTTATTTTATCTTAACTTGACTTAGCAGTGAAATAGTGATAAATTTCTTCATATTTTATTTAACAGGTGAAAAATGTTTGAGCTTGAAAACACTATTGATATAGAAAAAATGGTTTTATCTTATAACAACCCAACTCTTTCAAAAACAATAAAATTCATAGATGATAACACAATTTCATTTGTAGTTCATGATAATACATACAGGTTTTTCCGTGTATCTTTAAACAGCTGTACGGTGGAAGAAAATGAATTATTTTATATGGAAGATTACTTACTTGATTATATGTATATAGGTGATGATATATATGTGGCAATGGTGGCAGATTTTGCTCCCTTTGATGAGCATTTAGTTATATACAGGCTAAGAGGTGAAGATGATATTACGCTTATAGCATCTCTTCCAAGGGCATCATACCAGCATGACATGGGCTATATGTGTATGTTTAATAAGAATGGTCAGTTTAGGCTTATGATTATTCGCCATTCGAGACTTTATTTATACACTGTAGATGAAGACCTTATAGATGATGATATGATAGAAGGCTATGAAAAACTAAAAGAGATAGCCTACATAGACGGCAATAAATGGCTAATAAACCAAGGTTATGCAGTAAACATTAAAGATAAAAAATGGGAGCTTTATGACAGGGATTTAAACTTACTAAAAGAGTTTGATTTTTCTAGTTACCATATAGACTGGCTAGGTATCACTTGTTCATTAGATAAATCTCTAATAGCCATAGCAGGTGATAGTGCAGACAAGGAAACAGGGCTTTTATGTATATACAATGTAAAAACAGACGAAATACACACCCATATTCAGCGTTATGGTTTTTATAGTTTAGGCATAATAAACAACCATGTTTTTACATCATTAACAAGTGCTTATTCTGATGTGGGTGGTATGGAAGTGTTTGATTCTGAAGCCACCATGGAATGTGCTCAAATTAAGAATAAAGCATACAATATTGATAAGTTTTATGGTCCTGCCCCATTATATTACCAAGCTTTAGGTATAGATGAATTAAATGATAATATGGGGCTAATTTCCACAACTGATAAGCTCTTTATAACAGATATATCTTGTAAAGTATTGCAGGAACTACCATTTATAACATATGAAGAATATGCGTTAAGTGATAATAGAAATACCCTTGTAATGTTAAGGTATAATAAAGAGTACAGAACAAAACAAATGGTATCTTTAGATATTTACAAATGGAGTTGCACAAAACAGAAAAAGGGCAGTAAATCAAAGGCAGATATACTAGATATAAAATCTATACATAGAGATTAGCTTATAATAGAACAATACAAAGATTTTTATTTGACAATTATAATAAAATATTATATTTATAAAAATACCTTTTTGGTATTTTTATGTTTTTTATGGGGCGTAATATGAATAAAAAGATGTATCATATGGGGCTTGATATTGGTTCTACTACAATTAAAATAGTCATTACTGATGAGCATAATAATATGCTTTATCATCAATACAGGCGTCATTTATCTGATATGCGTAATACACTTGCTACAGTTATAAAAGAAGCCTATGCAGAATTTCCAGATGCTTTAGTTACAATTAATGTAACAGGTTCTGGTGGTATATCAGTTTCACAATGGCTTGGTGTTGGTTTTATCCAAGAAGTTATTGCTTCTACAGAATGTATTAAAACAAAAATTCCAGAAACAAATGTAGCAATTGAGCTTGGTGGTGAAGATGCTAAGCTTACATTTTTTGATAATGGTATAGACCAAAGAATGAATGAAACTTGTGCTGGCGGTACAGGAGCATTTATTGACCAGATGGCTGTTGTACTCCAAACAGATGCAGCAGGCCTTAATGAAATGGCAAAAAATTATAAAACAATATACCCTATTGCTGCTCGCTGTGGTGTATTTGCAAAAACGGATGTACTTCCATTATTAAATGAGGGTGCAGCAAAAGAAGATATTGCAGTATCTATTTTTCAAGCAGTTGTTGACCAAACTATAGGCGGGCTTGCCTGCGGCAGAACTATTTCTGGTAATGTTGCATTTTTAGGTGGCCCATTATTTTTCTTATCAGAACTGCGTCAAAGGTTTATAGAAACACTTTCATTACAACCCAATGAAATTATTTTCCCAGAACATCCGCAACTTTTTGTTGCTATGGGTGCGGCATTAGTTTCTAAAAATTCAGAGCCTGTATCATTTAAATCTATTATAGAAAAAGTTGATACTCTTTTAACTACAAAAGTTGAAAGCGAAATAGAGCAGTTACCTCGTCTTTTTGAAAGCGAAGAAGAATATAATGAATTTAAAGAACGCCACTCTAAAGAGGGTGTTTTAAATAAAAAAGAGTTATCTCAGGCAGAAGGTAAATTATTCTTAGGGCTTGATGTTGGCTCTACAACTACAAAAGCTATCCTTATTGATGAAAATGATAATCTTTTATTTGAATCATATTCATCAAACCTTGGTAACCCTGTTAAATCAGTATTATTAGTACTTGAAAAAATATATGCAGAGCTTCCATCTACTGCTTATATTGCAAATTCATGTATTACAGGTTATGGGGAAGGGCTTATAAAAGCAGCGTTAGGTGTTGATGAAGGTGAAGTTGAAACGGTAGCCCATTTCACAGCTGCAAGATATTTTGTGCCTAATGTATCGTTTATTTTAGATATTGGCGGCCAGGATATGAAATGTATGTATGTTAGAAAAGGTGCTATTGATAAGATAGTACTTAATGAGGCATGTTCTTCTGGTTGTGGTTCATTTATAGAAAACTTTGCAAAATCAGTTCAGTCTACAGTGCAGGATTTTGCTTCAGCTGCCTTAAAAGCAGAACATCCTGTTGATTTAGGCTCAAGATGTACTGTATTTATGAACTCAAAAGTAAAACAGGCACAAAAAGAGGGTGCATCAGTTAGTGATATTTCTGCTGGTCTTTCTTACTCTGTTGTAAGAAATGCATTATATAAAGTTATAAAAATGAGCAGTGTGGAAGATTTAGGCGAACATGTAGTTGTTCAAGGTGGTGCATTTTTTAACGATGCAGTATTAAGAGCATTTGAACTTTCTGTTGGTGCAAAAGTTACTCGTTTTGCAATTTCTGGTCATATGGGTGCTTTTGGTTCTGCTTTAATAGCAAAAGATAGATATACTGGTGAAAAATCTACATTAATAGCAAAAGAAGCAATCAGCTCTTTTGAAATGGAATCAATTAATGTACGATGCAAAAGATGTTCTAACCACTGCTTATTAACTGTAAATAAATTTGGTGGTAATAAAAAACGCTATATCACTGGTAACAGATGTGAAAAAGGAGTACAGGAAGTAGAAGAGGCAAATAACCTTCCAAACCTTTATGCTTATAAAAATATGCGTTTATTTGAATACTATATACCATTAAATGAAGATAAAGCACCAAGGGGTGTGATAGGTATACCTAGGGTATTAAATGTATATGAAAACTACCCATTTTGGTTTACTTTATTTACAGAGCTTGGCTACAGGGTTGTAATATCAGATAAATCATCTAAAGAGTTATTTAATACAGGGCTTGAAACTATACCATCGCAGACAGTTTGCTACCCTGCAAAACTTGTGCATGGTCATATAATGAACTTAATTTCTAAAGGTATTAAGCGTATTTTCTATCCATGTATTCAAAAAGAAGTACATGAAGAGGGTGCAGATAATAACTATAACTGTCCTGTAGTGTGCAGCTATCCAGAAGTTATTAGGTTAAATGTGGATGCATTAACACAAGAAAAAGTAGAATTTATTGGGCCATTTTTACCGCTTAATGATTCTAAAGTACTAGAAAACACTTTAGTAAATATGTTTAAAACATACAATGTACCAGAGCAGGAAGTGAGAATTGCTGCAAGAAAAGCAGAAAAAGAAATGGCAGCATTTAAACAGGATATTAGAGATAAAGGTGAAGAAACTCTTGCTTATATTGAAAAACATAATATTCAAGGTATCGTATTATCTGGCAGACCATACCACATTGATAATGAAATAAACCATGGTATTCCTGAGCTGATAACATCTAATGGTTTAGCAGTATTAACAGAAGATTCTATTGCTCACCTTGCTACAGTTGAGCGTCCTATGAATGCTGTAGACCAATGGACATACCATTCAAGGCTTTATAAAGCGGCAAGTTTTGTAGCTGAAAGGGATAATATAGAGCTTATACAGTTAAACTCTTTTGGCTGTGGTCTTGATGCAGTAACAACTGAGCAGGTTTATGATATTTTAAACAGGCATGAGAAATTATATACAGTAATTAAAATAGACGAGGGCAGTAATTTAGGAGCAGTTCGTATTCGTATCCGTTCATTAATGGCTGCTATTCAAGACAGGAAAAAACGCGGAATAGATAGAAACTTTACTCCTGCAACTAAAGGGGCAGAGTTTACAAAAGAAATGAAAGAAACCCATACAATTGTTATACCGCAGCTTTCACCAATCCACATTCATATGATGAAAGAGGCGTTATTAGCAGAGGGTTATAAGGTAAAAGTTTTAGAAACAACAGATAGAAGCGATATTGAATGTGGTTTAAAACATATTAATAACGATGCTTGTTTTCCTGCTATTGTAGCAGTTGGCCAGTTATTAAACTATGTAATGAGTCCAAATTGCGATACTGAAAGGGTTGCGGTTTTAATTTCTCAAACAGCAGGTGGCTGCAGGGCTACAAACTATATTGGCTGGCTTAAAAATGCACTTAACAGGGCAGGGCTTAGTCATATACCAGTTCTTTCATTTAACCTGCATGGTTTAGAAGCTCATGAGGGCTTTAAAGTTACTATGCCTATGGTTAGAAGAATGGTTATGGGTATATTATATGGTGACTTATTAATGAGAATGTTATACAGATGCCGCCCATATGAGAAAGTGAAAGGCGAAACAGAAGCTTTATATAATAAATGGGCAGATATTTGTGCTAGAAACGTATATAACTATAACTGGCGTCAGTTTAAACGTGATGTTTATGATATTGTGGAAGAATTTGATAATATAGAAATGGATGAAAACCGTAAACCGCGTGTTGGTATTGTAGGTGAGATATTAATTAAATTCCACCCAGATGCTAATAATAAAGCCGTAGAAGTAATTGAGCGTGAGGGCGGTGAAGCTGTTGTGCCAGATTTTATGGACTTTGTACTTTACAGTGCTTATGATGATATTTATAGAAGCAAGTATATGGCAGGCTCTAAAATCAGGCGATATGTTGCAAGGTATATTATTTGGATGATTGAGCATAAACGCAATATTATGAGAAAAGCATTAAGAAAAAGTAAACATTTTGATGCTATGCCAAATATATTTGAGCTTGCAAATTTAGCAGAGAAAATAGTTTCTCTTGGTAACCAGTCTGGTGAGGGTTGGCTTTTAACTGCTGAAATGGTTGAATTAATTGAAGGTGGAGTAGGCAATATTTTATGTGTACAACCCTTTGCGTGCCTTCCAAACCACGTAACAGGTAAAGGAGTAATGAAAGCACTGCGTATGGCTTATGATAATGTAAATATAGCAGCGGTGGATTATGACCCGGGTGCAAGTGAAGTTAACCAGCTTAACCGTATTAAGCTTTTAATGAGCGTAGCACAGAAAAATTTAGCTATTATGAGAAAGCAGATATAAAAAATGATAAGCTAATAAATTTAAAAGACGGTTTACTAATTATGAGTGAACCGTCTTTTTTATATGTAAAAATATTTTAATGTGAAAAAATCACTTGCAAAATTATAAATTATTTAATATTAAATAATAATTATTATTTACAATTAAATAATTTTTATTGATTATTAAATAATGGTATTTAATTGAGGTGTTTAAATGCTTATACGCTTTAATATAAGAAACTTTTTATCGTTTAATAAGCAGGATAATGGGAAAAGTGAAGAATTTTCTATGATAGCTGGTAAGGTAAAAAGTAAAGAAGAAAGACTATATAAGGATGAAACTATAAAATTATTAAAATTTGCTGCTTTATATGGTGCTAATGCATCAGGTAAATCAAACTTTATTAAAGCATTAAGTTTTATGCAGGAAACAATAGTTGATGGTGAGCTTCCTACAGGATATAGTAATTTATATTGTAAGGTAAATGAAACTAATAAAACAGAAGAAAGTTATTTTGAAGTTCAATTAATGATTGATAACAAGTATTATTTATATGGTTTCACAGTATTATTATCAAGTGGCGAATTTTTATCAGAATGGTTATATGAAATTGGTGAAAAATCTGAAAAAAGAATATTTGAAAGGGATATAAAACAAGGAATATTAGACTTTGACCCACCAAAAGATAAAAACTTAGCATTAAAATTTAAAGTATATACCGATGATATAAAACCTAACAGCAATCAGCTTTTTTTACATTTTATGAATGATAATAAAGAAAATTTATATAAAACATATAAAGAATCTGATGAATTATATATTTTTAAGAAAGTTTATGGATGGTTTGAAGATGTATTAGATATTAACTATCCAGATAGACCCATATCATCATCATTATATTTTACAAATGAAAAAAAATTAAAAAAGGCGTCAGAACTTTTAAAATCTTTTGATACAGGTATTAATGAGTTACAGCTAGACGATGTACCTTTAAATAATATTAATAGTAGTAATATACCTAATGAAATAATGGTAAAACTTGTTGAAAAAATGGAAAATGATTTAAAAAATGAAGAAAAACTTTCGGAAATAAAATCAGTAGTAAGAAGTAAAAAGGATTATTTTATTTTTTCAAGTGATATAGAAAAAAATCTTAAATGCCAAAGTTTGAAATTTAGACATAATAATATATCTAATTTATTTGATTTGTTAGAAGAATCAGATGGTACAGTAAGAATATTAGAATTGTTAGATATTATTTTATCAGAAGAAAAAAAGGTGTATATTATAGATGAACTTGATAGGTGTTTACACCCAAGCCTTACATATAGATTTATTAAGACATTTTTTGAGTATGTAGCTAACAATTTAGATGTACAATTAATTGTAACAACTCATGAATCAAGATTATTAGATTTTGATTTACTTCGTAGAGATGAGATATGGTTTGTGGATAAAAAACCAGAAGGTAACAGCAATATATATTCTCTTGATGAATATAATGTAAGGTTTGATAAAAAGATTGATAAAGCATATCTTGATGGCAGATATGGTGGTGTTCCTTTATTTACTACAATTTTCCCCATAGATGAGTAGATATAATGAGAGAGAAAAGAAATAATTTTGAAAGAACCAGGGCAGGGCTTCAAAAAGAGCCTAAAAAGAAATATTTTCTTGTATTTGAAGGAGAAAAAACGGAAGATATATATTTTTCCTGCATCACCCCCATTTTTTATTAAAAAAAGCTATAACTACTTGATAATATATGTAAAAATAGAAATAATTGTAATAACTGTTATTCTGAGCCTACGATAGTAGGCGAAGCAGTTTCTTTTAACCTTTTTAATTGTATAGGGTTGTAATATTATTAATAG